>NZ_JBIVUM010000004.1:0-542790 GCF_044757205.1 Kitasatospora sp. NPDC091335 | reverse complement strand
CGTCACCCTCGACGCCCGCCGCCGCGACAGCGCCAAAAGCGCCCTCATCACCCTCGTCGAACACGCCCTCCTCGCCCGACTCCGGTGACCGCGGGCGCCGAGCCTGCGGGAAGCGCGCGAGCACCTGTGGCCCGTCGGACTCCACGCGGAGTCCGACGGGCCACGGGCGTTCCCGGGAGCGGCTACTCGGTGGGCTCCAGGCCCGCCCTGACCAGGCCGTAGGTGTACGCGTCCTCCAGCGCCAGCCAGGAGGCGGCGATCACGTTGTCGGCCACACCCACCGTCGACCAGGTGGTGGTGCCGTCGGTGGACTCGATCAGCACCCGGGTCTTGGACCCGGTGCCGTGCTGCCCCTCCAGGATGCGGACCTTGTAGTCCACCAGCTCGAAGCCGGCCAGCGGCGGGTAGATGCCCTCCAGGGCCGCGCGCAGCGCCTGGTCCAGCGCGTCGACCGGGCCGTTGCCCTCGCCGGTGGCGATCCGGCGCTCGCCCTTGGCCCACAGCTTGACGGTGGCCTCGTTGCCCGCGAAGCCCTTCGGGCCCTGCTCGCTGATGGTCCGCCAGGACTCCAGGGTGTAGAAGCGGTCCCGGCTGCCGCGCACCTCGTCGCGCAGCAGCAGCTCGAAGGAGGCGTCGGCGGACTCGTAGGTGTAGCCGAGGTTCTCCTGCTCCTTCACCTTGGCCACCACCCGGCCGGCCAGGTCCCGGTCGCTGGAGAGGTCGTAGCCGAGTTCCTTGCCCTTGAGCTCGACGGAGGCCCGGCCGGCCATGTCGGAGACCAGCATCCGCATGGTGTTGCCGACCCGCTCGGGGTCGATGTGCTGGTACAGGTCGGGGTCGACCTTGATCGCGGAGGCGTGCAGGCCCGCCTTGTGGGCGAAGGCCGAGAAGCCGACGTACGGCTGGTGGGTGGCGGGGGTCAGGTTGACCAGCTCGGCGATCGCGTGCGAGATCCGGGTCATCTCGGCCAGCCGGCCCGCGGGCAGCACCCGGCGGTCGTACTTGATCTCCAGCGCGCCGACCACCGGGAACAGGTTGGCGTTGCCGACCCGCTCGCCGTAGCCGTTGGCGGTGCACTGGACGTGGGTCGCGCCGGCGTCCACCGCGGCCAGGGTGTTGGCCACGGCGCAGCCGGTGTCGTCCTGGGCGTGGATGCCGAGCCTGGCACCCGTCCTGGCGAGCACGTCGGCGACGATCTCCCGGACGCCGCCCGGCAGCATCCCGCCGTTGGTGTCGCAGAGCACCACCACGTCCGCCCCGGCCTCGTGCGCGGCACGGACCACCGCCACGGCGTACTCGGGGTTCGCCCGGTACCCGTCGAAGAAGTGCTCGCAGTCGATGAACACCCGCCGCCCCTGGGCGCGCAGGAACGCGACGCTGTCCCTGACCATCTCCAGGTTCTCGTCCAGGGTGGTGCGCAGCGCCAGCTCCACGTGCCGGTCGTGCGCCTTGGCCACCAGGGTGATCACGGGCGCGCCGGAGGCGACCAGCGCGGCCAGCTGCGGGTCCTCCGCGGCCTTGCCGCCGGCCCTGCGGGTGGCGCCGAAGGCGACCAGCCGGGCGTGCTCCAGCTCCAGCTCGGCGGCGGCGCGGGCGAAGAACTCGGTGTCGCGCGGGTTGGCCCCGGGCCAGCCGCCCTCGATGAAGCCGACCCCGAACTCGTCCAGGTGCCGGGCGATGGCCAGCTTGTCCGCCACCGTCAGGTTGATGCCCTCCCGCTGTGCTCCGTCGCGCAGCGTGGTGTCGAAGACGTGGAAACTGTCGTCGGTACGGGTGACCTCGGTCATGACCCCTGGTTCTCCGTTTCGGGGAGGTTGGTACTGCTCTGCCGGATGTCGTCCCGGCTCCACTGTCCAGGATCCCGCGCGCGGTCCCGGTGTCCCCGGGCCCCTTGTGGGGGCCCTCGGCCGGTCCGGGGGAGGTGCTCGATGGGGCGGTGCCCAAAAAGCAAAAGACCCCTCGCGGGTGCGAGAGGTCTGCGCGCGGGTCTGGACGCTCGTGGTCGCTCCGCATCGGGTCCTGCGGGAGCGGTCACTGCGGACCGGCGCGCCTGCTGCTAATAATCATCGACAGCGTGGACACGCTCGCAGTCTGGCACAGCTTCCGGGATCCGGCCCGCCCCGTCTCGCGATGCGAAACGGGGCAGGCCGGGCGGGGTGCCGACTCAGACGATCTTGTGCAGCCAGCGGTGGGTGTCCGGGGTCTGGCCGCCCTGGATCGACAGCAGCGCCCGGCGCAGCTCCATGGTGACCGGGCCGGGCTCGCCGGCGCCGACGGTCCAGTCGGCGGCGGCGGACTTCACCGAGCCGACCGGGGTGATGACGGCGGCGGTGCCGCAGGCGAAGACCTCGGTGAGGGTGCCGTCGGCGTTGGCCTGCTGCCACTCGTCGGTGGAGATCCTCCGCTCCTCGACGGCGTAGCCGAGGTCGGAGGCGAGCTGGAGCAGCGAGTCACGGGTGATGCCGGGCAGCAGGGCGCCGGACAGCTCCGGGGTGACGATCCTGGCGTCCTTGCCCTCGCCGAAGACGAAGTACAGGTTCATCCCGCCCATCTCCTCGACCCACCGGTGCTCGGCGGCGTCGAGCCAGACCACCTGGTCGCAGCCCTTCTCGGCGGCCTGGGCCTGGGCGACCAGCGAGGCGGCGTAGTTGCCGGCGCACTTGGCGGCGCCGGTGCCGCCGGGCGCGGCCCGGACGTACTCCTTGGAGAGCCAGACCGAGACCGGCTTGATGCCGCCCTGGAAGTAGGCGCCGGCCGGCGAGGCGATGATCATGAACAGGTAGGAGTTCGCCGGGCGGACGCCCAGGCCGACCTCGGTGGCGAACATGAACGGGCGCAGGTAGAGGCTCTGCTCCGGCTCGTTCGGGACCCACTCCTGCTCCTGGCGGACCAGCAGCTCGACGGCCTCGACGAAGGTCTCCACCGGCAGCTCCGGCATCGCCAGGCGGCGGGCCGAGGCCTGGAAGCGGGCGGCGTTGGCCTCCGGACGGAAGGTGGCGATGGAGCCGTCGGCCTGGCGGTAGGCCTTCAGACCCTCGAAGATCGCCTGACCGTAGTGCAGGGTCATGTTCGCCGGGTCGATCTCCAGCGGCGCGTACGGCGCCAGCTGGGCGTCGTGCCAGCCCACGCCCTCGGTCCAGCGGATGGTGACCATGTGGTCGGTGAAGACCCGGCCGAAGCCGGGGTTGGCCAGCCGGGCCTCGCGCTCCGCTGCGGGCAGCGGGTGGGCGGAAGGCTTGAGGTCGAACGTGATGGGCGCCTGGGTGGCCGTGCTCATGGCTGTTTCCTTCACCGTGGGGTTGGTCCGGGCCGCCACCGCCTGCGGATACTTTCGGCAAAGATCACCGAAACGGACGCAGAACGGCACGGCCCACTGTCGATACTCGCATCCAGAGGGCCGTGCCGAACAGCTGCCCGCCCTGTTTCAGGGCGGCACGCTGCGGATATGCGGTCCGGCCCGCCGGGCCGGAACCTTGTCGGATCCGGCCCGCTAGCCGGAACCCCGCTCTCGGATCCGGCCCGCTAGCCGGAACCCCGCTCTCGGATCCGGCCCGCTAGCCGGAACCCCGCTCTCGGATCCGGCCCGCTAGCCGGATACTCGGGCGACGAGCGCGTCGCCGACCTGCGAGGTGCTGCGGGCGCCGGAGCGCTCGGTCAGGTCCGCGGCGACGGCGGCCTCGACCTTGGCGGCCTCGGCGGCGAAGCCGAGGTGCTCCAGCAGCATCGCGACCGACAGCACGGTGGCGGTCGGGTCGGCCTTGCCCTGGCCCGCGATGTCCGGCGCCGAACCGTGCACCGGCTCGAACATGGACGGGAACTCGCCGCTCGGGTTGATGTTGCCGCTCGCGGCCAGGCCGATCCCGCCGGTGACGGCGGCGGCCAGGTCGGTCAGGATGTCGCCGAAGAGGTTGTCGGTGACGATGACGTCGAACCGCTCCGGCTGGGTGACGAAGAAGATGGTCGCCGCGTCCACGTGCAGGTAGTCGGTGGTGACCTCGGGGAACTCCGCGCCGACCTCGGCGAAGATCCGCGTCCACAGGTGCCCGGCGTGCACCAGCACGTTGTTCTTGTGCACCAGGGTGAGCTTCTTGCGCGGCCGCGCCTGCGCCCGGCGGTAGGCGTCGCGCACCACGCGCTCGATGCCGTACGCGGTGTTCAGGCTGACCTCGGTGGCCACCTCCTGCGGCGTCCCGGTGCGCAGCGTGCCGCCGTTGCCGACGTACGGGCCCTCGGTGCCCTCGCGGACGACCACGAAGTCGATCTCCGGCTGACCGCCCAGCGGGGACTGCACGCCGGGGAAGAGCCGGCCGGGACGCAGGTTGATGTGGTGGTCGAAGGCGAACCGCAGCTTGAGCAGCAGCCCCCGCTCCAGCACGCCGGACGGCACGCTCGGGTCGCCGATGGCGCCCAGCAGGATCGCGTCGTGGGACTTCAGCTCCGCCAGCACGTCGTCCGGGAGGGTCTCGCCGGTCCGGTGGTAGCGCCGGGCCCCGAGGTCGTACTCGGTGGTCTCCAGCTTCACGTCGGAGGGAAGCGCGACACCCAGGACCTTGAGGCCTTCGGCCACGACTTCCTGGCCGATGCCGTCACCGGGAACAACTGCGAGACGAATGGTGCGAGACATGCTCGGACCCTACTCCGCCGTCCCAGGTACTGACACCACGCGTCCACGATCCGGACGTTCAGGTCAGGTCGATCTCGATGTCGAAGGGCTGATCGACCTTCAGTTGCTTGTGGTGGATCCCGGTCGGGACGTACCGCTTGGAGGCCGGTTCAAGCTCGAACGTGTAAACCACGGGACGGCCCTCGTTGCACTCGACGCGCCAGAAGTGGCGAATGCCGGCAGCCGCGTACTTACGCGGTTTGATCTCCCGGTCACGCTCGCGGGACTCCTCGGAGACCACCTCGACCGCCAGAAGAACGTGCTCGGCGGAGAAGCCCGTCTGGCGATAGCCGGTGTCGGAGTCCTCGTGGACCACCAGCAGATCGGGCTCCGGTCGATTCCGGCGGTCGAGCGTGACCGTCATCTCGGGCCGCACCTCCCAGCCCTCCGGAACCGCGGCCTCCAGCCCTCGCTCCAGCACTCGCTTCGCTCGCACGTGGAACTTTGTCTGTGGACTCACGAAGATCAGGCTCCCGTCGAGCAGTTCGGTGTGCGGCGGGAGATCAGGCAGCCGGTCGAGATCCTCTGCGGTGTAGCCACCAGCAGGAGGCCGAATCCAGTCGGGGTACGGCGCGATGCTCATGGTTCCTCCCATACGGGGATTCCGGCGGCCGTTCCAGGCTACTCGGCGAAACCGTCCCTGGAACCAGTCTTTCGAGGGAGCGCGCCGGGGACGGTGGGGCGCCCCCGGCGCGGCGGTCACGGCAGGTCGAGCACCTGGGCCCGCCGGCCGGCCGGGTTGAGGTGGTACAGCAGCAGGAGCCGCGTGGGGTCGCCCTCCGCCCGGCGCGCGGCGAGGACGGCGCCGGGGCCCGCCGGGGCCATCACGGCGGCCGGGCCGGTGAGGCCGGACCGCGCGGTGAGCGCCGGGTGCAGGACGTCCAGGGGGACGGACGGGCGGGTGCCGTCCAGCCCGATGGCGGAGAGGGCCTCGGCCACGTCCGGTGTGCCGCCCCCGGTGTAGCCGGTCCACACGCCGTAGTGGACGGTGCTGTGCCCGGGCGTGATGCCGGGCAGGGCGCTCAGCCGGACGGGCAGCAGCAGGACGTCGCTGTCCAGCAGCCCGGTGTCGGTGTCGCCCCGGCGGGCGTTGAGCGGCTGGACGTCGAGTTCGGCCCCGGTGCGGGCGTCCAGGGCGCGGGAGACCAGGACGTCGCCGCCGCGCTGCCGGTCGGCCTTGAGGATGACGTCGGTGCTGCCGTCGCCGTCGGTGTCCAGCGCCACCCGCACCCCGTACAGTCCCACCGGCGTCACCGCGGGCTCCCACAACTGCGCTCCCACGTACAGCAGTTCGGAGTCGACGGCGGCGCCCGCCGCGCGCAGGTCGGCGGACCGCTCGCCTGGGTGCTCGACGCAGGTCTCCTCCTCCGCCTGGTCCGTCCCCTCCCCCGCGTCCGCGGGCCGGATGCCCGCGCCCGGCCGGGCCGCCGCGCCGCTGCCGGCGGCCTGGCAGTCGGGCCGGCGGGGCCCCTCGCCGCCGAGCGCGAGGGCGCTGACCAGCCCGGACTGTTCGCCCGGCGCGGCGCGGCCGCCGAGGGCGACCAGGGTGCCGTCCCTGGCGGTGCGGACGGTGGCCGCCGCCGTGAGGTCGCCGGTCGGGCGCGGGGCGGCCAGCACCGGGATCCGCAGCTGCGGCGGCCCGTCGTCCCCGACCGGCGTGAGCAGCACCCGGCCGGAGAGTTCGCCCCGGTAGCTGCGGGCCCGGCCGCCCTGCACGGTGTCGATGGTCGGGTCGGGCACGCGCCCCAGCTCCCCCGGGACGGACAGCGTCACCCGCACCCGCGCGGTGCCGCCCGCCGGGACGTCCACCCGGGCCGGGGCCACCCGGTAGGAGGCGCCGGGCAGTTCGGTGGCCGCCGCGTACGAGGTGCGGTAGCCCAGCGGCGTTCCCGAGGTGTTGCGCACCTCGATCTCCCGGGTCGACGCGGTCGGCCCGCCCACCTCGACCGGTCCGAAGGAGACCCCGACGCCGCCCTCCACCGCGCCCTCCCCCGCCGCGTAGGCGACGGCGGGCGTGCGGACCGCCCGGTCCACCCGGACCCGTCCGGCCCCGGTGCGCTCGGGCCCGTAGACCGGCCCGCCGTGGTCGTCGTCGAGGTAGGTGTCCACGGTGGTGTTCATCAGCGCGGCCTTGACCTGCTCGACCGTCCAGTCCGGGTGCGCGGCGCGGACCAGCGCGGCGAGCCCGGCCACGTGCGGGGTGGCCATCGAGGTGCCGCTCTCGCGCTGGCCGCCGGAGCCGCTGCCGACCAGAGTGGACCAGATGCTCTCGCCGGGGGCCGCCAGGTCGGGCTTGACCACGCCGGGCACGCCGATGCCGCGCGAGGTGAAGTCGGTCAGGGTGTCGGCCCTGGCCGGCTGGTCCTGCGGGACGGAGCCGTGCAGCGTGTTGCCGGGCGCGGCGAGCCGCACCCGCACCGGCCCGGCGGCCGAGGCCTGCCGCAGCCGCTCGCCGTCGGCGCGCGCCAGCAGGACGGCCGGGACGCGGTCGTTGCCGGCGATCTCGGCGAGGTGGTCGGAGTCCGCGGCGTACAGCGCGCCGATCGCGCCCGCGTCGGCGGCGTGGTCGGCGCGCGGTCCGGAGTTGCAGGCCCGGTCGGCCTCCCGGGTGCGCCAGGTGAGCAGCGCGATCCGTCCGGCCAGCCGCCGTCTGTCGGCCTCGCTGAAGTCGGCGCAGCCGTCGGACTGGTCTGCGGGCAGGGCGAGTTCGCCGCTGACGTCGGCGGTGGACCAGCCCTGGTAGCGCTCGCTCCAGTGCGCCGGGACGACCCCGGCCTGCGCGGCGGGGGCGAGCACGGTGATGCCGTCCACGTCGGCGTGTCCGTGCACCGAGGCGGCGACGGTGATCGCCCGGGCGGCGGTGCCCGGGCTGCCGCCGATGCCGTACACGTCGCCGTCGTTGCCGGCCGCCGCGACCACGACGGTGCCCAGTTCGGCGAGCCGGTCGACGGCCAGGGCGTCGGTGTCGTCGGTGCTGCCGAAGCGGCTGCCGAGCGAGAGGTTGACGACGTCCAGCCGGTCGCTCAGGTCGCCGTCCCCGTTCGGGTCTGCGGCCAGGTCGAGCGCCTCGGTGACCCGGTCGGTGGAGCCGTCGCAGCCGAACACCCGGATCGCGTACAGCTGGGCGCCCGGGGCGGTGCCGGGGCCGATCCGGAAGGCGGCCGGGTCCAGCCCCGGCCCGTACGGACCGGTGTACGGCCGGCCGTCGGCGGTGACGCCGTACCCGGCCGCGGTGCCGGCCACGTGGGTGCCGTGCCCGTTGCGCACGCAGTCGATCGGGTTGTCGCTGGGGTGCGGCACCGGCTGGTGGTGCGGGGAGGCCGGATCGGGGTCGTAGTCGTCGCCGACCAGGTCCTTGCCGCCGACCACCTTGGCGTTGGGGAACAGCGCGGGCGGCGCCGGCCTGCCGCGCTCGACCGAGCGGAACGCCTCCTCGGTGCCCGGGCCGCCGAAGTCGGCGTGGGTGTAGTCGATGCCGCTGTCGACGATCCCGATCCGGGTGCCCCGGCCGGTCCCGGTGGCCGGGTCGCCGGCCCAGACCCGCGGGGCGCCGGTCAGCGGGACGGAGTGGGCGTTGTCGCGCCGCTTGGCGACGATCGGGTGGACGGCCAGGACGCCGGGCAGCGCCCGCAGCGCGGGCAGCCGGTCGGCGGGCGCGTCGACCGCGAGGCCGGTGAGCACGGTCCGGGTGCGGTAGAGCTCCCGGGCGGCGGGGGCCGCGCGGTGGACGGCCCCGGCGAGCCGGTCGAGCGCGTCCCCGGCCGAGGAGCGCTGGGCCGCGCCGGCCCGGGCGGCCTCCCGGTGGACGGCCTCCGGGGAGCGCTGGGCCCGCCGGGCCCCGTCGGCGGCGCGCCGCCAGGCCGGACCGGCCGCCTCGGTGGTGAGTTCGAGCAGGACGGAGGCCGTTCGGCCGGCCCCCGGAGGTCCGGCGGACGGTGGGCCCGCGGACGGTGGGCCCGCGGACGGTGGGCCGCCCGCCGCCGGGGTGGCGGCGAGGACGGCGCTCCCGGCCAGCAGGGCCAGGGTGAGGCCGATCCGGGCGGCGGGTCGGCGGACGGGTGGCAGACGCACTGGGCCCTCTCCCCCGGCAGGGGGACTGATCCGCACTCCGTGTCGCTGACGCCCGCCCGTGCGGACGTCGATCACCCCTCCCGGAGGCCCCAAATTAGGATGATCGCGCCGACGGGGACGAGCAACTTCCCTCGGATGGAACGGGGTTGCACTCTACTGGGTGACGGCCGGCCACCCCGTACGGCCCATTCGACCGATGAACGCCAGCGTCGCCCCGACGATGGGAGCCGGGCGCTCAGTGGCCGGTCACGCCGCCGTTGTCCCGACGGTCCAGCGAGCGCTGGAGGGCGGCGGCCGCGAAGGGGTTCCGCTCGGCGGCCCGGCGGCGGCGCGGGGCGCGGACGGCGGTGGCGGCGGGGGTGGACGTGGCGTGGCGGTCGGCGGCGGTCGGCGACATACCGGGCTCCTCGGAAGCGGCGCTGCGCGAGCAGCGCGAGGGGGAGGGAGGTGCCGCGCGCAGCGCCCCGGGACGGGCGCCGACGGGCGGCGGAGGGTACGCGCGGAGCAGGGATCGCCTGCTCGGAGGGCGCACGCGCACACGGGCCGCGAGCCCTGGCTACAGGGGCGGCACACCGTATGGCCCTTCCACGGTACGACCCCGTCCCGGCCGTGTCTGCACGAATACTTGGATTTCCTACTATCTGAGACGGGCGTCACCCGGGGGAACGCAGCGAGGCCCGGACCACCGTGCGAACGGTGGTCCGGGCCCCGGAGGAGCGTGCGAACTCAGCCCAGGTCGACCGAGCGCGCGAAGCGGGCGCCGATCTCGGCGGCGATGGCCGAGAGCACCTCCTGCGGGATCTCGGTGTCCACGGTGATGGAGGCCAGCGCGTCGCCGCCGTCGCGGGCGACCTGCATGCCGGCGATGTTGATGCCCGCGTCGCCGAGGTGGCGGCCGAGCACGCCGACCACACCGGGGCGGTCCTCGTACTTGAAGAAGGCCATGTGGTCGGTGAGCGCGACGTCCACGTCGAAGGCGTCCACGCCGACGATCTTCTGGGTCTGCTTGGGGCCGGCCAGCGTGCCGGAGATGGCGATCTCCCCGCCGCCCGAGAGCGTGCCGCGGACGGTGATCACGTTGCGGTGCTCGGCGCTCTCGCTGGAGGTGGTCAGACGGACCTCCACGCCGCGCTCCTGGGCGAACAGCGGGGCGTTGACGTAGGACACCGTCTCCGCCACGACGTCCTCGAACACGCCCTTCAGCGCGGACAGTTCGAGCACCTTCACGTCGTGCTGGGTGATCTCGCCGCGGACCTCGACGTCGAGGCGGACGGCCACCTCGCCGGCCAGCGCGGTGAAGATCCGGCCGAGCTTCTCGGCGAGCGGCAGGCCCGGGCGGACGTCCTCGGCGATCACGCCGCCCTGGACGTTCACCGCGTCCGGCACCAGCTCGCCGGCCAGCGCCAGGCGCACCGACCTGGCGACCGCGATGCCGGCCTTCTCCTGCGCCTCGTCGGTGGAGGCGCCCAGGTGCGGGGTGGCGACCACGTTGTCGAAGGCGAACAGCGGGGAGTCGGTGCACGGCTCCTTGGCGTACACGTCCAGGCCCGCGCCGGCCACCCGGCCCTCGCGCAGGGCGCTGGCGAGCGCCTCCTCGTCCACGATGCCGCCACGGGCGGCGTTCACGATGCGGACGGTCGGCTTGACCTTGTGCAGCGCCTCGTCGCCGATCAGGCCGATGGTCTCCGGGGTCTTCGGGAGGTGGACGGTGATGAAGTCCGAGACCTCCAGCAGCTCCTCCAGCGAGACCAGCTTGACGCCCATCTGCGCGGCGCGGGCGGCCTGGATGTAGGGGTCGTACGCGACGATCTTCATCCCGAACGCGGACATCCGCTGCGCGACCAGGACGCCGATCCGGCCGAGGCCGACCACGCCGAGGGTCTTCTCGCTCAGCTCGACGCCGGTGTACTTGTTGCGCTTCCACTCGCCCTGCTTGAGCGCGGCGTTGGCCGGCGCGATGTTGCGGGCGACGGAGACCAGCAGGCCGCAGGCCAGCTCGGCGGCGGTCACGATGTTGGAGGTCGGCGCGTTGACGACCATCACGCCGGCCTTGGTGGCGGCGGCGACGTCCACGTTGTCCAGGCCGACGCCGGCCCGGGCGACCACCTTGAGCTTGCGGGCGGCGGCCAGCGCCTCCGCGTCGACCTTGGTGGCGGAGCGGATCAGGATCGCGTCGACGTCGGCGATCGCGGTGAGCAGCTCGGTGCGGTCGGCGCCGTTGCAGTGGCGGATCTCGAAGTCGGGGCCGAGGGCGTCGACGGTGGCGGGCGAAAGCTCTTCGGCGATCAGTACGACGCCGGTCTTCGCAGTGGTCACAGTGCTCACGACAGTGGGTCCTTAACTGTCCGGTCCCCCCGGGCACGTAGGTGGCGTGGAGGGCGGGGGAAGGTGGCATGCCGCGTGAGTAGACGCACGACGCTGTGGGCCTGACGCGCACTCGGAGTGTATCGACGGGGTGGGTAGCGGGCTGCTCCCGTCCGGCGAAATCACCCGGACGAGAGCAGCCTACTTGTACAAGGACGTAACAAAACCGGGGCCGGGAAAACGGCCCGGAGGAGGTCAGGCGTTCTCGTTGACCCAGCTCATCAGCGAGCGCAGCTTCTTGCCGGTGGTCTCCAGCAGGTGGTCCTCGTCGGCCTTCTTGTACTCGTTGTACTTGGGCAGACCCGCCTTGTACTCGGCGATCCAGGTGTTGGCGAAGGTGCCGTCCTGGATCTCGGTGAGGACCTTCTTCATCTCGGCCTTGGTGGCGTCGGTGATGATCCGCGGGCCGGTGACGTAGTCGCCCCACTCGGCGGTCTCGGAGACCGACCAGCGCATCTTCTCCAGGCCGCCCTCGTACATCAGGTCGACGATGAGCTTCAGCTCGTGCAGGCACTCGAAGTAGGCGATCTCCGGCTGGTAGCCGGCCTCGACCAGGGTCTCGAACCCGGCCTTCACCAGGGCGGCGGTGCCACCGCAGAGGACGGCCTGCTCACCGAACAGGTCGGTCTCGGTCTCCTCGGTGAAGGTGGTCTTGATGACGCCGGCCTTGGTGGCGCCCAGGCCCTTGGCGTACGACAGCGCCAGGTCGAAGGCCTTGCCCGAGGCGTCCTGCTCGACCGCGACGATCGCGGGGACGCCGCGGCCCTCCTCGTACTGGCGGCGGACCAGGTGGCCCGGGCCCTTCGGGGCGACCATGCAGACGTCGACGTCCGCCGGGGGCTTGATGAAGCCGAAGCGGATGTTCAGGCCGTGACCGAAGAACAGGGCGTCGCCGGCCTTCAGGTGCGGGGCGATGTCGGCCTCGTAGACGTCGGCCTGGATCGGGTCCGGGACCAGGATCATGATGACGTCGGCCTCGGCCGCGGCCTCGGCCGGGGTGACGACGCGCAGGCCGGCCTCCTCCGCCTTGGCACGGGAGGTGGACTCGGGCTTCAGGCCGACCCGGACGTCGGCGCCGGAGTCGCGCAGCGACAGCGCGTGGGCGTGGCCCTGGCTGCCGTAGCCGATGACCGCGACCTTGCGGCCCTGGATGATGGACAGGTCGGCGTCGTCTTCGTAGAACAGCTCGGCCACGGGGGTACTTCTCCTTGCGTGATGGATGCCGGGTACGCGGTGTTCACCGTATGCGCACGCGACGTGGTGTGGGGTCTTTGCTTGAAAGGTGCCGCGCGCCCTTGAAAGGCGGTGGCGGGCGAGACGCGCGCTGTTTACGCGCTGCGGTCCAGGGCGCGCAGCGAGCGGTCCGTGATGGAACGCGCGCCGCGGCCGATGGCGACCAGGCCGGACTGGACCAACTCCTTGATGCCGTAAGGCTCCAGCATCCGGAGCATGGCCTCCAGCTTGTCCGAACTGCCGGTGGCCTCGATGGTCACCGCTTCCGGCGACACGTCGACGGTCTTGGCACGGAACAGCTGGACGATCTCGACGATCTGCGACCGGGTCTCGTTGTCGGCGCGGACCTTCACCAGGACCAGTTCCCGCTGGATCGCAGCGGACTGGTCGAGTTCGACGATCTTTATCACGTTCACGAGCTTGTTGAGCTGCTTGGTGACCTGTTCCAGCGGGAGGTCCTCGACGTTGACCACGATCGTCATCCGGGACACGTCCGGGTGCTCGGTCGAGCCGACGGCGAGGGAGTCGATGTTGAAGCCCCGACGGGAGAACAGCGCGGCGATGCGGGCGAGCGCGCCGGGCTTGTTCTCGACCAGGACGGAGAGGGTGTGCTTGGCCATGGGATTCCTCAGTCGCTCAGGAGGGGTCCGGCGTAGCCGGTCCCGAGAAGGGCGGTGGCGGGCGACGGGTGGGTAGCAGGGGGCGTCAGTCGAGGTCGTCGCCGAAGTCGGGGCGCACGCCCTTGGCGAACTGGATCTCGTCGTTGCTGGTGCCGGCCGCGACCATCGGCCAGACCATGGCGTCCTGGTGGACGATGAAGTCGATGACGACCGGGCGGTCGTTGATCTCCATCGCCTGCCGGATGACCGCGTCCAGGTCCTCGGGGCGCTCGCAGCGCAGGCCCACGCAGCCCATCGCCTCGGACAGCAGGACGAAGTCGGGGATCCTGGTGCCCTGGGCCGGCGGCTCGATGCCGTCGTGGCCGGGGCCGGAGTGCAGCACGGTGTTGGAGTAGCGCTGGTTGTAGAACAGCGTCTGCCACTGCCGGACCATGCCGAGCGAGCCGTTGTTGATGACCGCGACCTTGATCGGGATGTCGTTCAGGGCGCAGGTGGCCAGCTCCTGGTTGGTCATCTGGAAGCAGCCGTCGCCGTCGATCGCCCAGACCGCGCTCTCCGGGCGGCCGGCCTTGGCGCCCATCGCCGCGGGGACGGCGTAGCCCATCGTCCCGGCGCCGCCCGAGTTGAGCCAGGTGCCCGGCTTCTCGAAGCCGATGAACTGCGAGCTCCACATCTGGTGCTGGCCCACCCCGGCGGCGTAGATCGCCTCGGGGCCGACCAGCCGGCCGATCCGCTCGATGACCTGCTGCGGCGAGAGCTGCCCGTCCGGGGCCGGCTCGTAGCCGAGCGGGTAGGTCTTCTTCCACTCGTCGAGCCGCTCCCACCACTCGGTGTAGTCGCCCTTGTGGCCGGCGTCGAACTCGGCCTGGACGGCGACGATCAGGTCGGCGAGGACCTCCCGGGCGTCGCCGACGATCGGCACGTCCGCCGGGCGGTTCTTGCCGATCTCGGCCGGGTCGATGTCGGCGTGGACGACCTTGGCGTTGGGGGCGAAGCTGTCCAGCTTGCCGGTGACCCGGTCGTCGAAGCGGGCGCCGAGGGTGAACAGCAGGTCGGACTTCTGGAGCGCGGTGACGGCCGGGACGGAGCCGTGCATGCCCGGCATGCCCAGGTGCTGCGGGTGGCTGTCCGGGAAGGCGCCGAGCGCCATCAGGGTGGTGACCACGGGGGCGCCGGTCAGCTCGGCGAGGATCCGCAGCTCGGCCGTGGCCTGCGCCTTGATCACCCCGCCGCCGACGTACAGCACCGGGCGCTTGGCGCCGACCAGCAGCTTCGCGGCCTCGCGGATCTGCTTGGCGTGCGGCTTGGTCACCGGGCGGTAGCCGGGCAGCGCGGTCTCGACCGGCCAGCGGAAGGTGGTGGTGGCCTGGAGCGCGTCCTTGGCGATGTCGACCAGGACCGGGCCCGGGCGGCCGGTGGAGGCGATGTGGAAGGCCTCGGCGATCACCCGGGGGATCTCGGCCGGGTCGGTGACCAGGTAGTTGTGCTTGGTGATCGGCATCGTGATGCCGCAGATGTCCGCCTCCTGGAAGGCGTCGGTGCCGATCGCCTTGGAGGAGACCTGGCCGGTGATCGCGACGACCGGCACCGAGTCCATGTACGCGTCGGCGATCGGGGTGACCAGGTTGGTCGCGCCCGGGCCCGAGGTCGCCATGCAGACCCCGACCCGGCCGGTGGCCTGGGCGTAGCCGGTGGCGGCGTGACCGGCGCCCTGCTCGTGCCGGACCAGGATGTGGCGCACCTTGACGGAGTCCATCAGCGGGTCGTACGCGGGAAGGATGGCGCCGCCCGGGATGCCGAACACGGTGTCCGCGCCCACGGCCTCCAGGGAGCGGATGAGCGACTGGGCGCCGGTCATGGTCTCGACGACGTGCTGGGGAGCGGGAGCGTTCGCGGCCGGGTTGTCCCCGCGGCGGGGGGATGCGGCGTGCTCGGTCATCTGCCTGTCTCTTCTCGGGTTTTGCCGACTCGGTGCTGCGGGCCCCGGTGCTGCGAGGGAGGGGTCCCGGTCCGGGTCGATCGCCGGCTCTGCCTCGATCGTCCCGCTCTGGTCCGGTACGTCGGACGTGCTCGGGCGGCCGAGGCCAGGGGTCTTGCGGAGGTGGAACAGCGTCAGTGCAACAAAAAACCCCTCGTGCCCAAGGGCATGCGAGGGGTGGCGCGTCGGTCTGTCACGAGCAGGGCGTTCGAGCCCACTCAGCCGACGCGCCCGCCAAGTACGAGAATTCGGGTGCGCATGGCAACGACCTTCCTCCCGTGCGGGGCGGCATGTCAAGCAGGTGGGATGACCGTCTCGCCATGCGGACCGCCGGACGGGCCGGTGGCGGCACGGCGTTCGGGCAGGTCAGGACCGCCGTGGTGATGTGCGCCACGTCCCGGCGTGGCGTCCGTCCTGGCACCCGCCCGGCCACCCGCCCGGGTGTCGGCGGCGGCGGCCGGGTACGGGCGCCGGGCGGAGAGCGGGCCCGGCGGCGTGGGCAGCGGATAGCTCCGGCGGGCCAGCGCCCGGCGCAGCCGGGGCTCGTCCAGCGGCGGGGCGAAGGCCGAGCCCTGGGCCTGCCCGCAGCCCAGGTCCTGGAGCGCGGCGACCTGCCGGGGCAGGTCCACGCCCTCCGCGGCGGTGGCCATGCCGAGGTCGCGGCCGAGCCGCAGCGCGTGCCCGGCGAGGGTACGGCTGAGCGGGGACTCGCCGAGGTCCTGGACGAGCGTGCGGTCCAGCTTGAGCCCGTCCAGCGGCAGCCGGGCGAGCGCGCCGAGCGAACCGCCGCCGGCGCCGTACCCGGCCAGCCAGGTGGAGACGCCGAGGCCGCGCAGGGCGGAGAGCCGGCGGCCGAGTTCGTCGGCGAGCGAGTCCGGGCCCATCCTGGCCACCTCGATCACCAGCTCGTCGGCGGGCAGTCCGCTGTCGCGCAGCGCCGCGGCCACCGTCTCGTACAGGCCGGGCGAGCAGAGCCGTTCGACGGAGAGCCGGACGGCCACCGGGACGGGCTCCGGCGCGACGCGGCCCCTGCCCGGCAGGCCGCGCCGCTCGGCGGCCGCGGTGACCGCCTCCAGGACCAGCCAGCGGGAGAACCGGGTGGCCGCGTCGCCGTGCTCGGTCGAGCGCAGGAACTCGGCCGGGGTGAGCAGCAGGCCGCCCAGCGAGCGCCAGCGGGCCTGTGCCTCGACGCCGGTCACCGTGCCGCTGGAGAGGTCGACCACGGGCTGGTGGAGCAGCGTGAAGCCGCCCTCCCGGACGGCCAGCCGCAGCCGTTCCTCCAGCTCGGTGCGGCGCTCCAGGTCGGCCCGCATCGCGGGGGCGTAGAGCACCACCCGGCCCTTGCCCTCGGACTTGGCCCGGTACATCGCGAGGTCGGCGTTGCGCATCAGCTCGTCGGCGGCGGCTCTGGGGTCGGCGGCCGCGCCGCGCTCGGGGGTGCCGAAGGCGATGCCGATGCTGGCGGCGACACCGAGTTCGGCGCCGCCGATCCAGTACGGGTCGGAGAGCGCGAGCCGCAGCCGCTCGGCCAGCTCCTGGACCTGGAGGCGGCCCAGCGGGCCGCAGACCAGGGCGGCGAACTCGTCGCCGCCGAACCGGGCGACGGTGTCCCCGCAGCGGACGGCGTTCTGGAGCCTGCGGGCGGCCTGCACCAGCAGCTCGTCGCCGACCTGGTGCCCCGCGGTGTCGTTGACCGCCTTGAAGCCGTCCAGGTCGATGAAGAGCACGGCGATCCCGGCGCCCGTGTCGCCCAGCTGGCCACGGGCGCCGAGGGCGGCTCTCAGTCGCTGGGTGAACAGCGCCCGGTTGGGCAGGTCGGTGAGCGGGTCGTGGAAGGCGTTGTGCTGCAACTGGGCCTGGAGCATGACGCGTTCGGTGACGTCCCGGCTGTTGAGCAGCAGGCCGTCGCGGTGCCGGCTGATCGTGGACTCGACGTGCAGCCACTCCCCGGAGCCGGAGCTGATCCGGCACTCGACCCGGGTGGAGAGCTCGGCGTTGCCGGGGCCGCGGTGGGTGGTGAGCCGGACCCTGGCGACGTAGCGGCGGACCTCGGAGAGCACCCGGCCGACGTCCTCGGGGTGGACCAGGTCCAGCAGGTTGCCGCCGACCAGCTCCTCCGGGTCCCGCCCGTAGACGCCGAGCGCGGCCGGGGAGACGTACGAGAGCACGCCGTTGGCGCCGGCGATCATGATGACGTCGCTGGAGCCCTGCACCAGGGAGCGGAAGTGCGCCTCC
The DNA here is from genome assembly GCF_044757205.1 of Kitasatospora sp. NPDC091335. NCBI lineage: Bacteria > Bacillati > Actinomycetota > Actinomycetes > Kitasatosporales > Streptomycetaceae > Kitasatospora > Kitasatospora sp. NPDC091335. The sequence goes on along the minus strand of NZ_JBIVUM010000004.1, from coordinate 525,626 downwards.
TTGTGGGCGAGTTCCTGGGCCAGCGACAGGTTGTCGAGCAGCATCACGCCCTGCCGGAGGATCAGCGCCAGCCCGACGGTGCAGGCGGCGGCCGCCACCACCCGGTCCAACTCCCGCCCGCCGAGGGCGTTGTAGAGGATGCCGGCGGTACAGACCGCGGCGGCGGCGTACGGGGTGAGCGCGCTGAAGGTGGTGGCCACCCGGCGGCGCGGCAGGCCGCCGGCCGAGGGGTGCTCGCGCAGCGGGCGGCGCCGGCGCGGCGACCACGGCGCCCAGGCCAGCAGCAGACTGCCGGAGAACCAGCCGGCGTCCAGGAGTTCGCCCGAGTGGTAGCTGCTGCGCAGCTCAGGGGAGGTGAACAGGGCGTCGCAGGTGACGGTGACGGCGAGCGCCAGCATCGCGGTGTGCACCGCGGCCCGGTTGCCGTCCCGGCCCCCGAAACGCAGTCCCACCACCAGGCTGACCAGCAGGATGTCCAGCACCGGGTAGGCCAGGTTGAGGGCCAGCCGCAGCGGGGAGCCGTCCTCGCCGGCCGCGATCCGGCCGAGCGCCAGGCTCCAGCTCAGGGTGAACAGCGAGCCGGCGATCAGCCAGCCGTCGAGCAGCAGGCAGAGCCAGCCGGCCGCCGTGCGCGGGTGCTTGGCGAGCACCAGGACGCCGGTGATGGCGAGCGGGGCGAACAGCAGGAAGGCGTACTCGGCGAGCGAGTCCTTGGGCAGCGGGGTGCGTTCGACCAGCTCGTACCAGCCCCAGGTGCCGTTGCCGAAGGCCACCATGAACGAGGAGAGGCCGAACAGCAGCCAGGCAGGGCGGGCGTGCCCGGCGGCCGTGCAGCCGTACACCAGGCACGAAAGCGCGGCCGCCAGGGCCGCCGCGGCCAGGCCGAAGTCGCCCATGAAGACGGACAGTTGGTGCGATCCCCAGCCGGCCGCGGCGCCGCTGGCGTAGGCCAGGCAGAGCACGCCCAGGACGAGGCCGGGCAGCGTGCGGCTCTCCCGGAACAGCCACAGCGGGCAGCGACGGGCCGGCGCGGGCACGTCGGCGGCGGACGTGTCGGTGTGCGGTGCGTCCGGCCGTCCGGTTCCGGGCAGCACCGTTTCGGTGGAGCTCACTCGGCCTCTCCCCCTCCGGCCCGGGGCCTCGCGCCCCGGCCACGGGCCACCGGCCGCGCACCTCTCGGCCGTGCGCGGTGGCCTGGCGCCCCGTCAGGGCGGTGGCCCAGGGGGTGGGCGGCCTTCCGACCGCCACACCGTACCGATGCTCCCAAAATGGACCCTACACCAATTCCGTCACTCAATGACACGCACACTCAACTTAGAGTAATGGCGAAAGGGTGGGGAAATGCCCCTGATTCCTACGGATAGGCCCGGTTGGCGGCGGCGCGCGGGCGGGGGCTCACGCGGCGCGCACGGGAGCATGAGGCGGCGCCCGAACACCGGTTCCAGGACGGACGAACGGCGGTGCCGGGCAGGCGCGACGACGATGCGGAGCGACGGTGCCGGGCAGGCGAAACGGCGGGCCCGGACCGGTCGAAGCCGGTCCGGGCCCGTGGCGGGGCGTGTCTCAGCGGCCGGAGGGGGCCAGGTCGTCCGGGAACAGCCGCAGCCGGTGCGCCAGCGCGGCCGCCTCGCCCCGGCCGCCGACGGCGAGCTTGCCGAGGATGTTGGAGACGTGCACGCTCGCGGTCTTCGGAGAGATGTACAGTTCCCCGGCGATCTGCCGGTTGGTCCAGCCGCGCGCGAGCAGCCGGAGCACGTCGCGCTCACGGGGAGTGAGGTTGAAGGAGTCCCCGGCGCTCTGGACCGGTACCGCGGCGGCCGTCCGCCCGGCCGGGGCGAGGCTCAGCCCGGCCCGTTCGGCCAGGGCGGCGATCTGCCCGCCGAGCAGCCGGTCGTCCCGGACGGCCGCCAGTTCGGCCGCCTCGCGCAGCAGTTCGGCGCCGGCCTCGCGCCGCCCGGCCTGCACCGCGGCCTCACCGGCCCGCAGCAGGGCGAGCGCGAGCGGGTACGGCAGGCCGGTCGGCCGCAGTGTCTCGACCGCGGCGGCCCAGCCCTCCGGGGTGTCCGCACCCTCGGCGCGCGCCAGTTCGGCCTCCAGCAGCCGGGCCCAGCCGTGGTGCAGCGGCGCCCTCGGCCGCAGTTCGGCGGCGGCCGCGGCGATCGCCGCCAGCGCCCCCGCCCGGCCCGCCTCGGCCTGCGGCAGGCCCCGGCTGTCCGCCTCCACCGCGGCGGCCTCGGCCAGCAGCGGGTAGACGTCGGACTCGTTGCCGCTGCGCCCCTCCTCGGCGAGCGCGGCGAGCAGCTCGGCCCTGGCCTCCAGCGGCCGGCCGCCGAGCGCCGCGAGCCGCACCGCCAGCCGGCTGATCGGCACGCTGTGCTGGACCTGGCCGACCCGGTTGGCCGCCCTGGCCTGCGCCAGCATGGTCGCCGCGACGGGCAGGTCGCCCTTCAGCAGGGCGAGTTCGCCGCGCATCCGGTCCAGGAACTCGGCGTGGGTGCCGGTCAGGCTGGTCAGCTCGCAGGCGGCGAGCACCTCGGCGGCCTCCCCCACCCGCCCGAGGTCGGTCAGCGCCTCGACCAGGTTGCCGGTCAGGATGGTGCCGATGTTGCGCAGCAGGCCCTTGCCGTCGGCGAAGTCCAGGCCCTCCCTGCTCAGGGCGACGGCCTCCTCTGACCGGCCCAGCCCGCGCTGCATGCTGGCCAGGTTGTTGATGCCGCGCAGCAGCAGGTCGGGCACGCCCAGCAGGCGGGCCCGCTCGACCGCGCCGGCGAGTTCGGCCAGCCCGCCCTCGGCGTCGCCCTGCAACTCGTAGCGCAGGCTGCCGAGGGTCATCCTGGCGTGCACCTCGACCGAGTGGGCGCCGACCTCCTGGGCGGTCCTGATCGCCCGCTCGGCCAGCCCGACGTGCTCGGGGCCCGGCTTCTTGAGCATGGCGGACCCGGCGCCGAGGGCGAACACCTCGGCCTGCACGGCGGACGGCGCCAGGTGCTCCACCAGCCGGTGCGCGTGGGCGATCTCCTCGTCGTCCCCGGAGCGGCGCAGACTGCCCAGCATCCGGGCCCGGTTGATCCGGAACCAGGCCGCCCGCACCGGGTGTTCGGCTTCGTCGACCAGCCGGATGCCGCGCTTGGCCAGGCTCAGGCCGCGCTCGCGGTCGCCGCTGCGCCGGGCCGCGACCACCGCCTCGGCCAGCACGTCGACCAGCTGGATCCGGCCGCGGTCCTCGTCCGCGCCACTGTGGTCGCAGGAGCCCGGCGGGTAGGTCTCGGCCCAGTCGTACGGGCGCAGGGTGTGCGCCAGCACCTCCTCGGAGACCAGGTCCCACAGCTCCAGGGCCCGTTCCAGCATGCCGAGTTGCTCGGCGAAGGCGTTGCGGCGGCGGGCCGCGCGGGCGGCGTCCAGGGCGGTCGGCAGGGCGCGGGCCGGATCGTGCGCGTGGTACCAGTAGTTGGCCAGCCTGGCGGGCAGCGCGTCACCGGGGACGAGCTGCGGCTGGGCCTCCACGGCGAGTGCGAACTTGCGGTTGATCCGGTGCCGTTCGCCGGGCAGCAGGTCGTCCGAGACCGCCTCGCGGACCAGCGCGTGCCGGAACCGGTAGCCCTCGCCCTCACTGTCCGGGCGCAGGATGTTGGCGCCGACGGCCACCCGCAGGGCCTCGATCAGCGCCTCCTCGTCGTCGTCCAGGACGGCGGCCAGCAGGGCGTGCTCGACGTGCGAGCCGCCCTCGGCGGCGATCCGCACCACCCGCTGGGCGTCCTCGGCCAGGCCCTCGACCCGTACCAGCAGGATGTCCCGCAGCGAGTCGGTCAGCCCGGCGCCGCAGCCGTCCTCGAAGGCGGTGGCCAGCTCCTCGACGAAGAACGGGTTCCCCTCCGAGCGGCGGTGGATGCGGTCCACCAGCTGGCGGTCGGGGGCGGTGGTGCCGAGGATGCCGGCCAGCTGGGCCGCGACCTCGCGACGGTCGAACCGGGCGAGCTCCAGTCGCTGGACGGTGCGCAGCCGCTCCAGCTCGGCCAGGAAGGGGCGCAGCGGGTGCCGGCGGTGCAGGTCGTCGGTGCGGTAGGTGGCGACCAGCAGCACCCGGGAGCGGTGCAGGGTGCGCACCAGGAAGGCGAGCAGCTCGCGGGTGGAACGGTCGGACCAGTGCAGGTCCTCGACGGCGAGGACGAGGGTACGGTCCGCGCCGAGCCGTTCGAACAGCCTCGCGGTGTGCTCGAACAGCCGGGCCCGGCTGTACTCGTCGTTGGGTTCGCCGTCCACCTCGCCGAACTCGGAGAGCAGCAGGGCGAGATGACCCTCGCTGCCGGCCGCGGCGGCCTCCAGTTCGGCGCCCAGCGAGCGGTGCAGCCTGCGCAGCGCGGTGGCCAGCGGCGCGTACGGGAGCCCCTCGGCGCCGACCTCCAGGCAGCCGCCGAGCGAGGTGACCGCGCCCCGGGCGGCGGCGCGCTCCAGGAACTCCTCCAGCAACCGGGTCTTGCCGACGCCCGCCTCGCCGCCGATCAGGACGGCCTGCGGGCTGCCGGTGCCCGCGCGGCGCAGCGCGTCGGTCAGCTCGGTGATCTCGTTGCCACGGCCGACGAAGACGGGGCTGACCGATGTGTGCTGCATGGAGGCGAGCATGCCATAGCCGGTGGGGACCGGCCGAGGGGTTATCTCCCAGCGCGAACGGGGTGCGGGGCCCGAACGCCCGGAGGGGGAGACGCTCACTCGCAGCGTCTCCCCCTCCGGGACTCCGTCGGCACCGTCCGGATGCCGGACCGTCAGCATTCGGGCTGACGCACGGGGCGCCGCTGGAAGCGGGTGGCCACCGGACGCTGCCGCAGCCGGCTCGCCTCCTTGGCCTCGCGCACCAGGCGCTCGTGCTCGGCGCGGGCCACGAGCTCGTGGGCCTGTTGCTGGAAGGTCTGGTACTCGATCATCTCTGCTCCCCCTGCGGGTCTCACTGCGTTTCGCCGTCCTGCTGACGAGTAAGAGCTTCCTCCGCCAGTGGGGGGTGCCGCATCGGGAGCGTGCCGCATCTTCCGGGGCCCGGAGGCCTTAGATCGGGGGCAGATCGGGCGCGGGAGAAGGTTTAAGGCCCGACCTCACCCCATTACAGAGGTGAGACCGGGCCTTAGGCCTTACTTAGAGGGCCTTAGATGGCTTAGATGCCTTAGGAAGACAGGGTTGACAGCCTGAGGAGCATCTCAGTCGGAGGCGCCCAGCTTTCCGGGCTGTGCCTACTGTCCTTCCACGGCAAGCCGCTCCGGGCTGTGCCTACTGTCCTTCCACGGCAAGCCGCTCCAGGCTGTGCCTACTGTCCTTCCACGGCAAGCCGCTCCAGGCTGTGCCTACTGTCCTTCCACGGCAAGCCGCTCCAGGATCAGATCCTTCACCCGGGCCGCGTCGGCCTGGCCGCGGGTGGCCTTCATGACCGCGCCGACCAGCGCGCCCACCGCGGCGACCTTGCCGTCGCGGATCTTGGCGGCGATCGCCTCGTTCTCGGCGATGGCCTGGTCGACGGCGGCGCCCAGCGCGGAGTCGTCCGAGACCACGGCCAGGCCGCGCTTCCCGACGATCTCGTCCGGCTCGCCCTCGCCGGCCAGCACGCCCTCGATGACCTGGCGGGCCAGCTTGTCGTTCAGCTTGCCCTCGGCGACCAGCGCGGCGACCCGGGCGACCTGCGCCGGGGTGATCGGCTGCTCGCTCAGCTCGGTGCCGGTCTCGTTGGCGCGGCGGGCCAGCTCGCCCATCCACCACTTGCGGGCCTGGTCGGCGGGGGCGCCGGCCGCGATGGTCTCCTGGATCGACTCCACCGCACCGGCGTTGAGCACCGACTGCATGTCCTTGTCGGACAGGCCCCACTCGGCCTGGAGCCGGGCGCGGCGCACCCGCGGCAGCTCGGGCAGGGCGGCGCGCAGCTCCTCGACCCACTCCCGGGCGGGGGCCACCGGCACCAGGTCCGGCTCGGGGAAGTAGCGGTAGTCCTCGGCGTTGTCCTTGATCCGGCCCGAGGTGGTGCTGCCGTCCTCCTCGTGGAAGTGACGGGTCTCCTGGATGATCGTGCCGCCGTCGGTGAGCACCGTGGCGTGCCGCTGGATCTCGAACCGGGCGGCCCGCTCCACGCTGCGCAGCGAGTTGACGTTCTTGGTCTCCGAGCGGGTGCCGAAGGTCTCGGTGCCGTTCGGGCGCAGCGACAGGTTGACGTCGCAGCGCATCTGGCCCTTGTCCATCCGGGCCTCGGAGACGCCCAGCGCCTTGATCAGCTCGCGCAGTTCGGCGACGTACGCCTTGGCGACCTCGGGGGCGCGCTCGCCAGCCCCCTCGATCGGCTTGGTGACGATCTCGATCAGCGGGATGCCGGCCCGGTTGTAGTCGAGCAGCGAGTGGGTGGCGCCGTGGATGCGGCCGGTGGCCCCGCCGACGTGGCTGGACTTGCCGGTGTCCTCCTCCATGTGGGCGCGCTCGATCTCCACCCGGAAGGTCGTGCCGTCCTCCAGCTGCACGTCGAGGTAGCCGTTGAAGGCGATCGGCTCGTCGTACTGCGAGGTCTGGAAGTTCTTGGGCATGTCCGGGTAGAAGTAGTTCTTCCGCGCGAACCGGCACCACTCGGCGATCTCGCAGTTCAGCGCGAGGCCGATCTTGACGGCCGACTCCACGCCGGTCGCGTTGACCACCGGCAGCGAGCCCGGCAGGCCCAGACAGGTCGGGCAGGTCTGGCTGTTCGGCTCGGCGCCCAGCTCGGTCGAGCAGCCGCAGAACATCTTGGTCTTGGTACCCAGCTCGACGTGGACCTCAAGGCCCATCACCGGGTCGTAGGAGGCCAGTGCGTCGTCGTAGGACACCAGATTCATGGTGCTCACAGGAATCCCTTCGTCTTCAGTGCGTCTTCGGTGTCCACACGCCATCGTTGGTACGACGGCAGCTGGGAGAGAAGCTCAAGGCCGATGTGTTTGGGCGGACGTCCTTGTTCTTCCCCGTGGGCACGGCGGGCCCGGGCCGTCAGCCCGGGCCCGCCACGGCTGCTAGCCCAGCAGCACGTCGTCGGAGCCCAGGTGACGCAGCTCGCGCACCAGCAGGGCGGTGCCGGTGACCAGCGCGGCCGCGCCGACCAGCGCGTTGACCAGCTTGAGGGTGTCGCTCTCCGCGCGGGCCTTGCGGACGTCCTTGGCGATGGAGATCGCGCCGAACGCGCTGGTGCCGATGGACAGCCACAGGCCGGGCTTCGAGTGCTTCCACCCCTTGAGCGAAGCGGACTGGGACTTCGCCTTCTCGATCTTGCTCACAGTGCCGGTGCCTCCTCCAGCAGGGTGTGCCCCCACTTGTCGTTGAGTGCGGCCTCGACGGCGCCGCCCACGCGGTACAGGCGGTCGTCCGCCATCGCGGGTGCGATGATCTGGAGGCCGACCGGGAGATTGTCCTCCGGGGCCAGGCCGACCGGCAGCGACATGGCCGCGTTGCCCGCCAGGTTCGACGGAATCGTGCACAGGTCTGCCAGGTACATCGCCATCGGGTCGTCGGCGCGCTCGCCGATCGGGAAGGCGGTGGTCGGCGTGGTCGGCGAGACCAGCACGTCCACGCCCGCGAAGGCGGCGTCGAAGTCGCGCGAGATGAGCGTGCGGACCTTCTGGGCCGAGCCGTAGTAGGCGTCGTAGTAGCCCGAGGACAGGGCGTAGGTGCCCAGGATGATGCGGCGCTTCACCTCGGGGCCGAAGCCGGCCTCGCGGGTCAGGGCGGTGACCTCCTCGGCCGAGCGGGTGCCGTCGTCGCCGACCCGCAGGCCGTAGCGCATGGCGTCGAAGCGGGCCAGGTTGGAGGAGCACTCGCTGGGCGCGATCAGGTAGTACGCCGGCAGCGCCAGGGTGAAGGACGGGCAGGAGACCTCGACGACCTCGGCGCCCAGCTCGCGCAGCAGCTCCACCGACTCGTCGAAGCGCTGCATCACGCCGGCCTGGTAGCCCTCGCCGGCGAACTCCTTGACGACGCCGATCCGCATGCCGCGGACGTCGCGCATCCTCGCGGCCTCGACCACGGCCGGGACGGGCGCGTCGATCGAGGTGGAGTCCAGCGGGTCGTGCCCGGCGATGGCCTCGTGCAGCAGCGCCGCGTCCAGCACGGTGCGGGCGCACGGGCCGCCCTGGTCGAGCGAGGACGAGAACGCCACCAGGCCGTAGCGGGACACCGAGCCGTAGGTCGGCTTGACGCCGACGGTGCCGGTGACGGCGCCGGGCTGGCGGATCGAGCCGCCGGTGTCGGTGCCGATCGCCAGCGGGGCCTCGAAGGCGGCCAGCGCGGCGGCCGAACCGCCGCCGGAGCCGCCGGGGATGCGGGACAGGTCCCACGGGTTGCCGGTCACGCCGTACGCGGAGTTCTCGGTGGAGGAGCCCATCGCGAACTCGTCCATGTTGGTCTTGCCGAGGATGACCACGCCGGCGTCCTTGAGACGGCCGGTCAGCGTGGCGTCGTACGGCGGGATCCAGCCTTCGAGCATCTTCGAGCCGCAGGTGGTCGGGATGCCCTTGGTGGTGAAGACGTCCTTGAGCGCGAGCGGGACGCCGGCCAGAGGGCCCAGCTCCTCGCCCTTGGCGCGCTTCTCGTCGACGGCCCTGGCCGCGGCCAGCGCGCCCTCGGTGTCGACGTGCAGGAAGGCGTTGACCTTCTTGTCGACCGCGTCGATGCGGTCCAGGTGGGCCTGCGCGACCTCGACGGCGGACACCTCGCCCTTGGCGATGGCACCCGCGGTCTCGGCAGCCGTCCACTTGATGATCGGCGTGGGGATCAGCTCGGTCATTTCGGTCAGTCCTCCCCGAGAATCTGCGGCACACGGAATCGCTGCTCCTCGGCGGCGGGGGCGCCGGACAGCGCCTGCTCCGGGGTGAGCGACGGCCGTACCTCGTCCGCGCGCATGACGTTGGTCAGCGGCAGCGGGTGGGAGGTCGGCGGGACGTCCTGTCCGGCGACCTCGGAAACGCGGGCGACCGCGCCGATGATCACGTCGAGCTGCTCGGCGAAGTGGTCCAGCTCTTCGGGCTTCAGCTCAAGACGCGACAGCCGGGCGAGGTGGGCGACCTCCTCGCGCGTGATGCCAGGCATGCAGCGATCCTCAGGGTGAGTTCTGGTGAGGCCCGGCGGTGCCTTGCGGACGGTGCCGGGCCCGGGTCGGAGCAGCCGGGTTCGACGCTCCGTCCTCGTGGTCTTTGGACCCCATCCTATGGGGCCGGGACCGGCCACCGGCCAACGCGTGAACCGAGGCGCCCGTCACCGCCCCGTCACCACCCCGTCACCGCCCCGGCGCGACGTCCTGCGGGTGCCCCCGGCCGCGCCGTCCGCCGGGTTCCGCCGCGGCCTGGTGCAGCCGCGGTCTGGTGCTACTGCGGCCTGGTGCGGGCCCAGCCCTGCGGATTGATCTCCATGTGGGCGGCCTGCGCCACCTGGGCCACCGGCGCCACCGGCGGCAGCGTGGGCGGGATGACCGGCGGCCGGCACGGCGGGAGCGTCGGCGGCAGCACCGGCAGCACCGGCGGCCTGACGGGCTGGGCGATCGGCCTGGTGCCCTGGGCCGGCTGGAAGCCGGCGTGCAGCTGGGGCGGTACGCCGAGCCGCTCCACCGGCGGGGCGCCGGTGCGGTGCACCCGCAGCCAGGCGGTGGCCTGCTCGGCCGGCAGCGCCGCCGACACCAGCCAGCCCTGGACGGCGTCCACGCCCATGCAGTGCAGCCGCTCCCAGGTCTCGTCGTCCTCGACGCCCTCGGCGACCACGGTCAGGCCCAGCGAGTGGGCGAGCTCCACCGAGCAGCGGACCACCGCCGCGTCGTGGTCGTCGGCGACCATCCGGGAGACGAAGGAGCGGTCGATCTTCAGCTCGCCGACCGGCAGGCTGCGCAGCCGCACCAGCGAGGAGTGCCCGGTGCCGAAGTCGTCCAGGGACATCCCGACGCCGTAGCCGCGCAGTTCGGCCAGGGTGTCGGCGGCCCGCCGGGAGTCGTCCAGCAGCAGCCGCTCGGTGATCTCCAGCTGGAGCGCGTGGGCGGGCACCTGGTGGCGCACGAGGTGCCCGGCCACCCGCTGGGCGAAGCCGGGGTTGAGCACGTCGCGCGGCGAGACGTTGACCGCGACCTGCACCTGGAGGCCCTGTTCGCGCCAGTACGCGAGCTGGCCGACGGCCGCCTCCAGCACGTAGTCGGTGAGCCGGGGCATCAGGCCGCTGGACTCGGCGAGCCCGACGAACTCGTCCGGCGAGACCTTCCCCTGCCCTGGCCGCTCCCAGCGCAGCAGCGCCTCCAGGCCGACCACCCGGCCGTCGAAGGCCACCTTCGGCTGGTAGTGCAGCTGCACCTCGCCGGCCTCCAGCGCCCGGCGCAGGTCCCCCAGCAGACCGATCCGGTACGGGGTGTCGGCGTCCTGGGTCTCGTCGTACTGGGCCACGCCGCTGCATCCGCGCTGGGCGTGGCCCATCGCGACGTCGGCCCGGCGCAGCAGCGACTCGGCGTCCTGGGCGTGCTGCGGGTAGACGCAGACGCCGCCGCTGGCCTCCAGGACGAGCAGCAGTCCGTCCAGCCGGATCGGGGCGGCGAGTTCGGCGATCAGCGCCTTGGCGACCCGTTCCAGGCTGTCCGGGCAGTTGATGCCGGGCAGCAGGACGGCGAACTCGTCGCCGCCCATCCTGGCCACCATCGGACGGCCGCGGCGGTAGTGCCTGGGCAGGCCGGCGAAGACGTCGTCGATGGACTCCCGGGTGGCGCTGCCGGCCGGACCGCCGGAGCGCAGTGCCCGGTGCAGCCGGCGGGCGATGTGAACCAGCAGCCGGTCGCCGGCCGTATGACCGAGTGTGTCGTTGAGCGACCGGAAGCGGTCGAGATCGAGCAGGATGAGACCGACGCTGTAGCCCTGTTCACACTCCGCGATCGCCTCCTGGGCGGCCAGCAGCAGGGCCTGACGGTTGGGCAGGTCCGTCAGGGGATCGGTCAGCTGGTCGCGGGCGCGGTCCCGGGCGATCCGCCAGGCCGCCACCAGCACCGCCAGGGGCACGGCGAACAGCGGCAGCAACTCGGGTTCGTACCGGTAGACCAGGACGGCCAGCGGGATGAGCGGCGCGGCTCCGGCCAGCAGCACGCCGAGCAGCAGGACCGCCCCCGCCACCCCCTGCGGCGGGCGTGTGGGCGCACCGCCGGTCGTACGATCCATAAGCCCTGTCCTCCGTCGGGCCCGCCCCGTCAGGCCGCCTTACGGTGAGGCACCGTGCCGGTACCGACAGCTGCCGGGCATGGAGCGACCCCGCGGAACACCGGCCCAGCCGGTGCCCCCACCCCTGCTGACACTCTGTTGCGCTCCAGGGTATGCCGGGGTCCACCCGGTGGGCAGACTTTCGGACAACCGGAAACGCGCCACCGCGCCCGGGTGTCGCACAGTGACACAATGCCCGCTTTCACAGGGCGGCACCCGATGACGCTGCATCAGGACGATAACAACACCGATCCGGTCACCGGCCGCCCGGGTCAGTCCTCGACGGGCTCCTTCTTCGCCTCCTCCGCCCCCTCCGGCTCCGGAAGTCCCAGGTGGGCACGGGCGGCGGCCGGCCCGTCGGCGAGCAGCACGGCGAACCCGGCGTCGTCCAGGACCGGCAGGCCGAGCTGAACGGCCTTGTCATACTTGGACCCTGGATTGTCACCGGCGACCACAAAATCGGTCTTCTTCGAAACCGAACCGGTCACCTTCGCTCCGCGCGAGGTCAGCGCCTCCTTGGCGCCGTCCCGGGTGTGGCCGGCCAGGGTGCCGGTCACCACGACGGTCAGGCCCTCCAGCGGACGGTCCGCCTCCTCCTCGTCCGCGAACTCCTCGGTGAAGCGGACGCCGGCGGTGCGCCACTTCTCCAGGATGTCGCGGTGCCACTCCTCCTGGTACCACTCGACCACGGACCGGGCGATGATCGGCCCGACCCCCTCGACGGCGGCCAGCTCCTCCTCGGTGGCCGAGAAGATCCGGTCCAGGTCTCGGAACTCCCGGGCCAGCTCCTGCGCGGCGACCGGCCCCACGTGCCGGATCGAGAGCCCGTTGAGGAAGCGCCAGAGCGGACGCTCCTTGACCTTCTCCAGGTTCTCCAGCAGGAGACCGGCCGTCTTCTTGGGCTCGCCCTTCTGGTTGGCGAAGAAGGTGGCCTTCTTCTCCTTGCCGGTCCGGTCGTCCAGCTTCGGCATGCCCGTCTTCTGGTCGCGCACCAGCACCTGGATCGGCAGCAGCTGCTCCATGGTCAGCCCGAAGATGTCGCCCTCGTCCTTCACCGGCGCCTCGGCCGGCTCCAGCGGCTGGGTCAGCGCGGTGGCCGCGACGTAGCCGAGGCCGTCGATGTCCAGCGAGGAGCGGCCGCCCAGGAAGGCGATCCGCTCCCGGATCTGGGCCGGGCAGAACTGGGCGTTGGGGCATCGCAGATCGATGTCGCCCTCGGACATCGGACGCAGCTCGGCCCCGCACTCGTGGCAGTGCGAGGGCATCACGAACTCCTGCTCGGTGCCGTCCCGCAGGTCCTCCACCGGCCCGAGGATCTCCGGGATCACGTCACCGGCCTTGCGCAGCACGATCGTGTCGCCGAGCAGCACGCCCTTCGCCTTGACGATCTCCTGGTTGTGCAGCGTCGCGTACTGCACCATCGAACCGGCGACCTTGACCGGCTCGGCCAGCACCGCGAACGGGGTCGCCCGGCCGGTGCGCCCGATGCCGACCCGGATCTGCGCCAGCCTGCCGGTGACCTCCTCCGGCGGGTACTTCCAGGCGATCGCCCAGCGCGGGGACTTGGAGGTGGATCCGAGCCGGCCCTGGAGGGCGATCTCGTCCACCTTGACCACGACGCCGTCGATCTCGTGCTCGACCGAGTGCCGCTGCTCGCCGAACTGCCGGATGAACTCCCGCACCTCGTCGAGGGTCCCGACCACCCTGTTGTGCCGGGCGGTCGGCAGGCCCCACGCGCGCAGCAGGTCGTAGGCGTGCGACTGGCAGTCGATCTCGAACCCCGTCCGGGCGCCGATGCCGTGCACCACCATGTGCAGCGGACGGGAGGCGGTGACGTGCGGGTCCTTCTGGCGCAGCGAACCGGCGGCGGCGTTGCGGGGGTTGGCGAACAGCTTGAGGAGGGCCTGCGGGCGCTTGCCCTCCTCGGCGCGCGCCTCGTTCTCCGCCCTGCGGCGCTCGTTCTCGGCCGCGAGCGAGGCGTTCAGCTCCTCGAAGGCCTCGGTCGGGAGGAACACCTCACCGCGGATCTCCACCAGCTCGGGGATGTCCTCGCCCTTGAGGCGGTGCGGGATCTCCTTGATGGTGCGGACGTTGGCGGTGATGTCCTCGCCGACCCGGCCGGTGCCCCGGGTCGCGGCGAGCACCAGCTCGCCGCGCTCGTAGGTGAGGTTGACGGCCAGGCCGTCCACCTTGAGCTCGCACAGGTAGTGGTAGTCGATGCCGTCCAGCTCGCGGGCGACCCGCTCGGCCCAGGCGGCGAGTTCCTCGTCGTCCATCGCGTTGTCGAGGCTGAGCAGCCGCTCCCGGTGCTCGACCTTGGTGAAGCCCTCCGCGACGTCGCCGCCGACCTTCTGCGTCGGCGAGTCCGGGGTGACCAGGGCCGGGTGCTCGGCCTCGATCACCTCCAGCTCCCGCATCAGGGCGTCGAACTCGGCGTCGCTGACGATCGGGGCGTCCTGCTCGTAGTACCGGGCGCGGTGGTCGGTGATCTCCTGTGCCAGCTCGGCGTGCCGCCTGCGCACCTCCGCCGGGACGTCCTCCCAGCCCTCGACAGCCGTCACCGCAAGCCCTCCTACGTTCTCATTCCGGGTTGTCCACCAGGCTCTGTGCCGCCCGCGACGCGAGCGACAGCGCCTTGCGCGCGTACGCCGGGGAGGCCCCGGACAGCCCGCAGGTCGGCGTCACCAGCACGCGGCGGCCCAGCAGCTCCGGGGCGAACCCGAGCCTGCGCCACAGGGTCCTGACACCCTGGACACTACCGGCAGGGTCGGACACTGCCTGGTCAGTGGCGGGAACGACACCAGCGAGGATCGCCGTGCCCGCCTCCACGGCCTCGCCCAGGTCGTCGTCCTGGCGCTCGGTGAGGAGGGAGAAGTCGAGGGAGATCCCGGCGACTCCGGCGCGGCGCAGCAGCGGGACCGGGACGTCCGGGGCACAGCTGTGCACCACCACGGGCACGTCGAGGCTCCGGATCACCTCCCGCAGCACCTCCTCGGCGACCTGCCGGTCGACGGCGCGCAGCCGCTGGAAGCCGCTGGCGGTCTTCACCGACCCGGACAGGACGGCGGGCAGCGAGGGCTCGTCCAGCTGGAGGACGAGCTGCGCGCCCGGCACCCGCCCGCGGACGTCCGCGAGGTGGCGGCGCAAGCCCTCGGTGAGCGAGCCCGCGATGTCGCGGCAGGCCCCGTGGTCGGACAGCGCCTTCTCGCCGTGCTTCAGCTCGACGTTCGCCGCCAGCGTCCAGGGGCCGACGGCCTGGAGCTTGAGCGCGCCCTGGTAGCCCTGGGTGAACTCCTCCAGCGCGTCCAGGTCCTCGCCGAGCCAGGAGTGGGCCCGCCGGGTGTCCCGGCCGGGAAGGTCGGCGAACCGCCAGCCGCTGGGCTCGGTCTGCGCGAACAGCTCGACCAGGAGGCCGGCGCCGCGCCCGATCATGTCGGCGCCGGGCCCGCGCGCGGGCAGCTCGGGCAGGAACGGCAGGTGCTCCAGCGCGCCGGTGGCGGTCTTGGCCGCCTCCCGGGCGTCGGTGCCGGGCAGCGAGCCGACGCCGGTGGCGGCGCCGCGCAGGTCGGGGAAGGGATGTGGGGTGCTCACCCGCCCGAGCCTACTCAGCCGGGCGGGGCCCGCTCACGCCGACGGCCCCGGTACCGGGCGCGGGGCTCGGTACCGGGGCCGTTCGTTCGCCGGCGGGATCAGTACGCCTGGTAGCCGGACAGGTCGACGATCAGGTGCAGCGGAGCGCCGCTCGCGTTGTAGAACGAGACCTTGCCGTCCTTGATCGGGACGACCACCTGGTTGGGGATGGTCTCGCCGGGCAGGAAGTTCAGGTTCGAGGCGTTCGGCGCCGCGCCGCCGTGCGGATACACGGTGAGGTGGCCCTCGGTGCCCGGCTCGGTGACCGTCACGTTGAGGGTCAGCGCCGTGGCGCCGGGGACCTCGAACGGGACGTCCAGCGTGCCCCACGCCGGGACGGTGCCCGCGGGGCGGGTGCCCGACTCCCAGTAGGTGTCCTGGCGGGTGTCGAGGACCCGGTACGGACCGGCCGGGCGGTAGCTGAGCTTGCCGTCGGTGGCGTAGTAGCCGGCGAGGTCGGCGATCACGTGCACGGTGCCGCCGGAGGCGTTGTGGAACGACACCTTGCCGTCCTTCACCGGCACCGTCACCAGGTTCGGGATCGTCCGCCCCGCCGTCCAGTTGAGGTTGGAGGCGCTCGGCAGCGCGTCACCGTGCGGGTAGACGGTGAGGTGGCCCTCCTGCTTCGGGTCGGTCACCGTCACGTTCATCGTCACCGCGGTGACACCGGACGCCGGGACGCCCGCGGCACCGCTCACCGGGAGGTCGACGGTGCCCCAGGCGGGCACGGCCTGGGCGGCCGGGACGCCGATCGGCGCGCGGGTGTCCAGCAGCCGGGTCGGGCCCTGGGGGTGGAACAGCGAACCCTTGGGGCTGAAGTAGCCCTCCAGGTCGGCGATCACGTGGGTGGTGCCGCCGGAGGCGTTGTAGAACGACACCTTGCCGTCCTTCACCGGCACCGTCACCAGGTTCGGAATCGTCCGCCCGGCGGTCCAGTTGAGGTTGGAGGCGGTCGGTGCCTCGTCACCGTGCGGGTACACGGTGAGGTGCCCGTCCTGCTGCGGGTCGGTCACCGTCACGTTCAGCGTCACGGCCGTCACGCCCTCCGCCGGAACGCCGGCGACGCCCGTCACCGGGAGGTCGACGGTGCCGAACGCCGGGACGGCCCGCGCCGTCGGCACGCCGATCGGCGCGCGGGTGTCCAGCAGCCGGGTCGGACCGGCCGGGGTGAACGCGCTGCCGGTGTCGAGGTCCTCGTAGGCGCCGCGGTCGCGGATGCCGCTGCCGGTACCGGTGTTGGCGATCGTCGGGTTGTCGACCGGGGCCCAGGCGCCGCGGTCGGACGGCAGCATGCCGGGGGCGTTCTCGTCGGCCGAGTCGATCCGGTGGTCGACGGGCGCGTCCGGGCCCTTCTGCACCCAGGTCGAGGCGACGAAGTCGTGCGTCCCCTGGCCGGTGGCCCCGGTGAACGCGGCCTGGGTGGTGTACGGCGTGCCGGCCCACTTGTAGGCCGCGGCACCGCTGCTCGGGTCGATCAGGTTGTAGTCGGCCTTGGTGCCCGCGACGGCGTTCGCCCCGACGGTGATCCCGGTGGCGGTGGCCGGGTCGGCGCAGGCCGAGTTCTGGTTCTTCGCGGTGTTCACCACGTTGTTCTCGACCACGGCGCCGGTCGAGGTGCCGTCCAGCACGATCCCGGCGAAGCAGGAGGAGGTGACACTGTTGCTCACCACGACGGTGTTCGGGGCGTCCTTGACCAGGATGCCGGTCATCTCCGGCACGTAGTTGGCCTGGACCTGGTTGGTGGTCACCACCGTGCCGGTGGAGCCGCCGTCCACGGTGATCGCCGGACCCTGCACGTAGCCGAAAGCGCCGCGGCCGAAGAGGACCTTGTCCGAACCGTTGGTGATCCGGATGCCGTTGCCGCCCGAGACGTCGATGTTGTCGAACGACACGTCGTGGGCGCCGTCGACCAGCACCGTCGGCTTCTGGAAGGCGGAGTTGACGATGAGGTTCTCGAAGCGGAGGTAGCCGGCGCCCTTGACCACGAGGCCGTTGACCGGCTTGTTCCAGTCGCCGATCCTCGCGCCGCCGCCCGGGGAGAACTCCTCCTTCCTGGCACGGAAGGTGATCGGCGCCTCGGCCGTGCCCGACCGGGTGAAGGTCAGGTTCTCGGCGTAGACGCCGTCGGCGATCTCGACCGTCTGTCCCGGCTGGACGACGGCCGCCGCAGCGCCGATCGTGCAGAACGGCGCCGGCTGGGCGCCGCTGCCGCTGTCGGTGCAGTTCGCACCCGCGGCGTTGTTGACGTGGAGCGTGCCGCCCGCCGCGGCCGCGACACCCGCGCCGACGGCCGGCAGGCCGACCGCCCCGAGCAGCGTCGCACCGACAGCGAGAGCTGTGCGGAATCTGGAAATGGGAGCCCCCTGGCACTCTGAAGCGCCGATGGCGCTTTCTGCCCCTCCTGTGTCCGAAAGTGATCGACTGGAGGGCGGAGCGGATCATTCCACAACCGAATGGGCTGCGACAACGTCTTTCCGCAGGTCAACGGACCGCATGCGAACGGCCCCCGGGTCCGAGCGCGGGGCTCGGACACGGGGGCCGGTTGCCATGGGAGCCGGGCCGGGCGGGACCACGACCCCGCGGCGAACGCGTGGGAAGTCGGCCGGGCCGACGTCCCGTGCGGCGCGCTACCGTCCGGGGCGGACGGTGATGTCGGTGATCTCCGCGTCCCGGGAGGCGTCGAGGGCGGCGAGGACGGCCTTGGCGACGGACTCGGGCTCGATCCAGCGGTCCGCGTCGTACTCCTTGCCCTCCTGCTGGTGCACCTTGACCTGCATCGCGGTGGCGGTCCGGCCGGGGTAGACCGAGGTGACCCGGACCCCGTTGGCGTGCTCCTCGACGCGCAGCGAGTCGGCGAGCGCCTTGAGGCCGTGCTTGCTGGCCGCGTACGCCGACCACTCGGCGTCGGCGCGCAGGCCGGCACCGGAGTTGACGAAGACGACGTGCCCCTTGGCGAGCCGCAGGGACGGCAGCAGCAGCCGGGTCAGCTCGGCGGGGGCGACGAGGTTGACGTTGAGCGTCTCCTGCCAGGCCTTGGGCGTCAGGTCGCCGACCGGGCCGAGCTCGACCACGCCCGCGACGTGCAGCAGCGAGTCCAGCCGGACGGGCAGCTGCTGGTGGCCGAAGGCCCAGGACAGCTTGCCCGGGTCGCCGAGGTCGCCGGCCAGCGTCTTCGCCCCGGGGAAGCGCTCGCGCAGCTCGGCGGCCCGACGGGCGTCGCGGGCCAGCAGCCAGAGCTCTTCCCCGCGCTCGGCGAGCTTCTCGGTGAGGACGGCGCCGATGCCGGAGCCGGCGCCGGTGATCAGATGTGCAGCCATGGTTCCGATCCTCTCAGGCCTTGAGCTGGGCGAACACCTCGGCGGGCGTCTGCGCGAAGGTGATCAGCTCGGCGAGCGGGCGGGGCAGGAAGCCCTCGGCGTCCATCCGCTCCATCTGGGTCCGCAGGCCCGAGTAGAAGCCCTCGGTGTCCAGCACGACCACCGGCTTGTCGAACATCCCGTGCTTCTTGAGCTCCAGCACCTCGGTGACCTCGTCCAGGGTGCCCAGCCCGCCGACCAGGACGACGATCGCGTCCGCCCGCGAGGCCAGCTCCCGCTTGCGCTCCGGGAGGTCGGCCGTCCAGACGAGTTCGTCGGCGCCGACGTACGCCTTGTGCCTCAGCATCTCGACCATCACACCGACCAGTCGGCCGCCGGCCGCCTTCACCTCGTCCGCGAGGAGCCCCATCAGCCCGGCGTTCGAGCCGCCCCACACCAGGGTGTGCCCGCCCTCCCCCAGGAGCCGGGCGAACTCCGCGGCGGGGGCGGAGTAGCGGTCGTCGAGCGAGTACGCGGAGCAGAAGACAGAGATGTTCATAATGTCGTCTGGTCTATCACGCGCCCGGCCACCCGCTCACCGGAATTGCCCCGGGCGGGCTCCTGGGACGGATCGCCGGACGCCGGCCAGTGCTTCGGCGGGCCCGCGAACGTCCTGCCGCTCAGGCGGTGACGGCCGGACGCTCCGTGCTCGCGATGGTCGCCGAACCGACGACGCGGGTGCCGTCGTACACCACCACGGCCTGGCCGGGGGCGATGCCCCGCACCGGGGTGTCGAGCCGCACCCGCAGCTCGCCCTCGACCACCGAGGCGTGCACCGGCACCTCCTCGCCGTGGGCCCGCAGCTGGGCCGTGTAGCGGCCGTCGGCCAGCGGCTCGGTGCCGCACCAGCGCGGGCGGATGGCGGTCAGCCCGGTGACGTCCAGGCCCTCGACCGGGCCGACGGTCACGGTGTTGTTCACCGGGGAGATGTCCAGCACGTACCGCGGCTTCCCGTCGGCCGCCGGGCGGCCGATCCGCAGGCCCTTGCGCTGGCCGATGGTGAAGCCGTACGCGCCGTCGTGCTCGCCGAGCTTGGTGCCGTCGGCGTCGAGGATGTCGCCGGTCGCGGTGCCGAGGTGCTTGGCCAGGAAGCCCTGGGTGTCGCCGTCGGCGATGAAGCAGATGTCGTGGCTGTCGGGCTTCTTGGCGACGGCCAGGCCGCGGCGCTCGGCCTCCGCCCGGATCTCCTCCTTGGTGGTGTCACCGAGCGGGAAGAGCGAGTGGGCGAGCTGGTCCGCGTCCAGCACACCGAGCACGTACGACTGGTCCTTCGCCGCGTCGACCGCCCGGTGCAACTGGCGGTCCCCGGACGGCAGGTCGACGATCCGGGCGTAGTGGCCGGTGCAGACGGCGTCGAAGCCCAGCGCGACCGCCTTGTCCAGCAGCGCCGCGAACTTGATCTTCTCGTTGCAGCGCAGGCAGGGGTTGGGCGTGCGCCCGGCCGCGTACTCGGCGACGAAGTCGTCGATCACGTCCTCGCGGAAGCGCTCGGCGAGGTCCCAGACGTAGAAGGGGATGCCGATCACGTCGGCCGCGCGCCACGCGTCCCGGGAGTCCTCGATCGTGCAGCAGCCGCGCGCGCCGGTCCGGAAGGACTGCGGGTTGGCCGACAGCGCCAGGTGGACGCCGGTCACCTCGTGCCCCGCCTCGACGGCGCGGGCGGCGGCGACGGCGGAGTCGACTCCGCCGGACATCGCCGCGAGCACGCGCAGACGGCCGGTGGACGGAGTGGTCGGGGCACCCGGGAAGTCAGTCATGGTGGGTACAAGCCTACGGGGCCGCCGGACATGCCCACCCACGCGAGGGACTACCGGCGCACGGAGGCCAGTCCCGCGTTCCTGGCCCGCTCGACGACCGGCCCGATGGCCTTCGCCAGCTCCGTGACGTCCTCCCGCACCGAGGTGTGCCCGAGCGAGAACCGCAGCGAGGCGCGCGCCAGCAGCGGGTCGACGCCCATCGCGAGCAGCACGTGGCTGGGCTGCGGCACCCCCGCGGAGCAGGCCGAACCCGTCGAGCACTCGATGCCCTGGGCGTCCAGCAGCATCAGCAGCGCGTCGCCCTCGCACCCGGGGAAGGAGAAGTGCGCGTTGGCGGGCAGCCGGCCCTCGGCCGCCGGGTCGCCGTTGTACACCGCGTCCGGGACGGCGGCCAGGACGGAGGCCACCAGCTCGTCCCGCAGCGTGCCCAGCGTGACGGCGTGCTCGGCCCGGCGCTCCACCGCGAGCGCCGCGGCGGCCGCGAAGCCGGCCGCACCGGGGGCGTCGAGGGTGCCGGAGCGCACGTCGCGCTCCTGCCCGCCGCCGTGCAGCAGCGGTACGGGCGCGGCACCCCGGGAGAGCAGCAGCGCGCCGATGCCGAACGGGCCGCCGATCTTGTGCCCGGTGACGGTGAGCGCGGTGAGGCCGGATTCCGCGAAGGAGACCTGGACCTGGCCGAGGGCCTGCACCGCGTCGGCGTGCACGGGGATGCCGTACTCGGCGGCCACCGCGGTCAGTTCGTGCACCGGCTGGACGGTGCCGACCTCGTTGTTGGCCCACATCACGGTGACCAGCGCGACCGACGCCGGATCGCGCTCGATCGCCGCGCGCAGCTCCGCGGGGTGCACCCGGCCCAGCGGGTCCACCGGCAGGTACTCGACCTCGGCGCCCTCGTGCTCGGAGAGCCAGTGCACCGCGTCCAGCACCGCGTGGTGCTCGACCGGGCTGCACAGCACCCTGGTCCTGGCCGGGTCGGCGTCCCTGCGGGCCCAGTACAGGCCCTTGACCGCCAGGTTGTCGGATTCGGTGCCGCCGCCGGTGAGCACGATCTCGCTCGGACGGGCACCCAGGGAATCGGCGAGCGACTCCCGGGACTCCTCGACCACCCGGCGGGCCCGTCGGCCGGCCGCGTGCAGGGCCGAGGCGTTGCCGACCACCCCCAGGTGCGCCGTCATCGCGGCGATCGCCTCGGGCAGCATCGGCGTGGTCGCCGCATGGTCCAGGTATGGCATAACCATCCGATTGTAGAGCGCGGCGCCGGGCACTCCTCCAGGGCTGCGCACTGATCCGGCCACCTGCCGCCCGCACCGGCCCGGCGCACCGCTGCCGCCCGTCCGACGCGTCACGGTGCCCTCCCGGTGCACCACGGCCGGACGGCCGCGTCCGGCACTGGTTTGTACCACTGAGCCACCCAGCGGTTAGCCTGACGCCACCAGTCAGCCGGATCCACGGGAAAACGCCATGTCGCAGTCGGTCGACCGCGCGCTGACCCTGCTCGACGCACTCGGCGACGCGCCGCTCTCGCTGGAGCAGGCCGCCAGCAGCCTCGGGGTGCACAAGTCCACCGCCCTGCGGCTGCTGCGCACCCTGGAGGAGCACGGCTTCGCCCGCCGCCAGCCCGACCTGCGCTACCGGATCGGCGGCCGGGTGCTCTCGCTGGCCCACCGCGCGCTGGAGGACTTCGACGTCCGGCAGGTCGCCGCGCCGTACCTGGCCGCGCTCAACGCCCGCTGCGGCTACACCGTCCGGCTCGCCGTGCTGCACGACGGCGAGGTGCTCTACCTGGACGAGGTGGCCGGTCCCGCGGGAGCCGAACCGTCCCGGATCGGCCGCCGGGCCCCGGTGACGGGTACGGCGGTCGGCCGGGTGCTGCTCGCCGGGCTGCCCGCGGACGGCGCCCTCACCGAGGAGCTGTCGGACCAGCTGTCGGACGAGCTGGCGGCGGTGCGCCGCCGGGGCTGGGCGGCGGAGTCCGCCGAGCACCGGGAGCCGGTGACCTGCGTGGCCGCGCCGGTGGCGGGCAGCGGCGGACGGGCGGTGGCGGCCTGCGCGCTGAGCGCCCCGGCCGGCCTGGTGCCGCCGGCCGAGCTGGCCCGGATGGTGCCGGAACTGCTCTGCACCGCCGAGGCGATCTCGCTCGCGTACGGCGGCTCGCCTACTCCTCGCTGGTGCGAGAACCGTTGCGGTGCCAGGCCCGCGGCGCGCGCCAGCCGTACTTCAGCGCGAGCATCCGCAGCACGAACGCGGTGAGCGCGGCGGCGGTGCCGGTCACACCGGTGAGCCGGTCGACCGCGATCAGCAGCGCGACCATGGTGGCGCCGACCAGGGCCGGGACGGCGTAGATCTCCCGGTCCCAGCGCAGCAGCGAGGGGATCTCCCCGGCCAGCACGTCGCGGATCACACCACCGCCGGCCGCGGTGACCATGCCGAGCGCGATCGCGGCGACCGCGCCGAGCCCGAAGTCGTGCGCCTTGGCGGTGCCGGTGACGCAGAACAGCCCGAGCCCGAGCGCGTCCAGGGTCTGCACCGCCCGGTTGATCCGCTCGACCTCCGGATGCAGGAAGAACACCACCAGCGCGGCACCCAGCGGGGTCACGAAGTACCCGAGGTTGGTGAACGCGGCGACCGGCGTCGCGCCGATCACCAGGTCGCGCATCACCCCGCCGCCGAGCGCGGTGACCTCCGCCAGCACACAGATCCCGAAGATGTCCATGTTCTTGCGGACGGCGAGCAGACCCCCGGAGAGGGCGAAGACGAAGATGCCGACGAGGTCCAGCGACTGCTGCACGTCGGTCGGGAAGAGCTGGGATGTCACCGTCCATGTGTACCCGATGCGCAGACTTGTCCGGTGAACGGTCACGGTCGGGATACGGACGTCCGTCTTGGGCCCGAACGGACAATCCCCCCCGGTGCGGCCGAACGTATTCCGCTAGCCTCCGCCCTGTGAAGCTCGTGAAGCCCAGGCCGACACCGAGGTCGACGCCGATGCCCAAGCCCCCCTCCTCCGCCAGGCTCGGCTGGCTGGACGCCCTACGCGGCATCGCCGCCCTCGCCGTCGCCATGCACCACTTCGGGCTGCTCGACAAGATCCCGCACGGGGCGAAGGTGCCGCAGTACCTGGACCTCGGATTCTTCGGCGTGATGCTGTTCTTCCTGGTCAGCGGGTACATCATCCCGGCCTCGCTGGAACGGCGCGGCGATGTGCGGGCGTTCTGGGCCGGCCGGTTCTTCCGCATCTACCCCGCGGTGATCGTCGCGGTGGTGGTGAGCCTGCTGGTGCTGCCGCGCAGCAACCAGATCATCCAGGGCTGGAGCTTCGACCACCCCGCCCTGTCGCTCGGCGCCAACGGCCTGCTGCTCCAGGACCTGCTCGGGGTGCCCGGCACACTCGGCGTGATGTGGTCGCTCGCCTACGAGATGGTGTTCTACTACTTCGTCTCGGCCCTCTTCGTGCGGGGCTGGCACCGGCACAGCGCGCCGATCACGATCGGCTTCGCGTCCGTCGCCCTGGTGCTCGGCGCCTGGCTGCCGGTCAGCGCCCTCTCGGTGGACCTGACGGCGACCAGGCACCTGGTGGCCGCCACCGGGATCGTGGTGCTGATGGCGCTGGCCTGCATCGCCACCGCCCGCCCCGACCTGGTCCGCTGGGGCGCGACGCTGCTCGGCGGCCTGGGCCTGGCCCTGGCCGTACTCAACACCCGCACCACCGGCTTCGAGACCATGCTGATCTTCGCGACCATGTTCGCCGGCACGGTGCTGTACCGGCTGGAGCACGGCCAGATCGACAAGGTCCCGGCCCTGCTCTGCTGCGCCTTCGTCGTGGTGGCCGGCGTCTCGGTCGGCTACCTGTACAACCGCGACACCGCGCTGTGGCACACCTGGACGCCCTCGTGGCAGTCCTTCTCGTACGCCTACCTGGCCGCCTGGGCGCTGTTCGGGGGCGCCATGCTGCTGCGCCACCGCCGCTTCCCGCGCTGGCTCAGCGGGCTCGGCACGATCAGCTTCTCGGTCTACCTGCTGCACGGCCCGCTGATGTACTTCATCGGGTGGAAGCTCCAGAGCTACCCGCCGATCGTCGGCCACAAGGGGCAGGCCGTCCTCACCGCCGGCTACCTCGCGGCACTCGTCGTGTTCGGCTACCTCTCGTACCGGCTGGTCGAGATCCCGTTCCAGAACCTCGGCCGCAAGGCGGTCAAGGCACTGAACCGCCGCTTCCCGGCCGCCCCACTGCACACCGGACCGGCCGCCGAGCAGGCCCCGGGCCCGCGTGAGCCGGAGCGTGAGCCGGAGCCGGCCGCCGGCGCCTGACACCCGGACACGGAAGAGGCCGCCCGCCCCGGAATCCCGGGGTGGGCGGCCTCTCTCGTACGAGCCCCGGCGGTCAGGACGCGGCAGCGCCGGCCGGCGCGTTTTCCGGACTGCGTCAGTCGTTCCCCTCGCTCCGCTCGGGACTGCGCTAGTCGTTCCCCTCGCTCCGCTCGGGGAAGTGACAAGCCACCTGGTGCCCCGACTCCAGCGCCACCAGCGGCGGCTCCTGGCTCGCGCACACGTCCTGCGCCTTCCAGCACCGGGTGCGGAAGCGGCAGCCGCTGGGCGGGTTGATCGGCGAGGGGACGTCGCCCTTGAGCAGGATGCGCTCGCGGCCCCCGCTGTGGCGCCGGCGCGGGTCGGGGACGGGCACCGCGGACATCAGCGCGTTGGTGTACGGGTGCATCGGGCTGCGGTAGAGCGCGTCCCGGTCGGCGATCTCCACGATCTTGCCGAGGTACATCACCGCGACCCGGTCCGAGACGTGCCGGACCACCGAGAGGTCGTGCGCGATGATCAGGTAGGTCAGCCCGAGTTCCCGCTGGAGGTCGTCCAGCAGGTTGACCACCTGCGCCTGGATCGAGACGTCCAGCGCGGAGACCGGCTCGTCCGCGACGATCATCTTCGGCTTGAGCGCGAGCGCGCGGGCGATGCCGATGCGCTGGCGCTGGCCGCCGGAGAACTCGTGCGGGTAGCGGTTGTAGTGCTCGGGGCTGAGTCCGCACAGTTCCAGCAGTTCCTGGACGGCCTTCTTGAGGCCGCCCGCGGGCACCGCGTTCTGGAGCCTGAACGGCGCGCCGACGATGGTGCCGACGGTGTGCCGGGGGTTCAGCGAGGAGTACGGGTCCTGGAAGATCATCTGGATGTCGCGGCGCAGCGGCCGCATCGCCCCGACGCTCAGGTGGGTGATGTCGGTGCCCTCGAACTCGATGGCCCCGCCGGTGGGTTCGTCGAGCCGGGTGACCAGTCGGCCCATGGTCGACTTGCCGCAGCCGGACTCGCCCACGACGCCCAGCGTCTCGCCGGCGTTGACCGTGAAGTCGATGCCGTCGACGGCCCGCACCGCGCTGGTCTGGCGGCGCAGCAGCCCGCTGCGGATCGGGAAGTGCCGGGTCAGGCCGGTCACCTTCAGCAGCGGTTCGCGGCCGGGGGCGGGTGCCGGCGACGGGGTCCCGGTCGTCTGAGTGTCCGTCATCGGTTCTCTCCAGAAAGGTGGTACGAGGCCGGGCTCACAGCCGGGGCGCGATCTCTTCGGCGAAGATGCGGTGCCGTTCGCCGGCCGCCAGGTGGCAGGCCGCGAAGTGCCCGGGCGCGGCCTCGGCCAGCACCGGGACCTCGCCCGTGGAGCGCCCCTCGGTGAGGGCGGCGTACGGGCAGCGCGGGTGGAAGGCGCAGCCGGACGGCACGTTGATCAGGCTGGGCGGGGTGCCCCTGACCGGCACCAGCCGGTCCTGGAGTTCCCGGTCCAGTCGCGGCATCGAGCCCAGCAGGCCCCAGGTGTACGGGTGTTCGGGCGCGTCGAAGAGGGTCTCGGCCGGTCCGCGCTCGATGCACTTGCCGCCGTACATGACCAGGATGTCGTCGGCCAGCTCGGCGACCACCCCGAGGTCGTGGGTGATGATGATGACGGCGGAGCCGAACTCCTGCTGGAGGTCGCGGATGAGGTCCAGGATCTGCGCCTGGACGGTGACGTCCAGGGCGGTGGTGGGCTCGTCGGCGATCAGCAGCGAGGGGTCGTTGACCAGCGCCATGGCGATCATCGCGCGCTGGCGCATGCCGCCGGAGAACTGGTGCGGGAAGTCGTCCACGCGGCGGTCGGGCTGCGGGATGCCGACCCGGTCGAGCATCTCGACCGCCCTGGCCCTGGCCTGCTTCTTGGAGGCCTGGGGGTGGTGCACCCGGTACGCCTCGACGATCTGCTGCCCCACCGTGTAGTACGGGTGCATCGCGGTCAGCGGGTCCTGGAAGATCATCGCCAGTTCCCGGCCGCGCAGCCGGCGCACCCGGTCCGGGCCGGCCGCGATCAGGTCCTCGCCGTTCAGCCGGATCTCGCCGCTGATCCGGGCCCGCTTGGAGCGGTGCAGGCCCATGATGCCCAGCGAGGTGACGGACTTGCCGGAGCCGGACTCGCCGACGATGCCGAGGGTGCGTCCCTTGTGCAGGTCGAAGCTGACCCCGTCCACCGAGCGGACCAGGCCGTCGTCGGTGTCGAAGTGGATCCGCAGGTCCCGGACCGAGAGGAAGGGGTCGCCGGGCGGGGTCTGCGCGGCGTCCGCCGTGGTCTTCTTGAGCTCGGTCACGAGAGCCTCACGCGGGGGTCGACGAGGGCGTACAGGAGGTCGACCACGAGGTTGCAGGCGACGATGAAGAAGGCGGCGAGCAGGGTGACGCCGAGGATCTTGGGCAGGTCGTTGTCGGAGATCGCCTGGACGGCGAACTGGCCGACGCCCTGGAGCGAGAAGACCTGCTCGGTGATCAGCGCGCCGCCGAGCAGCAGCCCGAGGTCCATGCCGAAGATGGTGACGATCGGGGTGAGCGCGGCGCGCAGCCCGTGCCGGGTGACGACCTTGCTCTCGGCCAGGCCCTTGGCCCGGGCGGTGCGGATGTAGTCCTCGCTCATGGTCTCCAGCATTCCGGCGCGGGTGAGCCGGGCGTAGAGCGCGGAGTAGAGGAAGGCCAGCGAGATCCAGGGCAGGATCAGGTTGCGGGCCCACATCAGCGGGTTCTCGGTGAAGTCGACGTAGTGCAGGTTGTCCAGGATCGGCCACTCGTAGCTGAACACCGTGAGCAGCAGCGCGCCGGTGAAGAAGACCGGCAGCGAGACGCCGGCGAGCGCGACGCCCATGGAGAGCCGGTCGAAGATCGAGCGCGGCTTGAGGGCGGAGACGACGCCGGTGGCGACGCCGGAGACCAGCCAGAGCACGGCCGCGCCGGCGGCGAGCGACATGGTGGTCGGGATGCGCTTGGTCAGCTCGGGCCAGACCTCCAGGTGGTTCTTGAAGGAGTAGCCGAAGCAGGGCACGTGGCAGGTGGCCGGTTCGGGCCCGAAGTTGTACTCGGCGCCGCTGACCAGTCCCTTGAGGAAGTTCCAGTACTGGGAGTACAGCGGCTGGTCGAGGCCGAGGTTCTTCTTGACCGCGGCGATCGCGTCGGGTGAGGGGTTCTTCCCGATGTACTGGGCGGCCAGTTGGTCGGCCGTCTCTCCGGCGAGGCGCGGGAGCAGGAAGAAGATCGCGAAGGTGACAGCGCTGACGACCAGCAGCAGTATCGCCGCCGCGATGATCCTGCGGATGATGTAGGCAAACACAGTTGGGCGGCTCCGGCGGCCCGCCGCCGTCCGGGGTCTACCGGACGGCGGCGGGCGCCGCTGCCTTCACCTGCCTTCAGGGATGCGGAGCCAGGCTCTTACTTGGTGGTGCCGATGTTCAGGTAGTCGTACTCACCCGAGAACGCCGAGGTGGAGACCATGTTGGTGGCGTTGTCCGGGCGGTACAGGAAGACCTTGAAGTAGGTCAGCGGGACGTAGACCGCCTGGTCCATGACCTTCTTGTCGATCTCGCTGTAGATCTTCTCGCGGGCCGTCTTGTCCGGGTTGATCGCGGCGTCGTCGATCAGCTTGTTGACCGCCGGGTCGTCCAGCTGGGCGAGGTTGTTGTTGCCGGACGGCTTGATCGTGCGGCCGTCGACGATCTGCTGGAGGAAGCCGTAGCCGGTCGGCCAGTCGGCGCCCCACTGCATCATCATCAGGCCGATGTTGTGCTCGGCGGCGAACTGCGGCGAGCCGGCGCTGTCCTGGAGGTACTTGCCCTGCGGGTACTGCTGGATCTCGGCGTTGATGCCGACCTTCTTCAGCGCGGCCTGGATCGAGGTGGCCGCGGCGACCTCGGTGGCGCGCTCGGTGCGGGCCGAGAGGACGGTGTTGATGCCGCCCTCCTTGCCGCAGGCCTTCAGGGCCTGCTTGGCCTTGGCCTCGTCGCCCTTGTTGTCCTTGGTCTCGTACGTGTTGAAGTCCTGGTGGCCCGCGATGTCCGGCGGGAGCACCGTGTTGGCGATCTGGCCGCGGATCGGGCCGCCGACCGCGGTCTGCACCGAGACCTTGTCGATCGCGTACTGGACGGCCTTGCGGCACTCGACGTTGTCGAACGGCGCGAGCTTGGAGTTGATCGCCATGTAGACCAGGCGGCCGCCGTAGGCGTTGTCGGTGCTGGCCTTCAGCTTCGGGTTCTGCAGGATCTGCGCCTGGGTCTGCGGGTCGACGCCGCCGCCCACCAGGTCGACCTGGGCGTTGCCGGCCAGCAGGTCCTTGTCGATGGTGGCCTGGTCGATGTTGAACTTGAGCAGGAGCTTGTCCGCGAGCTGCTTGCGGATCGGGTCGGTGCTCGGGTCCCAGTTGGTGTTCGGCACCAGGACGGCCTGCTTGCCGTCCTCGTAGGACTCGAACTTGTAGGAGCCCGAGGACGCGATGTGCTTCACGTACTCCGAGCCGCTGTCCTTGGCCTGCGGGACCGGCGCGGTCTGCGGGGCGCTGACCAGGTAGTCGAAGTCGGCGAAGGGGTGCTTCAGGTGGAAGACGACCGTGGTCTCGTCGGGCGTCTCGATCGAGTTGAGGCCGCCCTCCTTGTCCTTGTACGGGCCGGCGTACGGCGTGGCGTTGTCCACCAGCAGGTCGTGGAAGTAGACCGGGCCGTTGGAGTTCACGTCCAGCGCGTAGTTCGAGCGCTCGACGGCGTACTTGACGTCCTTCGAGCTGATCGGGGTGCCGTCGTCGTACTTCAGGCCCTTGCGCAGCTTGTACGTCCAGGTCAGGCCGTCGGCGCTGGGCTGGCCCATCGACTCGGCGAGGTCGGGGACGAGCTTGTTGCCCTCCTCGCCCGGCGCCGGGTTGAAGGTGGTCAGCGGACGGGCGTACAGGCGCGAGAAGTTGTAGATGTACGCGTAGTACGTGTTGCCCGGGTCGAGCGAGTCCGGGGTGCCCTTCATCTCGAAGGTCACCGTCCCGCCCTTCTTGTCCGAGGCGTTGACGACGCCCTTGGTGGCGGCGTTGGCGCCGGAGCCGCCCGCGGCGTCACCGGAGGCCGAGGAGGACCCTCCGCTCTTCGACGAACTGGTGCAGCCGGTCACGACCAGGACCACGGCAGCGGCCGCGGCGGTCAGGGCGACGGTACGGGACCTACGCATGGGTGAGATCAACCCCTAGAGGATGTGGAGGCGATGGAGGGAGCTTTGACGTCAGGTCATGTGACGTGCAGTCAGCATGACGCCGGATCAGGGAGCCGTGAAGTCAGTTGTTCTTGGGGTCGAGGGCGTCGCGCAGCCCGTCGCCGAGCAGGTTGAAGGCGAGCACGGTGACGAAGATCGCCAGGCCGGGGACCACCATGTACTGGGGGTCCACCTGGTAGTACCGGATCGCGTCCTGGAGCATCCCGCCCCAGGAGGCCTGCGGCGGCTGGATGCCGACTCCGAGGAAGCTCAGCCCGGCCTCGAAGAGGATGTTGGTCGGGATCAGCAGGGTCGAGTAGACCAGGATCGGACCGACCAGGTTGGGCAGCAGTTCCTTGAACAGGATGAACGGGCCGCGCGCCCCCAGGCTGCGGGCCGCGTGGACGAACTCCCGTTCGCGCAGCGACAGCGTCTGGCCGCGCACGATCCGGCCCATGTAGGGCCAGTTGAAGAAGCCGATCACGAAGATCAGCACCAGCATGTGCAGCGGAAGGCCGTGCAGGCCGAACGCCCCGCCCTGGAGCGAGGTCGAGATCGCGATCGCGAAGAGCAGCAGCGGGAACGCGAGGAAGACGTCCATCACCCGGCTGATCAGGGTGTCCACCCAGCCGCCGTAGTAGCCGGCCATGATGCCGAGCACGGTGCCGATGGTGTTGGAGAGCAGGGTCGCGCCGAAGGCGACCAGCAGGGAGACCCAGGAACCCTCGATGACGCGGGTGAGCAGGTCACGGCCCTGGAGCGGGTCGACGCCGAGCGGGTGGTCCCAGCTCATGCCACCCCAGTCGCCGAGCGGCAGACCGCCGAGGTCGGCGTCCAGCAGGTCCTGGTTGAGGGCGTCCGGGTTGAGCCCGAACAGCGACTCGATCGGCTTGGCCAGCACGGCGAGCGCGATCAGGAGGATCACCACGACACCGCCGGCGACGGCGGCCTTGTCCCGCTTGAAGCGGGTCCAGGCGATCTGGCCGAGGGAGCGGCCCTCGATCTTCTTGGCCGGGCTCGTGGCGGAGGAGGTCTCCGGATCGTTCCCGGCGGTGGTCACGGATGCGGTCATGGTCAGTTGGTCCCCTCGCCGACGGTGGCCGGCCCCACGGGTGCCGGTCGCCGGCTTCGGCGGTGCGGCTGCGGACGTGCGGAGGTGCTTGGCAGGAGCGGGTGTTGACGGCAGTGCGTCGTGCACAGGCACTGCCACCACGCGGGATGGGCGTCGCGCGGACTGGCTGTCGGCGTCCGCGCTCACCTTTGTGGGGTTCCAGTACACGCGGTGCGTTGCGCAGAACTCTCTGCCATCCGAACTGGCTTGCGCCAGCCCTGACAACCGACAGATGCCCAACTGTGATCTGCGTACATGCACCTCCCCGATCTTCGGCATATACCTCTTCACATGGCTGTAACTGCCATGTCAAGATGATCGGGTCACACTTCCGGAAATTCGTCCGGAAAGCATCGAAGCCGACTTGACGGACAATCAAGTCGGCTTCGGGGAATGGGTTTTGGGAATCAGCGCCCGGGGTATCCGGGCCACGGCCGCTGCGGGTGCTGCGGTGACTGCTGCTGCCAGCCCTGCGCCGGCGGCTGGGTGCCGTAGCCGTAACCGGGCACCGACTGCCCGGGGTAGGGCGGCGGGGGCACCGGCGGGTACGGGCCGGTCGGCGGGCGTCCCGCCTCCCGGTCGAAGAACGGCCGCGCGTTGGCGCGCATCCACAGCGCCACCGGGTCGTACTCGTCCGACATCGCCACCGTGGACACCGCGAGCCCCTCCGGGGCCACCGCGATCGCGCGCTGCATCAGCGCCCGCACCGCCTCCACCGCCGGCGGCGAACTCTCGTACAGGTCCAGGCCGATGGCCAGGTACGGCTCCCCCACCGCGGGCTGCACCCAGGCCCGGCGCAGCGCCCGTACCGCTCGCACCTCGCCGGCCTGCCGCTCCAGCAGCGCGAAGAAGGGCTGGGCGTTCAGCTGCGGCTCGCTGAGCTTCAACGGCCCGGCCGGCAGCCGGTCCAGGCCCGCGGCGACGCGTCTGAGGTCCGCCCAGGGCACCCCGACGCCACCGCCGGGCGCGTGCGGGTTGAGCCACAGACCCCAGCGGGTGCGGTACAGCGAGGCGGCGATCTCCCGGCCGGAGATGACCTCGTGGGCCCGCGCCCAGCCGGAGGAGGTCAGCTGCTCGGGCGAGGTGACGGCCGGCGCGTAGCCGTGGCCGCTGATCTCCATGTTCCCGTACTGCGCGTCCGGGCTGCCCGGGGTGCCGTGCCACAGCAGCATCCAGACCTTGCCGTCCGCCAGGGCGTGCAGCAGCCGCTCGTACGCGTCGTAGCGCTCCGGCGCGACGTCGCGCAGGGCGCGCTCCAGCGCGCCCGGGTCAGCTCCCGGGTGCCCGGCCGGTGCCTGGCCCCAGGGCCCCGGCACACCGCCCGCTCCCGCTCCCGCACTCATGCGCCCACCTCGCCGCGCCTCTTTCCCTCAACCCGCCGGCCCGTCGGCCGTCTGCACGCACCCTATGGCGCGGCACCGGCCACCGCCACGGCGACGTGCCTTGATCCGGACCCCGCTCACACCCGCGCGTAGAAAGGCATCACCCGGGTGAGCAGCCACTCGACCACCGGGTCGTCGGCGAGGTCGAGCAGTACGAGGTGGACGCCGCCGGGCAGCGGCGCGGTTCCCAGCGCTCGGCCGAGCGCGTCGTTCACCGCGGCCGGATCGGCCGGCGCCGCCGGGTCCAGCTGGACGCCCACGAACATCACGGTCGGCTCGCCCTCGACGCTGGCCAGCGCCCTGCGCGCGGTCAACACTCCGGGCAGGGCCGACAGTTCGCCGCGGCAGGCGGCCAGGAAGTGCTCCGGGTCCTCGCCCGGCACCGGCTCGCGCAGCGCCACCCGCCCGCCGGTCGGCTCCGCGGCGTCGCCGGCGGCCTCCCAGCGGTCCTCGCGCGGACCGCGGCGCAGCTCGGCGACCCCCTGCGGCGGCACCGGGATGCCCACCGCCGCGTCCGGGTTCACCGCGATGCCCAGGCCCAGCGGCAGCCCGCGGGCGAACTCCCACACCGGCGCGATCGCGAAGGCCATTCCCGGCGCCTGCTGGAGGAACACCTCCTGCGAGGAGAACACCGGCACGTACGGGTCGCCGCCCAGCTCGACGGTCGGCAGGTCCAGCGACTGCCCCTGCGGGTCGGCCCCGGCCGGCAGCGGCACCCACACCTGGCTGCGGGCCAGCACCTCGATCACCCGGGGCGTCGCGCCCGGGTCGCCCAGGGCCGCGGTCAGCACCTGCTCCAGCTCGTTGGCCGGCCAGGAGCCGCCCGACGGCGCCTCCTCCGGTCCGCCCCACCCCTGCTGCTGCTCCACCGGGTACCCCATGCGCCGCCGATTCCGCCCTCTGCCGGTCGGCCGCCCTCTGCTGCGCCGACGCGCAGCAGTCTAGGGCCCCCGGCCCGATCGCCTTGGGGCTCGTGTTCGGTACCGGGTGATGTGACCGGGTCCCCTCTCCCCTCGTCGTCCCGGACGTGCCATGATGTGCGCGTCCGACGGCATGCGCCGCGGGCCCCCACAACTCCATACCGGCCGCTCGAACCCGCGCGGGAGAGCCCGGAGTGCCGATCAGGCACAGCCGGCGCCGAAGGAGCAAGTCCTCCCCGGAATCTCTCAGGCACCCCTACCGCACGGGTTAGGCACATCTGGAAAGCGGCGCCCGGCCCTGTCGTGCGCCCACCCACGGTGCAAGCCGCCATGCTGTCCCCCAAGCTGGAACCAGCCCGACGCTGGAACGGCTGCGGGCAGGTGGGCGGTGAAGCTCTCAGGTTCGACGACAGATGGGGAGACCCACGCCGCCGCATGCCCGCGCGCGGGGTCGGCCCCCGAGCGGGTCCGTTCCGGCGCGCGCACCCCTGAGTGCCCCGACCGAGGAGTTCCTGGCCATGTCGTCCCCCCGCCTGACCGCGCTCGACACGCTGCACCGCGCCCTCGGCGCGACCATGACCGACTTCGCCGGCTGGGACATGCCGCTGCGCTACGGCAGCGAGCGCGAGGAGCACCTCGCCGTCCGCACCAAGGCCGGCCTGTTCGACCTCTCGCACATGGGCGAGATCACCGTCACCGGCCCGCAGGCCGGCGAGATGCTGGACCACGCGCTGGTCGGCTTCGTCTCCGCGCTGGGTGTGCTGCGCGCCCGCTACACCATGATCTGTGCCGAGGACGGCGGCATCCTGGACGACCTGATCGTCTACCGCCTGCGCGAGGACGCCTTCCTGGTGGTCGCCAACGCCTCCAACGCCCAGCTGGTCCTCGACGAGCTGATCGCCCGTGCCAAGGGCTTCGACGCCGTCGTCACCGACGACCGCGACACCTACGCGCTGATCGCCGTCCAGGGCCCCGAGGCCACCGGCATCCTGGCGGAGACCACCGACGCCGACCTGCCCGGCCTGAAGTACTACGCGATCCTCCCGGCCCTGGTGGCCGGCCGCGAGGTGCTGCTCGCCCGCACCGGCTACACCGGCGAGGACGGCTTCGAGATCTTCTGCCACCCGGTCGACGCCGAGCCGGTCTGGCAGGCGCTGACCGCCGCCGGCGAGGGCCGCGGCCTGGTCCCGTGCGGCCTGTCCTGCCGCGACACGCTGCGCCTGGAGGCCGGCATGCCGCTGTACGGGCACGAGCTGTCCACCGACCTCACCCCGTTCGACGCCGGTCTGGGCCGGGTCGTGCGCTTCGACAAGACCACCAACGAGGGCGCCTTCGTCGGCCGCAAGGCGCTGGAGCAGGCCGCCGCCGCGGCCGAGACCAACCCGCCGAAGGTGCTGGTCGGCCTGGTGTCCGAGGGCAAGCGGGTGCCGCGCGCCGAGTACACCGTGGTCTCCACCGAGGGCGAGCCGATCGGCCGGATCACCTCGGGCGCGCCGTCCCCGACCCTGGGGCAGCCGATCGCGATGGCCTACGTCGACGCCGCCCACGCCACCCCCGGCAGCACCGTCGCGGTGGACGTGCGCGGCAAGCACGAGCCGGTCCAGGTCGTGGCGCTGCCGTTCTACAAGCGCGCCCGCTGAGGCCCTCGGGCCCGTTTTCCCCCCGTACCCGCACGTCGCAGCCGTCCGAGTGACGGCCCGCTTCGCCGTGCCCGCTTCCCATCCTGGAGAATGACGCCATGAGCAACCCCCAGCACCTGCAGTACACCAAGGAGCACGAGTGGCTGACCGCCGCGGACGCGGACGGTGTCTCGACCATCGGCATCACCGAGCACGCCGCCACCGCCCTCGGTGACATCGTCTACGTGCAGCTGCCCGAGGTCGGCTCCACCGTGACCGCCGGTGAGACCTGCGGCGAGCTGGAGTCCACCAAGTCGGTCAGCGACCTGTTCTCCCCGGTGACCGGCGAGGTCACCGAGATCAACGAGGACGTCGTCGCCGACCCGGCCGCCGTGAACGCCGACCCGTTCGGGGCCGCCTGGCTGTTCAAGGTGCGCGTCGAGGCCACCGACGCGCTGCTCGGCTCGGACGAGTACGACGCGCTCATCAACCCCCAGGGCTGAGCCCCCTGACAGGGGCGGTCGCGCGGCGGCCGCCCCGCCCGGCCCCTTTCCCTCCTCCTCCCGGGAAGACCACCACCATGACGGTTCTGAACCAGTCCCTGCACGCCCTCGACCCGGAGATCGCCGCCGCGGTCGACGCCGAGCTGCACCGCCAGCAGACCACCCTGGAGATGATCGCCTCCGAGAACTTCGCCCCGGTGGCGGTCATGGAGGCCCAGGGCTCGGTGCTCACCAACAAGTACGCGGAGGGCTACCCCGGCCGCCGCTACTACGGTGGCTGCGAGCACGTCGACGTGGTCGAGCAGATCGCGATCGACCGCATCAAGGCCCTGTTCGGCGCCGAGCACGCCAACGTCCAGCCGCACTCCGGCGCGCAGGCCAACGCCGCCGCGATGTTCGCGCTGATCCAGCCGGGCGACACCATCCTGGGCCTGTCCCTGGCCCACGGCGGTCACCTGACCCACGGCATGAAGATCAACTTCTCCGGCAAGCTCTACAACGTGGCCGCGTACCACGTGGACGAGAAGACCGGCCAGGTCGACATGGCCGAGGTCGAGCGCCTCGCCAAGGAGCACCAGCCGAAGCTGATCATCGCCGGCTGGTCCGCCTACCCGCGCCAGCTGGACTTCGCCGCGTTCCGCCGGGTCGCCGACGAGGTCGGCGCGCTGCTCATGGTGGACATGGCGCACTTCGCCGGCCTGGTGGCCGCCGGGCTGCACCCCAACCCGGTGCCCTACGCGGACGTGGTCACCACCACCACCCACAAGACCCTGGGCGGCCCGCGCGGCGGCGTCATCCTGTCCAAGGCCGAGTACGCCAAGAAGATCAACTCCGCGGTCTTCCCCGGCCAGCAGGGCGGCCCGCTGGAGCACGTCATCGCCGGCAAGGCCGTCGCCTTCAAGGTCGCGGCCTCGGAGGAGTTCAAGGAGCGCCAGCAGCGCACCCTGGACGGCGCCCGCATCCTCGCCGAGCGCCTGCTCCAGGCCGACGTGGCCGAGGCCGGCGCGTCCGTGCTGTCCGGCGGCACCGACGTCCACCTGGTCCTGGTCGACCTGCGCAACAGCGAGCTCGACGGCCAGCAGGCCGAGGACCGGCTGCACGAGGTCGGCATCACCGTCAACCGCAACGCCATCCCGAACGACCCGCGTCCGCCGATGGTCACCTCCGGCCTGCGCATCGGCACCCCGGCGCTGGCCACCCGCGGCTTCCAGGCCGAGGACTTCCGCGAGGTCGCCGACATCATCGCCGAGGCGCTCAAGCCCGCCTTCGACGAGACCGTCGCCGACGCGCTGAAGGCCCGGGTCACCGCCCTCGCCGCGAAGTACCCGCTGTACCCGAACCTCTGATCACTCCGGTGACCGTTCGGGAGGGGTGATCGGCCTCACCCCGCCGGCGTACCTCGGACCCCGGGGCACCGCGCACACTGGACAGTGCGTGCGGTGCCCCGTCCCGTGTCCGCCTCCCCTGCCTGCAAGTCCTTCCACGAGACCAGACAAGGACGTCCCCCGTGGCCATCAGCGTCTTCGACCTCTTCTCCATCGGCATCGGCCCGTCGAGCTCCCACACCGTGGGTCCGATGCGTGCCGCCCGGATGTTCGCCCGCCGACTGCGCTCCGAAGGCCTGCTGGACGGGGTGACGGCCGTCCGCGCCGAGCTGTACGGCTCGCTCGGCGCCACCGGCCACGGCCACGGCACCCCGAAGGCCGTCCTGCTGGGCCTGGAGGGCAACTCGCCCCGTACCGTCGACGTCGACCGGGCCGACAAGGACGTCGAGCGGATCACCGCCGAGAAGCGGCTCAGCCTGCTCGGCGAGCACACCATCGACTTCGACCCGGACAGCCAGCTGGTCCTGCACCGCCGCCGCTCGCTTCCGTACCACGCCAACGGCATGACCCTGTGGGCGTACGCGGCGGACGGCTCGGCCCTGCTGGAGAAGACCTACTACTCGGTCGGCGGCGGCTTCGTGGTGGACGAGGACGCGATCGGCGCGGACCGGGTCAAGCCCGACGACACCGCGCTGAAGTACCCCTTCCGCACCGGTGACGAGCTGCTGCGGCTCAGCCGGGAGACCGGGCTGTCGATCTCCGGCCTGATGCTGGAGAACGAGAAGGCCTGGCGCAGCGAGGAGGAGATCCGCACCGGGCTGCTGGAGATCTGGTCCGTGATGCAGGAGTGCGTGCGGGCCGGCATGACCCGCGAGGGCATCCTGCCGGGCGGCCTCAAGGTCCGCCGCCGGGCGGCGGCCGCGGCCCGGGCGCTGCGCGCCGAGGGGATCGGCCCCGCCAACGCGATGGAGTGGGTGACGCTCTACGCGATGGCGGTCAACGAGGAGAACGCCTCCGGCCGCCGGGTGGTCACCGCGCCGACCAACGGCGCCGCCGGGATCATCCCGGCCACCCTGCACTACTACCTGAACTTCATCCCGGGCGCCGACGACGACGGCATCGTCCGCTTCCTGCTCGCGGCCGGCGCCATCGGCATGCTGTTCAAGGAGAACGCCTCCATCTCCGGCGCCGAGGTCGGCTGCCAGGGCGAGGTCGGCTCCGCCTGCTCGATGGCCGCGGGCGGCCTCGCCGAGGTCCTCGGCGGCAGCCCCGAGCAGGTCGAGAACGCCGCCGAGATCGGCATCGAGCACAACCTCGGCCTCACCTGCGACCCGGTCGGCGGCCTGGTCCAGATCCCCTGCATCGAGCGCAACGGCATGGCCTCGGTGAAGGCCGTCACCGCGGCCCGGATGGCGCTGCGCGGCGACGGGCGGCACCACGTCTCGCTGGACAAGGCGATCAAGACGATGAAGGAGACCGGGGCCGACATGAAGATCAAGTACAAGGAGACCTCGCGCGGCGGCCTCGCCGTGAACGTCATCGAGTGCTGATCGCCTGATCCGGGTGCCGACCGCCTGATCGAGCGCGGACCTCCTGACGGCCGGACGGCCCCCGGGCGGAGTTCCCCTCCGCCCGGGGGCCGTCGCGTTGCCCCGGATCCTCCCCGGGCGCTCCCCGGATCACCGCGCCGTGCCCGCCTCCGCGGGTGCGGCGGCCTTCGCCGGCTCCAGGGGCTCCTCCCGCCGCGGGCGGGCCAGGCAGGCCACCGCGGTGGCCACGGCCGCCAGCAGCACACCGCCGGCCACCGCCCCGTGCAGGCCCGCCGTCACCGCCGTGCCGACGGCCTCCCGGACGGTGCCGGGCAGCCCGGTCAGGGCGGCCGGGGTCAGGCCGCCACCGCCGGTGAGCCGGGCCGCCTCGTCGGAGCCCAGCCGGGCGGCGAGCGAACCGGTGAGCCGGGCCGTGTAGACCGCGCCGAGGGCGGCCATGCCGAGCGAGCCGCCGATGCCGCGCAGCAGGGTGACCACGCCCATCGCGGCGCCCATGTCCCGGGGCGGGACGGCGCCCATCGAGGTCAGCATGGTGCTCTGCAGCACCAGGCCGAGGCCGACCCCGGCGACGGTGGTGAGGGCGGAGGCGAGGGCGGTCGGGGTGTCGGCGCGCAGGAGCAGCAGCAGCGCGGAGCCGGCCAGGGCCAGCCCCCCGCCCAGCAGCGGGTAGCGCCGCTCGCCGCCCGGCCGGCCCATCAGCCGGGCCGTCACCAGCTGGGCGCCCAGCATGCCGAGCATCAGCGGCAGCAGGAGCAGGCCGCCGGCGGTGGGCGAGGCGCCCCGGGCCAGCTGGAGGTACTGCGGCAGGTAGCCGACCAGGGCGATCATCAGCGCGCCGGCCAGGAAGCCGAGCACCTGGGCGACGGTGAAGTCGCGGTTGCGGAACAGCGCGGGCGGGATCAGCGGCCCGGGGGCGCGCAGCTCGGTCCGGGCGAACCAGCCGAGCGCGGCCACCGCCACCGCCGCCGTCCCGAGGATCCACGGGGAGGTCCAGGCGTACGCGGTGCCGCCCCAGCTGCCCACCAGGGTCAGCGCGGTGATGCCGGTAGTCAGCAGGGCGACCCCGGCCCAGTCGAAGGGCGCCCGCACCCGTTCCGTCCGCAGCCGCACCCCCGTGCCGACCGCGAGCAGTGCCAGCAGGCCCACCGGCACGTTGACGTAGAACGCCCAGCGCCAGCTGAGCCGGTCGGTGAGGAGGCCGCCGAGCAGCGGCCCGCCGATGATGGCGATCGGCATCAGCACGCCGATCACCGACTGCACCCGCCCCCGGTCGGACGCGGGGACGAGCACCCCGATCACCGAGAGGGCGCCGACCATCAGCCCGCCCGCGCCGACCCCCTGCACCGCCCGGAAGGCGATCAACTCCCCCATGTCCTGGGCCAGTCCGGACAGCATCGAGCCGGCCAGGAAGAGCACCACCGCCCACTGGTAGGCGCCCTTGCGCCCGTACAGGTCGCCGAGCCGGCCCCAGAGCGGGGTGGCGGCGGCGGAGGTCAGCAGGTAGGCGGTGACCGCCCAGGAGAGGTGCTCCAGTCCGCCGAGGTCCCCGACGACGGTCGGCAGCGCGGTGCCGATGATCTGCCCGTCGAGGGCCGCCAGGAAGATGCCGAGCATCAGGCCGATCACGCCGAGCAGCGGCGGCCTGGGCCTGTCCTCGACCGGCTCCGCGGCCATGTGCGTTCCCCCTCCGTCCCCCTCCACCGGGCTCAGGCCGCGAACGGGCGGGCCTGCCGGGCGTCCCGCAGCGCCCGGGCCCACCAGGTGAGCTGGTCGAGCATGGTCTTCGCGGCGGCGTCCGCGGCCGGGTCGGTCGCCCTTCCGTCGGCGTCGAAGCACTGCGCGGCGCCGTGGAAGCTGACCGTGTTGCGGATCGTGGCGGCGTTCAGCTCGGCCATCACCACCCGGAGCTGCTCGACCGCCCGCAGGCCCCCGGACAGGCC
Source organism: Kitasatospora sp. NPDC091335 (assembly GCF_044757205.1). Classification (NCBI taxonomy): domain Bacteria; kingdom Bacillati; phylum Actinomycetota; class Actinomycetes; order Kitasatosporales; family Streptomycetaceae; genus Kitasatospora; species Kitasatospora sp. NPDC091335. The sequence continues at coordinate 485,825 of NZ_JBIVUM010000004.1, read as the reverse complement.
GCCGTACGAGACGAAGCCGACCGGCTTGCCGTGCCACTGCCGGTTGTGCCAGTCGATGGCGTTCTTGAGCGGGGCCGGGAAGCTGTGGTTGTACTCGGGCGTGACGATCACGAAGGCGTCGGCCGCCTCCAGCCGGGGCGACACGGCGGCCAGCAACTCGGCGTCGCCCGGCGGCAGTTCACCGCCGAAGGACGGGAAGGTGGTGGGCAGCGGGGTCTCCACCAGGTCGATCCGGTCGGCGGTCAGACCGCCGTGGGCTTCGAGGTGGCCGAGCAGCCAGTCGGTGACGACCGGGCCGAAGCGGCCCTCGCGGGTGCTGCCGACGAGGACGGCGACCTTCAGGCCCTGCTCCGCGCTCTGCTCCGCGCTCTGCTCCGCGGGCTTCTGCTCCGTGGACATGGGGATCCCCCTCCGGGATGACTGCTGTGTACGGCGTATCCGTCGTGGATACAACGTACACAGCGACGCGTACGCCGTCCACTGCCGATACGCCGTACACCGTGAGTGCTACGGTGAGAGCGTCCCCGGCCGGAAGGAGCCCGCCCGATGCCCGCCCAGCAGGCCCCCAGTGGCGCCAGCGACAAACCCCAGGTCTCGCTCTGGGAGCGCCTGGAGCGCCCGGCCCCCGCGCCGCGCACCACCCTGACCCCGCACCGGATCGCCGAGGCCGCGGTCGCCATCGCCGACGCCGAGGGCCTGGACGCCGTCACCATGCGCCGGCTGGCCACCGCCCTCGGCGTCGCCCCGATGGCCGCCTACCGGTACGTCTCCGGCAAGGACGAACTCATCGAGCTGATGGTCGACTTCGTGTACGGCCAACTCCCGCTGGACGCCCCCGCGGAGGGCTGGCGGGACGCCATGCGCGCCCTGGCCGTCCACCTGCGCGCCATGCACCTGGCCCACCCGTGGACCGTCCGGGCGGCCACCCCGTTCGCACTCAGCCCCCACCAGCTCGCCGTCCCCGAGCGCGCCTTCGCCGCCCTGGCGGGCCACGGCCTGGACGCCGACACCACGATGGCGGTGTTCCGCACCGTCACCGGCTACGTCCACGGCTCGGTCACCGCCGAGGTCACCCTGGACGCCCTGCGCCGCGAGCGCGGCTGGTCCGACGGCGACCAGACCAGGGCCGGCCTCGCCCCCCGGATGAGCTGGCTGATGGGCACCGGCCGCTACCCCGGCTACCAGCGCTACCTCCAGGAGGCCACCCGCAAGGACGACCCCGACTGGCAGTTCGAGACCGGCCTCGACTGCGTCCTGGCCGGCATCGCCGCCCACTTCGGCCTCTGACCGGCCCGGCCCAACGCGGCCTTCGCGGCCGACGGGGCGCTCTACATCTCCCCCGACATGGTCATCGAGCACCCGAGCGGCTGTTACAGCGCTCCCGTCTACCCGCTCGTCCCGCGGAACCAGAGCGATGGGTACGCCCTCGTGTACGACGGCCGGAACTGCACCGGCCACGTGATCGCGGTGGTCCCTCCCGGTGAGCAGACGACCCAGGAGTTCGGCTCCAGCGTCTTCGTCAAGTAGCCGCAGCAGCGAGCCAACCGATCACCCCCGCACGGGACGTCGGCCCGGCCGACGTCCCGTGCGGGCTGTGCGACTACCGCTTTCCGGGGAGGGCGAGGAAAGCCAATCCCCCGGCCAGGACGGCGAGTCCGCACCAGGAGACGGCGGGCAGGCGCTCGCCGAGGGCGGCCACGCCGAGGACCGCCGCGACGGCGGGCTCGGCGAGGGTCAGCGTGGTGGCCGTCTGGGCGGTGGTGTGCCGCAGGCCTCGGCCGAACAGCCAGTACGCGAGGAAGGTGGTGATCACCGCGAGGTGCAGGACGACTCCCGCCCCGCGCGCCGAGGCCAGCCACCCCAGGTCACCGGCGAGCAGCACCGGCAGGACGATCAGCGCACCGCCGCCGAACATCGCCCCCATCACCCCGCCCGAGGGGTGCCCGTGCGAGATCAGCCGTCCGCCGATCAGCGAGTACACGGCGTACGAGAGCCCGGAGAGCGCCGCCAGCAGCACGCCCAGCGGGTCCACCGCCCCACCGCCACCGGCGAGTTCGGGGCCCAGCACCAGGAGCACGCAGCCGAGCACGGCGAGCGCCGTGGCCCCGGCCCACCGCCCGCCGGGCCGCCCCTGCCGGGCGAGCCACCCGAGCAGCCCGGTGAACACCGGCGCGCTGCCGAGCGCGATCACGGTGGCCACCGCCACCCCGGTCCGGCTCACCGCCGGGTAGAAGGTCAGCGGGTACCCGGCCACCGCGACCGCGCCGGCCGCGAGCAGCCACCGCTCGCGCGGCCCGCAGGCCCGGGGCAGCGCCGGGGCCGATCGGTCGGTGAGGAACAGCAGCAGCCCGCCGAGCACCAGCCCTGCGGCCCCGATCCCGGCCGCCGGGGCGCCCCCGGGCGCCAGCGAACTGGCCGTCCCGGTGGTGCCCCAGAGCACGGCGGCGATCAGGATCGGCACCGCGCCGCCGCGCGGACGGGCGCGCCGGGGAGTCGCGGACAGGGAGCGGGCAGGTGAGGACAAACGATTCGGCACAGTCGTGAACTTCCGTCGTCGAAGACCGTCAGAGGGGGTTTCGAGAACGGGCGCACGCCATCAGCCCTCGGCGGCCCTCATCGGGCCGAGCCGGGGTCGCAGGGGATCAAGCCACCGGAGCGCGCGCCCGATCAGGCGCTGAGCGGTGGCAGCACGACGTGCCAGTACAGGTTCACGGGTCGATGGTACCGACTGGCCGGCGTGAGAAGTCGGCCGGTCCGACTTCTCACGCGGCCACCCCGGAGCGGTAGTCGGGGCACAGGCGCCCCACCGGTCTCCGGGGCGTTGTCCAGCCCCGCCCGGGGGCGCGTTGTCTCTCGCGCACAACGACTGGTGGCCCGATGAGCGGCTTCCGGTCGTAGCGGATCGTCCATTGGTCCCTACGCTGAGTGTCGGCCCATCGGCTCACCGAAAGGACCCGCTCATGCGCCGCTCCCGTCTCGTGCTGCCCCTGGCCCTGACCACCGTGGTCGCCTCCGCCCTGGTCGCCGCCGACGTCGTGCGCGACGGGCCGATCCCGTCCGTCAGCCTGCCGGTGCTCCGTGACCCGCAGGCCCAGCAGCTGCTCCACCACATGACGGACCCGGTGCAGGACTGGGTGGAGTCCGGGGACCCGGCGGCGGCCGGCTACGCCGGGACCGTGATCGACGCGTCGAACCAGCACGCCGACATCTACTGGAAGGGCGAGGCCCCGGCCAGGGTCAGGGCCCTGCTCGACGCGAACGCCGGCCCCGGCTACACCGTCGACGTCCACCGGAGCCCGCACTCCCGCGCGGAGATGCGCGCCGCGATCGACCGGTTCACCGCCGCCGTCGCCCGCGACGCGTGGACGTCGATCGGCCCGCAGGAGGACGGCGCCGCCATCACGATCACGTACGCGCAGGCGAAGGCGGCGCGGCTGACCGGCGGCGACACGACCCAGCAGGCGTACTCCTCACGGGCCGCCGAGATCGCCGGAATGCCGGTGACGGCCGGCGTAGAGGGAACGCCGGTGGCGCTGTCCGGCAGCCGGCACTCCGACGGCGCGCCGTACTACGCGGGCGCCGAGGTGAACACCGCGAAGGCGTCGTTCTGCTCGACGGCGTTCAGCGGCTGGAAGGGCGGCGCGAAGGTGGTGCTGACCGCCGCGCACTGCGGCGGCGGCCGGTACTACAACGGCACCGGCAGCTACATCGGCGACCTGTCCGCGACCGGCGACGGCCTGGACGTCGGCACGATCGCGGTCAACGGCAACGGCGGCGGCCGGTTCTACGACGGCCCCTGGTCGGACGGCGGCGGCTCGTCCCGGCACACCTACGGGATCGGGCGGAACAACGTCGGGGACCTCGTCTGCCTCAGCGGCGCCCAGTCGGGGTGGAAGTGCGACGTGCAGATCAAGAGGGTCGACGTGGAGACGACGAACGACGCGGGCACGAAGATCAAGCCGGTGGACGTCGTGGAGTCGAAGGGCGGCGACCGGCGGGCGATCGCCGCGAAGGGCGACAGCGGCGGCCCGGCCGTGGCGAACCCGTCCGGCGCGAACGGCGACATGGAGGCCCGCGGCGTGATCGTGGCCGCCCGGTCCGAGGTCGGCTGCCCGGCCGGTTCGACGGCGCACACGACGACCTGCTACTCGCAGGTGATGTACGTGCCGATGACCCCGGTGGTGAACAAGCTGGGCTTCTCGCTCTCCTGACCAGGGCCGGCGGACGGGCCGGCCTCGTGCTCACCCCCTGACTCAGCCGGTTGCTCCGCCCCGACGCGCAGCCGACCGCCGGTGCGAGAAGTCGGCCGGGCCGACTTCTCGCGCGGCGTCAGTCGGTCTTGCGGACGGGGCCGAGGCGGGGCCGGCCGCTCATGACGCCCGCGAGGCCGCGCCTTCGCCGGCTCGGCTGCGGGCGGTGGCGCGGCCGTCCACACCGTTCGGCCGGAGGATCCGGGACCAGTCACCGCGCGCCCGGGTTCAGGCCTCCGATCGGCCAGCGCGGGCCGGTGTCCTGGTCGCCCTGCCACGCCCACTGGGAGTCGGAGGTGACGGTGACGCCGTAGTCGTAGAGTTCGGGGCGGCCGAGTTCCTCCCACTGGGACCAGGCGGCCACCAGTTCGTCGCCGATGCGGCGCGGACCGCCCTGCGACAACGAGGGCCCGCCATCCCCGTCCTGACGGATCTCGGCCCACGAACGGTCTCCGTCGTGGACCACGGTGGCCGGCCCGCCCTCGCTCCGGTCGGTGAACAGCACGGCGTCCGGGACGGCGACGCGCAGCGCGAACCTGAGGTGCCAGTCCTCCAGGCCCGCCGGGTCGCGGTCCAGCGGCCGGCAGGCCTCGGGTTCGGCGCCGCCACGCACCTGCGCGTACGCGGCGGGCCCACTGCTCGGCTGGGCCGGACCGTGCCGGTCGCCCATGAACTGGGCCAGGCCGTGGACCCAGCCGTGCGCCGCGCCGTCGTCGGCGACGGTGAGGGCGACGTATCCGAGTCGTCCCCAGGGGTAGACGATCCGTCCACCCGGGCGCACCGCCTCCACCCAGGACCACGGGACGATCTCGACGGCGTAGGTGGCGTGGAGCCGGTCGACCCGGCCGCCACCGGGCAACCCGCCGCCGGTGCCGTCGCCCGCCCCCGCCTCGACGTCGAGTCCGGCGTCCGCGAGCCTGGCCCGGGCGAACGCGGCCAGGTGCTCGTCCACCTCGGTGGTGACCACCAGGCCAGGCCCGGCCCGCCAGGCGGCCAGCGCCGCTGACCAGCCCTGGCCGGTGCCGACGTCCCACACCCGGTGCCCCGGCTCCACCCTGAGGCTGTCCAGCATGTCCGACACCACGGAGGGCGCGGACAGCGACGACGACGGGAGGCCGCCGGTGAGCTGGGTGACGGCCGGCGCGTCGACGCCGGAGTACAGCTCGGCGGCCCACCCGCCCGGGTCGTCCTCCCGGTCGACCGGCACGTAGGCCCAACCGTCCCACCTCCACAACCGGTCCGGCGCGAACCGGTCGCGCGGCAGCGCGCCGAAGGCCTCGCGCAGCCACGGCGAGTCCTCCGGCCACGCCCCGCGCCGCTCCATCTCCACGTGCAGGCCTGCCCGGTACCCGGTCAGGCTCCCGTCGTCGCTCGGCATCACTTCTTGTGCTTGCCGTCGCTCGGCGGCGGCGGGGTGACCTTCCCATCGGCGTTGTTCGGCGGGGGAGTCCCCTGGCTCGGGTCCTGCGGCGGCTTCGAGTGTTCTCCCATGCTGCCCCTCCTGATGATGAGACGGACACAACCGGTTGCCATCCTGGCGCCGCACCGCATCCGAGTCGACCGGCGTGCGGAAGCGGGCCGGGGGCGCATGCGCGAGAAGTCTGCGGGGTCGACTTCTCGCGCAGGTCGCAGGTGAGCCCTGCGATTCGGTGGTGGCAGGATGCGGGGATGTCGACGAATCGGCCGTGGGCGGGACTTCACGGCGACCTGCTGGCGGCGAAGGCATCGGTGTACGACCCGAGCGGCTTCAGCTGCTCACAGCCCGTGCCCGAACCGGAGAGTGCCGAGTACGTGGCTCACGGGTTCACGCTCGACCGGCTCTCGGTGCGGTTCCGCGTGGCCAAGACGACTCCGACGAAGGCCGGCCAGTTCGTCACCTTCTGGCTGCGGTCCGACGAGGGGCCGATCCGGCCCTTCGACACGAGCGACGGGGTCGACCTCTTCGTCGTCAGCAGTCGCGACGGCGACCGCGTCGGCCAGTTCGTGTTCCCGCGGGACGTGCTGTGCGAGCGCGGCATCGTGTCCCGGAACCGCACCGGCGGGAAGCGGGCGTTCCGCGTCTACCCGCCCTGGGTGACCACCACCAGTCGCCAGGCCCGCGGCACCCAGGCGTGGCAGGTGGAGTACTTCCTGCACCTCGGAGAGGGCGGGCCGGTCGACCTCGCGCGGGCCCGGGCCCTCTACCACCCGTAGGCCCGGGTTCACCGTCAGGCCCACGTGACCGCCCCACCCGGCGGGGCCCGGCGCGAGAAGTCGGCGGGGTCGACTTCTCGCGCACGGGGTGGGGCGGCGGTGTGGGGCGGCGGGGCGGGGTCAGTCGTGGGGGTTGGCCGGGGTGGGGAGGGCGAGTTCGCACCAGACGGTCTTGCCGACGTAGCCCTCGCCCCGGAGGTGGGCGCCCCAGGAGGTGGCGAGGGCGGCGACGAGTTCGAGGCCCCGGCCGGACTCGTCGTCGGGGGTGGTGCGGCGGATCCTCGGGAGGTCGGTGTTCCCGTCGGACACCTCGATGCGGAGAAGGGAGTCGGTGGGGAGGACGACGCGCACGCCGATCATCCGGTCACGCTGGGAGCGGGCGTGACGGCAGGCGTTGGTGACGAGTTCGCTGAGGAGGATCAGGCCGGTCTCGGCGGAGTCGATCGGCACCTCCCACTCGAAGACCTGCCGGATGAAGCGGACGCGGGCGCGGCCGGCGCTGCGGGGGAGGCGGGGGAACATCCACTCGACGAGGTCGACGGGCTGAGTGAGCATCAGAGTCCTTGGGGGGGGTGTACGGGGGCTTCACTCGTGAGGGCTGAGTTCGGCCATTTCACCCTTCAAGGGTCGACAGCCGGGCATAGCCTCAGCAGTAACGCCATTTGTACAGCGAGAGCTTGAACCGCCCTGCGACCAGGGCAGGGAGGGGCGCAAGGCCGTGAGCCTGCCGAAGGAAAACCCGATGTCGTGGAAGTACTGCGGCGATCAGCTCAAGCGGTGGCGCACCCTCGCGGGCGTGACCCGGGAGCAGTTGGCCACGGAATCCCACTACGACATCGAGAGCGTGCGGTCGATGGAGGCGGGGAGGAGAAGGCCGTCGCTCAAGTTGCTTCAGGCGGCCGACGAACTGTGCGACGCGAAGGGCCTACTGGTGGGGGCGACCAACTTCCTGGCACCGGAGAAGTTCGCGTCCTATTCGAGGGGCTATGCGGACGCCGAGGTCGAGGCCATCGCGATCCACTCATACGAAGCCTTGTTCATCCCCGGGCTGCTTCAGACCGAGGAGTACGCCAGAGAGCTGATCAGCCACTCGTACCCGCCGCTGGACGACGAGACCGTCGAGGCTCGGGTGGCCAGTCGCATGGAGAGGCAGGAGAAGCTGCGTCGCTCGCCCACCGTGTTCTTCGGTTTCGTCATCTACGAGGCCGCGTTCCGAGCGCTCGTCGGCAGTGAAGGCGTCATGAAGCGGCAGCTGGAACGCCTACTTGAGGTCGGCGAACTGCGGAACGTCACCATCCAGGTGCTGCCGGTCGACCGGGTGGCCCATGTCGCATTGGAGGGACCAATGGTGATCCTGGAGACGCCAGAGCACGATCAACTCGGCTACGTGGAAGGGCAGTACGCGGGATTCCTGTCCGCCGACATCGAGAAGGTGAGCATCCTCGTGCAACGCCATGGCATGATCCGCTCGCAGGCCCTCAGTATTGAGGAGTCGGAGGCACTCATCAGAACAATGGTGGAGCAGCTATGAAGTGGTTCAAGTCCAGCTACAGCGACACCCAGGGCGGCAACTGCGTCGAGGTCGCCGCCTCCTGGACCAAGTCCAGCTACAGCAACCACGAAGGTGACGAGTGCGTCGAGGTCGCCTCCTCCGCCTCCACCGTCCACGTCCGCGACTCTAAGGACAAGGCCGGCCCGACCCTCGCCTTCTCCCCCGAGGCCTGGTCGACCTTCGTCTCCTTCGCCTCCGAAGCTCAAGTGCCACGGGCCGAGTGACCCTTTAACGGAATGGGCGGGTAAGAACCTTCCAACCACCCCCGCGCGCAGCACATATGACTTATCGTCACGACTACACCACAGCCGGTTCCCCCGTGTAGCGTGCGCACCAACGAAACAACCCCCGACCGGTGCTCCAACACCGAACGGGGGTCTGACCGGCACGATCGAAACGGACCTCGATCCTGTGGCTACCCACGACAATACCGCCATGGCCGCGCCCGGATACGGCAAGCAGTCCGCCCCGGAGCAACTCCCCCGCTCCGCCACAGACTTCGCCCACCTCCCGGCCCGCGAGGCCTACCTCGCCTCGCTCATCGACCACCTCCCCGACGGCGCCGCCATGGACGTCAAGACCCTCGCCGTCCTCCAGCCCCACTACGGGCAGATGGCCTGCCGCACCGCCCTCACCAGGCTCTCCACCGCAGGCCACCTGCGCCGCGTCCGCGAACGCCTCAGCTCCACCGACTGCCGCTGGGTGTTCCACACCTACTTCTCCCGCACCCCCCGCCCCGACGCCTGGTGGGCCGGCTTCCTCGCCACCGGCGAGGCGTCAACGCCGGCCGCCCCCGATCCCCCCGACGTGCGAACGCGCAACCGCACCTCCCCCGTCTCGGCCGCCTACGCCGCCCTCGCCGGCCTCGGCCTCGCCGACCCCCGCCTCGCCCTCTCCGCCGCCGACTGCGCCGCGCTCGAACCGCTCGCCGCCGAGTGGCTGGCCCGGGGCACCACCCCGGCCCTCTTCACCGCCGCCCTCACCGCGGGCCTGCCCCGGGACGGCGTCCACAGCCCGGCGGCCTTCACCCGCCGCCGCCTGATCGACAAGCTGCCCCCGGAACGCCCGCAGCCCCAGCAGCAGCCACAGCCCGCCCGCATCCTCGAATGCACGGCCTGCCGCACCCCCTGCCGCCCCCACGCCCTCCTCGGCGGCCTCTGCCGCACCTGCCACGGCGGCACCCCCACGGACCCGCCGCCCCACCGCCCCGACCGCCTCTCCCCCACCGCCGTCCACGCCCACGCCGCCCGCGCCCGGGGCGCGCTGAGCCGCGACGCGTCACGGACGGGCGCCGGACGAACGTGACCGGGGGCCCGCGAAGGTCCGCACCGCCTCCATGCCGACACCCGGCACTCCCACTGCGTGACCATTCGGCGAGCACAGGGTGAGCAGCGCCATCGCGATCATGAATATTCACAGGCAATGGCGTTAACCTATGCAAATTCCAAAGGTGAACTAGGTAACACGCCTTGCATTCGAAGTCATCTGGTTTGCCCACATGCTGAGATCCATGCGATAGTCAAGGCAGCCCAACGGCGGGCGACACCGCACGCCGCCCTGGGCCGATGACTTCGGCGGGCCCGACCTGGCACTGCCGACGCCCATCGCGCGGCACGCACCCCCTTGGCCGGCGCGATGACTTGCAGGGGCCCCCATCCGCCGGACCACGGCGAATCCGGGGGCCCCGCGTGTTTCCCGGACCCTGCGTGTTTCCCGGGGCCCCGCCGCCCGGGAGCCCTCAGCCCCGCTCGCGCACCTTCAGCTCGAACCAGACGCCCTTGCCCCGCGGCAGCAGGTTCGCGCCCCAGCGGTCGGCGAGGTCGTCGACGATCCTCAGCCCCCGCCCGCGCTCGTTCACCGGCCTGGCCTCGGCGAGGATCATGCAGGGCAGGGCCCGGGAGGAGTCGCGGACCTCGATCCGCAGCCAGCCGGGCTTGCGGCTCACGTGCAGGCCGATGGTGCGCCCGGCCGCGTGCCGCACCGCGTTGGCCACCAGCTCGCCGGTGAGCAGTTCGCCGACCTCCAGGTGCTGGTGGAGCTCCCAGGACTCCAGGACGGAGAGCACCAGCCGGCGGGCCACCGGGCCCGACTCCGGCCGGGACGGCAGCCGCACCTCGTTCGGCGCGGACTGGTCGCAGAGTCTGCCGGAGTACATCTCCTCCAGTTCCTCGGAGGTGAGCCGCTCCAGCGCCGGGAGCCCTTCCCGTACATCGAGGAAGGACACCTCGGCGGCCACCGCACCGGCCCCGGATACCGACGACTGATCTGCTTCGCCCCAACCCGCCATGCGGACCATCATTGCGGAACGCAAGCGGCCGCGTACGGACAATGAGCAAACGATCTCTCCGCGTCGGCATATGCCGGAAGCAAGAAGGGGCCGACCGGGCCGACTTTCGTCAATCCCGGTTGACCCCACCGCCCGTCAGCCGCCGGCTACCAGGTGCTCCACGGCACGTTCCAGCCGCTCAGTCCGTTCGCCGGGTCGAGCGTCTCCTTCTTCGTCGAGTTCTTCACCACCATGACGTCCCCGACCAGCGAGCCGTCGTAGAACCTGCCCATCGTGGTGGCGTCCCCACCGCCCTTGACGTCCTTCAGGCCCACGCAGCCGTGGCTGACGTTGTCCTCACCGAAGGCGTCGCTCCAGTAGTTGCCGTGCACGTACGTCCCGGACTCGGTGAGCCGCATCGAGTGCGGCACCTGGAGGTCGTACGGCGAACCGGTCATCCCCGGCATCGTGCTGGACTGCATCCGCACCACGCCCTCCTTGGACATGACCACCATCGTGCCGTTCCAGGTGGGGTGTTCCGGCGAGCCCGAGGTGATGTCGATCTCGTTCGTCTGTTCACCCTGTACGACCGTCATCTTGTGCGCCGCGGCGTCAACCGTCGAAATCTGGGACCGCCCGATCGTGAAGGGCTCGTCCCGGTCCCCGCCGTACACCCCCGGGGCGATCTCGACGCTCTTGAGCCGGTAGTGCACGACCACCTTCGTCCCGGGCTTCCAGTACTGCTCCGGGCGGAAGTCCAGCCGCCGGTCGTCGAACCAGTGGCCCTTCACCACGGTGCCGTTGTCGGTCTCGAAGGTGATGCCCCTGGCGACCTCCGCCCGGTTCCCGACGTCCTTGCTGAAGTTCACCGAGACGATCATGCCGACGCCGTACGTGGCGCCGTTGTCCACGTTGTCGGCGGCCTTGGCGAGCGCCGTCGGGGTCAGCGTGGTGAAGCTGCTGTCCGCCGTGGCGACCGCGCCGGCGGCGTCCGCGGCCATCGCGCTGACCTGGTAGGCGGTGCCCACCTCCAGGCCGGCCGACGGCGTCCAGCTGAGGCCGTCGGCGGCGATGGTGCCGGGGACCTCCTTGCCCGTCCGGTCGCTCACCTTGACGGTGGTGAGCCGGCCCCCGCTCGCGCCCACCTTGAGCGCGTTCGGCGCCACGTCCACCGAACCGGCCGCGGGCTCGATGCTCACCGCCGCCGTGGAGACCTTCGGCACCGAACTCGTGGGCGCCGCCGCGGGCTTGGCGGTGGCCGCCGCACCCGCCCCGAGGTCCGCCCTGACCGCGCTGCCGCCCCCGCCGTTCCCGCCGCCCCCGCCACAGGCGGCCGTCAGCACCATCGCCCCGCCGACCAGGCCGGCCGCCACCACTGTGCGTATCGATCTCAACGCCGATTCCCTTCCTCAGAAAACCCGAGAAACTCCCCGTGGACCCGACGGACCCGAGCGGTACACGCACCCGGCCACCGGAAAGGTTGCGCCATGACCGGGGTTCGCCGCCCCGGAAACCGCGGCGGCCCGACCCCAACGGGTGAGGACCGGGCCGCACGACGGAAGAATCACCGGAGGCCCCGGAGCACCCGGGCCGGCCTCCGGACAGGGCCTACCAGCCGGCCCAGTCCACGTTCCAGCCGCCGAGCCCGTTGGAGGGCGAGACGGTCTTCTCCTTGGTGTTCACGACCTTGATGACGTCACCGACCATCGAGTCGTTGAAGAACTTGCCCGCGACGGAGGAGTCGCTGCCGCCCTTCAGGTCCTGCATCGACACGCAGCCGTGGCTCGCGTTCGTCTTGCCGAACGGGCTGGCCCAGTAGTTGCCGTGCACGAAGGTGCCGGAGGTGGTCAGCCGCATCGCGTGCGGGACGTCCTTGATGTCGTACTCGCCGCCGAGACCGACGGTCTGCGAGTTCATCCGGGTGACCTTCTCCTTGGACATGACGACCATCGTCCCGCCCCAGGACGGCGTCGCGTCCGCGCCCAGGGTGACCGGCACGGTGGTGCTCTGCCCGGCCCGTTCGACCGTCATCTGGTGCGACTTGGCATCCGCGGTGGAGATCATCGAGCGGCCGATGGTGAACGGCTCGTCCTTGTCCACGTCGCCGTAGACGCCAGGGGAGACCTCGACGTTCTTCAGCCGGTACTTGACCGTCACCTTGGTGTCCGGCGCCCAGTACTGCTCAGGACGGAAGTCCACCCGCTTGTCACTGAACCAGTGGCCCTTGACCACCGTGCCGTTGCTGGTCTCGAAGGTGATGCCGTTGGCGACCGCTTCCTTGTTCTTGACCGGCTTGTTGAACTCCACCGAGACGATCATCCCGACGCCGTAGGTGGCGTTGTCGCTGATGTTGTCGTTGGTGGAGACCTTCTTCTCCGGCGTCAGCGTGGTGAACGAGGTGGTGGACGCGGCCACCAGGCCCTCGCCGTCCTTGGCCTGCGCGTTCACCTTGTACGCCATGCCGACCGCGAGCGCCCCCGCGGGCTTCCAGCCGGCACCGTCCGGGGTGATCGCCCCCTCGACGGGCTTGCCGTTCTTGTCCGTCACCTCGACCGTGGTGAGCTTGCCGTTGGCGACGGACACCTGGAGCCCGTTCGGCGCGACGTCCTGGGCACCGTCCTTCGGCTCCACGGCGAGCACCGCGGCCGAGGGCTTCGGCGTCGACGACCCGCCGCCGTCCCCCGCGGCCGGCGCCGACGCCGCGTTGCCGCCGGCACCCCCGGACCCCCCTGCGTCGCTGCCCTTGTCATCGCCGCACGCGGCGGTGAGCAGCAGGACCCCACCCATGACCAGCGCCATCGCACCCCTGCGCCCGTAGCGGTTGCTGGTGCGTATCGCGGCCCCGGCCGTCTTACCCGTCTTCACGGTTTCTCCCCTCCCGGTATTCACTCACTTGACGCGTTGAGTGCCCCCATGAGTTGCACCGCCCGCCGATCTTTCCGGGCGGGCCCGGACGCGCCGGAGCAGGATAGCCAAGCCATCCGGGTGAATCCTGGGAGGAGTCCCGTGGAGCGGGCGTGAAAACGCTGTGAAGACGGGTCAAACGGGGTGAAAGGCCCCTACGGTCGGCGCAGGGCGCTCCCGGCCAGCCACTGCTCCCACGGCACGTTCCAGCCGTTGAGCCCGTTCTGCGGCGGCACGAAGTCCCCGGACGAGGCCCGCACGTCCAGCACGTCCCCCGGGATGGTGTGCTCGAACAGCCAGCCCGCCGGGGAGTCCTTGCTCGCCCCGCCCTTGGCGTCGGCCAGCCCGATGCAGCCGTGGCTGGTGTTGGCCGAGCCGAACACCCCCGGGGCCGCCCAGTAGTTGCCGTGCACGAAGGTGCCGGAGGTGGTCAGCCGCATCGCGTGCGGGACGTCCTTGATGTCGTACTCGTCGCCCATGCCGACGGTCTGCGAGTTCATCCGGGTCACCGGGTACTTCTCCGACACCACCATCACCCCCCGGTAGGTGGAGTGGCCGCGGCTGCCGCCGGAGACCTTGAGCACCCGGACCACCTTGCCGCCCTGCCCCGCCCGGACGGTCAGGGTGTGCGCGTCCAGGTCGACGGTGGAGACCTGCGCCCGCCCGACGGTGAAGTGCAGGTCCCTGCTCTGGGTGCCGAACTCCCCCGGCGCGCCCTGGACGTCCTTGAGCCGCAGCGCCACCGTCACCCTGGTGCCGGCCGCCCAGTACTGCTCGGGGCGGAAGTCCAGCCGCTGGTTGCCGAACCAGTGCGCGGCCACCGGCACCGGCGGGTCGGCGGTGACCTGGACGGCCTTCTCCACCGCCGCCCGGTCCGCGATCGGACGGCTGAAGCGCAGCGAGACCGGCATCCCGACGCCGACCGTCGACCCGTCCTCCGGGGTGAAGAACGCCACGAAGGTGTGCGCCGGAGTCATCGTCGTGAACTCCGAGTGCTGGGCGGCCTTCTGCCCCTGATCGTCCTCGGCGACGGAGTCCAGCGTGAACGCGGTGGCGAGCGGCAGCGGCCCGTCCGGCACCCACGCGCCGCCGTCCGCGCTGATCGTGCCGGGCACCTCACCGCCCTTGGTGTCGGCCAGCCGCACGGACACCAGCCGCCCCTGCGCGACGGCCACCCGGACCGCCCCGGCCGGCTGCACGTCCTGCGCGCGGTCGGCCGGCTGCGCCGTCACCACCGCGCGGGAGGGGGCCGGCGGGGCGCTGTGCCCACCCGGCGTCGCCGCGTCTCCGGCGGACGCCCCCGGAGAGGCGCCACCACCACACCCCGTGAGAACGGCCAGGCAGCAGCCCACCGCCGCCGCACCCCGAGCCCACACCCATCCTCGGCGCCGCATCCCGGGGCCTCCCACTGTTCACGTCCGACACCCGGGACAACGAGGAGCACCGGCACGGGACACGCCGATCCCCGGGAATCCCACCCGCCATCCGCCGGTAAGCCCCCGTTCAACGGCTTCCGCCCTCCCCAATCCGGGAAAGAAAAGCTGAACGGGGCCCAGGACACCCCGCCCAGGGAGGTACGGCCATGGCGTCAGGGCAGAAGCTGGAAGCCGGGGTACGACCGGACACCCCTCCGTGGCCCGGCAGCTGGCAACCGCTCGGCGCCCGCTACCGGACCGCCCACACCACCCACCGGAGCCCCCCGGGGCCGCCGGGCCGACCGGGGCCCCCGGGCACCAACTTCGCGCTCTGGGCCGCCGGCGCCGAGGCCGTCGACCTGTGCCTCTTCGACGAGGACGGCCGGGAGAGCCGCCACCGCCTCACCGAACAGGACTTCCACGTCTGGCACGGCTTCCTCCCCGGCGTCCGCCCCGGCACCCGCTACGGCTTCCGCGTCCACGGCCGCTGGGACCCGTGGACGGGCGCCCGCTGGAACCCCGCGAAGCTGCTGCTCGACCCGTACGCCCGTGCCATCGACGGCTGTTACGCCTCCCACGACGCCGCCTGCTCCGCCGTCCGCAACTGGCCCGAGGCGGACGTCGCCGACACCGTCAGGGACAACCGCGACTCCGCCCCGTACGTCCCCAGGTCCGTGGTCGTCCACGACGACGACGACTGGTACGACGACCACCGCCCGAAGACCCCCTGGGCCGAGACGGTCCTCTACGAGCTGCACGTGCGCGGCTTCACCATGCGCCACCCCGACATCCCCCCGCCCCTGCGCGGCACCTACGCCGGCCTCGCCCACCCCGCCGCCGTCGCCCACCTCACCCGCCTCGGCGTGACCGCCGTCGAACTGCTGCCGGTCCACCAGCACGCCAGCGAGGACCACCTGCAGGCCCGCGGCCTGGTCAACTACTGGGGCTACAACACGATCGGCTACTTCGCCCCGCACGCCGGCTACTCCGCCTCCGGCTCCCGCGGCGGCCAGGTCGGCGAGTTCAAGCGGATGGTCCGCGCCCTGCACGCCGCCGGGATCGAGGTGATCCTCGACGTGGTGTTCAACCACACCGCCGAGGGCGGCGAACTGGGCCCGGCGCTCTCCCTGCGCGGCATCGACAACGCCGCCTACTACCGCCTCCCGCCGAACCGCCCGCGCGGCTACGCCGACTACACCGGCTGCGGCAACACCCTGGACACCCGCCGCCCCCAGGTGATCCGGCTGATCACCGACTCGCTGCGGTACTGGGTCGCCGAGATGGGCGTGGACGGCTTCCGCTTCGACCTGGCCGCCGCCCTGGCCCGCGGCGGCCCGCACGGCGGCGACGCCGTGGACCCGGACCACCCCTTCCTCGCCGCCGTCGCCCAGGACCCGCTGCTCAGCCGGGTGAAGCTGATCGCCGAGCCCTGGGACGTCGGCCCCGGCGGCTACCAGGTCGGCGGCTTCCCCCCGCTGTGGGCCGAGTGGAACGACAAGTACCGCGACACCGTACGGGACTTCTGGCGCGGCGCCCGCCCCGACGTGCGCGAGCTCGGCTACCGCCTCTCCGGCTCCTCCGACCTCTACCAGCGGGCCGGCCGCCGCCCGTACGCCTCGGTCAACTACGTGACGGCGCACGACGGTTTCACCCTGCGCGACCTGGTCTCCTACGACCACAAGCACAACGGGGCCAACGGCGAGGACAACCGGGACGGCACCGACGACAACCGCTCCTGGAACCACGGCGCCGAGGGCGAGACCGCCGACCCCGAGGTCACCGCGCTGCGGCTGCGCCAACTGCGCAACCTGACGGCCACCCTGCTGCTCTCCGCCGGCGTCCCGATGCTCACCGCCGGGGACGAGCTGGGCCGCACCCAGGGCGGCAACAACAACGCCTACTGCCAGGACAACGAGGTCGGCTGGCTGGACTGGTCGCTGCTGGCGGAGCCCGGCTGGCAGGAACTGTGCGCGCTCACGGCCCGGCTGGTCCGGCTCCGCCGGGCCCACCCGGTGCTGCGGCAGCGGGCGTTCTTCTCCGGCCGGGCCGCCACCCCGGGCGGCCAGCCCGACCTCGCCTGGTTCACCCCGCTGGGCCGGGAGATGACCGAGGCCGACTGGTTCGCGCCGACCGCCTGCCTCGGCATGCTGCTCTCGGGCACCGCGATGTCCGAACGGGACGGGGCCGGGCGGCCGCTGAGCGACGACAGCTTCCTGCTGCTGCTCAACGCGGGCCCGGACCCGGTGGTGTTCACCCTGCCCGGCGAGCCCTGGGCCGCGCCGGAGGCCCCGTACGAGACCGTGATCGACACGGCCGGCCAGGGGCCGGACCCTGGCCCGGATCCTGGCCGGCCGCACGGCACCGTCGTCCTGGGCGGGCGCTCGCTGCGACTGCTGCGCGCGCCCGCCCCCGCCGCCTGACCGCCGGACCGCCGGACGGAAAGACGCGCCTAGCTGCCGGCGTGCCCGACCTCGACGTTCTCCAGCACCCCGATCGCGTCCGGCACCAGCACCGCCGCCGAGTAGTAGGTGCTGACCAGGTACGAGGCGATCGCCTTCTCGTCGATCCCCATGAACCGGACGTTCAGGCCCGGCTCGACCTCGTCCGGGATGCCGATCTGGGTGAGACCCACCACGCCCTGGTTGTCCTCGCCGACACGCATCGCGATGAAGGAGGTGGTCTGCTGGCCGGACACCGGGATCTTGTTGCACGGGAAGATCGGCACCCCGCGCCAGGTCGGCCGGTGCTTGCCGAGGACGTCGGCGGTGGGCAGGTAGAGGCCGGCCCGGTTGCACTCCCGCTCGAAGGCCGCGATCGCCCGCGGGTGGGCGAACAGGTAGTCGGTGTCACGCCGCAGGCTCAGCAGCTCGTCCAGGTCGTCCGGGGTGGGCGCCCCGGTGCGGGTCTGGATCCGCTGGTCGAAGTCGGCGTTGCTGAGCAGCCCGAACTCCGGGTTGTTGATGATCTCGTGCTCCTGCCGCTCCCGCAGCGCCTCGATGGTCAGCCGCAGCTGCTCCTCGGTCTGGTTCATCGGCTTGTTGTAGAGGTCCGCGACCCGGGAGTGCACCTTGAGGACGGTCTGCGCGACGCTCAGCTCGTACTCGCGCGGCTTCAGCTCGTAGTCCACGAAGGCGCCGGGCAGCTCGTACTCGCCCTGGTGGCCGGCCGAGAGGTCGATCTCCGCCTCGCCGTGCTCGTTCTGCGCCTGCGCGGCGTCGGCGGCGAAGCCCAGCAGCTGCTCGCGCAGCGACTCGGAGCGACCGATCAGCTCCTGGAGCACCCCCCAGGACAGCGCCATCACGACGCCGGAGGTGCTCGCCTTCACGGTGTACGGCCAGTTGCCGCCGCCCTCGGTGATCGACTCGTCGCCGATCGAGTCACCGTCCGCGAGGCCGCCGAGCACGGTCTGCTCGCCGTACTTGCCGGTGCCGATCCGGTCCACCTTGCCGTGCGCGACCAGGAACACCTCCTCGATCGGCGCACCCTCCTGCACCAGCACGTCACCCGGCGCGAAGTCCCGCTGCACGAACCGGCGGGCCAGCTCGGCCAGCACCTCCTCGTCCTCGAAACCGCGCAGCGCCGGCACCTCGGCCAGCGAGGGGGCGATCACCGTCACCGCGGAGCCGGTCTTGGCGAAACTGACCCGGCCGCGCCCGGGGGCGAAGCTCAGCCGCCGGTTGACCCGGTAGGTGCCCGCGCTGACCTGCACCCAGGGCAGCATCTTCAACAGCCAGCGGGAGGTGATCTCCTGCATCTGCGGCTTGGACTTGGTCGTCGTCGCGAGGTTCCGGGCCGCGGTCGTGCTGAGGCTGAGCTGGGCCCGTACCTGCACCACTGCTGAGCCGGGTCCGGGGGTGGGCTCGGTTTCGACCGTCATCTGTGCACTCCTGTTCACTCGTGTATCAGTGGGCATCCGTCAGGAGATGTAATCGGCCGATCAGCAGGCGCTCGCAAGAGGCGCGCGGCGCACTCGTCCCCGCACGAACGGCGGCACGCGCCCCCTGTCGCACGCCCGTCTCGCCCGTTCGAGTGGCCGGTTCTCGCCGCGCACCATCGACAGGAGCGAAAAACCGGATGAGAAGTGACGGGATCTCTGCCTACTCTCACCGCGATGGCCGAGAACAGGCAGGACCCCGAGAACCCGACCCCGGGAAGCCCCCCAGCCGACGACACCCGCGG
Organism: Kitasatospora sp. NPDC091335; assembly: GCF_044757205.1. NCBI lineage: Bacteria > Bacillati > Actinomycetota > Actinomycetes > Kitasatosporales > Streptomycetaceae > Kitasatospora > Kitasatospora sp. NPDC091335. Next base: position 467,066 of record NZ_JBIVUM010000004.1, on the reverse strand, counting down.
AACCGACACCGCCGGAGCCACCGGAACCGGCGGGCCCGGGAGAGCCGGCGGGCCCGGGCCGCGGCACTCCGCGGTCCGCTCGCTGCTGCGCCTGTGGCCGTACGCCCGCGCCGTCCGCGGCCGGCTGACCGTCTCGGTGACGGCCGCCTCCCTGGGCATGCTGAGCACGCTCGCCGTCCCGGTGGTCCTCGGCCTGATCGTGGACGGCCCGCTCGCCGAGCACGACCTGGCCGGCCTCTGGCCGCTCGCCGGCCTGCTGCTCCTCCTGGGCCTGGTCGAGTCCGCGCTGTTCTACACCCGCCGGGTGGTGCTGGCCCGCCCGCTGTCCGGACTGGAGACGGCGATGCGCGGGGACCTCTTCGCCAAGCTCCAGCGGCTCCCGGTCTCCTTCCACGACCGCTGGGGCTCCGGCCAGCTGCTCTCCAGGGCCACCGCGGACATGTACACCATGCGGCTGTTCCTGGCCTTCCCGCTGGTCTTCCTGATCGTCAACTCGGTGATGTTCCTGGCCGGCACCGTGGTGATGTTCACCCAGGACTGGCGGCTCGCCCTGATCACCCTGGTCCCGGTCGTCCCGCTGTTCGTGCTCACCCGGCGGTTCGAGGCCGGCTACTCCGGCGCCTCCCGGCTCGCCCAGGACCAGAACGGCGACCTCGCCACCGTGGTCGAGGAGTCCGTGCTCGGCATCCGCGTCCTCAAGGCCTTCGGCCGGCACCGCTCGATGGCCGAGCGCTTCCGCGCCCAGTCCCAGGAGCTGCGCCGCACCGAACTGCGCAAGGCGCACCTGCTCGCCAACCTCTGGGCGGTCGTCGTCGGCCTGCCGGAGATCGCGCTCGCCTTCGCCCTCGCCGTCGGCGCCTACCTGGTGGCCCACGACGAGCTGAGCGCCGGCGCCCTGGTCGCCTTCCTCTCCACCGCGCTCGCGCTGCGCTGGCCGGTCGAGTCGCTCGGCTGGCTGCTCGCCTACGCCAACGAGGCCGCCACCGCCACCGACCGCTTCTTCGAGGTGCTGGACGAACCGGAGACCCCGGACGCCGGCACCGCCACCGGCCTCGCCGCCCCGGACGGCATCCGCTTCACCGGCGTCCGGTTCCGCTACCCCGACGCCCCCGAGGACAGCCCCGACCTGCTGGACGGCATCGACCTGCACATCCGCAGCGGCGAGACGATGGCCCTGGTCGGCACCACCGGCAGCGGCAAGACCACGCTCACCGCGCTGCTCCCCCGGCTGTACGAGGCCACCGCCGGCGCCATCACGCTGGACGGCCGGGACATCCGCGAGCTGCCCAGGCAGCGGCTGCGCGAACTCGTCGCGGTCGCCTTCGAGGAGCCCACCCTGTTCTCCGCCACCGTCCGGGAGAACGTCCTGATGGGCGCCCCCGGCGCGGGCGACGCACAGCTGCGCACCGCCCTCGCCACCGCCCAGGCGGGCTTCGTCGAGAAGCTCCCGCAGGGCCACGACACCGAGGTCGGCGAGCAGGGCCTGAGCCTGTCCGGCGGCCAGCGCCAGCGCCTCGCGCTGGCCCGCGCGGTGGTCGGCGACCCGGCCTTCCTGGTGCTGGACGACCCGCTCTCCGCCCTGGACGTGCACACCGAGGCACTGGTCGAACGGGCGCTGCGCGAGGTCCTCGGCACCACCACCGCCCTGGTCGTCGCCCACCGCCCCAGCACCGTGCTGCTCGCCGACCGGGTCGCGGTGCTGGCGGACGGCCGGATCACGGCCGTCGGCACCCACCAGGAGCTGCTGCGCGACTGCGCGCACTACCGGGAACTGATGTCGGGCGAGGCCGCCCCGGTCCCCGAGGGCCCCCTCACGTCGAAAGCAGGGCTCGCATGACGACCACCGCCGAACCCACCAGGGCCGGGGCCGCCGAACCGGTCGAGGAGGAGCTGCCCGCCCCGCCGGCCGACGAGGAGGACATACCCGTCCCGCCCGGCGCGCCCCGGGCACTGCTGCGCTCACTGCTCGGCCCGCACCGGGCCAGGATCACCGTCGCGATGGTGGTGATCCTGGTCCAGCAGGCCGCCCTCCAGTCCGGCCCGCTGCTGGTCGCGGTGGCGATGGACCGCGGCATCCCGGCGCTGCGCGACGACGACGCGGGGCCGCTGGTCGCCGTGGTCGCGGCCTACCTGTTCTTCGCGCTGCTCAGCCCGGTGCTCCAGTGGGTGTTCATCAAGATCAGCGCCCGGGTCAACCAGGACATCGTGCTGGAGCTGCGCGGCCGGATCTTCCGCCACGCCCAGCGGCTCAGCCTGGACTTCCACGAGCGCTACACCTCGGGCCGGATCATCTCCCGCGCCACCAGCGACATCGACGCGCTGCGCGAGCTGCTCTCCGAGGGCCTCCAGGAGCTGCTGACCGTCCTCCTGTCGGTCTGCTACATCTCGCTGCTGCTGGTGGTGCTGGACTGGCAGCTCGGCCTGGTCTCGCTGGCGGCCTTCCTGCCGCTGGCCCTGATCGCCCACTCCTTCCGGACCCGCTCGCGCCGGGTCTACCGGCGCTCGCGCACCTCGGCCGCCTCGCTGATCGTCCGCTTCACCGAGACCATGAACGGCATCCGCCCGGTGCAGGCCTTCCGCCGCGAGAAGGCCAACGACGCCGCCTTCGCCGTGGTCAACGGACAGTCCGCCACCGCGACCGCGGACGGCCTGCTGGAGATCGCCCGCTACGTCGGACTCTCCCGTGCCACCGCCAACCTGTGGACCACCGGCGTGGTGGTGCTCGGCGCCTACCTGGTCGTGGACGACGCGCTCGAACTGGGCGTGCTCACCGCCTTCGCGCTCTACCTGCGCCGGCTCTTCGACCCGATCGACCAGCTGGCGATGTTCCTGAACAGCTACCAGTCGGCCGCCGCCGCCCTGGAGAAGATCTCCGGCCTGCTCGCCCACGAGCCGACGGTCGCCGAGCCGGCCGAGCCCGCCGAGCTGCCCGGGGCCACCGGGAAGGGCCGCGAGGTCTCCTTCGAGGGCACCCGCTTCACCTACCGCACCGGCAAGGAGGTGCTGCCGCCCTTCGACCTGCTGATCCCCGCCGGTCAGACGGTGGCGGTGGTCGGCGCGACGGGCGCCGGCAAGTCGACGGTCGCCAAGCTGCTGGCCCGCTTCTACGACCCGAGCGACGGCCGGATCCGGCTGGACGGCGTGGACCTGCGCGAACTCGCCACGCCCGACCTGCGGCGCGGCGTGGTGATGGTGACCCAGGAGTCCTTCCTGTTCTCCGGCACCGTCGCCGAGAACATCGCGCTCGGCCGCCCGGACGCCACCCGCGAGGAGGTCGAGCAGGCCGCCCGGGACATCGGCGCGTACGAGTTCGTCGCCGCCCTGCCCAACGGCTTCGACACCGACGTGCGCAAGCGCGGCGGCCGGATCTCGGCCGGCCAGCGCCAGCTGGTGGCCTTCGCCCGCGCCCTGCTCGCCGACCCCGCGGTGCTGATCCTGGACGAGGCGACCAGCTCGCTGGACGTCCCCGGGGAGCAGGCCGTCCAGCGGGCCATGCGCACCGTCCTGGCCGGGCGGACGGCCGTGATCATCGCCCACCGGCTCTCCACCGTGGAGATCGCCGACCGGGTCCTGGTGATGGACCGGGGCCGGATCGTGGAGGATGGCTCCCCACAGGAGCTGATCAGCGGCTCCGGCCGCTTCGCCGCCCTCCACCGGGCCTGGCGGGACAGCCTGGTCTAGGACCAGGCCGTCCCCGGCCCCACGAATGTGCCCGGCCGGGTGCGCCGTCACGCACCCGGCCGGGCCACCCCACTTCCCGAGGGACGGAACGGGAACGGCCGCGCGCACGGTTCACGGCCGCCCCGGACGGCCGCCCACGCCGGCGGCCGTCCGGGGGTCAGCGCAGCAGCCCGGCGTCCATCCCGGCCGACTCGGCGGGCAGGGCGACCAGCCCCAGCTCGGCCGGCGAGGCCAGCCGGGGGTGTGCGGGCAGCACCCGGACGGTGTAGCCGAACGGTCCCGTCCGGCACAGCTCCAGCGAGCCCTCGTAGCGGGTGCGGCCGTCCAGGTCGGGCCCGCCGACCGGCTTGAGGGCGAGCAGGCAGGCGTCCGAGATGCGGTCCCGCTCGTCGACCCGGCCGGAGACCGCCTGCACCTCGACGTCGGCCGGCTCCAGCGTCCCGAGCCCGACCTGCACCCGCAGCGCCAGCGAGCTGCCCAGCTCCTGCGCGTCGGCCGGGCAGTCCGCCTCGACGTGCTCCACCCGGACGGCCGGCCACGCCTCCCTGACCTTCGCCTTCCACACCGCCAGCTCGCGCGCGCTGCGGCCCTGCCGGTCCGCCAGCTCCCGCTGGGCCTGCGCCGCCGGCGCGTACAGCCGTTCGACGTACTCCCGGACCATCCGCCCGGCCAGCACCTTGGGCCCGAGGGTCACCAGGGTGTGCCGGACCATGGCGATCCACTGCTGCGGCAGCCCGTCCCCGTCCCGGTCGTAGAACCGGGCGGCGACCTGGTTCTCGATCAGGTCGTAGAGCGCGGCCGCCTCGATGTCGTCGCGCCGCTCGGCCTCGCCGCTGTCCGGGTCGAGCACCCCGCCGCTCTCGTCGGCGGTGGGGATCGCCCAGCCGTTGCGGCCGTCGTACCACTCGTCCCACCAGCCGTCCAGGACGGACAGGTTGAGGCAGCCGTTGAGCGCGGCCTTCATCCCCGAGGTGCCGCAGGCCTCCAGCGGGCGCAGCGGGTTGTTCAGCCAGACGTCGCAGCCCGGGTAGAGGCGCTGGGCCATCGCCATGTCGTAGTCGGGCAGGAAGACGATCCGGTGCCGCACCGCCGGATCGTCGGCGAAGGCGACCATCTGCTGGATCAGCCGCTTGCCGCCGTCGTCGGCCGGGTGGGCCTTGCCGGCGACCACGACCTGCACCGGCCTGGTGGGGTGCAGCAGCAGGGCGCGCAGCCGCTCGGCGTCGCGCAGCATCAGGGTGAGCCGCTTGTACGAGGGCACCCGGCGGGCGAAGCCGATGGTCAGCACGTCGGGGTCGAGCACCGAGGAGACCCAGCCGAGTTCGGCCTCGCCGGCCCCGCGCCGGCGCCAGGAGGCGTACAGCCGGCGCCTGGCCTCCTCCACCAGCTGCGCCCGCAGACTTCGCCGCAGCTCCCAGACCTCGGTGTTGCCGATCAGCTCCAGGCCGGTCCAGCGCCGGGTCTCCCCGGTGGTCATCGCCTCCTCGGCGCGCTCGGCGCCGATCTCGGCGGCGCCGAGCCTGACCACCGCCGGGTCGATCCAGGTGGCGGCGTGCACCCCGTTGGTGACCGAGGTGATCGGTACCTCGGCCGGGTCGAAGCCGGGCCACAGGCCGTTGAACATCGAGCGGCTGACCTCGCCGTGCAGGGTGGAGACCCCGTTGGCGCGCTGGGCCAGCCGCAGGCCCATGGCGGCCATGTTGAAGAGCTTCGGGTCCCCGTCGGGCCAGCTCTCGGCGCCGAGCGCGAGCACCTGGTCGACCGGCACACCGGGCAGCGCGGCGTCGCCGCCGAAGTGGCGGGCGACCAGCTCGCGGTCGAACCGGTCGATGCCGGCCGGGACGGGGGTGTGGGTGGTGAAGAGGGTGCCGGCCCGCACGGCCTCCAGCGCGGCGGCGAAGTCGAGGCCCGCCGGGGCCTCGGCGACCAGCTCCCGGATGCGTTCCACGCCGAGGAAGCCGGCGTGGCCCTCGTTGGTGTGGAAGACGTCGGGGGCGGGGTGCCCGGTGAGCCGGCAGTGGGCGCGCACCGCCCGGACGCCGCCGATGCCGAGCAGCATCTCCTGGAGCAGCCGGTGCTCGCTGCCGCCGCCGTACAGCCGGTCGGTGACGTCCCGCTCGGCCGGCGAGTTGGCCTCGATGTCGGAGTCGAGCAGCAGCAGCGGGACCCGCCCGACCTGGGCCTTCCAGATGTGGGCGGCCAGGGTGCGGCCGCCGGGCAGGGCGAGGTCGATCCGGCTGGGGGTGCCGTCGGCCTCCCGGAGCAGGCTGACCGCGAGTTCGTCCGGATCGAGCAGCGGATAGCGCTCCTGTTGCCAGCCGTCCCGGCTCAGGGACTGGCGGAAGTAGCCGTGCCGGTAGAACAGGCCGACGCCGATGACCGGCACCCCGAGGTCGCTGGCGGCCTTGAGGTGGTCGCCGGCCAGGATGCCGAGTCCGCCGGAGTACTGGGGCAGCGCGGCGGCGATGCCGTACTCGGGTGAGAAGTAGGCGATCGCGGCGGGCAGCGGGGCGGCGTCGGCCGCCTGACGGGTCTGGTACCAGCGCGGGCCGGTCAGGTACTCGCGCAGGTCCTCGGCGAGGTCGCCGAGTCTGCGCAGGAAGCGCCGGTCGGTGGCGAGCGCGGCGAGCCGGGTGGCCGGGACCTCCCCGAGCAGCCGCACCGGGTCCTCGCCGGTCGCGGCCCAGACCTCGGGGTCCACGGACCGGAACAGGTCCCTGGTCTCGGGGTGCCAGGACCAGCGCAGGTTGAGGGCCAGCTCGTGCAACGGCTGGAGTTGTTCGGGCAGGACGGTGCGGACGGTGAATCTGCGGATTGCCTTCACGGCGTGAAGCGTAGCCTCGGCGATCGGTCCGACAGAGCGTCAAGTGGACTATTGGGCATCCGTTCGGCCTATTGATGAGATCGCATTCGGCGCATTGGTCTGCACGGGGGGCGCGCGCGGCGCACATTTCCGGGGCCTGCGCTACCAATACGTGAACTCTTCGGTACGGGTCCATTTCCGATGGCTCATCCACTCGGGAGAAGACCCGAAACTACTGTCGTACCGCTGCAAAAACCCCGCCTCCGGTGCGAGGATGGCCGAAGGTCGTTCGATGCTGTGGGCAGTGCGACGACGGGTGGCGTCCCCCTCGAAGCAGCACGTCCGAATCCTTTTCGCGTTGACCGTTCCCGTCCTTCTTGGCCCATTCGGCGCTCACCGCGCACGGACGCGTGTCCTCGCGCCCGGTCCGCTCGTTCACGGGTGGACCGGGTCGCCCAAGACGCGTGCCCCGCGGAGGCGTGCGCCGGGACGCACACGGGCTCCGGGGCGCCCCGCCGCCGGCTCGGCGGGCGCCGGGCAGGTTGCCGGGAACAGCGGCGCGGGCAGGCTCCGGTCGCACGTCCTCCCCACCCAGCAGTCTTCCCGGTACTCCCCCGGCCTCGGCCCGCGGGGAGCTGCCGCCGATCTCGGGCAGGAGCTTGGCATGCACGGCGACACGCGGGACCAGTCCACACCGGTGGCCGACACCCTCGACGCAGCGGTCGCGGAATCCGCCGGACGGATGGATTCTGACACTCGGACAGATCCGGCGATGCCGGCGCCGAGGGCGTCCGGGGCGGTCGGTGGCGGATCCTCCGAAGCCCGGCCCTCCACGGCCGGGCCCTCCCCGGCGGACCGACACCCAGGGGCCGAGGAGGACAGCACCGCGGCACCCCGCAGGCGCACCACCACGCGCCGCACCACGGCCACCGCGTCGGCCACCACCCCGAAGGGCGGCGCCGGGGCCGATCCGGCGCCGCGCCGGACGTCCGCCGCCAAGGCCTCCGCGGGAGAAACCCCCACGGGGAGGGCAGCCGCGGGGAAGACCGCGGGCAGGTCCTCCACCAAGGCCGCCGGCAGGACCCCCGCCAAACCCCCCGCCAAGGCCACCGCCAAGCCCTCCGCCCGCAAGACGACAGAGAGCGACACCGTGATCGGCCGCATCCCCGTCCTGGACGTCAGTCCCCTCGTCGACGCCGGCCGCCGCCCGGCCAAGGCCGTCGTCGGCGAGACCTTCCCGGTCACCGCGACCGTCTTCCGCGAGGGCCACGACGCCGTCAACGCCAACGTGGTGCTGCGCGACCCGCGCGGCCGCAGCGGCCCGTGGACGCCGATGCGCGAGCTGGCCGAGGGCACCGACCGCTGGGGCGCGCACGTGACCCCGACCGCTCCCGGCCGCTGGTCGTACCTGGTGGAGGCGTGGAGCGACCCGGTCGCCACCTGGCGCAAGGCCGCCGCGGTGAAGCTGCCCGCCGGGATCGACACCGCGCTGGTCCTGGAGGAGGGCGCCCGGCTGCTGGAGCAGGCCGCGGCCGGGGTGCCCAAGAAGGAGGGCCGCGCCGACGTCCTGGCCGCCGCCGACGCGCTGCGCGACCCGTCGCTGCCGCCGCTGTCCCGGCTGGCCGCCGCGGTCGCCCCCGAAGTGCTCGACGTGCTGGCCCGCCACCCGCTGCGCGAGCTGCTCAGCGCCTCCCGCCCGCTGCCGCTCCAGGTGGACCGCGAGCGCGCGCTGTTCGGCTCCTGGTACGAGTTCTTCCCCCGTTCGGAGGGCGCGGTGGTGGACCCGGCCGGCGTCGAGCCGCCGCGCCACGGCACCCTGCGCACCGCCGCCGAGCGGCTGCCGGCCGTCGCCGCGATGGGCTTCGACGTGGTCTACCTGCCGCCGGTCCACCCGATCGGCCGAGCCTTCCGCAAGGGCCCGGACAACACCCTGACGGCCGGTCCGCACGACGTCGGCTCGCCCTGGGCGATCGGCTCCCCCGAGGGCGGCCACGACGCGCTCCACCCGGACCTCGGCACCATCGAGGACTTCGACCACTTCGTCGCCGAGGCGCAGGCGCTGCACCTGGAGGTGGCGCTGGACTTCGCACTCCAGTGCTCCCCCGACCACCCGTGGGTGAACAAGCATCCGGAATGGTTCAACCACCGCGCGGACGGCACCATCGCGTACGCCGAGAATCCGCCGAAGAAGTACCAGGACATCTATCCGGTCAACTTCGACCAGGACATGGACGGAATCGTCAAGGAAAGCATCCGGATCCTCCGCTTCTGGATGTCGCACGGCGTCCGGATCTTCCGGGTCGACAACCCCCACACCAAACCGGTGGTGTTCTGGGAGAAGGTGCTCGCCGACGTCGCCCGCACCGACCCGGACGTCGTGTTCCTGGCCGAGGCCTTCACCCGCCCGGCGATGATGCACACCCTGGCGAAGATCGGTTTCCACCAGTCGTACACGTACTTCACCTGGCGCACCACCAAGCAGGAACTCACCGAGTACCTCACCGAACTCAGCGGTGACGCCGCCGCCTACATGCGGCCCAACTTCTTCGCCAACACCCCGGACATCCTGCACGCGTACCTCCAGCACGGCGGCCGCGCCGCCTTCGCGGTCCGCGCGGTGCTCGCCGCCACCCTCTCCCCCAGCTACGGCGTCTACGCCGGCTACGAGCTGTACGAGAACGAGCCGGCCCACCCGGGCTCCGAGGAGTACCTGCACTCGGAGAAGTACGAACTGCGCCCGCGCGACTGGAGCCGCACCGACACCCTGGCCCCGCTGCTGACCGTGCTGAACCGGCTGCGCCGCCGCCACCCCGCCCTCCGGCAGCTGCGCGACCTGCGCTTCCACCCCACCGACAACGACCAGGTGCTCGCCTACTCCAAGACCGCGACCACCCCCGAGGGCCTCACCGACCAGGTCATCACCGTGGTGAACCTCGACCCGCACCACGTCCAGGAGGCCACCGTCACGCTCGCCCTCCCCGGGCACGACACGGACGGCCCCTACGCGGTGCACGACGAGCTCACCGGCGCCGTCTACACCTGGGGCCGGCACAACTACGTCCGGCTCGATCCCTCAGCCGAGCCGGCTCACCTCCTCACGGTTCGGAGGAACCCAGCGTGACAGTGAACGAGCCCGTCCCCGACACCTTCCCCGAGACCTCGAAGAAGAAGCTCGACCCCGAGTGGTTCAAGCGTGCGGTCTTCTACGAGGTGCTGGTGCGGTCCTTCCAGGACAGCAACGGCGACGGGGTCGGGGACCTCAAGGGGCTCACGGCCAAGCTCGACTACCTCCAGTGGCTCGGGGTCGACTGCCTCTGGCTCCCGCCGTTCTTCGCCTCGCCGCTGCGCGACGGCGGGTACGACGTGTCCGACTACACCTCGGTGCTGCCGGAGTTCGGCGACCTCGCCGACTTCATGGAGTTCGTCGACGCCGCGCACGCCCGCGGCATGCGCATCGTCATCGACTTCGTCATGAACCACACCAGCGACCAGCACCCGTGGTTCCAGGCCTCCCGGTCGGACCCGGACGGGCCGTACGGCGACTTCTACATGTGGGCCGACGACGACAAGCAGTACCCGGACGCCCGGATCATCTTCGTCGACACCGAGACGTCCAACTGGACCTACGACCCGGTCCGCAAGCAGTACTACTGGCACCGCTTCTTCTCGCACCAGCCGGACCTCAACTACGACAACCCCCGGGTCCAGGCCGAGATGATCGCCGGGCTGCGGTTCTGGCTCGACCTCGGCATCGACGGCTTCCGGCTGGACGCGGTGCCGTACCTGTTCGCCCGCGAGGGCACCAACTGCGAGAACCTGCCGGAGACCCACGAGTTCCTCCAGCGGGTCCGCAAGGAGATCGACGCCAACTACCCGGACACGGTGCTGCTCGCCGAGGCCAACCAGTGGCCGGAGGACGTCGTCGACTACTTCGGCGACTTCGCCTCCGGCGGCGACGAGTGCCACATGGCGTTCCACTTCCCGGTGATGCCCCGGATCTTCATGGCGGTGCGCCGGGAGTCCCGCTACCCGGTGTCGGAGATCCTCGCCAAGACCCCGCAGATCCCGGGCGGCTGCCAGTGGGGGATCTTCCTGCGCAACCACGACGAGCTGACCCTGGAGATGGTCACCGACGAGGAGCGCGACTACATGTACGCGGAGTACGCCAAGGACCCCCGGATGCGCGCCAACGTGGGCATCCGCCGCCGGCTCGCCCCGCTGCTGGAGAACGACCGCAACCAGATCGAGCTGTTCACCGCCCTGCTGCTCTCCCTGCCCGGCTCGCCGGTCCTCTACTACGGGGACGAGATCGGCATGGGCGACAACATCTGGCTCGGCGACCGGGACGGCGTGCGCACCCCGATGCAGTGGACCCCGGACCGCAACGCGGGTTTCTCGTCCGCCGACCCGGGCAGGCTCAGTCTGCCGCCCATCATGGACCCGGTGTACGGCTACCAGGTGACCAACGTCGAGGCGCAGCAGAGCAGTTCGAGTTCACTGCTGCACTGGACCCGTCGCATGATCGAGATCCGCAAGCTCAATCCGGCGTTCGGCCTCGGCAGCTACGCCGAACTGCCCTCCAGCAATCCCGCCGTGCTGGCCTTCGTGCGCGAGCACGAGGGGGACCTGGTCATGTGCGTGAACAACTTCTCGCGGTTCGCGCAGCCGACCGAGCTGGACCTCCGGCAGTACGGCGGACGGTACCCGGTCGAGCTGATCGGCGGGGTGCGCTTCCCGTCGATCGGCGAGTGGCCCTACCTGCTCACCCTGGCCGGGCACGGCTTCTACTGGTTCCAGCTCCGGCAGCCACCGCGCCTGAGCGGGACCAGGCGGTCGAAGTAACGATCCGCCGCACCCGGAACACCAGCGTGAACAGCAGCACCAGACCCTCCGGGGGCGCGAGTTGAACCCCCGCGCCCCCGGAGTTCTCTGCACCACCGCGTACGGAGAACAGCCCAACGGCCACCCACACGAAGGCGTGACACCCGAGCCGTGTGCTCGCGTGCCGCGACCGCCGCGCCGCCGCAATCCGGAAGACTGACGGACCCGGCCACGACCCGTCGGGCAGTCCGCGCGCGCTTCCGGGGAAAGGGAGTCATGTCCGAAACCTCCCGTTCTCAAGCCCACCTCCAGGACGACGCCCCCACCGGTTCCGCCGCACCGGCGGGCACCCGGGCCACCGGGTCCAGGAGAACCGCCCTGGGGGTCAGCGAACTCGTCCAGGCGGCCCTGCCACTGATCGCCGCGTGGCTGCCCAGCCAGCGCTGGTACGCGGGGAAGGGGAGGCCCATCACCGGCCTCACCCCGGTGGTCGGCACCCCCCTCCAGGTCGGCGACCCGGCCCTGCTGCACCTGCTGCTGCGGGTCGAGCACGCCACCACGGCCGGCGCCCCGCACGGCGACATCTACCAGCTGCTGCTCGGCATCCGCTCGGCCGGACTCGGGGACATCGGGCCCGGCGCCGTGCTCGGCCGGCTCAGCCAGGGCCCGTACGACGGCGCGACCCTCTACGACGCGGTGCACGACCCCGAGCTCACCGGGCGACTGCTGGAACACCTGGCCACCGGTGACCGCTTCGGCGCCCTGTCCTTCCGCCGCACCCCGGGCTCCGGACTGCCCGCCAACCTCCCCGGCCGCGCCTCCACCGCCGAGCAGTCCAACAGCTCGGTCATCTACGGCACCTCGTACATCCTCAAGCTGTTCCGCCGCATCCACCCCGGCACCAACCCCGACCTCGAACTCTCGCTCGCGCTCTCCCGGGCCGGATCCACCCGCATCCCCCGGGTCGCCGCCTGGTTCGAGAGCCGGATGGAGCGCGCCGAGCCCGCCACCCTCGGGCTGCTGCAGCGCTACCTGCCGGACGCCGAGGACGGCTGGGAACTCGCCCTCGACCAGGTCGGCCGGCTCAAGGGCGACCGCTCCCCCGGCAACTTCGCCATCGAGGCGCACCGGCTCGGCCGGGCCACCGCCGAGGTGCACCGGGTGCTGGCCCGCTCGATGCCGGTGGCCAGACTCGACCGCACCCAGACCGGACGGCTGGCCGGCGCGATGGCCGACCGGCTGGACAGCGCCGTCGCCGCCGTCCCCGGGCTGCTGCGCTTCCGGGCCGCACTGCGCGCCGCCTTCCAGCAGCTCGCCGACGCCCACCCGGACGGCCTGCCGGTCCAGCGCATCCACGGCGACCTGCACCTCGGACAGGCGATGCGGACCCCGCACGGCTGGGTGCTGCTGGACTTCGAGGGCGAGCCGGCCAAGTCGGTCAACGAGCGCCGCGAACCGCAGCCTGCCCTGCGCGACATCGCCGCGATGCTGCGCTCCTTCGACTACGCGGCCGCCCACCTGCTGGCCGGCGGCCCGGTCGATCCGGAGCTGGCCCACCTGGCCGCCGCCTGGGCCCAGCGCAACCGCACCGCCTTCTGCGCCGGCTACACCGCGGGAGGCGGTGCCGACCCGGCGGCCTCGCCGGAGCTGATGCGGGCGCTGGAGATCGACAAGGCGGTGTACGAGGTGGTGTACGAGGCCCGGCACCGGCCGAGCTGGCTGCCGATCCCGCTGGCCGCGATCAGCCGGCTGGCCCTGCCCGTCTGACCCCGCCCGTCCGACCCCGCCCGTCCGACCCTGCCCGTCCGACAACGCCCGCCTGACAAGACCCGCCCCGCTTCCTGTCCCGCCCGCAGGAGTTCGCCCACCCCGCCGCAGGAGGACCCCGCCGTGACGCCGATCGACCCGACCGGCCGCCCCACCCCCAGCCCCGTACCGGCCACCTTCCTGGCCGGGCCGCTCCCCGCCGAAGGGGGGCGCGCCGGCCAGGAGCGCGAGGCGCGCCGGACGACCGAGGAGGGAGGGAACGCCGACCCCGGGGCGGAACCCCCCGAGCCGCTCCCGCCCGCGCAGCTCCCGCCCGCGGCCGCGGACCCCGGGGGAGCCGGACGCCCGGCCCCCACCGGGGCACTGCGGCTGCCCGAGGCACCGCTGCCGCCGGCCGAGGTCGACCGGCTGGTGGGCGGACAGCACCACGACCCGCACGCACTGCTCGGCGCGCACCCGGTGCACGGCGGCACCGCGATCCGGGTGCTGCGCCCCCTCGCCGAGCGGGTGGTCGTCGAGACCTCCCAGGGGCCGGCCGAACTCACCCACCAGCAGGGCGGGTTGTTCACCGGCCTGGTGGCCGGCGGCGAACCGCCGGAGTACACCCTGCTGGTGACGTACCCGGGCAGCGAGCCGCTGCGCCAGCACGACGGCTACCGCACCCCGCCCACGCTGGGCGAACTGGACCTGCACCTGATCTCCGAGGGCCGCCACGAGCAGCTGTGGCGGGCACTCGGCGCGCACGTGCGCACCGTCGACGGGGTGCCCGGCACCGCCTTCGCGGTCTGGGCGCCGAACGCCGCCGGGGTCAGGCTGATCGGGGACTTCAACCACTGGGACGGCACCGGGCACCCGATGCGCTCGCTCGGCTCGTCCGGGATCTGGGAGCTGTTCGTCCCCGAGCTGGCCGAGGGCGCCACCTACAAGTACGAGGTGCACACCCGGGAGGGCTGGGTGCTGGACAAGGCCGACCCGCTGGCCAGGGCCGCCCAGTGCCCGCCCGGCACCGCCTCGGTGGTCACCTCCTCCTGCTACGCGTGGCAGGACGGCGAGTGGATGGCCCGCCGGGCCCGCGCCACCCACCACAGGGCGCCGATGTCGGTGTACGAGCTGCACCTGCCCTCCTGGCGCCCCGAGCTCACCACCTACCGCGCCATCGCCGAGGAACTGCCGCGCTACCTCCAGGAGTTGAACTTCACCCACGTGGAGCTCATGCCGGTGATGGAGCACCCCTTCGGCGGCTCCTGGGGCTACCAGGTGTCCGGCTACTACGCCCCCACCGCCCGGCTCGGCGGCCCCGACGACTTCCGGTACCTGGTGGACACCCTGCACCGGCACGGCATCGGCGTGATCGTCGACTGGGTGCCCGCCCACTTCCCCAAGGACGACTTCGCGCTCGCCCGCTTCGACGGCGAGCCGCTGTACGAGCCGGCCGACCCGCTGCGCGCCGAGCACCCGGACTGGGGGACGCTGGAGTTCGACTACGGCCGCAAGGAGGTGCGCAACTTCCTGGTCGCCAACGCGGTCTACTGGTGCGAGGAGTTCCACGTCGACGGCCTGCGGGTGGACGCCGTCGCCTCGATGCTCTACCTCGACTACTCCCGCGAGGGCGGCGACTGGACGCCCAACCGGTTCGGCGGCCGGGAGAACCTGGACGCGGCCGCCTTCCTCCAGGAGATGAACGCCACCGTCTACCGGCGCTGCCCCGGCGTGGTGACCGTCGCCGAGGAGTCCACCGCCTGGGACGGGGTCACCCGCCCCACCGACGCCGGCGGCCTCGGCTTCGGCCTGAAGTGGAACATGGGCTGGATGCACGACTCGCTGGTCTACATGTCCAAGGAGCCGGTGCACCGCAAGTACCACCACAACGAGATCACCTTCTCGATGGTGTACGCCTACTCGGAGAACTACGTCCTGCCGATCTCGCACGACGAGGTGGTGCACGGCAAGCGGTCCCTGGTCTCCAAGATGCCCGGCGACTGGTGGCAGCAGCGCGCCAACCAGCGCGCCTACCTCGGCTTCATGTGGTCCCACCCGGGCAAGCAACTGCTCTTCATGGGGCAGGAGTTCGCCCAGGGCGCGGAGTGGGACCACGAGCAGGGCCCGCAGTGGTGGGTGCTCGACGAGCAGTGGCCCGCCCACCGGGAGCACCTCGGGGTGCGCCGGCTGGTCCGCGACCTCAACCGCCGCTACCTCGACACCCCGGCGCTGTGGGAGCTGGACACCGTCCCCGAGGGCTTCCGCTGGCTCGACGGCGGCGCCGCCGAGGACAACCTGCTCTCCTTCGTCCGGTACGCGGCCGACGGCTCGCCGCTGGTCGCGGTCTGCAACTTCTCGCCGGTCGTCCGGCACGGCCACCGGGTCGGCCTGCCCCGGCTGGCGGGCCGCGAACAGCTGTGGGAGGAGGCGCTGAACACCGACGCCGAGGAGTACGGCGGCAGCGGCGTCGGCAACTCCCACCCGGTCAAGGCCGAGCCGGTCGCGTGGGACGACCAGCCGCGCTCCGCCGAACTGGTGCTCCCCCCGCTCGCCACCGTCTGGCTCCGCCCGGCGCGCTGAGGAACCGGGTGCCCGCCCGCCCCTCCGGGCGGGCACCCGGGCGGGACCTCCGGCCCCTTGCCCGAACCTCGCCGTTCTGCTCGCGGACGGCCGTTCGGGGTGCGAAGGTATGGTCGATATGACCACTTTCCGAGACGACGGGACGGAGACACCCACGTGGCGCGCAGCGTGTACGTGACCGGTATCGACCGGGGGGACGGCCGCCAGGCGGTCGAACTCGGGGTCATGGAACTGCTCACCCGCCAGGTGGACCGGGTCGGGGTGTTCCGCCCGCTGGTGCACGCCGCCGCACCCGGGCAGCCGGGCTCCGACCACGTCGTCGAGCTGCTGCGCGGCCGCTACCGGCTCGACCTGCCGAGCGCCGGGCTGTACGGCCTCACCTACGAGGAGGCCGCCGCGCTCCAGGCCGCCCGGGGGCAGGACGAACTGGTCTCCGTCCTGGTCGACCGCTTCCACGCGCTGGAGCGGCGCTGTCAGGCGGTGCTGGTGCTCGGAACCGACTTCGCCGACACCGGCATCCCGGACGAACTCGCCTTCAACGCCCGCCTGGCGAACGAGTTCGGCGCCGCCGTGCTGCCGGTGGTCGGCGGGCACGGCGAGGACGCCGAGACGGTGATCGCCGAGGTCCGCAACGCGCACCGGGCGTACACCGACCTCGGCTGCGAGACCCTGGCGATGATCGCCAACCGGGTCGCCCCCGGCGGCAAGCAGCGGATCCAGCGCACCCTCACCGAGAAGCTGCCGATCCCCGCCTACGTCATCCCCGACGAGCCGGCGCTGGCCGCGCCCACCGTCGCGCAACTGGTCGAGGCGACCGGCGCCGAGGTGCTGCTCGGGGACGCCGCCGGCCTCGCCAGGGACGTGCGCGGCTACGTCTTCGGCGGCGCCATGCTGCCCACCTTCCTCGACGCGCTGACCGAGGGCGCCCTGGTCGTCACCCCCGGGGACCGCGCCGACCTGGTGATCGGCTCGCTGGCCGCGCACGCCGCCGGCGCCCCGCCGATCGCCGGCGTGCTGCTGACGCTCGGCCAGCACCCCGGCCCCAACGTGATGGCCCTGGCCGCCCGGCTCGCCCCCGGCACCCCGGTCGCGGTCGTCCCCGGGGGCAGCTGGCCGACCGCCGCCCATCTGACCCACCTGGAGGGCAAGCTCACCTCGGCCAGCCCCCGGAAGGCCGAGATCGCCCTCGGCCTGTTCGAACTGCACGTCGACACCGCCGAGTTGACCAACCTGATCGAGGTCGGCCGGTCCGAGCGGGTCACCCCGATGATGTTCGAGCACGAGCTGCTGGAACGCGCCAGGGCCGGGCGCCGGCACGTCGTCCTGCCCGAGGGCACCGAGGAGCGGGTGCTGCGCGCCGCCGAGATCCTGCTGCGCCGCAACATCTGCGACCTCACCCTGCTCGGCGAGCCGGACGCGGTGCGCCGCACCGCCGCCGCCCACGGCATCGAGCTGCCGCAGGTGGGGGCGCCGCCCGGCCTCGGGGCCGGGGAGGAGCCGGACGGCGACCGGGCCCGGGTCCGGATCGTCGACCCGGCCACCAGCCCGCTGCGCCGCCAGTTCGCCGAGCTGTACGCGAAGCTGCGCGCCCACAAGGGGATGACCGTCGAACTGGCCCTGGACGTGGTCACCGACGTCTCCTACTTCGGCACCCTGATGGTCCAGGAGGGCATCGCGGACGGCATGGTCTCCGGCGCGGTGCACTCCACCGCCGCCACCATCCGGCCCGCCTTCGAGGTGGTCAAGACCTCGCCGGACGCCTCGATCGTCTCCTCGGTCTTCTTCATGTGCCTGGCCGACAAGGTGCTGGTGTACGGCGACTGCGCGGTCAACCCCGACCCGGACGCCCAGCAGCTGGCCGACATCGCCATCCAGTCCGCCGCCACCGCCGCCCAGTTCGGGGTGGAGCCGCGGGTCGCGATGCTCTCGTACTCGACCGGCACCTCAGGCTCCGGCGCGGACGTCGACAAGGTGCGCAAGGCCACCGAACTGGTCCGCGAGCTGCGGCCCGACATCCTGGTCGAGGGCCCGATCCAGTACGACGCGGCGGTGGACGCCCACGTCGCGGCCACCAAGCTGCCGGGCTCCCCGGTGGCCGGGCGGGCCACCGTGCTGATCTTCCCCGACCTCAACACCGGCAACAACACCTACAAGGCGGTCCAGCGCTCGGCCGGCGCCGTCGCCGTCGGCCCGGTGCTCCAGGGGCTGCGCAAGCCCGTCAACGACCTCTCGCGCGGCGCGCTGGTGCAGGACATCGTCAACACCGTCGCGATCACCGCCATCCAGTCCCAGGACCGCAAGGAGCCCACGGCATGAGCGATGGCACCCGCGTTCTCGTGCTGAACGCCGGCTCCTCGTCGGTGAAGTACCAGCTGATCGACATGCTGGACGGGGCCAGGCTCGCCGCCGGGCTGGTCGAGCGGATCGGCGAGACCGGCGGGCGCCTGGTGCACACCCCGCGCACCGGCGAACCGCGCGAGACCGTCCGGGTCTTCCCGGACCACGCCGCCGCGCTCAGGGCCGTCGCCGCGGAGCTGTCCGCCGACGGCCTCGGGCTGGACTCCCCCGAGCTGGCCGCGATCGGCCACCGGGTGGTGCACGGCGGCCTGCGGTTCACCGAGCCGACCGTGATCACCGACGACGTGCTCAAGGAGATCCGCCGGCTGATCCCGGTCGCGCCGCTGCACAACCCGGCCAACATCACCGGCATCGAGGTGGCCCGCGCGCTGCGCCCCGACCTCCCCCAGGTGGCCGTCTTCGACACCGCCTTCCACGCCTCGATGCCCGAGTACTCGGCCCGGTACGCGATCGACAAGGCCGTCGCCGACCGGCACCGGGTGCGCCGCTACGGCTTCCACGGCACCTCGCACCAGTACGTCTCGCGGGCCACCGCCAGGCTGCTCGGCAAGGACCCGGCCGAGGTCAACGTGATCGTGCTGCACCTGGGCAACGGCGCCTCCGCCTCGGCGGTCAGCGGCGGGCGCTGCGTGGACACCTCGATGGGCCTGACCCCGCTGGAGGGCCTGGTCATGGGCACCCGTTCGGGCGACATCGACGCCGGCGTGGTGTTCCACCTGCACCGGGTCGGCGGGCTGTCCGTGGACGAGATCGACGACCTGCTCAACCGCCGCAGCGGCCTGCGCGGGCTGTGCGGCGAGAACGACATGCGCGAGATCATGCGCCGGGCGGACGAGGGAGACGAGGACGCGAAGCTGGCCTTCGACGCGTACGTCCACCGGCTGCGCAAGTACATCGGCGGCTACTACGCGGTGCTGGGCCGGGTGGACGCGATCGCGTTCACCGCGGGCGTCGGGGAGAACGCGGCGCCGGTGCGCGCGGCGGCCACCGCGGGACTGGAGGAACTGGGCATCGCCGTCGACCCGGAGCTGAACTCGGTGCGGTCCGGCGAGGCCCGGATCATCTCGCCCGGGTACGGCCGGGTGGCGGTCGCCGTGGTGCCCACCGACGAGGAGCTGGAGATCGCCCGACAGTCCTTCGCACTGGTGCACGAGGAAGGCCGGGAGTCCGAGGACTGACACGGAAACGTCTCACTCCCCGGAACCATTCGTCGGCGATTCCTCCTGGTGTGCGCCGAATGCACCTATAACACGAACGGATAGACTGATCCATATGCGCCGAGCGAAAATTGTCTGCACCCTGGGTCCGGCGACGGACTCCTACGAACAGCTGAAGGCCATCGTCGAGGCGGGCATGAACGTCGCCCGACTGAACATGAGCCACGGCAACCACGCGGACCACGAGGAGCGGTACCGCAAGGTCCGCCAGGTCTCGGAGGACACCGGCAAGGCCATCGGCGTCCTGGCCGACCTCCAGGGTCCGAAGATCCGTCTGGCGACCTTCGCCAACGGCCCGGTGACCGTCGACAACGGCGACGAGTTCACCATCACCACCGAGGACGTCCCCGGTGACCAGCACATCTGCGGCACCACCTACAAGGGCCTGCCCGGCGACGTGAAGCCCGGCGACCCGGTCCTGATCAACGACGGCGTCATCGCCCTGGAGGTCGTCAGCGTCGACGGCCCGCGGGTGAAGACCGTGGTGATCGAGGGTGGCGTGCTCTCGAACAACAAGGGCATCAACCTGCCCGGCGCGGCCGTGAACGTGCCCGCCCTGTCCGAGAAGGACAAGGACGACCTGCGCTTCGCGCTGCGCCTGGGCGTCGACATGGTCGCCCTGTCCTTCGTCCGCAACGCGGACGACGTCAAGGACGTCCACGAGGTCATGGACGAGGTCGGCATCCGGGTGCCGGTCATCGCCAAGATCGAGAAGCCGCAGGCCGTCGAGGCCATGGAGGAGATCGTCCTCGCCTTCGACGCCATCATGGTCGCCCGCGGCGACCTGGCCGTCGAGTACCCGCTGGAGCGGGTGCCGCTCGTCCAGAAGCAGCTGGTCACCCTGGCCCGCCGCAACGCCAAGCCGGTCATCGTCGCCACCCAGATGATGGAGTCGATGATCCACGCCTCGCGCCCGACCCGCGCCGAGGTCTCCGACGTCGCCAACGCCATCCTGGACGGCGCCGACGCGGTGATGCTCTCCGCCGAGTCGAGCGTCGGCAAGTACCCGATCGAGACCGTCCGCACCATGAGCCGGATCTGCGAGAAGGCCGAGGAGGAGCTGCTCTCCCAGGGCCTCCAGCCGCTCAACCCGGGCCGCAAGCCGCGCACCCAGGGCGGCTCCGTCGCCCGTGCGGCGTGCGAGCTGGGCGACTTCCTGGACGGCAAGGCGCTGGTCGCCTTCACCAAGTCCGGTGACACCGCCCGCCGGCTGTCCCGCTACCGCTCGCCGATCCCGGTGATCGCCTTCACCCCGGACACCGCCACCCGCAACCAGCTCTCGCTGAGCTGGGGCGTCGAGGCCTACGTGACCGAGCAGGTGGCCACCACCGACGCGATGGTCGCGCAGGTCGACCGGGAGCTGCTGCGGCTGGGCCGGCTCGGCGAGGGCGAGACCGTCATCGTCACCGCCGGTGTCCCGGTCGGCATCCCCGGCACCACCAACATGGTGCAGGTGCACCACCTGGGCACCCAGGGCGAGTGAGCGCCCGTCGGTCCTGAACGCCCGTGGGGCGGTCCTCCCGAGGGAGGGCCGCCCCACGGGCGTGACGGCGTCCGCTACGCGTCGCTGTAGGGGGCGTCGTCGTTGAACAGGCGCATCCCCGGGATGTGCAGGGTGCCGCCGAACTGACCGGCCTGCTTGACCGTGACGCCGGTCAGCTCCAGGTCCAGCGGGATCGGGATGGCGCCGATCAGGTCGTACAGCCAGCGCGGCAGGGTGTCCGGGGTGAGGGTGATCTCGCCCAGGTCGATCGGGATCGGCAGGCCGAGCACCTTGGAGAGGTGGCCGGACAGCCGCTCCACGTACATGGTGACCGGGCCCTTGCGCATGGTCGAGGTCGAGCCGGGGGCGCCCTGGACGTGGAAGGTGACGCCGTTGCCCTCCAGGGTCGACATGTCGAGGTTCTCGATGTCCACGCTGTCGACCACGAACTTCAGGACGCGCTTGCTGCCGGTCGGCGTCCGCACGTCGTAGACGCCGTGGAAGGCCGCGCCGTGCAGGCCGAGCCGGCTGGTCTTCAGGGTCCAGTTCTGCTCGGGGACGACGTGGCCGGGGGCGGCCGCGCCGGCGGTCAGGCCCCGGGTGTCCACGTCGCAGTCGGGGTTCTCGGTGGGCGTGGCCGACGGGGAGCCGGAGGCACTCGCGGTGGGCGCCGCCGTGGCACCGGAGGACGGGGTCGCGGAGGACGTCGGCCCGGCACTCGCCCGGCCGCTCGGAGTGGCGGTGGGCGAGGGCTCGTCGGTGGCGGGCCCGGTCGCCGGCGGCGCGGTCTGCCGGGTGGCGTCGGCCTGGGCCTGCGACGGGGCGGACTGCGCCGGGGTGCCCGTGCGCGGGGCCGGAGCGGCCTGGCCGCCGGGCGCCGCGGGGGTGGTGGGCGCCGCGGGGGTGGTCGCCGGGACGGGGGTGGTGACCGGGGCGCCGCTCGGAGTCGGGCTCGGCGAGCCCTTCGGGTCGAACAGTCCGCCCAGGCCGCCGACGAGGTCGTCGATCAGCCCGGCCTGGGTCGCCGTGCCGGTGCCGCCGCCCTGGTGGACCGCGTTCACCGTGGCCGCGCCCCCGGTGGCCGACGGATCGACCGGCGGGGTGGGCTGCCGGGCGTGCTCGGTGGCCGGCGCCTGGGTCGGGGCCTGCGTGGGAGCCTGGGTCGGTACCTGGGTCGGTATCGAACCCGGGCCGGTCGAGGGACCGGCGGAGGGCGCGGTGGTCGGGGCCTGGCTCGGCGCGCCGGAGGGTCCGGGCGGCGGCTCGGGCAGCTCGCTCCTGGGCACCGGCGTCTCGATCGGCGCGACGTCCGGCACCGTGGCCGGCGCGGTGCCGCAGGGCTTGCCCGCCGCGGACTCGGCGACCGCCGGGTTGGGCGTGTAGGCCGCGGCCATCAGCAGCGCGGTCGGCACCGCCGCCATCGCCAGCGCGCGGCCTCTCAGCCGGATCCGTACGGGCGTGCGCGGGGCCGCGTGCCGGCCGGAGCGCTGCGCGGGAACGGTCGTACCGTCGGCTTGCTCGGCCGGCCCGGTCACCGCGCCTCCTCCTGGTCCACGGCTCCGGTCTGCTTCGGGACGGCCGCTCCGGCGGCTTCGGTGGCTTCGGAAGCGCCGCCGGTGGCAGCGGGTCCGGCGGCCTGCGGCCCACCCTGGGCGGGCAGTTCGGCGGTGGGCGCCTCGGCGGCTCCCGCCGCGACGGCCCCGGCAGGTCCGGCGGCCGGCCCGGCGGCGACGCTCTGCGCCACGGCGTTCCCGGCCGCGCCGCCCCCGGCGTCCCCGGCCCGGTGCCGACGCCCGGCCTTCGCCGCCGGCTCGGTCTCCGGCACCGGGGCCCAGGAGACCATCAGCCCGCCGCCGATCAGGCCCGGCAGCAGTGCCAGGCCGAAGCCCGCGAGGTTGGAGACCGGGATCGAGACCAGCGTCAGCAGGATGGTCGCGATGCCCGCGAAGACGCGCACCGCGGGCTGGAACCAGGCGGTCAGCCCGAGGATGATCATCAGGACCCCGATGATCATCGATCCGGCACCGGCCGTGGTGGACATCGCGATGGTCAGACCACCGAACGACAGGTGGGCGTAAGGGAAGTAGAGGATCGGGACGCCGGCGATCATGGCCAGCAGTCCGCCCCAGAAGGGCCTGGTGCGGCGGAATTCACGGAAGTGCCGCCAGAGCCACCCGACGGGGTTCTGCCGGCGGGGCCGCGTCTCGACCGTTGCGCTGGACATGGTGCAACTCCTCGACGTCGCTACGAGGGAAGAACAATGGGGGATGGGCCGGGGGCGGTGGAAGACCGCCCCCGGCCCCGTGCCGTCACTCGGGCACGCCGGTCCGGCGCACCGTCAGGCGAGGCTCAGAAGCACTCGTTGCCCTTGCCGTCACCGCTCTTGAGGGAGAGGTTCAGGCCGTTCAGCACGAACGTGCCGGCCGAGGTGGCCCGCGCGGTCTGCTGGACGCCGCTCAGGTCGGCGACCTTGGCGGACTGGGCGAACCCGGTCGCACCGGTCGGCAGGCCGGCGCCGCCGCCGCCCTTGGTGACGCCCGCGTGCGGGGTCCAGCCCTGGGTGGCCGTGCCCGAGAGGGTGGAGGCGTCCTGACCGATGTTGATGTCGGTGAAGGTCGCGTCCGCGTTCAGCTGCTCCAGGTCGATCAGCAGGTTCGTGGCCTCGACCGGCTTGTCCTTGTCCGTACCGGCGTGCAGCTGCAGGGTGATCTTGCCCATGCCGAACGCGGTCAGGTCCGTCACCACCGACTGGCACAGGTTGGTGATGGTGGCGTGGTCGAAGGCCGAGACCGCGACCGGGTGCGGCTTGCCGTTCGCCTCGATGTCGATCGAGCCGAACTGGGCGAAGTTGGTGCCGTGCAACGTGTCGGTGCTGACCTTGAACTGCTGGCCGGAAATGCTGAACGAGGCGGCGAGCGCGCTGTTGGCGATCGAGACGCCGACCATCGCGGTGGCCGCGACGCTCGGCACCATCACCAGTGCGAAGCGCTTCCAGCGGGTCTTGCCGTAGGCCTTGGACATGCGAGTCCTCCTTCTAGGACGTACATCTCCGGCTCCCCGGCGGCGCGTCCCGCGCCGGTGGGGGCCTGGGATGGGAGAGAGCTACGTCCTCGGTAGCGGAGAGCGCCTTGGGCGTCGTCGGACGCGGGAACGGCCCGCGTGCGGCGGACCTCCCGTCCCGGCACCGGACGTCCTTGCGGGACGACGGGCAGGACCGACGACATCGGCGATCACCCCCGAGCGACAACCAGCGACCGCGCAGGGCCGCGCGGCCGGTCGAAGGACAGGAACCGCCGTGGGACCGCGGATACCCCCCTGCCCTCCCTCCCGTCGGCCTGGGGCCGACGGATCACCCGGTGGGGATCCCGCGCTCCGCGTGCCGACCTGTGGCCGGAGGGTGTGGAGCCCGGGACCGGGCGTGGCCGATCGTGCTTGAATCCCGGGCGAAGCACAAGAGGTGCCTTACTGACGGGTAATGCAACATCAGGCGACGTTGATCATGGAATCCGCGCCGCCCGCACCGTGCGTGACCCTCTGGAGAAACCGTGATGGCGAAATCCGCCGGAAACACCAGCGAAACACCCGCGGGTGGTCACACATGGTGACCACCCGCGGGTGAAATCAAGATTTGGTAAACCTCTGTCCAGTTGACCGGATTGTCGCCAAATCACCAGGCGACACCGCAGGTCATCCGAGGTGCCAGCCGGCGGGCCCGAACGGGGCCCGAACCGGGCGCGGGGCCGGGCACAAGGCGAGGCACCGCCCAACGGCTCAGAACAGCACGCGCGCCAGTGCCGTACGGGCCGCGACGACCCGCGGGTCCTCCGGGCCGATCACCTCGAACAGCTCCAGCAGGCGCAGCCGGGCGGTGTCCCGGTCCTCGCCGGCCGTCCGCCCGACGGTGGCGACCAGGCGCCCGAAGGCGTCCTCGACGTGACCGCCGACCAGGTCCAGGTCAGCCGCCTGGAGCTGGATCCCGACGTCCTTCGGGTCGGCCGCGGCCGCCGCCCGGACGGCCTGGAGGTCCAGGCCCTCGATCCGCTGGAGCAGTTCGGCCTGGGCCAGGCCCAGCCTGGCCTCGGTGTTGCCCGGCTCCTCGGCCAGCACGTTCCGGTAGGCCTGGATGGCGCCGGCCAGGTCGCCGGCGTCCAGCGCGTCGTGCGCGGCGGCCAGCGCCGGGTCCTCGGGGTACTGCGGGGCGACGGCCTGGGCCTCGCCCGGAGCGGCCGCACCGCCGGCCACACCGAAGCGCTGCTCGGCGACCAGGATCAGCTGGTCCAGGATCTTGCGGATGTTCGCGGCACTCTCCGCGCCCTGGAACAGCGGCACCAGCTGACCGGCCACCACGGCCATCACGGCCGGGATGCCCTGGATGCCGAACTGCTGGGAGAGCTGCGGGTTGGCGTCCACGTCGATCTTGGCGAGCACGAAGCGGCCGGCGTACTCCTCGACCAGCCCCTCCAGGACCGGGCTCAGCTGCTTGCAGGGCCCGCACCACTCGGCCCAGAAGTCGATGACGACCGGCACCTCGGTGGAGCGCTGGACGACCTCGGTCTCGAAGGTGTCCTCGGTGACGTCGATGACGAGCTGGTACGCGGACTGGGCGGGGGCGACTCCGGCCGACTCGGCGGCGGCCGCCTGACGGGCCCGCTCGGCCCGGGCCTGCTCGGCCTTCTGGGCGGCTTCGCCGGCCGCCTTCACTGCGGCGAGGTCGACCGCACCGCGCAGGGCGGCACTGTTGAGACGCGAATTCCGTGGCTGCATGGCACCATCCTCCCCCGTCGGCGCTGCCGGCGGGCACCAACCCCGGGAAAGTCGCACCGTACGGGCCGCGCGACGCGGATTCCCGGGCGCCGCGCCCCTCCCCCGGTAGCCTGAACCGTTCGGCGCGGATCCCCACCCGCGCCCGCGCCGCCCCGTCCCACGGGATGCGGCGCCTGGTTGACACTGCTTTCGCTACGAGTCGTAGCGTAACTGGAGGCGGTGCCCCGCCCGCAAGCCCCACCGGCGGTCCGGGGACGTGACCTGCCCCACTTTCCCGTGACGCCCGGCTCCCCGAATCGGCGAACAGTCGCTACCGTTACCAGCCCCGCCCAAGTTACTTACCAGTAGAGCGCAAGGAGGCCCGGTGCCGGCCGCCCAGCCCCCAGCGATCCCGGGGTCCGCGGAGCCCGCGGAAAGCACGGAGCCCGCAGAGAGCACGGAGAGCACGGACCAGGCGCGGCCCGACCCGGCCACCGCGGCCCGGTCCCCGGTCCTGGCCCCGGAGCCCGCGGGCGCCGTCCGGGCCAAGGGCCGCCCGCGCAGCGCCGCCGCCGACCGCGCGATCCTCGACGCCACCCGCGAGACCCTGGCCGAACTCGGCTGGGGCGGGCTGACCATGGGCCACGTGGCGAGCCGCGCCGGGGTCGCCAAGACCACCCTCTACCGCCGCTGGCCGTCCAAGAACGAACTCGTGGTGGACGCCGTCGCCAGCCTCTTCGACGAGCTGGAGATGCCCGACCTGGGCAGCCTGCGGGCCGACATCGAGGCCGTGGTGGCCCAGTTCGCCGACCTGCTGGCCCGCCCG
The DNA here is from genome assembly GCF_044757205.1 of Kitasatospora sp. NPDC091335. Taxonomy (NCBI): domain Bacteria; kingdom Bacillati; phylum Actinomycetota; class Actinomycetes; order Kitasatosporales; family Streptomycetaceae; genus Kitasatospora; species Kitasatospora sp. NPDC091335. The sequence goes on along the minus strand of NZ_JBIVUM010000004.1, from coordinate 440,808 downwards.
GAGACCCAGGCCGCGCTGCTCGCGCTGTTCGCCGAGGGCACCCGCGACCGGCAACTGCGCCGCCGGATCCGCGAGGCCATCGTGGACCCGCAGAAGCGGCTGGTCCGCCAGGGCCGGACGGCCGCCCAGGCGCGCGGCGAGCTGGCCGCGGACACCGACCCCGACGCGGCCCGCGAGGAGGTCGACATCATCTTCGACACCATCGCGGGCACCGTCGAGCACCGCGTCCTGGTCAGCGGCGAGCCGATCACCGCCGAGTGGACCCGCCGCTTCACCGACCTGCTGCTCGGCCCGCTCACCGCCGGCTGAGCACACGACGAGGAGCCGCCGCACGGACTCCCGCACGGCGGCTCCTCGTCGGCCACGGCCTCAGAACATCGCGTTCTCCTGGTACGTCCCCCACTCCTGCCGCAGCGCGTTGCAGATCTCGCCCAGCGTCGCCTCGGCCCGCACCGCGTCCAGCATCGGCGGGATCATCGACTCGCCCGAGCGCGCCGCCGCCAGCATGGCGTCCAGCCCGGCCCGGACGGCCGCCTCGTCCCTGGCCCCCTTGCGCTCCTTCAGCGCCCGGACCTGCTCGCGCTCGACCTCGTGGCTGACCCGCAGGATCTCCAGCTCCGGGGTGACGCTGCGCGGGTGGCAGTTGACGCCGACCACGCGCTTGTCGCCCTTCTCCACCGACTGCTGGTACTGGAAGGCCGCCTCGGCGATCTCCCCGGTGAACCAGCCCTCCTCGATGCCGCGCAGGATGCCGGAGGTGATCGGGCCGATCTCGTGGTCCTCGCTGCCCTTGTCCAGGATGCGTCGGAAGATCGCCTCGGCCTGCTGCTCGATCCGGTCGGTCAGCGCCTCGACGTACCAGGAACCGCCCAGCGGGTCGGCCACGTTGGCGACGCCGGTCTCCTCCATCAGCACCTGCTGGGTGCGCAGGGCGATCTCGGCGGCCTGCTCGGAGGGCAGCGCCAGGGTCTCGTCCAGGGCGTTGGTGTGCAGCGAGTTGGTGCCGCCGAGCACCGCGGCCAGCGCCTCGACGGCGGTGCGGACCACGTTGTTGTATGGCTGCTGCGCGGTCAGCGAGACGCCCGCGGTCTGGGTGTGGAAGCGCAGCCACTGCGCCTTGTCGGTCTTGGCGCCGAAGCGGTCGCGCATCCAGCGGGCCCAGATCCGGCGGGCGGCGCGGAACTTGGCGATCTCCTCGAAGAAGTCCAGGTGCGCGTCGAAGAAGAAGGACAGGCCGGGCGCGAAGACGTCCACGTCCAGGCCGCGGGACAGGCCCAGCTCGACGTAGCCGAAGCCGTCCGCGAGGGTGTACGCCAGCTCCTGCGCGGCCGTCGCCCCGGCCTCGCGGATGTGGTAGCCGGAGACGGACAGCGGCTTGTACGCCGGGATGCCCTGGGCGCAGTACGCCATCAGGTCGCCGATCAGGCGCAGGTGCGGCTCGGGCGCGAAGAGCCACTCCTTCTGGGCGATGTACTCCTTGAAGATGTCCGTCTGGAGGGTGCCGTTGAGCACCGCCGGGTCGACGCCCTGGCGCTCGGCGGCCACCAGGTACATGCAGAAGACCGGGACGGCCGGGCCGCTGATCGTCATCGAGGTGGTGACCTCGCCGAGCGGGATGCCGGCGAACAGCACCTCCATGTCGGCGGCCGAGTCGATGGCCACGCCGCAGTGGCCGACCTCGCCGAGCGACTTGGGGTCGTCCGAGTCGTAGCCCATCAGGGTGGGCATGTCGAAGGCGACCGAGAGGCCGCCGCCGCCCGCGTCCAGGATCATCCGGTAGCGCTCGTTGGTCTGCCGGGCGTTGCCGAAGCCGGCGAACTGCCGGATGGTCCAGGTGCGGCCCCGGTAGCCGGTCGGGTGCAGACCGCGGGTGTACGGGTACTCGCCCGGCCAGCCGATCCGCTCGAATCCCTCGTAGGCCTGCCCGGCGGGCGGGCCGTAGACCGGCTCGACCTCGTCGCCGGAGAGGGTGGTGAAGTCCGCGTCACGCGTGCGGGCCCTGTCGTACCGCTGCTGCCAGCGCTGCCGGCCGCGCTCGATCTCCTCGGCGTCCATGACCCCGAACTCCGCTCCGTACGGCCGCCACGGAGACGGGCGGCAGCTAGTAGGACGTCCTAACAATTTACTCGGACGTCCTACTACTTGTCGACGGATGACGCCCCCCGATCGGGACGGCGGAGGGCCCCTCCCCCGGGCAACGGGGAAGGGGCCCTCCGGAAAGACGTGCGGTCCGGCTCAGACGGCGGCCGGCCGGCGCTCGCCGGTGCCCGCCGCGAGCTTCTCGGCGGCCTCGCCGGCCACCTTGCGCTCGAAGACGAAGGAGAGGAACGGGATGCAGCCCGCGGCCAGGGTGAGCACCAGCCGGCCCATCGGCCACTTCAGCTTCTGCCCGAGCATGAAGGTCACCACGAAGTACCCGATGTAGAGGTAGCCGTGCAGCATCGCGACGTAGGTGGTGACGTCCTTGGCGGCGTCGAAGCCGTACTTCGCCACCATGAAGCCGCAGAACACCAGCAGTGCCACGCCGGTCGCGACGGCCAGGGCCCGGTACCAGCCCAGCAGGGGGGTCGCCTTCATGATCTTCCTCGCCTCGCTCGGCATTCTCGGCCGGTGCGCCCCGGATCCGCGCACCGCTCACACGAGGGTAGCCGCCTTCACACCGTCTCCTTCGCAGCCCCCTCGGCCGGCTCGGCGAAGTCGCCGGCCGCGACCCGCAGCGGCCTGAGCAGTTCGAACACCTGGCGGCACTGCTCGGCGTCGTACTCCTCCAGCCCGAACTCCATCGCCATCAGCTTCCGGGTGGCCTCCTCGACCACCTCGCGGCCGCGCCCGGTGATCGCGGCCAGCACGCCGCGGCCGTCCAGCGGGTTGGGGCGGCGGGCGACCAGGCCGGCCCGCTCCAGGCGGTCGACGGTGTTGGTGACGCTGGTCGGGTGGACCATGAGCCGCTCGCCGATCTTGGAGAGCGAGAGCTCGCCGGTGCGGCTGAAGGTCAGCAGCACCAGCGCCTCGTAGCGGGCGAAGGTCAGCCCGTACGGCTTGAGCACCGCGTCCACCCGGGACAGCAGGATCTGGTGGGCGCGCATGACCGAGGTGATCGCCGCCATCGAGGGGACTCCGCCCCAACGGCGGGTCCACAGCTCGTCGGCACGGGCGATCGGATCGAAGTCGAGAGCGAGGGGCTTGGCCACCCCCTTACCGTACCGGCGGAAGGGACGTGTGCTACCAGCCGTCCTGATGGTGGACAAGCGCGACACGTGGCGGGAACCCGCCAACCGGACGGCCAGGTCCATACCAGGACATTGCGCCGGTGTGAACGCCCACCAACGGGCGCCCGGTGCCCCGTGGTTGGCCCCGGATCGGGCCGGCGCCGCACCAGCAGGCCTCGGTTCGGGCGGCAACCCGCCGCACGGGCGGGCGATTCGCCCCTTTTGTCCGGTCGTTCACATTCCCCCGCTTTGGCGGGACTTGGCCAATCAATGAGCGAGACCTGTCATTTGACGTGCTTGATTGTCATGCTTTCGACCAACCCCGTACGGCAGCCACCGCCCCCACCCACCGGTGGCGAAGCCGTTCCGACCGCACGGGGAGCAGCACGTCAGCGCCCGTTCCGCCCCTCAGGTGCCGTCCCCGGCGCCCGGAACGCGGTGCGACCGCGTCCGCTCGCGGTTTCCCGGAAGGACTCGTTCGTGAAGCGAAAGCTCGCCGCAGTCGCCGTACTCTCCGCCACCACCCTGCTCACCGGTGTCGTCCAGGTCAGCACCGTTGCCGTCGCGGACCCCGCCCCGCACGCCAGGGACGGCCGGCAGCGCGCCGACCTGATAGCCCTGGCCGACGGCCAGGCCGGCAGGGTGGCGCAGACCCTGGCCCTCGGCGGCCAGGAGCGACTGGTCGCCAAGGACGCCGTGGTGGACGCCGACGGCACCCGCCACCTGCGCTACGAGCGCACCTTCGCCGGCCTCCCGGTTCTGGGCGGGGACCTGGTGGTGCACCAGAAGGCGGACGGCTCGACCGCCTCCGTGGACAAGGCCACCGGCGCGACCATCGCCCTGCCGAACCTCACCCCGCGGATCCCCGCCGACCAGGCCGCCGCCCAGGCGACCGGCGCCGTGCAGTCCACCGTGGGCATCGCCGCCGACGAGGACGAGTCCCCGCTGACCGAGGTGCGCCAGACCGGCGCCGCGAAGCTGGTGGTCTGGGCCTCCGACGGCAACCCGCGGCTGGCCTACCGCACCACCGTCGAGGGCCTGCGCGCCGACGGCACCCCGAGCAGCCAACTGCTGGTCACCGACGCCGCCACCGGCCGGGTGCTCTCCACCCACGAGCAGGTGCAGACCGCCGCCGGCACCGGCAAGGGCGTCTTCGTCGGCAGCGTCCCGCTGACCACCACCCAGAGCGGCTCGGCCTTCCAGCTGAAGGACGCCTCCCGCGGCGGCCAGTCCACCAGCGACCTCAAGGGCAAGACCTCGGGCAACGGCACCCTGTACACCGACGCGGACAACGCCTGGGGCGACGGCACCGTCTCCAACGGCCAGTCGGCCGCCGTGGACGCCCAGTTCGGCGCCGCCGCCACCTGGGACTTCTACAAGAACACCTTCGGCCGCAGCGGCATCAAGAACGACGGCGTCGGCGCCACCAGCCGGGTCCACTACGGCCGCAACTACGTCAACGCCTTCTGGAACGACAGCTGCTTCTGCATGACGTACGGCGACGGCGCGAGCAACACCCACCCGCTGACCGCGCTGGACGTGGCCGGCCACGAGATGAGCCACGGCGTCACCTCCGCCACCGCGAACCTCAACTACTCCGGCGAGTCCGGCGGCCTCAACGAGGCCACCTCGGACATCTTCGGCACGATGGTCGAGTGGTCCGCCAACCTGGCCGCCGACAAGCCGGACTACCTGATCGGCGAGCAGATCAACATCAACGGTGACGGCAAGCCGCTGCGCTACATGGACCAGCCGTCCAAGGACGGGCGCTCGGCCGACTACTGGTCGTCCTCGGTCGGCAACCTGGACGTCCACTACTCCTCCGGCGTCGCCAACCACTTCTTCTACCTGCTCGCCGAGGGCAGCGGCGCCAAGACCGTCAACGGCGTCGCGTACAACAGCCCGACCTCCAACGGCTCGGCCCTCGCCGGCATCGGCCGGGACAAGGCCGCCGCGGTCTGGTACCGCGCGCTGACCACCTACTTCACCTCCACCACCAACTACGCGGCGGCCCGCACCGGCACCCTGAAGGCCGCCGCCGACCTCTACGGCGCGAGCAGCGCCGAGTACGCGGCCGTCGCCGCGACCTGGGCCGCCGTCAACGTCGGCTGACGTACCCGGACAGCACACCCGGCGCCCGGGGCCTCCGGCGGGAGGACCCGGGCGTCCGCCGTCGCCGGCGGCTGTCAAGGCCGTCCGGCTGGCGGAGTCCCGCCAGCCGCGACGAACCCGGCGAAACCGGTCACCGGGCGGCAACCGAACCATCAGTTACCGGAGTTGGCGATTCTCCGCCAATCCCCGGAGGCGGCCTGTCCATCCCTGCCAACAATTGTCATGCTTCTGACCAAGTCCCGTCCGACCCTCCGCCGCCCCACCCAATTCCGACGGAGTGTCAGGAACCGCACGGGACCGGCACGTCCGCGCCCTACCGCCCCCAAGGTGCCAACCCCGGCGCCCCGGTACGCGGCGCACCCGCACGCACCTCGCGGGTCTCGTGGAAGGAACCCCCGCACGTGAAGCGAAAGCTGACTGTCGGAGCCGTACTCTCCGCCACCGCCCTGCTCGCCGGCGTCATCCAGATCGCCGCCGTCCCCGCCCAGGCCGCCGCCCCCTCGCCGGCGCAGCAGCAGTCCGCGCTGCTCGCGCTGGCCTCCGGGCAGAGCGCCCCGGTCGCCCAGGCCCTCGCCCTCGGCGGCCAGGAGAAGCTGGTGCCCAAGGACGTGGTGGTGGACCGGGACGGCACCCGTCACCTGCGGTACGACCGGACCTACGCGGGCCTCCCGGTGCTCGGCGGCGACCTGGTCGTCCACCAGAAGGCCGACGGCTCGGTGAAGTCCGTCGACCGGGCCTTCGCCGGACAGCTCTCGGTGCCGAGCCTGACCCCGGGCCTCGCCGCGCCCCAGGCCGCCGAGGCGGCCACCGCCGCGGTGCGGGCGACCGTCGGCATCGCCGCCGACGCGGACGAGGCCGCGCTCAGCCGGGTCGACGGCGCCGGCGCGCCCGAGCTGGTCCTCTGGGCCGCCGACGGCACCCCGCGACTGGCCCACCGCACGGTGGTCGAGGGCCAGCGCGCGGACGGCACCCCGAGCCGCCAGGAGGTGGTCACCGACGCCGCCACCGGCCAGGTGCTCGCCACCGACGAGCAGGTGCAGACCGCGACCGGCACCGGCAAGGGCGTCAACGTCGGCACCGTCACGCTGACCACCACCCAGAGCGGCAGCTCCTACCAGCTGAAGGACGCCTCCCGGGGCAACCAGTCCACCACCGACCTCAAGGGCGGCACCTCGGGCAGCGGCACGCTGTTCGCCAACACCACCAACAGCTTCGGCAACGGCCTGGCCTCCAACCGCGAATCCGCCGGCGTGGACGCCCAGTTCGGCGCGGCGGCCACCTGGGACTACTACAAGAACACCTTCGGCCGCAACGGCATCAAGAACAACGGCGTCGGCGCCTCCAGCCGGGTGCACTACAGCACCAACTACGTCAACGCGTTCTGGGACGACTCCTGCTTCTGCATGACGTACGGCGACGGCTCCGGCAACTCCCGCCCGCTGACCGCCATCGACGTCTCCGGCCACGAGATGAGCCACGGCGTCACCTCCGCCACCGCGAACCTCAACTACTCCGGCGAGTCCGGCGGCCTCAACGAGGCCACCTCGGACATCTTCGGCACCCTGGTCGAGTGGTCCGCCAACCTGCCGGCCGACCCGCCGGACTACCTGATCGGCGAGAAGCTCAACATCAACAACAACGGCACCCCGCTGCGCTACATGGACAAGCCGTCCAAGGACGGGGCCTCGGCCGACTACTGGTCCTCCACCGTCGGCAACAAGGACGTCCACTACTCCTCGGGCGTCGCCAACCACTTCTTCTTCCTGCTCGCCGAGGGCAGCGGGTCGAAGGTCATCAACGGGGTCAGCTACAACAGCCCGACCTCCAACGGCTCGACGATCACCGGCATCGGCCGGACCAAGGCGGCCGCGATCTGGTACCGCGCGCTGACCGTCTACATGACCTCCACCACCAACTACAAGGCCGCCCGCACCGCGACCCTGAAGGCCGCCACCGACCTGTACGGCGCGAGCAGCACCGAGTACAACACGGTCGCGGCCGCCTGGAGCGCGGTCAGCGTCAACTAGCGGTACCCGTCGACCGGGCGCCGGACGCCGGCCCGCCCGGCCCGAGCCACTCCCGGTAAGAAACGGCGACAGGCTGCCGCGGCCCTTTGGGAGAGGAGGCCGTGGCAGCCTGTCGACCGTCCACGCGGAAGCCGGGGATCAGGCGGTGGCGGGCTTGAGCTCGCCCCGCTCCTCCTTGGCCAGCATCCGCTCGGCGAAGAAGCCGCCGGTGGGCAGCACCGCGAGCACGAACATCAGGACGCCGCGCTTGGCGTCCCACTTCTGCGTCTGCCAGGCCTGGATCCAGAAGACCACGTACAGGATGAACAGCACGCCGTGGACCATGCCCATCACCGGGACGGCGTCGAACGAGGTGGTCCGCTTCAGCACCGAGCAGATCAGCAGCAGGATGAAGGAGACCCCTTCGGGGCCGGAGACCAGGCGCAGGCGGTGGACGGCGCTGCTGTTCACGATGGGTTCCTCAATACGTGGGGTCGGAGGCGCGGGCGAGCTTGTGAAGCGACTCACAAGCCTTCGGCCCATTATCGCCGAGCACACGCCCAGGCCCCCGGCCGGGGGTGGCCGCCGTGCCCGATCTCACAGCGCCCGCCGGCCGTGTCACAGCTGTGTGCCGGAACGCCGCCGGGCGGGACCGCCCGCCCCCGGGAGCCCCTATCCTGCTGCCCGCGCGCCCACCGATCCGGGCGCCGACGCATCGCACACGGGGGTAGTCACCGCATGTTCACACGCGACTGGGACCGCAGGACCTGCGCCAAACGCGGCCACGTCACCTACGCGCCGACCGAGCCCGGGCTGGCCTCCCGGCTGCACGCCTCGACCGCCCTCGGCGACGCCTGGCGCTGCCTGCGCTGCGGCGACTTCGCGCTGGGCGCCCCGCACGGCTCCGGCCCCGCCGACGAGGCCCCGCTGGTGCCCCGCGGCAAGGCGCTGCGGGACCTGTTCATCCTGCGCTTCCTGGCCGTCGAGCGGGTGCTGCGCGGGCTGCTGATCATCCTGGTCGCCTGGGCCGTGTGGAAGTTCTCCAACAGCCAGGACGCGGTGCACCGGGTCTTCGACGAGAACCTCACCGTCTTCAGGCCGGTCACCGACCACTTCCACTGGGACCTCGAACACGCGCCGATCGTCGAGACGATCCGCAAGACCTTCGAGTTCAGGAAGAGCACCCTGCTGATCGTCGCGGGCGCGCTGCTCGTCTACGCGGCGATCGAGATCGTCGAGGCGGTCGGCCTCTGGCTGAACAAGCGCTGGGCCGAGTACCTGACGGTGGTCGCCACCGCGGCCTTCCTCCCGCTGGAGGGCTACGAGTTGAGCCACCACGTCAGCGCGCTGAAGATCTGCACCCTGGCGCTGAACATCGCGGCGGTTCTCTGGATCATGCTCTCCAAGCGCCTGTTCGGGCTGCGCGGCGGCGTGGCCGCCTTCGAGGCGGAGCGCCACTCGGCCTCGCTGCTGGAGGTCGAACAGGCGGCCGGGGCCGTTCCGGGCCCCGGACAGGGGGCGCGCGCCCGGACCTGACCGGCGCGTTTGTCGCAGCCCGGTACCAGTTGGCCCGCGCACTCTCCCCGTACCGCCTCCACAGCGGCTAGATTGCGGCCGTGGCACAGTTCAGACTCCAGGGATCACGCGTGCTCGCCGTCGAGCTGGGCGGGGACGGCGTCAAGGCGCGACACGGTTCGATGGTCGCCTACACCGGGCAGATGGCCTTCAAGAAACTGACCGGCGGCGGGGACGGCCTGCGCGGCATGGTCACCCGACGACTGACCGGCGAGAAGATGACGGTCATGGAGGTGAAGGGACAGGGCACCTGCTACTTCGCCGACAAGGCCACCGAGATCAGCCTCGTCCGGCTGAACGGCGAGACGCTGTACGTCGAGTCGGACAACCTGCTCTGCACCGAGTCCGGCCTGCACACCGGCACCAGCTTCACCGGGCTGAACGGCATGTCCTCCGGCAACGGCCTGTTCACCACCAAGGTGGAGGGGCACGGCTGGGCGGCCCTCACCTCCAACGGCCCCGCGGTCATCCTGCGGGTCGACAAGAGCATGCCGCTGCGGGTGGACCCGGGCGCGTACGTGGCGCACACCGGCACCCTGCACCGCAGCCTGAAGTCGGGCGCGGGCTGGACCACGGTGATGGGCGAGGGCGGCGGCGAGGCCGTCCAGATCGAGTTCACCGGGGAAGGTCTGGTGTACGTGCAGCCCTCCGAGAAGATCACCATCGGGGGTGACGTCTGATGGGCTTCACGAAGATCAACGGCAAGATGGTCGAGGCCCAGGTGCTGCCCGGGCAGCGGCTGTTCAGCCAGCGCGGCGCGATGCTCGCCTACAGCGGCGAGGTCCGCTTCACGCCGAACATCACCGGCGGCCAGGGCGGCGTGATGTCGATGATCGGCCGCCGGGTGGCCAACGAGGACACCCCTCTGATGACCGTCGAGGGCCAGGGCCGGGTGATGTTCGGCCATGGCGGCCACCACGTCCACGTGATCGACCTGTTCGGCGACACCCTGTACGTCGAGGCGGACCGGCTGCTCGCCTTCGAGGGCACCCTGCGGCAGTCCACCATGTTCATGGGCTCGCAGGGCGGGGTGATGGGCATGGTCCGCGGCCAGGTCACCGGGCAGGGGCTGTTCACCACCAAGCTGGAGGGCCAGGGGTCGGTCGCGGTGATGGCCCACGGCGGCGTCTTCGAACTGCCCATCGTCCCCGGCCAGTCGGTGCACGTCGACCCGCAGGCGTACGTGGCGCACCGCGGCGACGTGCGCAACAAGCTGTCCACCGCGCTCGGCTGGCGCGACATGATCGGCCGCGGCTCGGGCGAGGCGTTCCAGCTGGAGCTGTCCGGACAGGGCGCGGTGTACGTCCAGGCGAGCGAGGAGAAGCTCTGATGTCCTACCCGCCGCAGCCCCCGTACGGCTCGCCGCACGACCAGCAGACCCAGCCCGGCTTCGCGGTCCCGCCGCCCCCGCCGAACCACGGCCCGCAGCAGGGCTATCCGCCGCCGCCCGGCGGGTACCCGCAGCAGGGCTACCCACCACCACCGCCGCCCGCCCACCAGCCCCAGCAACAGCCGTACGCCCAGGAGCAGTTCGGCGGCCCGGTGGCCCCGCTGCCGAGCGGCCACGGCGGCACCGGGCCGGTGGTGTGGGACGTCCACAGCCTGCCGGCCGGCGACAACGTCAACCCGTACGCCTTCTCGGTCGAGCTGAACGGCTCGTACTTCCTCCAGAAGGGCAAGATGGTCGCCTACTACGGCGACATCACCTTCAAGGGCGTCGGCGCCGGGGCGCTCGACCGGATGCTCGGGCAGCACTTCAACTCGCCGATGCACGCGTCGGACTGGGTGGTCGCCGAGGGCCGCGGCAAACTGCTGCTGGCCGACCGGGCGTACGACCTCAACTCGTACGACCTGGAGGACGGCAACCTGACCGTCCGCTCCGGCAACCTGCTGGCCTTCGACCCGACGCTGCGGCTCAAGCAGTCGATCATCCCCGGCTTCCTGACCCTGCTCGGCACCGGCCGCTTCGTCGCCGCCTCCAACGGCCCCGTGCACTTCGTCGAGCCGCCGCTGCGGGTGGACCCGCAGGCGCTGGTCGGCTGGGCGGACTGCCCGGCGCCGTGCCACCACTACGACCACGACTACATGCACGGGCTGATCGGCGGCCTGCGGCGGCTGACCGGCCTCGGCGGCGCCTCCGGCGAGGAGCACCAGTTCGAGTTCATCGGCGCCGGCCAGGTGCTGTTGCAGTCGAGCGAGAAGCTGCTGGCGGAGCGCTCGGTCGGACAGGTCGACGCGGAGGCGGGAGTGCCGGTCGGCGGGGTGCCGAACCAGCCGGCGACCCACGCCGGAGGGAATCCGAACGTACCGGGCCTCGGTAACCTGGGCGACCTCGGACGACGTTTCGGCCTGTAAACTCGTACAAGATTGAACTAAATCGGCTATGCTGGACGTCATGGAATCGCACACGATCGACACTGCGGCCACCCCTCCGTCGCAGCCCGAGGAGGAGACTCCCTGGCTGACCGCCAGGGAGCAGCGGATGTGGCGCGCCCATCTGGAGGTCGCCAAGCTGCTGGAGTACCAGCTCAGCCGTGAACTCCAGCCGCACAACCTGGCGATCAACGACTACGAGATCCTGGTCGTGCTCTCCGAGGCCCAGGACCGCCGGCTGCGGATGACCGACCTCGCGACCGCGACCCTCCAGTCGAAGAGCCGCCTCTCGCACCAGATCACCCGCATGGAGAACGCCGGTCTGGTGCTCCGCCAGGAATGCCCCGGCGACCGCCGGGGCCTCTACGCCCACCTCACCGAGCACGGCTGGGAGACCATGCAGCGGGTCGCCCCCGACCACGTGCGCAGCGTCCGGGCGCACTTCATCGACCGCTTCACCGAGGAACAGCTCGACGCCATGTACGAGGCCCTCGCCCCGATCGCGGAACACCTGCGCGGCCTCCGCGGCCGGCCGTAGGGCCCGGCAGCCCAGCGCGGTTCCCCGCCGCCCCGCCGCGACCGTGATCGCGGCGGGGCGGCGGGGGTACCGCTCAGCTCCTGGTCAGGCCCGCGACCAGTTCGTCGGCCGCGCCGTACGGGTCCAGCGCGCCCCCGGCCACCCGCTCGGCCAGCACGGCCAGGTGCCGGTCCCCGCGCAGGTCGCCGATCCGGGCGCGCAGTTCGGCCAGCGCGATCGCCTCGATCTCCTCGGCGGCCCTGCGGCGGCGCCGCGCGGCCAGCTCGCCGTGCTCCTCCAGCCAGGCGCGGTGCTTCTCCAGCGCCTCGACCACCTCGTCCACGCCCTCGCCGCGCGCCGCGACGGTCTTGACGATCGGCGGGCGCCAGTCCCCCGCCTCCCTGGCCTCGCCGAGGCCCAGCATGTGGTTGAGCTCCCTGGCGGTGGCGTCGGCGCCGTCCCGGTCGGCCTTGTTGACCACGAAGACGTCACCGATCTCCAGGATCCCGGCCTTGGCGGCCTGGATGCCGTCGCCCATCCCGGGGGCCAGCAGCACCACGGTGGTGTCGGCCTGGGCGGCGACCTCCACCTCGGACTGGCCCACCCCGACGGTCTCGACCAGGATCACCTCGCAGCCGGCCGCGTCCAGCACCCGCAGCGCCTGCGGCGCCGCCCAGGAGAGCCCGCCGAGGTGGCCGCGGGTGGCCATCGAGCGGATGAACACCTCGGGGTCGGTGGCGTGGTCCTGCATCCGGACCCGGTCGCCCAGCAGCGCGCCGCCGGAGAACGGCGAGGACGGGTCGACGGCCAGCACCCCGACCCGCTTGCCGAGCCGCCGGTAGGCGGAGACCAGCGCCGAGGTGGAGGTGGACTTGCCGACCCCGGGCGAGCCGGTCAGGCCCACCGTGTACGCCCGCCCGGTGTACGGCGCGAGCGCGGCCATCGCCTCCCGAAGCTGCGGAGCGGCGTTCTCGACCAGCGTGATCAGCCGGGCGACCGCCCGCGGCCGGCCCTCCCGGGCCTGCTCGACCAGCGTGGCGACATCGATCATCAGGAGCTCCTAGCGCAGATGCCGAAAGGGGCCGCGGACCGCTGGTCGCGGTCCGCGGCCCTGGAGGCCGGATCGGCCGGTCAGACCTTCGGGACGCGCACGATCAGCGCGTCGCCCTGGCCGCCGCCGCCGCACAGCGCGGCCGCGCCGACCCCGCCGCCGCGGCGCTGGAGCTCCAGCGCCAGGGTCAGCACCACGCGGGCGCCGGACATCCCGATCGGGTGGCCGAGCGCGATGGCACCGCCGTTGACGTTGACGATGTCGGAGGAGACGCCCAGGTCCTTCATCGACTGGTGGGCGACGGCCGCGAACGCCTCGTTGATCTCGATCAGGTCGAGGTCGGCGACCTCCAGGCCCTCCTTGGCCAGCGCGTGCCTGATCGCGTTGGACGGCTGCGACTGGAGCGAGTTGTCCGGTCCTGCCACGTTGCCGTGGGCGCCGATCTCGGCGAGCCAGGTCAGCCCCAGTTCCTCGGCCTTGGCCTTGCTCATCACGACCACGGCGGCGGCGCCGTCGGAGATCTGCGAGGAGGTGCCGGCGGTGATCGTGCCGTCCTTGGTGAAGGCCGGGCGCAGCCTGGCCAGGCCCTCCACGGTGGTGTCGGCGCGGATGCCCTCGTCCTGGCTGAACAGCACCGGCTCGCCCTTGCGCTGCGGGACGGCGACCGGGGCGATCTCGGCGTCGAAGACGCCGTCGGCCTGCGCCTTGGCCGCCCGCTGGTGGGAGGCGGCGGCGATCTCGTCCTGCGCCTCGCGCGGGATGCCCAGGCGGGTGTTGTGCTTCTCGGTGGACTCGCCCATCGGGATGTTCTCGTAGGCGTCGGTGAGGCCGTCGTACGCCATCGCGTCGAGCATCTCGATCGCGCCGTACTTGAAGCCCTCGCGGGACTTCGGCAGCAGGTGCGGGGCGTTGGTCATCGACTCCTGGCCGCCGGCGACCACGATGTCGAACTCGCCGGCCCTGATCAGCTGGTCGGCGAGCGCGATGGCGTCGAGGCCGGAGAGGCAGACCTTGTTGATCGTCAGCGCCGGGACGCTCATCGGGATGCCGGCCTTGACGGCGGCCTGGCGGGCCGGGATCTGGCCGGCGCCGGCCTGGAGCACCTGGCCCATGATCACGTACTGGACCTGGTCGCCGGTGACACCGGCCCGCTCCAGGGCCGCCCTGATCGCGACGCCGCCGAGGTCGGCGCCCGAGAAGCCCTTCAGGGAGCCGAGCAGGCGGCCCATCGGGGTCCGCGCACCGGCAACGATCACAGAGGTGGTGTTGGTCATGGGACGGGCCCCTTCGCACGTCGTGGCCAGGTGAGAATGCGCTCAATGTACTGACCTGTTACCCGCCCGTCACCGGAGCGACGGTGTGATCGAGCGCACTGGCACCATCCAGTCAACACCGTGCCGACCCGGTCCGGGTGAACCGCCGGCCGTGTGAGCAGGCTCGCACGCCGGGTACTGGCGTCCGTCGCGGGCCATGCGCTGCACTTGGTGCACCTTCTCCCCACCACCCGGAGGTCACCGTGCTGACCCGCATCGACCACATCGGCATCGCCTGCCGAGACCTCGACAAGACGGTCGAGTTCTACCGCGCCACGTACGGTTTCGAGGTCTTCCACTCCGAGGTCAACGAGGAGCAGGGCGTCCGCGAGGCCATGCTGAGGATCAACGGCACCGACGACGGCGCAGCCTCCTACCTCCAGCTGCTGGAGCCCATCAGGACCGACTCCCCGGTGGGCAAGTGGCTGGAGAAGAACGGCGAGGGCGTGCACCACATCGCCTTCGGCACCGCGGACGTGGACGGCGACTCCGAGGCCATCAGGGACAAGGGCGTCCGGGTCCTCTACGACCAGCCGCGCGCCGGCTCGATGGGGTCGCGGATCACCTTCCTGCACCCCAAGGACTGCGGCGGCGTGCTGACCGAGCTGGTCACCTCCGCGCAGCAGGCCCAGGACGGGCACTGACCGGTGCCAGGACCGCCCCGGGGCGTGCGGCGCCCCGGGCGGCAACCGACGCCCCGTCGGTCATGACCCGTCAGTAACCTGGCCGGAAGAGCCGGAAAACCCCCCTGCGGCCATTCCCCCGCGGTGCGCTCCCACTACAATGCCCAGGTGCGCGAAGGCTCCGGGGGACGGAGGCGACGGGCACGGCCGATGACAGGCCCGTCCGCCCTCCGGTGGTGGGCCCGTCGCAAGGGGAGTCCATTACGCGGGCACGGCTGAACAGTCGCAAGACGGATCTGTCACCATTCTCCACAAGGCAAGAGTTCGCCCAGGAGTCCACTCGGACGGGGGAGCGCGGAAAAACTCCCGCGATCCCGCGCCCCGGACTCCGACGACCGCGGCGGGCGGCCCCTGATTGGCGGGGAGCCGTCCACCGGCCGCGGATGCAAGGACCAGTCGGACCGGCCCCCGGAAAACGGGAGCCCGGCACCGGCCGGGTCGAGGACGCGACCAGGAGATGGATGGGACCGCGGAGTGCGGGGCAACGACCGCTACGAGGTTGACGATCACCTCTCCCAGTTCGAGGCCGAGATGGGTCGGACTCGGAAGGAGCGGGACAAGGCAGTCGAGCATGCCGAGGACCTCGCCTACCAGGTGGAGGTGCTCCGGGCGAAGCTGCACGAGTCCCGCCGCATGCTCGCCCAGCCGCGCGCCTTCGACGCCGTTTCCGGCCAGGCCGAGCAGATGCTCCGCACCGCCGAGATGCAGGCCCAGCAGCTGCGCGCCGACGCCGAGCGCCAGCTGCGCGACTCCCAGGCCGCCACCCAGCGGATCATGGCCGAGGCCGCCGAGCGCACCTCCCGGCTGGAGGCCGAGCTCACCGCCCGCCGCCGCCAGCTCGAGGACGAGCTCGCCGAGCTGCGCCGCTCCGCGGAGCAGCACGTCAACGGCTGGGCCGAGCAGACCAGGGCCGGCTCCGAGCAGGAGGCCCAGCGGCTGCTCCAGGAGGCCCGCGCCGAGTCCGAGCGGATGGTCGCCGCCGCCCGTGCGGAGGCCGTCGCCCTCGCCGACCAGGCCCGCGCCAGGACCGCCGCCGACGTGGACGCCGCCCGCGGTGAAGCCCAGGCCGCCGCCGAGGCCGCCCTCCACCGGGCCCAGACCGATGCCGAGCGCCTGCTGCGCGCCGCCTCCGAGCAGGCCCAGCAGGCCGGTGCCCAGGCCGCCGCCGACGTGGACGCCGCGCGCGGCGAGGCCCAGCAGCAGCTCGCCGCCGCGCACGCCGCCGCCGAGGGCCAGCTGGCCGCCGCGCAGGCCGAGATCGGCCGGCTCACGTCGCAGGCCTCCGCCGAACAGGCCAGGGCCGAACAGCAGCTCTCCGCCGCCAAGGCCGAGATAGAGAGGCTGCGCGCCGAGGCCATCGCCGAGGCGGAGCGCACCCGCCACGAGGCCACCGAGCTGCGCAACCAGGCCGAGCAGGCCGCCGAACAGCTCCAGGCCGACGCCGAGGCCGCCGCCGAGCGCAAGGTCGCCGACGGCGAGGCCGCCAACGAGCAGCGCTCGCAGACCGCCAGGGCCGAGGTGGCCCGGATGGTCGCCCAGGCCACCAAGGAGGCCGAGGCGATCCGCGCCGAGGCCGAGGCCGTCCGGACCGAAGCCACCACCAAGCAGGCCGAGGCCGACGCCGCCAGGGCCGCCGCGGCCGAGGAGAGCGAGCGGCTGCGGGCCACCGCCGCGTCGGTCGCCACCGAGCTGAAGTCCGAGGCCGAGGCGGCGATCGCCGAACTGCGCGCCCAGGCCGAGCGGGACGTCGCCGAGCTGCGGGCACAGGCCGAGGCCGACGCCCTGCGGCTGCGCGGCGAGGCCGAGGAGGCGGGCCGGGCGGCCGGCGCCAAGGACGCCACCGTCCACCTCGCCAAGGCCGCCAAGACCGCCGAGGAGGTGCTCGGCCGGGCCGACCGGGACGCCGAGACGGCGCGCGGCGAGGCCGCCGCCGAGGCCGAGCGGATCCGTGCCGAGGCCGCCGCGGAGGCGCAGCGGCTGCGCGAGCAGGCCCAGGCCGCCGTCGAGCAGGCCCAGAACGCCGCCCTGGACGACGCCGCCGCGATCCGCGAGCGGATCGAGCAGATGCAGGACGAGGCGGCCCGGCTGCGGGCCGAGGCCGAGGAGCTGCGCGCCCAGGCCGCCGCCGAGGCCGACCGGGTGCGCGGCGAGGCCCGCCGCCAGGCCGTGGCCCAGATCGAGGAGTCGGCGAAGAACGCCGAGGAGCTGCTCACCAAGGCCAAGGCCGACGCGGACGACCTGCGCGCGGGCGCGGCAGCGGAGGTCGAGCGGCTGCGCGAGCACGCCCAGGAGCAGGCGGCCGAGACCCAGGGACGGGCCGAGCAGACCCTGACCCGGGCCCGCGCCGAGGCCGGGAAGATCACCGGGACCGCCGAACAGCAGGGCCAGGACGCGCTCGCCTCCGCCAAGGCCGCGGCCGCCGAGAACCGGGCCGCCGCCGAGCGTGAGACCGCCGAACTCCGGCGCGAGGCAGCCGAGTTCGACCAGCGGGTGCGCGCCGAGGCGACCGCCGCCGCGGAGGCCCTGAGCACCGAGGCGCAGGCCGGGGCGAACTCCGTCAGGGACGCCGCGGTGGCCGACGCCGAGCGCGTGCGCACCGAGGCCGACACCGAGGCCGCCCGCACCAGGGCCGAGGCCGACGCGGCCGCGAACGCGCTGCGCGAGGAGAGCCGGCGCGAGCGCGAGGAGGCCGCCGACGGGCTGCGCCGCGAGCGCGAGGAGACCGCCGAGCAACTGACCACCGCCACGGCCGCCCGCGAGCAGGCCGAGCAGGCCGCCGAACAGCTCCGGGCCGAGGCCGAGCACGCCGCCGCCGAGCTGCGGGCCCTCGCCCAGCGCGAGACCACCCGGCAGCGGGAGACCGCGGAGGCCTACGCCGACCGCCTCCGCACCGAGGCCGAGCAGCACGCCGCCGACCTCACCGAGCGCACCGCGGCCGAGACGGCCGAGGTCCGCGAGGCCGCCGCCAAGCACAGCGCCGAGGTCCGCGAAGCCGCCGACAAGCACGCCGAAGAGGTCTGCGAGGCGGCCGACGCCTACGCCGCGGAGCAGCACACCACCGCGGACGCCTACGCCGCGCAGACCAGGGCCGAGGCCGAGCAGCACGCCGCCGACCTCACCGAGCGCACCGCGGCCGAGACGGCCGAGGTCCGCGAGGCCGCCGCCAAGCACAGCGCCGAGGTCCGCGAGGCCGCCGCCAAGCACAGCGCCGAGGTCCGCGAGGCCGCCGACCGGCACAGCGCCGAGGTCCGCGAAGCCGCCGACGCGTACGCCACCGAGCAGCACACCGCCGCCGACGCCTACGCCGCCGAGACCAGGGCCGAGGCCGACCGGCACAGCGCCGACGTCCGCGAAGCCGCCGACGCCTACGCCGGCGACGTCCACGAGCAGGCCGACGCCTACGCCGCCGAGCAGCGCACCGCCGCCGACGAGGTGCTGGAGCGGTCCCGGGCCACCGCCGAGCAGTACCGGACCGAGGCCGCCAAGGACGCCAAGGCGACCCGCGAGAAGGCCGCCGCCGAACTGGCCCTGGCCAACGAGCAGGCCGAGACCGTCCGGGCCGAGGCCGGCCGCGCGCTGTCCGAGGCCCGCGCCGCCGCCGACGGCATCCGCACCGAGGCCGCCGCCGAGCTGGAGCAGGCCAAGGCCGACCGCGCCGAGCTGATCGCCGCCGCCAAGGCCGAGGGTGCCGAGCTGGTGGCCACGGCCGAGGAGGAGGCCGCCGAGGTCCGCCAGTCGGTCGCCGGCATGCACGAGGCCGGCGCCGAGCAGATCGCCGCGCTCAGGGCCGCCGCCGAACAGGAGGTCGCCGAGGTCCGCGAGGCCGCCGAGCAGGACGCCACCGAGCTGCGCGCCCTCGCCGAGCGCGAGACCACCGAGCAGCGCGAGTCCGCCGACGCGTACGCCTCCGAGCTGCGCGCCCTGGTCGAGCGCGAGAGCGCCGAGCTGCGCGAGCTCACCGACCGCGAGACGGCCGACCTGCGCGCCCGCGCCGAGGCCGAGACCACCGCCCTGCGCGAGCAGACCGAGCTGGAGCTGGCCGCCGAGCTGGAGGCCGCCGAGAACGAGCTCGGCCGTCTGCGTGCCGAGGCCCACGCCTACGACGAGCAGCTGCGCGCGGACGCCGAGGCCGAGCTGCGCGCCGCCCAGGAGGCCGCCGAGCAGCTGCGCGCCGACGCCGGGGCACAGGCCGCCCGTACGGTGGCCGAGGCCGAGGCCAGGGGCGCCCGCGCCGTCGCCGACGCCGAGGAGCTGGCCGCCGGTCTGCGCGCCGAGGCCGAGGAGTACGCCCTCGCCACCCGCACCCTGGCCGACGACTACGACTCCGCCACCCACGCCCGCGCCGACGCCTTCGACGCGGAGACCAGGGAGGCCGCCGAGCAGTTCGACAAGTCCACCCGCGCGCGGGCCAAGTCCGTTCTGGAGAAGGCCTTCGCGGACGCCGAGGCGCTCGGCGAGGACGCCCAGACCACCGCGCTGGCCACCACCGCCGCCGCCGAGGAGCAGGCGGACGCGATGGTCGCCGCCGCCCGCAAGGAGGCCGGCCGGCTGGTCGCCGCCGGCGAGGCGGCCGGTCAGGCCGAGGTCGAGAAGGGCCGCTCCGACGCGGACGCCCTGCTCGCCGAGGCCCGCCGGGACGCGACCGCGATCCGCGAGCGCGCCGAGGAGCTGCGCGAGCGCACCGACGCCGAGGTGGAGGCGCTGCACGAGCGCGCCCGCAAGGAGAACGCGGCGGCCATGAAGTCGGCCGGCGAGCGGGTGGACGCGCTGGTGACGGCCGCTCAGGAGCAGCTGACCGAGGCCGAGGAGCAGGCGGTGGCCACCGTCGCCGAGGCCGAGGACCGGGCGGCGACCCTGGTCGCCGCGGCCGAGGACCGGGCCGCCGAGCTGACCTCGGAGGCGTCCGCGGAGGCCAGCAAGGTCCGGATCTCCGCCGTCCGCAAGGCCGAGGGCCTGCTGAAGGAGGCGGAGACCAAGCTCGCCGACTCCACCGGCCGCGCCGAGGCGCTGATCGTCAAGGCCGAGGCCAGGTTCCGGTCGTCCGAGACCGAGGCCGAGGAGCGGCTGGAGCAGGCGTCCACCGAGGCGGAGAAGCGGCTGCGGGACGCCGACGAGGCCGCGGACGAGCAGATCGAGCTGGCGAAGGCGGAGGCCGAGCGGCTGCTCGCCGAGGCCAAGGCCGAGGCGAAGCGGGTCACCGACGAGGGCCGGCGCGAGCTGGACGAACTGGTGCGCCGCCGCAAGGACATCAACACCGAGATCTCCAGGGTCCAGGACGTGCTGTCCGCCCTGGAGGCGTTCGAGGCGCCGTCACCGGTCGCCCAGGCCAACGGGGGAAGCAGCACCAAGAAGGACGGGGGCGCCAAGGCCGGTGCCGGAGTTGGCTCCCCCCGGTCGGGTGGCAATCGCTCCAAGAGCTCACCACCCGATTGAGCGGACATTGGCGGCCATTGTCCGTGAGAGGACGGCGTATCGCCGTCGACACTCCGGTACCGTGTCAGGATTCCCTCAACCACCTCAGCGGTTTGACGACAGGAAGCCCAGAACCCCATGAGCGACAGTCACTCCCCTCACGGCTTCGACCTGGTGCGCCGTGGGTACGAGCGCGCCCAGGTCGACGAGCGGATCACCAAGCTGGTGGCCGACCGTGACAGTGCCTTGACCCGGATCAGCGCGCTGGAGAAGCGCATCGAGGAGCTCCACCTGGAGACCCAGACCGCCCAGGCGGCCGTGGTCGAGCAGGAGCCCTCCTACGCCGGCCTCGGCGCCCGGGTCGAGAAGATCCTGCGACTCGCCGAGGAGGAGGCCAAGGACCTGCGCGACGAGGCGCACCGCGCCGCCGAGCAGCACCGCGAGCTCGCCGAGGCCGCCGCCCAGCAGGTCCGCACCGAGGCCGAGAACTACGCCAAGGACCGCAAGGCCAAGGCGGAGGACGAGGGGCTGCGGATCGTCGACAAGTCGAAGAGCGACGCCGCCCAGCTGCGCGCCGAGGCCAACAAGGACGCCCAGAACAAGCGCGAGGAGGCGGACGCCCTCTTCGAGGACACCCGCACCAAGGCCGCCCAGGCCGCGCTGGAGTTCGAGACCAACCTGGCCAAGCGCCGCGAGCAGTCCGAGCGCGACCTGGCGGCCCGTCAGGCCAAGGCGGAGAAGCGCCTGGCCGAGATCGAGCACCGGGCCGAGCAGCTGCGCCTGGAGGCCGAGAAGCTGCGCACCGACGCCGAGCGCCGCGCCCGCCAGACCGTCGAGACGGCCCAGCGCCAGTCCGAGGACATCGTGGCCGACGCCAACGCCAAGGCGGACCGCATCCGCAGCGAATCCGAGCGCGAGCTGGCGGCGCTCACCAACCGCCGCGACAGCATCAACGCCCAGCTGACCAACGTCCGCGAGATGCTGGCGACGCTGACCGGCGCGGCCGTGGCCGCCGCCTCGCTGCCGAACGACGACACGATGGGCGTGCCCGCCCAGCAGTCGCGCTGACGCACCGGACCCGGTGGCACCGCAGGCCCTCACCCGCCAGGGTGAGGGCCTGCCGGCTTTCGCGCCGTCATCACCTCGGGCACTTCCCGGCCGGACGCACGGCTACCTCGGGTACGCCCCGTCCGGCCGCTGGTAACCGCTGCTGAGCTGGTTGCCCTCGTCGTCCGAGACGGTGCCGAACCAGGAGGTGCACCAGACCGACACCGAGTCGGGCCAGTACTGCACCTCGAAGGGGTGCCCGAGCCCGTAGTCGCCGTACGAGGTGACGATGAAGGTCTCCCCGGGGCGCATCCAGTAGTCCTCGCCGAGCGGTTCCAGGGTCAGTTCGACCAGCGCCTCGCTCCGGTTGGTCACGGGCATCCGGCCGGTCACCTCCAGCGCGGAGAAGTCCCAGGCCGCCGCGTCCTGGCTCTCCTGGCTCATCCGGCGGCCACCCGGGCGAGCAGGGTGCGCACGGCGGCGTCGAAGGCCTCGGGCGCCTCCAGGGCGCTCAGGTGGCCCACCCCGGGGACGACGGTCAGCTCGGCGTCCGGACTGGCCCGCACCATCAGCTCGGCCTCCTCCGGCGCCACCAGGGCGTCCCGGGCGCCCGCCACGACCGCGACCGGCACCCGCAGGGCGGCCAGCACGTCCAAGGCGTCCGGGCGGGCCGCCATGGCCCGCTGGGCCCAGGCGACGGCGGCCGGCGGCGCGGCGGCGACCATCGCCCGCACCCGCTCCACCAGCTGCTGCGAGTCCGGCCCGAGCTGCCCGGCCGCGACCTGCTCGTCCAGCAGCAGCCGGACGCTGTCCCGCGCGGTGACGGCGGCGGCGATCCGTTCCCGGTTGGCCCGCACCGCGTCGGTGTCGGCGGTGGCCCGGGTGTTGGCCAGCAGCAGGCCGGACAGCCGGCCGGGGTGGCGGCGGGCGAAGGCCAGCGCCACGTAGCCGCCCATGGACAGCCCGCCGACCACCGCGCGTTCGATCCCGGCCGCGTCCAGCAGCAGGGCGAGGTCGTCCGCGACCAGGTCCAGCGAGGGCTCGTCGGCGCCCAGCCCGGTACCGCCGAACCCCCGCTGGTCGGGGGCGAGCACACGCGCTTCGTCTCCGGTCATACCGGGCAGCGCGTCCAGTTGGGACGACCACATCGAGGCGTTCAGCGGGAAGGCGTGCAGCAGCACGAGTGGTGTTCCGGTACCGCTCTCGCGGACCGACACTGCGGAGGGACTCTGGGTCATGTGCCCAACCTATTGCGGCTCGACCGGGCGGCCCACTCGGCAGGTTCACCCGACGGGCCCGTACACCCGCTTTGTCCTAGCCTGACAGGGAGTAAGGGAGCGCGAATGATCGAGTTGCACGACCTGACAAAACGTTACGGCAAGACGCTCGCGGTGGACCGGCTCAGCTTCCAGGTGCCCCGGGGCCAGGTGACCGGCTTCCTCGGCCCCAACGGCGCCGGCAAGTCCACCACCATGCGCATGATCCTCGACCTCGACCGGCCGACCGCCGGCCGGGTCACCATCGACGGCAAGCACTACGGTCAGCTGAGCGAGCCGCTCAAGTACATCGGCGCGCTGCTGGAGGCCAAGGCCGTCCACCCCGGCCGCACCGCCCGCGACCACCTGCTCTGGCTCGCCCAGAGCAACCGCGTCCCGGAGCGCCGGGTGGACGAGGTGCTCGCCCTGGTCGGCCTCACCCCGGTGGCCCGCAAGCGGGCCCGGGGCTTCTCGCTCGGCATGGGCCAGCGCCTGGGCATCGCCTCCGCCCTGCTCGGCGACCCGGAGATCGTCATGTTCGACGAACCGGTCAACGGCCTGGACCCGGAGGGCATCCTCTGGGTCCGCAACCTGATGAAGCGCCTCGCCGCCGAGGGCCGGACGGTCTTCGTCTCCTCCCACCTGATGAGCGAGATGGCCCTCACCGCCGACCACCTGGTGGTCATCGGCCGGGGCAGGCTGCTCGCCGACCTGTCGATGCCGGAGTTCATCCGGCGCAACTCCCGCTCCGCCGTCCGGCTGCGCGGCCCGGAGCCGGAGCGGCTGCTCGACGTGCTGGCCGGAGCCGGCCTGCCGCACGAACCGGGCCCGGACGGCTCCTACGAGGTGGTGAACGGGGACATCGCGCGGCTCGGCGAGCTGTTCGCCGGGCACGGCGTGGTGCTGCACGAGCTCAGCCCGCAGCAGGCCTCGCTGGAGGAGGCCTTCATGCAGATGACGGCCGACTCGGTGGAGTACCACGCGGGCGAGCGCCCGGGCCGGGACGCGGCCGGCGCGCCCACCGAGTGGGGCGCCGGCTGGAAGGCGGACGGCACCCGGCCGGCCACCACCGAACGGCAGGAGGAGAACTGAGATGACGTCCTTCCCGGCGATCCTGCGCTCCGAGTGGACGAAGATCCGCACCGTCCGCTCCACGCTCTGGACGCTCGCGCTGACCTTCGTCGTCACGGTCGGCATCGGCGCGCTGCTGTCCCTGCTCACCAACAACAACTTCGCCGAGTTCAGGCAGCACGACACGAACCCGTTCGACGCCACCGGCACCGCCTTCTCCGGCATCGTGCTCGGCGAACTGGCGATCATCGTCTTCGGCGTGCTGGCGATCGGCAACGAGTACAGCAGCGGAATGATCCGGCTCACCCTGGCCGCCGTCCCGCAGCGCGCCACCCTGCTCGCCGGCAAGACGGTGGTACTCGGCGCCCTCGCCCTCGCGGTCTCGGTGGTGACGGCCTTCGTCACCTTCTTCGCCGGACAGGCGCTGCTCGGCTCGCACTCCACCACGATCGGCGAGCCCAACGTGCTGCGGGCGGTGTTCGGGGCCGCGCTGTACCTGACGATGCTCTGCCTGTTCTCGGCGGGCGTCACCACGATGCTGCACAACCAGACGCTCGCGCTCGGCGTGCTGGTGCCGTTCTTCTTCCTGCTCTCGCCGATCCTCTCGGCGGTGCCGAAGGTCAAGACCCTGGCCCACTACTTCCCCGACTACGCGGGCTCCCGGATGACGCTGGTGTACGAGCAGCACGGCCAGCCGTACGGGCCCTGGGCCGGCTTCCTGATCTGCCTCGCCTGGACGGCGGCGGCGCTGGTCGGCGGCGCGCTGGTGCTCAAGAGGCGCGACGCCTGACGGATCCGCGCGACCGGACTCAGTAGCGCGGCGCGCCGCGGCCCCGCAGCACGTTGGAGGCCCGGCGCTCCCGCGCTCCCCAGCAGGCGCGGTGCCAGTGCCGCCGGTCGTCCACCCCGGCGCCGTGCATCGGCCAGGCCACCACGTGGCCCATGCCCGGCGGGATCTCCTGGTCGCAGCCCGGGCAGCGGTAGTGCCGTCCCGCCGTCCCGGCGACGGTCTGGACCACCCAGTCGTCGCCCTGGTAGCTCTCGGTGCGGCGCAGCGAACCGCCGAACGGGGTGGCGGCCGGTGCGGCGCTCTCCTCGGGGGCGGCGCTCTTGATCCGGTTGCGGCGCGGCGACACGGCGGACTCCCTCTCCTGCTGGGCTCTGGATCGTTCCAGCCTACGGCCGGCCGGGCTCCCGCACGGCCACTACCACGGCCTTGTCCGGCACTTCGGCGTTTTTGCCGAGATCCACCCGATCATCGGGGAAATCCGGGGTTCCGCGTGCCATTGGCACATGACATCGGATACCCAGAGGGGGAACAGGCGGGGCCCGCAGACCCTGCGCGCACCCGAGGAGGCCCCAGGATGAGCAAGACCAGCGCCCGTGCCGAGAACCGCCGGCCCGTCGGGGCCGGGGTGCCCTCCCCCGGCCCGACGCTGAGCGCCCCGACGCTGAGCGCCCCGACGCTGAGTGCCGTCCCCCCGGTGACGGCCGTCGCGGGCGAGCCGCTGCCCGCGGTCCAGCGGGCGGGCGCGCTGCCACCGGCCACCGGGCCGCTGCGGGTCGGACTGTTCCTGCTGTCCGCGCAGTTCCCCGGGCAGAGCCACGGCGAGGCGCTGGAGCGCACCGTCCGGTCCGCCGTCGAGGCCGAACGGGCGGGCCTGGACAGCGTCTGGCTGGCGGAGCACCACTTCGTGCCGTACGGGGTCTGCCCGGACGCCGCCACGCTCGCCGGGATGCTGCTCGGCCGCACCCGCAGGATCGGCGTCGGCACGGCGGTGAGCGTGCTCTCCACCCGTCACCCGGTGGCACTCGGCGAGCAGGCGGCGCTGCTGCACCTCACCTCGGGCGGACGGTTCACGCTCGGGGTGGGCCGCGGCGGGCCGTGGATCGACCTGGACGTGTTCGGCGGCGGCGTGGACGCCTTCGAGAAGGGCTTCCCGGAGCGGCTGGACCTGCTGCTGCGCTGGCTGCGCGGCTCCCGGGTCGGCGCGGACGGCCCCCAGTTCGCCTTCCCCGAGGTCCCGGTGGTGCCGCGGGCCACCGAGCCCGTGCGGCGGCCCCAGCTGAGCAGCTGGCTGGGCCTCGGCGGGCGGTCAGGCCCGGTGCGCTTCCCGCGCCAGCGCCGGGAGGACGAGGGCCTCGGCGAGGAACTCACCACCGCCGGGCGGCCGGTGGCCGGTCCGCCGGTGGTGGTCGCCTGCACCTCGCCGGGCGGGGTGCGGCTGGCCGCCGAGCGGGGCCTGCCGATGCTGCTCGGCATGCACTCGGGGGACGACGACAAGCTGCGGATGCTGGAGCTGTACCGGACCGCCTGGCTGGCCGCGGGGCGCGGCGAGGAACAGCTGCGCCGGGTCGGCCGCCGGCACGTCGCGGCCGGGGTGGCCCAGGTCGACGACCGGGCCGCGGCCGCCCGGTCCACGCTGCTGAACGCGATGCCCGGCTGGTTCGAGTACGGGCTCGGCGCCCACCGCACCGTGGACGGCCGCGAGCGCAAGATGCGCGACCCGCGCCAGTACACCGAGCTGCTCTGCGACCTGCACGCGGTGGGCACCCCGCGGCAGTGCGCCGACCGGCTGCTGGCCACCGCCGAGCGCACCGGCATCCGCCGCTTCGCCCTGCTCGCCGAGGGCAGCGGCGAGAACGAGGCGACCCTGCACAACATCGCCCGGCTCGGCTCGGAGGTGCTGCCGCAGCTGGGCTGAACCCGCGGGCCCGGGCCGCCGCCCCTCCCCCCGCACCGGGGGACGGGGGCGGCCGGCACCACGGCCGGGGTACGACGGGGGTCAGCAGTCCCGCAGTTCCTCGGACTGGTTGAGCAGCTGCTCCCGGACGGAGGTGAAGCGGCCGTACCGCGCCTCGTTGGTGTCCGACGGCAGGAACACCGCCACTCGGTGGCAGTTCTGGAACGCCAGCCGGACGCCGAAGTGGCGCTGGAGGGCGCCCCGGATGGCGTCGCTGGCGAGGGCACGCAGCAGCTGGCCACGGGCCTGCTCGCTGGGCGGCGGTACCTGGTTGTCGGCGAAGTCGGTGCCGTCGACCTTCGCCTGGGCGACCAGCGAGCTGATCAGGTCCCAGGCGTACGGCAGCGAGACGCGGACGCAGTCGACGAATTCCCGCTCGTCGACCTCGCCCCGCTGGGCCTTCTCCAGCAGGGCCGGTGAGACGTCGAGCGACATGGATTCTCCTCTCGCGGTCCACCCGCGCGGCGCCCGGGTGGTCGTGCGTAGGTCAAGCTCACAGTGAGGGTGGTGGATGCGCACGGGGGCGTCCGGAACACCGAGGGACAGGGGTTTCCGGCACCTTCGCGACAGCGGCGGCACCACGGGACGTGACGCCCTGGATACCGAACGCACTCAGGACAGCGTGGCAGTCAACGACGCGGCAGGCCGGTCATTCCTGTGGATTGCTTCGGAAATATGTTGCGGTGCACCGGATTGGCCGGATCCTGTCGGACCGTTCATCTGAAGTCTCCGTCCCCGTTGACAGCGATCCCGCGAGCATGCCGTCACACACCGTAGCGACCTGAAGGTGGGGGCGCCAGACCTCGGCGGGAGGCAGTCGGGACCGCGGGACCTCCATGTTGGCCGGGTTCGCGCTTTCTTCACCCTGCCGTCGCGGAATCGCATCAACTGGCCCCGGTGGGCTAGCGTGGTCGACCGTGCGTCTCGTAATTGCCCGCTGCTCAGTCGACTATGCCGGTCGGCTCTCCGCCCATCTGCCCTCCGCCACCAGGCTGATCCTGGTCAAGGCCGACGGCAGCGTCAGCATCCACGCCGACGACCGTGCCTACAAGCCGCTGAACTGGATGTCCCCGCCGTGCGTCCTCAGGGAGGCCGACGGGGTCTGGACGGTGGAGAACAAGGCCGGCGAGAAGCTCATCATCACGCTGGAGGAGGTGCTGCACGACTCGTCCCACGAGCTCGGGGTCGATCCCGGTCTGATCAAGGACGGCGTGGAGGCCCACCTCCAGGAGCTGCTCGCGGACCGGATGGAGGTGCTCGGGTCCGGCTGGTCGCTGATCCGCCGCGAGTACCCGACCGCGATCGGCCCGGTCGACATCCTCTGCCGCGACTCGGACGGCGCCACGGTGGCCGTCGAGATCAAGCGCCGCGGCGAGATCGACGGCGTCGAACAGCTCACCCGCTACCTCGAACTCCTCAACCGGGACCCCCTGCTGGCCCCGGTCAAGGGCGTCTTCGCCGCGCAGGAGATCAAGCCGCAGGCCCGCGTGCTGGCCACCGACCGCGGCATCGGCTGCGTGGTGCTGGACTACGACGAGCTGCGCGGCATCGACGACGACAAGCTCAAGCTGTTCTGACCGCTCAGGGCGGCGTCACCGGGGCGGTCGGGCTGGCCGAACCGCTCGGGGTCGTCGGCGACCCGGACGGTGAGGCGGTCGGGTCGGGCGACGCGGTCGTCGGGGTGTGGCTCGGCTCCGTCGGCTTCGTGGGCTGACCGGTCTGCGGCGGCGGGGACTGCCCCGGCTGCGTCGGGACCGGCGGCTGCGGCTGGCCCGGTGCGGGCGGCTGCGACTGCGGGGGCTGCGAGGCCGGCGACCCGGACGCGCCGGGCGAGGAACTCGGCTTCCTCGTCGGCGAGGCGCTCGGCGAGTGCGAGGCGCTGCCGCTCGTGGACGGGACCGGGCTGGTCGCCTGCCCGGCCGGGCTGCCGGGATCGGTGGCGGCCGGGGCCGGGGAGCCGCTGCCCGAGGACTGCGGGAACGGCGCGTCCTGGGTGCCGCCGCCGTCCAGCCGGCCGTTGCCCGGGTCCTTCCCCTTGACCTCCTCCGGCCCGCTGAAGCTCATCGCCACCGCCGTGCCGAGCACCCCCAGGGTCAGCACGGCCGTGCAGACCACGGCCACCCGCCGCCGTCTGCTGGACTTCAGGCGGGCCGGCACCCGGGCCGCGATCTTGCGGATCACCGGCGCCCGGCCGGATGCCGCCACGGCGGGCGCGGCGGCCGGCAGCTGCCGGCCCTCGGCGCGCAGCAGGTCGAGCATCCGGCGGGCGGAGGCCGTCCCGCGCTGCTCCCCCGCCGAGGTCCGCAGGGTGAGCGCGGTCTCCAGCTCGGCGATGGCCCGGGAGGGCTGCCGGAGGCAGATCGCGTGCACGCCCGCCTCGTGGTGGAACCAGGCCTGGTCGACCGGCGAACCGGTCCTGCGGGCCGCCTCCAGGCCGAGCTGGAGCACCCGCTCCCAGGCACCCCAGCGCAGCGACAGCGCGAGCGCGGGCGCCGCCGCCCTGGCGAGCCTGACCACCGCGTCGTGCCGCCCCGCGGCGCGGTCGGCGAGCAGCACGCCGACCACCACCTCCGCCTCGGCGGCGATCTGCTCCAGCGTCACCGAGCCGTGCCCGACCCACCAGGCGAAGTGCTGGGCGGCACCGTCGACGCAGCCGCGGGCCGGCCAGTGCGGGACGAGCAGTTCGAGCGCGCCCGCGGTCAGCCGGTGGTGCCCGCCGATGGACACCGCCAGCCCCGCGTCGGCGAGTTCGGCGAGGGCGGCCTCGCCCTGCCCGACGTCGATCAGGGCCGGCAGGTGCGGCGCGGTGGGGCACTCGCCGCCGAGCGCGACGGCGAGCCGCAGCACGGCCTGCGCGGGCTCGCTCAGCCCCTCGGCGAGCCGGACCGCGGGCGAGGCGGTCTCCGCCACCGAGGGCAGCGGGACGGTGCGGCGCAGCGCGTTCTCCCGGATCGCCGGGTCCGGGTCGTGGACGGGCTCGTCGAGCGCGCCGAAGACGCCCATCCGGTCGTCCTCGGCGGCGACCAGCGCGTCCACCGACACGTCCCGCTGGCGCAGCAGCGCGGCGGCCTGGACGAAGCGCAGCGGCAGTCCCTCGGACTCGAACCAGAGGTCCACCGCCCAGGCCTTCTCGTCGACGTCCAGCGGGCGCCCGGCCAGCCGGGCGGTGAGGGCGAGGCAGGCGGAGCGGGAGAGCCCGGCCACCAGGTGGTCCTGGAGCCGGGAGCCGGCGGGCAGCGGCGGGTCGTGCGGGGCCGCCGAGATCACGAAGGCGCAGCCGGGGGCGGCGGCGAGCAGTTCCTCCAGCTCGGCGCCGGAGGGTTCGGCGGCGTCGATCACCACGATCGCGCCGACCTCGGCGAGGTGGGCGGCCAGCTGTCCGGGGTCGGGGCGGTAGCCGGGGGCGTGATGGGTGGCCGCGAAGAGGTCCTGGAGCAGGTCGGGGACGGTCCTGCGGTGGCCGCAGAGCTGCACCACCCCGCCGGGGGAGAGGTCGGCGGCGGCTTCGGCGACGGCCGACAGCAGTGCGCTGCGGCCCGAGCCGGCCTGGCCGACCAGGCGTATCGAGCGGCCCTGGGAGAGCAGGCCGAGCAGCTCGGCGACGTCGGCCTCGCGGTCCAGCATCGGCAGGTCGGCGGGCCCGGCGCCGAGCGCGAGCGGGCCGACCGCGCGGCCGACACCGCCGACCGGACCGCGGGCGGGTTCGCTGCGTTCGATCCGGTGCGGACGCGGCCGCCACTCCTCGGGGCAGGGCCCGGCCTCGGAGCCGTCCGGAGCGCCGACGCCCACCAGCAGGCCGCCGGAGACCAGTTCGCCGCCGCGGGTGCGGGCGGCCTCCTGCCGGAACTCCCCGGATGGCTCTGCCACGTTCTGCTCCGCATCGTGCTCGGCCGGCGGCGCCCCGCGCCGCCCGGCTGACGTCCGGTCACGGCCTCGGCCGGGCTGGAGGCAGCCCCGGCGGCCGTCTTCTGACGGGCAGACTCTTGCACATCGGGAGCCGGCCGTGCAGAGCGGTCCGCTGCGGACGGCCGGCCGGGGGCGCTGACCAGGGACGTTGCGTGGTGGGGGCGAGGGGTGTGCGGGCGCGTGCGGCGGCGCGACGACGGGTTACAGCGCGACCCCGTGCGCCTCGGTGACCCCGTCGACGGCGAGGATGCGGTGCAGCTTGGTGGCCACCAGCAGCCGCTGGAGCTGGGCCGGGACGGAGCGCAGCACCAGCCGGCGGCCGATCCGGCCGGCCCTGCGGTGGGTGCCCATGATCACGCCGAGTCCGGTGGCGTCCCAGAACTCCAGCCGGGCGAGGTCGAGTACGAGGTCGCCGAGGCCGCCGTCCACCGCCTGGTGCAGCCGGGCCCGCGCGTCGGCGGCGGTGCGCACGTCGAGGCGGCCTTCGATGGCCAGCGCCGTGTGGTCGCCGGTGATGCGCATGCTCTCCTCCTTCGCCTGGACGGCCTGGTGCGGGGCGGGTCCGCCCCGGCCGTGCCGGGTGCGGGAGCGGGGGGTGTCGCCGGGCGGGCCGCAGCCCCACGTCCGGCCCCGGGCGGAATGCCGGGTTCCCTCATCTGACGGTGAACCGGCTCCGCAGGTTGCTGGTTCCGGCCAGATCTGAAGCAACTTCACCCGTCCGAGGGAATATACGCAGGTCGGCCCCACACCTACGCTCGATTACCGCCCAAATCACCCGTCTGCGGCACCGGCGTGAGGAAACTCACCCGCCCCGGTGGAGCGGGCCGTACGGTGCTCGGTCGCACGGCCCGCCGCGTCGTCAGCCCGGCCGGCTCACTTGCCTTCGTACGGGTAGAAGCCGCGGCCGCTCTTACGGCCCAGGTCACCGGCGGTGACCATGCGGGCCATGATCTCCGGCGCGGCGAACTTCTCGTCCTGGGTCTCGGTGTAGATGTTGCGGGCGGCGTGCAGCAGGATGTCCACGCCGGTCAGGTCGGCGGTCTGGAGCGGGCCCATCGCGTGGCCGAAACCGAGCCGGCAGGCGGTGTCGATGTCCTCGGCGGTGGCCACGCCCGACTCGTACAGCTTGGCGGCCTCGACGACCAGCGCGGTGATCAGGCGGGTGGTCACGAAGCCGGCCACGTCGCGGTTGACCACCACGACCTCCTTGCCGACGCCCTCGGCGTAGGCACGGGCGGTGGCCAGCGCCTCGTCACTGGTCTTGTAGCCGCGGACCAGCTCGACCAGCTTCATCATCGGGACCGGCGAGAAGAAGTGGACGCCGACGACCGACTCGGGGCGCCGGGTGGCGGCGGCGATCCGGGTGATCGGGATGGCCGAGGTGTTGGAGGCCAGCACGGCGCCGTCCTTGGCGAGCTTGTCGAGCTCGCGGAACACGCCCTCCTTGACCTCCAGCTGCTCGAACACGGCCTCGACCACGATGTCGGCCTCGGCGACGGCGCCCAGGTCGGTGGTGGTGGTGATCCGGCCCAGCGCGGCCTCGGCGTCCTCGGCGCTCAGCCTGCCCTTGGCGACGAACTTGTCGTAGGAGGCGCGGATGCCCGCGAGGCCCCGCTGGAGCGCCTCCTCGGTGACGTCCCGCAGCACCACCGGGTGGCCGGCCTGCGCGGACACCTGGGCGATGCCGGCGCCCATCAGGCCGGCACCGATCACGGCGATCTGCTTGCTGGACGCATTGCTCATGGCTGGGTCTCCCGATGCCGTCGCCGCCCCGCGGGCGGGCCCTGAAGGCGGCTCAGGGCAGGGATCACCGCCGCAGTAGAGCCGCATCGCTCAATTCTCCCGCCGCGCTCGCGCCCGGCAGTCGCTTCCGCGGAGCTCGCGCCCTCCTTCAGGTCGCTCGCTCCGCTCGCTTAAGCCGGGACTCTAATGCCGAATCCCCCCGTGCAATAGCAATCGGGAGTGTGATCTGCAACCGACCTGGTCAGGTGACCATGTGATCGGTCGACCAGCTCCTCAGATGGTCAGCCCGAGGTCCTGGGCCAGGATCGCCGCCTGGACCCGGCTGCGCAGCCGCAGCTTCGCCAGGATCCGGCTGACGTGCGTCTTGGTGGTGGCCTCCGCCATCTCCAGTCGGGCCGCGATCTCGACGTTGGACATCCCGGCCCCGAGGCAGGCCAGCACCTCCCGCTCCCGGCCGGTCAGCGCCCCCACCGCCGCCCTGGCCTCGGGCCCGACCGGCCGCTCCGGGCGGGCGAAGGTCCCGATCAGCCGCTTGGTCACCGAGGGCGCCAGCATGCCGTCCCCGCGCGCCACCGTACGGATGCCCTCGATCAGGGCGTCCGCCTCCAGGTCCTTGAGCAGGAACCCGGACGCGCCCGCCCGCAGCGCGCCGTAGACGTACTCGTCCAGGTCGAAGGTGGTCAGCACGAGCACCTGGCCGGCCCCGGCCGCGACCACCTCCCTGGTCGCCGAGACGCCGTCCAGCCGAGGCATCTGCACGTCCATCAGCACCACGTCGGGCCGCAGTTCCAGCGCGAGCCGGACGGCCTCCTCGCCGTCGGCGGCCTGCCCGACCACCTCCAACTCCGGTTCGGCGCGCAGGATCATCACCAGCGCCGCCCGGACCGCCGCCTGGTCCTCCGCCACCAGCACCCGGATCGTCATGCCCGCCCCCCGCTCTCCTGGGCGCGCGGCAGCACCGCGCGCACCCTCCAGTACCCGTCCTCGGGCCCGGCCTCGAAGCTGCCGCCGAGCAGCCCGGCCCGCTCCGCCATGCCCACCAGGCCGGCCCGGGCGCCGGGCAGGCCACGGCCGGGCCCGCCCCGGTACGGACTGTCGACGGCGATCCGCAGTTCCTCGGGCGCGAACTCCAGCCGCAGGCTGACCAGTCCGGGCCCGGCGTGCTTGAGCGCGTTGGTCAGCGACTCCTGGACGATCCGGTACGCGGCCAGCCCGACCGGCACCGGCACCTCACCGCGCTCGCCGCGCTCGTCCAGCTCGAACTCCAGCCCGACGTCCTGCCCGGCCGCCCTGGCCTTCGCCAGCAGGGAGTCCACCGCGGCCAGGTCGGGCGCCGCGTAGGACTCGTCCGCCTCGCCCCCGCCGCTGTCCCGGAGCAGTCCGATCATGCGACGCATTTCGGCCAATCCCTGGACGCTGTTCTCCCGGATCACCGCCAGCACCTCCACCAGCGGATCGTCGGCGGCCAGCCGCCGCCGTCTGGCCACCGCCTGCGCACCGGTGGCGTGGATCGCGATCGCCGACAGGTGGTTGGCCACCACGTCGTGCAACTCCCTTGCCATCCTCGCCCGTTCGGCGCCGATCGCCTCGCGCCGGTCCAGCTCCGAGAGCAACGCGGTCTGCTCCGCCCGCAACCGCTCGGTCTCCGCCTCCTGCCGGTGCTTGCGCACCACGTCGCCGGTCCACACCGGCCCCAGGAAGACCAGCGAACTGACCACCGCGATCAGCAGCCCGTCGGAGGTGCCGCCGTACATCGCCGCCAGTACGGAGAGCGACAGCACCGTGGCCCCGCCGCTCAGGTGCAGCACCCGGGACACCCGCGGCGTGCCGTAGATCACCGCCGCGTACAACAGGTCGGTGTACATGATCAACGTCGCCATCAGGCTGCCGGCGAACAGGCTCGCCGCGAAGGCCAGCCCGCCGACCGACACCGCCAGCACCGGCCTGGTCCGCCGGACCAGCTCCAGCCCCGCCATCACCAGCAGCGGCGGCAGCACCGCCCACAGCGGCATGTCGTCGGCCCGGTCGTACACCTTGAAGACGATCAGCACCGTGCCGCCGAGCAGCCCGGCGAGAGCGATCAGCCGGTCCTGCCGGCGCGGGGAGAGAGCGGGGAACGGGAAGGCCACGTTCCCATCTCACCATCCCCGGCGTCCCGCCCGGCTCCGGTCCGCGGAGGAGCCCGCTACATCGAAAGATGCAGCACCGGACGGCACCGGACGACGACGACACCGGCGCGCCCGCGCACGAGCATGGAAGCACCACCGAATCGCCCGGGAGCAGAACGTGATCGTCACTCTCATCGTCGCGGCCGAGGTCTCCTTCTGGATCCTGCTCGGCCTCGGACTCGCCACCCGCTACCTGCTGCGGTGGCGCCGCGCCAGCACCGCGCTGCTGGTCGGCCTGCCCGTGGTGGACCTCACCCTCTACGCACTCACCGTCCTCGACCTGCGCGGCGGCGCCACCGCGAGCTGGACCCACGCCCTGGCCGCGAGCTACGCGGGCTTCTCGATCGGCTACGGCCCCTCGCTGGTCCGCTGGGCCGACCGGCACTTCCTGTACCGCTTCGCCGGCGGCCCCAAGCCGCTGCCCTCGCCGAAGTACGGGCCCGAGCGGACCAGGTACGAGTGGCAGATCGCCGGCCGGACCGTCGTGTCGGCCGCCGTCACCCTGGCCCTGATCACCCTGCTCGTGCCGCTCTCCGCCGGCTCCGCGCACTTCGGCACCTTCACCCAGTGGTACCTCAAGCTGGGCATCGCGGCCGCGGTCAACGTGATCGTGGCCGGCTGCTACTCGCTCTGGCCCAAGGAGGCGCCGGCCGGCGTGCCGGTCGAGAACGGCCGGGTGGTCACCGGGAAGACCCTGGTCGGCACCGGCGCCCACGCCCCGGCCGACCGGCCCTGAGGCCTCGCGGCCCGTCCCCGGACGTCCCCGCCCCGCGGGGGCCGGGGGCGTGCCCTTCGGCGGGCTCTAGCGGTTCTCCCCCGGGACCCAGAGCACGTCGCCGCGCTCCTTGTTGGCCACCCGGGCCAGGATGAACAGCAGGTCGGAGAGCCGGTTCAGGTACTTCGCGGTGAGCGGGTTGACGCTGTCACCGTGCTCCGCGATGGCCGCCCAGGTCGAACGCTCGGCGCGCCGCACCACCGTGCAGGCGAGGTGCAGGTGGGCCGCACCGGGCGTGCCCCCCGGCAGGATGAAGCTGCGCAGCTTCTCCACCCGCTCCAGGTACTCGTCGCAGTCCGCCTCCAGCCGGTCGACGTAGGACTGGAGCACCCGCAGCGGCGGGTACTTCGGGTCCTCGACCACCGGGGTGGACAGGTCGGCGCCGACGTCGAACAGGTCGTTCTGGACCCGGACGAGCACCGCCGAGACGTCCTCCGCCAGCTCCCCCACGGCCAGGGCCACCCCGATCGCCGCGTTCGCCTCGTTGGCGTCGGCGTACGCGATCAGCCTCGGGTCGGTCTTGGTGGTCCGGCTCATGTCGCCGAGCGCGGTGGTGCCGTCGTCGCCGGTACGGGTGTAGATGCGCGTCAGATTGACCATGCGGCCAGACTAACCGCCGGGTTAGGCCGCGTTAACCCCGAGCCGGGCAGCCGACCGTACGGCTACGCGACGTTGACCTCCCCCAGCCTCCGGCCGGGAGGTGCCCCCAACCCGAGAGTCTCGTCGCTACGCGACGTTGACTCTCTGCCCCGGCGGGGCGGCTTCCAGCCAGGCCAGGAAGCCGGTCAGCGCGTCCTCGCTCATCGCCAGCTCCAGCGGCACCCCGTTGTGCAGGCAGCGCAGCACCACCGAGCCGGACAGCAGCGCCAGCTCCTCCTGGCCCTCCGGGTAGCGCCGGCCGAGCACCTCGATCTCGCGGCGCGGCAGCAGCCGGCGCGGCCGCGGGGCGTAGGAGAAGACCCGGAACCACTCGATCGAGTCGCCGCTGTAGCGGCCGATACCAAAAACCCACCCCTTGCCGTCGGTCGGAGGGACCGGGGCCGAGGTGGGTTTGCCGTTCTCGTCGAGGTCGGGCTGCGTCGAGGCGTCGGCGGGCATTTTGAGCCGGTAACTGCAATCGAAGGTGCCGCCGACCCTCTGGATCAGGCGGCGCCGGACGGCGAAGGCCATCAACCCGATCACTCCCAGGGCCACGACCGCCGCACACACCACAAGCGCGAGGACCATGCTCACCCACCTCCTCGCTACCCGCGTTCCCCGTAGCGGTCGTATCAAGCGACCGCCCTGACCTACCAACTACGACGACAGTCCCGGGGTCACGCTCACGCGTCCCCGGGACCGTCGGTAGACCCCGCTAAGCCGGGATCCGGCGCACTCAGACGTGGGCCTTGAGGCCGCGCGCCGCGAACAGACGGACCTCGGCGCGCCGCTCGGCGTGCTCGTCCAGGCCCGACTTGGCGTTCTCCAGCGCGCGCTCGGCACGGGCGACGTCGATCTCGTCCGCCAGCTCGGCGATCTCCGCGAGCAGAGACAGCTTGTTGTCGGCGAAGGAGATGAAGCCGCCGTGCACAGCGGCGATCACGGTGCCGCCGTCCGCCGTGCGGATGGTGACGGGACCGGTCTCCAGCACACTCAGCACCGGGGTGTGGCCCGGCATGATGCCGGTGTCACCGGAGGCCGTACGGGCGACGACGATGGTGGCCGCACCGGACCACACCTTGCGGTCGGCTGCGACCAGCTCGACGTGCAGCTCAGCCAACGTGGGCTCCTAGGCTCATGCAACCCCCGATTACTCGGGAGTTTCGGTAAGAATAACGGCCCCGCGCCTCCGGCATGAAACCGGCGGCACGGATTTGACCGGAATCACAGCCGATGCGCCGTGAGGGGCGGTCCCCAGGCTCGGGGGCCACCCCTCACGTCACGCACAGCTGCTACCGGCCGCGATTACTTCTTCGCCAGCTCGGCGGCGTTCTTCTCGAGGTCCTCGATGCCACCGCACATGAAGAAGGCCTGCTCCGGGACGGAGTCGTACTTGCCGTCCGCGATCGAGTTGAAGGCCTCGATGGTCTCCGACAGCGGGACGGTCGAGCCCTCGACACCGGTGAACTGCTTCGCCACGTAGGTGTTCTGCGAGAGGAAGCGCTCGATGCGACGGGCACGGTGCACCGTGACCTTGTCCTCTTCGGACAGCTCGTCGATACCGAGGATCGCGATGATGTCCTGGAGGTCCTTGTACTTCTGCAGGATCCCCTTGATACGGATGGCCGTCTCGTAGTGGTTCGCCGCGATGTACCGCGGGTCGAGGATGCGGGACGTGGAGTCCAGCGGGTCGACGGCCGGGTAGATGCCCTTCTCCGAGATCGGCCGCGACAGAACGGTCGTCGCGTCCAGGTGGGCGAAGGTGGTGGCCGGGGCCGGGTCGGTCAGGTCGTCCGCGGGGACGTAGATCGCCTGCATCGAGGTGATCGAGTGACCGCGGGTCGAGGTGATGCGCTCCTGGAGGAGGCCCATCTCGTCGGCCAGGTTCGGCTGGTAGCCCACCGCGGAGGGCATGCGGCCGAGCAGGGTCGACACCTCGGAACCGGCCTGGGTGAACCGGAAGATGTTGTCGATGAAGAGGAGCACGTCCTGCTTCTCGACGTCACGGAAGTACTCCGCCATGGTCAGCGCGGACAGCGCGACGCGCAGACGGGTGCCCGGCGGCTCGTCCATCTGGCCGAAGACCAGCGCGGTCTTGTCCAGAACGCCCGAGTCGACCATCTCGTCGATGAGGTCGTTGCCCTCACGGGTGCGCTCGCCGACGCCGGCGAACACCGACACACCACCGAAGTTCTCGGCGACGCGGTAGATCATCTCCTGGATCAGAACGGTCTTGCCGACACCGGCACCACCGAACAGACCGATCTTGCCACCGGTGACGTACGGGGTGAGCAGGTCGATGACCTTGATGCCCGTCTCGAACATCTCGGTCTTGGACTCGAGGTCCTTGAACTCCGGGGCCTTGCGGTGGATCGGCCAGCGGACCTCCACCTGCGACTCGAACTCGTCCTTGTCGACGTTCAGCACGTCACCGAGGGCGTTGAACACCTTGCCCTTGGTGATCTGGCCGACCGGGACGGAGATCGCGGCACCGGTGTCGGAGACCTGCGAACCGCGGACCAGGCCGTCGGTCGGCTGCATCGAGATGCCGCGGACCATGCCGTCGCCGAGGTGCTGGGCGACCTCGAGGGTCAGGGTCTTCCTGCCCGTGCCGTCGGGGTTGTCCACCTCGACGTGCAGGGCGTTGTACATCTCCGGAATCGCGTCGACGGGGAACTCCACGTCGACGACCGGGCCGATGACCCGCGCGACGCGGCCCGTCGCCGTGGTCGGCTCAACAGTGGTGGTCATACTCATTCGCTCCCGCGGCTAGCGTCGGCCAGCGCGTTGGCGCCACCGACGATCTCGCTGATTTCCTGGGTGATCTCGGCCTGACGGGCCGAGTTGGCAAGCCGCGTGAGCGACTTGATGAGCTCGCCGGCGTTGTCCGTCGCGCTCTTCATCGCGCGACGGCGGGCGGCGTGCTCGGAAGCGGCCGACTGCAGCATCGCGTTGTAGATCCGGCTCTCGACGTACCGCGGCAGCAGCGCGTCCAGGACGCCCTCCGCCGACGGCTCGAAGTCGTACAGCGGGAAGATCTCCGACTTGGCCGGCGTCTGGTCGCTGAGCTGGACCTCGTCCAGCTTCAGCGGCAGCAGCCGCGCGTCCACCGCGTTCTGCGTCAGCATCGACACGAACTCGGTCGAGACCAGGTGGAGCTCGTCCACGCCGCCCGTCTCGGCCGTGAAGGCCTCGATCAGGTCGGCCGCCACGGTCTTCGCGTCACCGTAGGTCGGCTTGTCCGAGAATCCCGTCCACGAGCCCGCGATCGTGAGACCGCGGAACGTGTAGTACGAGACGCCCTTGCGGCCGACGATGTACGTCACCACGTCCTTGCCCTCGGCCTTCAGGCGCTCGGTGAGCCCCTGGGCGGCCTTGATGGCGTTGGTCGAGTAGCCGCCCGCCAGGCCGCGGTCCGCCGTGATCAGCAGGACCGCGGCGCGCTTGGCGTCCGGGTTCTCGGTGGTGAGCGGGTGCTTGGCGTTGGACCGGGTGGCCACCGCCGTCACCGCCCGGGTGAGCTCATCGGCGTACGGAGTGGAGGCGGCCACCGCGCGCTGCGCCTTGACGATGCGCGACGCGGAGATCATCTCCATCGCCTTGGTGATCTTCTTCGTCGCGGTGACAGAGCGGATCCGGCGCTTGTAGACCCGAAGCTGTGCTCCCATGGGTCGTTACGTCCTTTCCCTCGCTACCGGACTCAGGCCTGCTCGGAGAGCAGCTTGCCGTCAGCGGTCTGGTAACCCTGCTTGAACGCCTCGATCGCGGTGGTCAGCGCGTCGACGGTGCCCTCGGCCAGCAGACCGGTCTCGACGATGCCGGCCAGCAGGTCCTTGTGCTGCAGGCGGACGTGGTCCAGGAACTCGCGCTCGAAGCGGCGGATCTCGGCGACCGGGACGTCGTCCAGCTTGCCGTTGGTGCCGGCCCAGATGGAGACGACCTGCTCCTCGACCGGGAACGGCTGGTACTGGCCCTGCTTCAGCAGCTCGACCATGCGCGCACCGCGCTCCAGCTGGGCCTTGGAGGCCGCGTCCAGGTCGGAACCGAAGGCGGCGAAGGCCTCCAGCTCACGGTACTGGGCGAGGTCCAGACGCAGACGGCCGGCGACCGAGCGCATGGCCTTGATCTGGGCGGAGCCACCGACGCGGGAGACCGAGATACCGACGTTCACGGCCGGGCGGATGCCGGCGTTGAACAGGTCGGACTCCAGGAAGCACTGGCCGTCGGTGATGGAGATGACGTTGGTCGGGATGTACGCCGAGACGTCGTTGGCCTTGGTCTCGATGATCGGCAGACCGGTCATCGAGCCGCCGCCCAGAGCGTCGTTCAGCTTGGCGCAGCGCTCCAGCAGGCGGGAGTGCAGGTAGAAGACGTCACCCGGGTAGGCCTCGCGGCCCGGCGGGCGGCGCAGCAGCAGGGAGACGGAGCGGTAGGCCTCGGCCTGCTTCGACAGGTCGTCGAAGATGATCAGGACGTGCTTGCCGTCGTACATCCACTCCTGGCCGATGGCCGAACCGGTGTACGGGGCGAGGTACTTGAAGCCGGCCGGGTCGGAGGCGGGAGCAGCCACGATGGTGGTGTACTCCAGCGCGCCGGCCTCCTCCAGGGCGCCACGGACGGACGCGATGGTGGAGCCCTTCTGGCCCACGGCGACGTAGATGCAGCGGACCTGCTTCTCCGGGTCGCCCGAGCGCCAGTTGTCACGCTGGTTGATGATCGTGTCGACGGCCACCGCGGTCTTGCCGGTCTGGCGGTCACCGATGATCAGCTGGCGCTGGCCGCGGCCGATCGGGGTCATCGCGTCGATGGCCTTGATGCCGGTCTGCAGCGGCTGCTTGACCGACTTGCGGGCCATGACGCCGGGGGCCTGCAGCTCCAGGGCGCGGCGACCGGTGGCGGCGATGTCGCCCAGGCCGTCGATCGGGTTGCCCAGCGGGTCCACGACGCGGCCGAGGTAGCCGTCGCCGACCGGAACCGAGAGGACCTCGCCGGTGCGGCGCACGGTCTGGCCCTCTTCGATACCGCCGAACTCACCGAGGACGACGACACCGATCTCGCGGGTGTCGAGGTTCAGCGCGAGGCCGAGCGTGCCGTCCTCGAACCGCAGCAGCTCGTTCGCCATGACCGAGGGCAGGCCCTCGACATGCGCGATGCCGTCCGCCGCGTCAGTGACCTTGCCGACCTCTTCCACAGAAGCGGCGTCCGGCTGGTACGACTGGACAAAGTCGGCCAGCGCGTCCCGGATCTCCTCCGGACGGATCGTAAGCTCCGCCATCAGGCTTCCCTGCTCTCCTAGTTTGCGATCCTCGGCCCGCCATTGAGGGCCGCAAGTATTCGACTCTCGGCCGGGTCTTCCGAACCGGCCGTACGATGTGCCGGCTCCTTGGGGAGCCGGTTTCCCGACCGAGGGTCGGATGTGCTGCTTCGGTGCTCAGCCTTCGAGCGACTGGCGAGCGCCCTCGAGGCGGCTCGACACGGTGCCGTTGATGATCTCGTCGCCGATCTGCACCCGAACACCGCCCACGACCTGAGGGTCGACGTCGATGTTCAGGTGGACCTGGCGGCCGTACATCCGGCCCAGAGCACCGGACAGGCGCTCCTTCTGGGTGTCCGACAGCGGCACCGCGGTGGTGACCAGGGCCACCACGCGGTCGCGGCGTGCGGCGGCGAGCTTGGAGTAGGACTCCAGGCCCTGCTCCAGGCTACGGCCACGCGGCGCGTTCACGACGGCGGTGACCAGCCGGACGGTACCGGCGTTGGCGCGGCCGCCGAGCAGCTTCGCGATCAGCGCGGCCTTCGCGGCGGTGCCGGCCTTCGGCTCGGTCAGCGCGGCCCGCAGCTCGTGCGAACCGCTCACCACCCGGCCGAACCGGAAGAGCTCGTCCTCGACGTCGTCCAGGGAACCGGCCTTGTCCGCGGCGACGATCTCGGCGTACGCGGCGAGCTCCTCGGTCGCGTCCACCAGGTCGCGCGAGCCCGACCAGCGGGAGCGGACCAGGCCGGAGACCAGGTCGACCGTCGCGCCGGTGACCTGGCCGGTCAGCAGCGAGGCGACCAACTGGGCCTTGTCCTCGCCCGACCGGGACGGGTCGGTCAGGACTCGGCGCAGCGACACCTCACGGTCCAGCACGGCCGTGACGGCGGTGAGCTCCTCGGCGAGCTTGGCCACGTCCACCGAGGTGGAGTCGGTCAGGCTCTCCAGGTTCTGCCGGCCGGCGGCGAAGGCCTCACGGCTGGCGCCGATCACTTGGCCGCACCCTGAGCAACGGCGGCCTTGGCCTCCAGCTCGTCCAGGAAGCGGTCGATGACGCCGCTCTGCCGGGTGTGGTCCTCCAGGGACTCACCCACGATGCGGGACGCCAGCTGGGTGGCCAGCGAGCCCACGTCCTGACGCAGGGCGGCAGTGGCCTGCTTCTTGTCCGCCTCGATCTGGGCGTGACCGGCGGCGACGATGGCCTCGCGCTGGCGCTGGCCCTCCTCGCGCATCTCGGCGAGCTGGGCGGCACCCTGCTCGCGAGCCTGCTCGACGATGCGGGCAGCCTCGTGGCGCGCCTCGGCGAGCTCGGCGCGGTACTGCTCAAGCAGGGCCTGGGCCTCCGCCTGAGCGGTCTCGGCGCGCTCCATCCCGCCCTCGATCGCGTCCCGGCGCTCCGACAGCACCTTCTCGATGCTGGGGAGGAGCTTCTTGCCGAGCAGACCGAAGACGATGAAGAAGCAGAGCAGGCCGATGATGATCTCGGGCCACGCGGGGAGGAGAGGGTTCATCTTCTCCTCGGACGCGAGCTGGACGATCGCCATGCTCATATCTGGACCTTCCTCAGAAAGGGTCTACGGCGGGATTACTTGTTGCCGAAGACGAACGGCATGACGATGCCGATGAGGGCGAGCGCCTCGGTCAGCGCGAAGCCGATGAACATGTTGGAACGGATGAGACCGGCAGCCTCGGGCTGACGGGCCATCGCCTGGACACCGTTGCCGAAGATCAGACCGACACCGATGCCGGGGCCGATGGCGGCGAGGCCGTAGCCCAGGGAGGCGACGGAACCGTAGACAGTGCCCTCAGCGAGGATGCTCATTGACGTTGTCCTTTGCAGGGTGGTGAACCGGTGGTGATTGGCCACCGGGCGATCCGGGAGGTGGTTCTGGGCGGGGCCTGGGCCCCGGGGCTCAGTGCGCCTCTTCGAGGGCACCGGCGATGTAGCTGCTGGCCAGCATCACGAAGATGTAGGCCTGCAGGAACTGGACCAGCAGCTCGAAGGCGGTCAGCGCGATGGTCACCACGAAGGAGACCGAGCCGTAGAGCGCGCCCAGGGTCGGGCTGAGCAGGTACCAGGAGGCGATGGAGAACATCACGATCAGCAGGTGGCCGGCGAACATGTTCGCGAAGGCTCGGACCGCGAGCGTGAAGGGGCGCACGAGGACGTTCGAGAAGAACTCGATCGGCACCAGGATGAACATGACCCAGCCCGGGATGCCCGACGGCCAGCAGAGGTTCTTCAGACCGCCGACGAAGCCGTGCTTCTTGAAGGTCAGCGTCATGTAGGTGAGCCAGACGATCGCCGCGAGGCCCGCCGGGAACGCGATCGCCGCCATCACCGGGAACTGGGCGAACGGGATGATCGACATGATGTTCATCAACCAGATGAAGAAGAACATCGAGACGAGCATCGGGACGTACTTCTCGCCCTTCTTGCCGATCGTCTCCAGCACGATGGAGCGCTTGACGAAGTCGTACCCGATCTCGCCGACCAGCTGGAGCTTGCCGGGGACCAGGCGCGGCTTGGCGAAGGCGGCCCAGAAGAAGCCGACCACCAGGAACGCGACGATGAACGACAGCAGCATCGGCTTGTTGAACTCGACGCTGCCGATCGAGAAGATCGGCTTGAACTGGAACTCGTTCAGGCCAGGGGCCGGGAAGCCGCAGCCAGCGTCCCCGAAGTGGCAACTGCCTG
Organism: Kitasatospora sp. NPDC091335; assembly: GCF_044757205.1. Classification (NCBI taxonomy): domain Bacteria; kingdom Bacillati; phylum Actinomycetota; class Actinomycetes; order Kitasatosporales; family Streptomycetaceae; genus Kitasatospora; species Kitasatospora sp. NPDC091335. Next base: position 397,256 of record NZ_JBIVUM010000004.1, on the reverse strand, counting down.
AGGCGAGGGACGTGAGTTCAGCACTCACCACGGACTCCTTCGTCGTGACGCATGGATACGGCAACCTCGGTGTGTCGGCGTGGCCTGCGGCCACGGAGCGGCACTGGAACTTGATGGGTTTCTCGCCGACCCCGCGCGCCGGTGCACTGCACCACAGCGGGATCATCGAAGACTGCCCGGATCAGGGGGGCGATCGGTCCGCTCTGCGGACAGACCAGGCCTCTTCCCGTACTCCGTTGTTGCGACGGACGATAGCAGCCCGTCAGTGCGGCATAAACACCGCCCCCCTCGTTGGGGGGACAGTCGGGCCTCGTCACTGTTGACGCCCCTTGTCGGAGGGCTTGTCGCCCTTCTTTTCGGAGGCGTCGGGGTCGACGTAGAAGGTCTTGGCCTTGAGTGCACCACGCACCTGGAAGCCCGTCCAGACCAGGGCGCAGCCGAGCAGCGTGAAGGCGAACGCCTGCCGGTTGAAGAGCTCGGTGTCCTGGAAGACCGCGAGCACGATGCCGACCAGCAGGATCTGCGTGGTGTACACCAGCAGCGCCGCGGCCATCATGATCTGCGGGTTCGACCTGGTCAGCCGGTCGAGCGCGACCTGGCCGAAGCTGAAGAAGGCCATCACGAGCAGTGCGCCGAACAGGGCGCCGAGCAGCCCCTTCCCGCCGGCGACTGCGAAGGAGATCGCCATGGCGATGATCCCGGCGACCGCAGTGGGAATCGCGGCGCCTCGGAGGATCCGGGCGTCGGTGGACGGCATGTCGGCAGCTCCGGCGGCATGTCGATGTGGCGGGGGGACGGGCACAGCGGTGGCGGGTGACGCCGGACCGAGGCATCGCCGCGGGCCGCCCGCAGGAACGGCGGGCCCGGTGAGGGAGACCGACAGGGACGGAAGTCATCCACCTGTCAGGTCTTTCGGCGTGTTCTCGATACTCGTGAACGGTATCACAAACTATTTGATGAGAGCTTTACCATGAATGTGTGGCACCTGTCACACCATAGGCGCAGCGGCTCCGCCATTCGGGTGAAGCGATCCGACTCGCCGCCAACTTCCTTGTCAGCGACGCCCGGTGGCCTTGTGGTGCTGGTCGGCCGCGGTGGAGCCGGTGCCGGAGCCCCGGCCGGCTTCACCCAGGAGTTGCTTGTCCTTCGCCGACAGTTCGGCCATCGGAGCGGTCTGCCGGCGGCGGTAGCGCGGGGGGACGAAGGACTGCACCGCCCGCGGGGCGCGCGGGCGGAACCGCGGGGTGAGCAGCACCACCAGGCCGACCAGGCAGAGCCCGGCGAGCGTCAGGACGACGGTGCGGCCGGTGTTGGTCACCGAGAAGGCCACCGAGCCGAAGGCGATCAGCGCGGCCCAGAAGTACATGATCAGTACGGCGCGGCTGTGCGAGTGCCCGACCTGGAGCAGCCGGTGGTGCAGGTGGCGCTTGTCCGCGGCGAACGGGGACTGGCCGGCCCAGGTGCGGCGCACCACGGCGAGCAACAGGTCGGCCAGCGGCAGCGCGATGACCGTCAGCGGCAGCAGCAGCGGGATGTAGATCGGCACCAGGGTGTGCACGGTGGCGGTCTGCGAACCGGTCTCGCTGCTGATCAGGTCCGGGTCGACCCGGCCGGTGATGGAGATCGCGGCGACGGCCAGCATGAGGCCGAGCATCATCGATCCCGAGTCGCCCATGAAGATCCGCGCGGGGTGCATGTTGTGCGCCAGGAAGCCCAGGCACATGCCGATCAGCAGCACGCTGAACAGCACCGCGGGGGCCGCGTCGGAGATCGTGTAGCCGTACCAGAGCCGGTAGCTGTACAGGAAGAAGGCCATCGCGGCGATGCAGACCATGCCGCCGGCCAGGCCGTCCAGGCCGTCGATGAAGTTCACCGCGTTGACCATGACGACGACCAGGACGACCGAGATGACCATGCCCTGGGTCGGGCTCACCGCGACCGGGCCGACGCCGGGCACCGGGAGGGTGATCACCGTGACGCCCTGCCAGACCATCACACCGGCGGCGATCATCTGGCCGCCGAGCTTGACCAGCGCGTCCACGCCCCACTTGTCGTCGAGCACCCCGAGCAGGAACATGATCCCGGCGCCGGACAGCAGCGCGCGGATGTCGGTGCCCTGCGAGAACACCTTGCTCAGGTTGTCGAGCTGCGAGGCGACCAGGATGCCCGCGCACAGTCCGCCGAACATCGCGATGCCGCCGAGCCGCGGCGTCGGTTCGCGGTGCACGTCACGGGCGCGCACCGGCGGCATGGCGCCGGCCGCGATGGCGAACTTCCGGACCGGGCCGGTCAGCAGGTAGGTGACGGCGGCCGTGCAGAACAGCACCAGCAGATACTCACGCACCACTGGCCTCCTGCATCGCTGTCGAACCGGGGGGTACCGAAGGTACTCCCCTGCCTTCCCGGGTTTCGAGGTGCGTCGCCACGGCACACACCTTATTGAGTCGGACGCCGGGACCGTGCATCGCGGTTCGCCCTCCCGGGTAGGGGATCCGGATACCCGCGGACGATCTCCGTCAGGCCCGGTCGGCGAAGGCCAGCGCCAGCTCCCGCACCCGCGCCGCGGCCGGGGCCTGCGCACCCCCGGCGAGCACCCGCGCGATCAGCCCGGCGATCTCGGCCAGCTCGGACTCCCCCATCCCCTGGCTGGTCACCGTGCCCGTGCCCAGCCGGATGCCGGAGGCCTCGGCGGCCGGCGCCGGGTCGTACGGCAGCGCGCACTTGCCGAGCAGCAGTCCGGCCGCCGCGCAGCGCCGTTCGGCCTCGGCGCCGGTCACGCCGAGCGGGCTCACGTCGGCGGTCACCAGATGGGTGTCGGTACCGCCCGTCAGAGGGCGCGTGCCGGCCTCCGCGAGCCCCTCGGCGAGCGCCCGTGCCCCGGACACCGTCCGCTGCGCGTACGCCCGGTAGCCGGGCGTGGAGGCCTCCGCGAGGGCCACCGCCTTGCCGGCCACCTCGTTCATCGCCGCGCCGCCCTGGCTGAACGGGAACACCGCCCGGTCGATCCGCTCGGCCAGCTCGGCGGTGCACAGCAGCAGGCCGCCGCGCGGACCGCGCAGCAGCTTGTGGGTGGCCGCCACGGTGACGTCCGCGTACGGCACCGGGGAGGGCGCCACCCCGGCCGCGATCAGCCCGGTGGTCTGCGCGGCGGAGGCGATCAGATAGGCGTCCACCTCGTCGGCGATCTCCCGGAACGCCGCCCAGTCCGGGTGGCGGGGGTGCGAGATGGAGCCGGCCACGATGGCCTTGGGGCGGTGCCGCCGGGCCAGCTCGCGCACCTGGTCGAGGTCGATCAGCCCGTCGTCCTCGCGCACGCCGTAGCCGGTGAAGTCGAACCAGCGGCCGGAGAAGTTGGCGCGCGAGCCGCAGCTGAGGTGGCCGCCGTGCTCCAGCGACATCGCCAGCACCCCGTCGCCGGGCTTCAGCAGCGCCGCGTACGCCGCCAGCATCGCCGAAGTCGCCGACCGGGGCTGGACGTTGGCGTGCGGAGCGGCGAACAGCTCACGGGCCCGGTCGATCGCCAGCAGCTCGGCGGCGTCCGCCAGCGCGCAGCCGGTGTGGTGCCGGCGGCCCGGGTAGCCCTCGGCGTACTTGTCGATCAGCGGGCCGGTGAGCGCCGCCAGGACGGCGGGGGTGGTCAGGTTCTCCCCCGCCAGCAGCTGGATCGTTTCGGCGCGACGCTCGGCCTCCGCGGCCAGCAGGTCGGCCAGCTGCGGATCGGCCCGGTGCAGCACTTCGGACACCCGGGGGCGCCCTGTCGTCGTGGTCGGGCCGGACGCGGCATCGGTGACGGTCATGGCGGGGCTCCCGGGCGCTGCGGGGGACTGTGCCACCCAGCGTAGGACCGCCGCCGCCGCCCGGCCCGCCGAGCTGCGGCCGTCCGGCCCCTTCGGCGCCGGACCCGCCGCCGACCGGGTCAGCGCGGCGCGGGCACGCCCGTGAGCGCGGTGACCACCGGGTCGACCGCGTGGAATATCTCCTCGCCGCAGTTGCGGAACATGCCGATCGGCGCCCCGTACGGGTCGTCCACCTCGTCCGACTCCGGAGTGGCGGCCAGCAGCCAGCCGCGCAGCGCGGCGGCGGCCCTGACCAGCGCGCGGGCCCGCTCGGTGACGTCGGCGCCGCGCCTGGGGTCCGGCAGGGTGCCCGGGTCTATCGTCCGCACCAGCCGGGTGAACTCCTTCAGCGTGAAGGTGCGCAGTCCCGCCTCGTGGCCCATCGAGATCACCTGGGCGCGGTGGTCCAGCGTCGCGGTGAGCACCAGGTCGGCCTCGACCACGTGCTCGTCCAGCAGCTCGCGGCCGGTGAAGCCGCCGCTGTCGGCGCCGTACTCGTCGAGCACGGTCACGGCGTGGTCCTCCATCGGGGCGCCCACGTGGCCCCAGGTGCCGGCGCTCTCGACCAGGATCCGCCCGGCCACCCTGGGGCTCAGCCGGGTGTCCAGCTCACGCCGGGTCAGCCGCTCGGCGATCGGCGAGCGGCAGATGTTGCCGGTGCAGACGAACAGGATCCGGAAGTGGTCCAGCGGCCTGGGGCCCACGCTCAGGTACGGCGCTATGCCCGGCCCTGCGTGCAGCGAGACGGTCGGCGTCAACTGCCGGCCTCCAGGTCTGGGACGACCTCCCTCAGCTGCTCGACGCTGATCGCGCCGGCCCGCAGCAGGACCGGGACCTTGCCGGTGACGTCCACGATCGACGAGATGGCGGCGTCCTCGGCCGCCCCGCCGTCCAGGTAGACCGAGACCGCGTCGCCCAGCTGGGCCTGCGCCTCGTCACAGGTCAGCGGGGACGAACCGCCGATCCGGTTGGCGCTGGAGACGGCCATCGGGCCGGTGGCGTTCAGCAGCTCGATGGCGACCGGGTGCAGCGGCATCCGGACCGCGACGGTGCCGCGGGTGTCGCCGAGGTCCCAGCGCAGCGAGGGCTGGTGCCTGGCGACCAGGGTGAGACCGCCGGGCCAGAAGGCGTCGACCAGCTCCCAGGCCTGCTCGGAGAAGTCGGTGACCAGGCCGTGCAGGGTGGTCGGCGAGCCGACCAGCACCGGCGAGGGCGTGTTGCGACTGCGGCCGCGGGCGGCCATCAGCTCGCCGACGGCCTCCGGGGAGAAGGCGTCCGCGCCGACCCCGTAGAGGGTGTCGGTGGGCAGCACGACGAGTTCGCCGCGGCGGATGGCCGAGGCGGCCTCCCGCAGCCCGGTGGCGCGGTCCCCGGCATCGGCACAGTCGTAACGGCGGCTCATCGGTGCGGTCCCCTTCCGGAGTGGCTCATGACGGTTACAGCACGGCCTTGCGCGCAGTCGTACTGCGCTTGAGCTTCACGACCCGACCCTCCGGGCGGTCGTACTGCGCTACATGCTTCACGACCCGACCCTCCGGGCGGTCGTACTGCGCTACATGCTTCACGACCCGACCCTCCGGGCGGTCGTGAAGCGAGGCCGGTTGTTCAGGTCACGGTGGTCGGCGGTGTCCGTCCAGCCGTGTTCCTCGTTGAAGATCCACGGCACCTGGCCGCCCTGCTGGTCGGCGTGCTCGATCACCACCGCGCCGCCCGGGCGCAGCAGCCGGGCGGCCACCCGCTCGATGCCGCGGATGGTGTCCAGGCCGTCCTCGCCGGAGAACAGCGACATCTGCGGGTCGTGGTCGCGGGCCTCCGGGGCGACGTACTCCCACTCGGTGAGCGGGATGTACGGCGGGTTGGAGATGACCAGGTCGAAGCGGCCGTCCCAGGAGCGGTCGTCCTCGAAGGCCTTGGTGGCGTCACCGGCGTGCAGGGTGACCCGGGCGCGGTCCTGGCTGGCCTCGATGTTGCGCCGGGTGTACTCCAGCGCGCCCTCGTCGAGTTCGAAGGCGTGCACGGTGGAGCGCGGCAGCTCCTGGGCCAGGGCGAGGGCGATCGCGCCGGAGCCGGAGCACAGGTCCACCACCAGCGGCTCGGCCACGTCCATGTCGCGCACCGCGTCTATCGCCCACTCGACGACCGTCTCGGTCTCCGGCCGGGGCACGAACACCCCGGGGCCGACCTCCAGTTCGAGGTAGCGGAAGAACGCGCGCCCGGTGATGTGCTGGAGCGGCTCGCGCGCTTCCCGGCGCGAGACCGCCTCCCAGTAGCGGGCGTCGAAGTCGGCGTCCTTCACCGTGTGCAGCTGGCTGCGCTTGACCCGGTGGACGTAGGCGGCGAGCTCCTCCGCGTCGAAGCGCGGCGACGGCACGCCGGCCGCGGCCAACCGCTGGGTGGCCTGGGCCACCTCGGCGAGCAGCAGGTTCATCCGTACGACCTCTTGTTTCTGCGCTCCGGCTCCGGGCGGAAACGCGGGCTGGGGCGCGCCGGTCTCAGTTCTCTTGGGCCGCGGCGGCGAGCTTGGCCGCCGCGTCCTTGTCGACGCAGGACTGGATCACCGCGTTCAGTTCGCCGTCCAGGACCTGGTCCAGGTTGTACGACTTGAATCCGGTGCGGTGGTCCGAGATGCGGTTCTCGGGGTAGTTGTACGTCCGGATCCGCTCGGAGCGGTCCACCGTACGGACCTGGCTGCGGCGCGCGTCCGAGGCCTCCCGCTCGGCCTCCTCCTGCGCGGCGGCCAGCAGCCGCGACCGCAGGATGCGCATCGCCTGCTCCTTGTTCTGGAGCTGGCTCTTCTCGTTCTGGCAGGACGCCACGATACCGGTCGGCAGGTGGGTGATCCGGACCGCGGAGTCGGTGGTGTTGACCGACTGGCCGCCGGGGCCGGAGGAGCGGTAGACGTCGATCCGCAGGTCGTTGGCGACGATCTCGACCTCGACCTCCTCCGCCTCGGGGGTGACCAGCACGCCCGCCGCGGAGGTGTGGATGCGGCCCTGCGACTCGGTGGCGGGGACGCGCTGCACGCGGTGCACGCCGCCCTCGTACTTCAGCCGGGCCCAGACGCCCTGGCCGGGCTCGGTGCTGCCCTTGGTCTTCACGGCCACCGAGACGTCCTTGTAACCGCCGAGGTCGGACTCGTTGGCGTCGATGAGCTCGGTCTTCCAGCCGACCCGCTCCGCGTAGCGCAGGTACATCCGGAGCAGGTCGCCGGCGAACAGCGCGGACTCCTCGCCGCCCTCGCCCGCCTTGATCTCCAGGATGACGTCCTTGTCGTCGTTCGGGTCGCGCGGCACCAGCAGCAGCCGCAGCTCCTCGGTGTACTCGTCCCTGCGCGCCTCGGAGTCCTTCACCTCGGCGATGAACTCCGGCTCCTCGGCGGCGAGTTCGCGGGCCGCCTCGATGTCCTCGCCGGCCTGCCGCCACTGCCGGTAGACCCGGGTGATCGGGGTCAGCTCGGCGTACCGCTTGGCCAGCCTGCGGGCGTTGGCCTGGTCGGCGTGGACGGACGGGTCGGCCAGCCTCTTCTCGAGGTCGGCGTGCTCGACGAGGAGCTCTTCGACTGCCTCGAACATGGGGTGGCCTTCTTCCCGGGGAATCGGTACGTGTGGGGGTGGTTCGGTACGGGCGGAAACGCGGAACGCGCGGGGGGACGCGAACGGCGCCGGCCCCCTGGCACCCCCGACGACGAGTACGGGGGCACCGGGAACCGGCGCCGAGCGAGCGCTAGGCCTTCGCGCTGTGCTGCTTGCCGAAGCGGGCCTCGAAGCGGGCCACGCGGCCACCGGTGTCGAGGATCTTCTGCTTGCCGGTGTAGAACGGGTGGCACTGCGAGCAGACCTCGGCACGGATCTCGCCGGACTTCTCCGTCGAGCGGGTCGTGAACTCGGCGCCGCAGGTGCAGGTCACACGGGTGACCACGTACTCGGGGTGAACGTTGGACTTCAAGGGGATCTCCTAGGGTTCTGGAGGGCACCGGGTCGGCGGCTGGAGCGCCGCACGTGAACCGGGACCGACGGACCAGTCTGCCAGGACCGGCCGCTTCTTCCCAAACCGGGGGTCACTCCGGGATATTCCGGGCGCCGCTCAGCGCGCCGTGCCGGCCTTCGCGGTGGCCTTCCCCGTGCTCCTCGCACCCGTCGACGGGGCGGCCGTCGGAGCGGCCGTGGGGGCCGCCTGGGCGGGGTTCTCCGGCTGCGCGGAGACGACCGCCTGCGGGAACGGCCGGTCGGCCCTGAGCGCCGCCCAGACCTGGTCGGCCTGCGGCTGCTGCTGGACCACCCGGTTCGGGTCGCTGGGGGCGGTCTCCACCGGCAGGGTGACCATGCTCAGCTGGTCCGGGCCGATGCCCTTGAGTTCCTGGGCGAGCCCCACCAGCGAGTTCACCGAGCCGAGCGCGGAGTCGGTGGTGATGCTCCTGGTCGCGGTGTCGCCGATCGACCACAGCTTCACCGGGTTGGTGAACAGCCCGGTCCCCCCGGCCTGCGCCAGCAGGGACTTCACCATCTGCTTCTGGAGTTCGATCCGGCCGAGGTCGCTGCCGTCGCCGACGCCGTGCCTGGTGCGCACGAAGGCCAGTGCCTGCTTCCCGTCCAGGTGGTGCTCACCGGCCGGCAGGTCGAGCCCGCTGTCCTTGTCGTGGATGGCCACCGTGGTGTTCACGGTGACCCCGCCTATCGCGTCGACGACCCGGGCGAAGCCGGCGAAGTCGATCTGGAGGTAGTGGTCCATCCGCAGTCCGGTGAGCTGCTCGGTGGTCTTGACCGCGCAGGCCGCGCCGCCGGCCTCGAAGGCGCTGTTGTACATCGCGCGCTTGGCCGCCGGCACCGCCCCGCCCTTCGCGTCGGTGCAGTCGGGGCGGGCGACCAGGGTGTCGCGCGGTATCGAGACGATCTGGGCGCGGGAGTGGTCCTGGCTGACGTGCAGCACCATCGCGGTGTCCGAGCGGGCGGTGTCGCCGGTGTCCCCGCCGGCCACCGAGCCGTTGTCGCCGGCCCGCGAGTCGGAGCCCAGCACCAGGATGTTGAAGGACCCGTCGGTGGCGGCCGGAGGCCTGGCGTCGCCGAGCCGGCCGTCGATGTCGACGCTCCTGATGTTGTCGTTCAACCGCACGTACGCGTAGACGGCCGCACCGGCGCCGAGGACGACGAGCGCGACGAACGCGCAGGCGGCCGTCCGCAGGACCTTGCGGCGGCGACTCGGGACCCTCTTGTGCTCGGCCATACGGTCCAGAGTAAATCGGACAACATGATCCAAAGGCCTCAACGTGTCCCAACTCTGGAACAACCCGGGCACGGACGCACGGAACCCCGGACCGCTCGCGCGATCCGGGGTTCCGTGCTTCGACAGCCGTCCGGCTACCGTCAGTCGCCGGAGCCGGGGGTGGTCTTGGCGATCTGCATCAGGAACTCGGCGTTGCTCTTGGTCTGCTTCATCTTGTCCAGGAGCAGCTCGATCGCCTGCTGCGAGTCGAGCGCGTGCAGCACCCGGCGCAGCTTCCAGACGATGGCCAACTCCTCACTGCCGAGCAGGATCTCCTCCTTGCGGGTGCTGGAGGCGTCCACGTCGACGGCCGGGAAGATGCGCTTGTCCGAGAGCTTCCGGTCGAGCTTGAGCTCCATGTTGCCGGTGCCCTTGAACTCCTCGAAGATCACCTCGTCCATGCGCGAGCCGGTCTCGACCAGCGCGGTGGCCAGGATGGTCAGCGAGCCGCCGTTCTCGATGTTGCGCGCGGCACCGAAGAACTTCTTCGGCGGGTACAGCGCGGTCGAGTCGACACCACCGGACAGGATGCGGCCGGAGGCCGGCGCCGCCAGGTTGTAGGCGCGGCCCAGGCGGGTGATCGAGTCCAGCAGGATGACCACGTCGTGGCCCAGCTCCACCAGGCGCTTGGCGCGCTCGATGGCCAGCTCGGCGACGGTGGTGTGGTCCTCGGCCGGGCGGTCGAAGGTCGAGGAGATGACCTCGCCCTTCACCGACCGCTGCATGTCGGTGACCTCTTCCGGACGCTCGTCGACCAGGACGACCATCAGGTGGCACTCGGGGTTGTTGTGGGTGATCGCGTTGGCGACCGCCTGGAGCACCATGGTCTTGCCGGTCTTCGGCGGCGCGACGATCAGACCGCGCTGGCCCTTGCCGATCGGCGACACCAGGTCGATGATCCGGGTGGTCAGCACGCCCGGGTCGGTCTCCAGGCGCAGCCGGTCCTGCGGGTACAGCGGGGTGAGCTTGTTGAACTCGGGGCGGCCGCGGCCGCTCTCCGGGTCCATGCCGTTGACGGAGTCCAGCCGCACCATGGCGTTGAACTTCTCGCGGCGCTCGCCGTCGCGCGGCTGGCGCACCGCGCCGGTGATGGCGTCACCCTTGCGCAGGCCGTTCTTGCGGACCTGGGCGAGCGAGACGTAGACGTCGTTCTGCCCCGGCAGGTAGCCGGAGGTGCGCACGAACGCGTAGTTGTCGAGGATGTCGAGGATGCCCGCGACCGGGATCAGGACGTCGTCCTCGCCGATCGGCGTCTCGACGGGGCCGGCCTCGAAACCGTCGCGCCCGCGGCGGCCACGGCGGTCGCGGTAGCGCCCGCGCCGGCCACGGCGGCCGTCGCCGAACTCGTCGTCCTCGTAACCGCCCTGCGGGGCCGGCTGCTGCTGGGCCGGCTGGGCCTGGCGACTCTGCTGGTCGGCCTGGCCGCCCTGCTGCTGGCCACCCTGGCGCTCGGTGCGCTCAGTGCGGTCGCGGCGGCTGCGGCGGTCGCGACGCGACTCGCGCCCGTCGGCGTCCTGGGCCTCGCCGCCCTCCTGGCGCTCGGTGCGCTCGGTACGGTCGGTGCGCTCGCCGCGGTCGCGGCGCTCACGGCGGTCGCGACGGCTCTCCCGGCTGTCCTCGCGGCCCTCGAAGCCGCGGGTCTCGGCCGGGCGGGCCTCGGCCTGCTTCGGCTCGGCGACCGCGACGGTGGCGGCCTCGGCCTCGCCGGCCGGAGCGGTGGGGGCGCCGGCGGCCGCGGTGGCGCGGCGGCGGGTGCGCTCGGCACGGGCGGGGGCGGCGGTCTCCGCGGCGGCCTGGACCGGGATCTCGATCTGGGCCTGCGACTCGGCGGCGGCCGCGGCCTCGGCCTCCGCCTTGGCGGCGGCGGCCTTGGTGCGGCGGGCCGGCTTCTCGGCCGGGGCCTCGGCGTCCGCCTTGGCGGCGGCACGCTTGGCGGCCGGGGCGGTGCCACCGGCGGCGAGCAGCGGGTCCCCGCCGCTCTTCTCCTTGATGGTCTCGATCAGCTGGCTCTTGCGCATGCGTCCGGTACCGGTGATGCCAAGGTCCGCGGCGAGCTTCTGGAGCTCGGCCAGGACCATGCCGTCCAGGCCGGCGGCGGCACTGCGGCGGCGCCGCGCCGGAGCAGCGGGGGCGGCCGCGTCCGACGCTTCGGCGTCCGGGCGCGCGCCCATCAGATCGGTGGAGTCGCTCACTAAGGGTCCTTCCCTGGAGCGGACGTCGGCCTGTCTGGCTCGGCGACCGGTTGTGCTGTCCTGACCAACGCTCGACTGCGTCGGTCCGAGGCGGTGATCCCTCGAATGGCGGGAGCCCGTCGAGGGAGAGCTACGTACGAGGTGCGGTGCGTGAAGCACGGTGGTGCTGAGTGGCGCGTGGGCCGGTCGTGTGTCGACCTCCCCTGGGGGCGTAACCCCCACGCTTCCTGCGAATCCCGGGCCCCCGTCGCGTGACGGTGGCCCGCGCTCCGCCCGTCCTGGCCTCTAGGTGGGAGGCCGCGGGTGGGAGTCAGGTGCCGTCACGGCTTCGGGATGCGGCCGCATGTGCGCAGGCAGGCTGCGTACGCGCTGCGGTGGGCTCCCGGAGAATCGTCGCCCCGTGCATCGCCGGGACTCCACTGCCGTGGAGCGCGGGGATCGGGACGCGGTGCACCTAGCCCCGGAGGGCACCTGGTGCAGCAATGAGGTTAACACTACCGACCCCCTGAGACATTCCCCAGCCTTGCGCTTGCCAATCGTGTCCGTCGGGGCCGGCTCGGCAGGGTGCCTGCGCCGGGCCCCGGACGGGCCGTTCGCGCTGCTCAGACGTCCAGTGGGAGCACGACGGCCCCGGCCCGGTCGACGTCCAGGCGGTGCGCGGCGAACGCCGGGTCACCGCCGTGGCCGTGGTGCCCGGCGAAGGAGAGCACCCCGTCGGCGCCCGCCTCGTCGGTGAGCGCCAGCACGGTCGGACCGGCCCCGGAGATGACCGCGGGGACGCCCTCGGCGCGCAGTGCGCCGACCAGCGCGGCGCTGTCCGGCATCGCGGAGGCGCGGTAGTCCTGGTGCAGCCGGTCCTCGGTGGCGGTGAGGAGCAGTTCCGGGCGCCTGGTCAGCGCCTCCACCAGCAGCGCGGAGCGGCCGGCGTTGACGGCGGCGTCGGCCAGCGGGACGGTCTTCGGCAGCAGTCCGCGCGCGGTCTCGGTGAGCACCTCGCCGGCCGGCACGAACACCACCGGGACGACCTGCTCGGACGGCTCCAGCGCGACCGCCCTGGCCGACTCCTCGTCGGTCCAGGCGATGGTGAAGTTGCCGCGCAGGCAGGCCGCGACGTTGTCCGGGTGGCCCTCCAGCTCGGAGGCGAGGGCCAGCAGCGCGTCGTCGTCCAGCGCGGACGGTCCGCCGATCGTCACCGCCCTGGCGGCCACGATGCCGGCGCAGATGGCGGCCGAGGAGGAGCCGAGGCCGCGGCCGTGCGGTATCCGGTTGGCACAGACGATTTCGAGGCCCCGCGGCTGGCCCCCGAGCCGGTCGAAGGCGGCGCGCATCGCGCGGACCAGCAGGTGGCGCTCGTCGCGCGGCAGCGTCTCGGCGCCCTCACCGGCGATGTCGACGGAGAGGCCGGAGTCGGCGACCCGGACGACCACGTCGTCGTACAGGCCCAGCGCGAGCCCGAAGGCGTCGAAGCCGGGGCCGAGGTTGGCGCTGGTCGCGGGAACCCTGACCCGGACGGCGGCGGCACGGAACGCGGGACCGGCCATGCGGTGGACTCTCCTGGGGAAATCGGGCGGCGCGGAGCGCGTCGTCGGTGCGAGGGTGGGGAACGGACCGCGGCCCCTCCGGGGCGGGCGGTCGCGACGGTCGGCGCGGCCCGGACCCGCCGGGCCCGGGGCATGTGCCACACGGCCGAAGCCAGAGTATCGAAGAGAGGTTCCCGAGCGGTACACCCCGTGGGCCTTCGATCCGGTGTGTTGCGGTTCTGGCCGGAATGCGCACCGGGGACGGGCGGCGGTGCGCGGCTCGGTTGACACGGAAGCGGTCAGCGGAGAACTTCGGCGGGCCGGCCCCCGAAGGGGTCGGCCCGCCGGGTGTCACGGCCCGTCAGTCGAGCAGCCCGAGGCTCCGGGCGGCCGTCTCCGGGTCGATCGGGACGACCTGCGGCTGCGGCGCGCCGGCCACCGCCCAGTCCGGGTCCTTGAGGCCGTTGCCGGTCACGGTGCAGACGATCCGCTGGCCGGGGTCGACCAGGCCGGCCTCCGCCTTGGCCAGCAGGCCGGCCACCGAGGCGGCCGAGGCGGGCTCCACGAAGACGCCCTCCTGCGAGGCCAACAGCCGGTAGGCGGACAGGATCTGACGGTCCGTCACCTTGTCGATGAGGCCGCCGGACTCGTCCCGCGCGGCGAGCGCGAAGTCCCAGGAGGCCGGGTTGCCGATCCGGATCGCGGTGGCGATGGTCTGCGGCTTGAGCACCGGCGCGCCGTCCACGATCGGGGCCGAGCCGGAGGCCTGGAAGCCCCACATCCGCGGGGTGCGGGTCGACATGGCAGGGAGGGTGCGGCGCGAAGCGCCCCCGTCAAGGGTGGCGGCGGGCGACGGGTGGGCGTACTCGCGGTAGCCCTTCCAGTACGCGGTGATGTTGCCCGCGTTGCCGACCGGCAGGACGTGGATGTCGGGGGCGTCGCCGAGCATGTCGACGATCTCGAAGGCCGCGGTCTTCTGGCCCTCGATCCGCACCGGGTTCACCGAGTTGACCAGCGCCACCGGGTACTTCTCGGACAGTTCGCGTGCGAGCGTCAGGCAGTCGTCGAAGTTCCCGTCGACCTGGAGGATCCTGGCGCCGTGCACCAGCGCCTGGCCCATCTTGCCGAGGGCGATCTTGCCCTGCGGGACGAGCACCGCGGAGACCATCCCGGCCCGCACCGCGTACGCGGCGGCGGAGGCCGAGGTGTTGCCGGTGGACGCGCAGATGACCGCCTGCGCGCCCTCCTCCTTGGCCTTGGAGATGGCCATCGTCATCCCGCGGTCCTTGAAGGAGCCGGTCGGGTTGGCGCCCTCGACCTTGAGGTAGACCTCGCAGCCGGTGCGCTCGGAGAGCACCTGGGCGGGGACCAGGGGCGTGCCGCCCTCCAACAGGGTGACCACCGGGGTGGCCGCGGTGACCGGCAGGCGGTCCCGGTACTCCTCGATCAGGCCGCGCCACTGGTGGGTGTGCGCGCCTCGGACGACGTTCTCGGCAACGGCGTTCATGGCTGGTTCCTTATTCCCCTTCGACCCGCATGATGCTGGCCACGTCCCGCACGCTGTCCAGCGCGCGGAGCTTGTCGACCGTCGCCGACAGCGCGGCGTCGGTGGCACGGTGGGTGACCACGACGAGCGAGGCGTCGCCGTCGCGGCCCTGCTGGCGCACGGTGTCGATGGAGACGCCGTGCTCGGCGAAGACGGACGCCACCTGGGCGAGCACGCCCGCGCGGTCGTCCACGTCCAGGCTGACGTGGTAGCGGGTGACCACCTCGTCCATCGGCTTGGCCGGCAGCCTGGTGTACACCGAGTCACCGGGACCGGTGGCGCCGGCCAGCTTGTTGCGGCAGACCGCGACCAGGTCGCCGAGCACCGCGGAGGCGGTCGGCGAGCCGCCCGCGCCGGGGCCGTAGAACATCAGCCGGCCGGCCGCCTCGGCCTCCACGAACACCGCGTTGTACGCCTCGCGGACCGAGGCCAGCGGGTGCGAGAGCGGGATCATCGCCGGGTGGACGCGCGCGGTGACGGACTCGCCGTCGGCGGCCCGCTCGCAGATCGCGAGCAGCTTGACCACGCAGCCCATCTCCTTGGCGGAGGCGATGTCGGCCGCGGTCACCTCGGTGAGGCCCTCGCGGTAGACGTCCGCCGCGGTGACCTTGGTGTGGAAGGCGATGCCGGCCAGGATCGCGGCCTTGGCGGCGGCGTCGAAGCCCTCGACGTCGGCCGTCGGGTCGGCCTCGGCGTAGCCCAGCGCGGTGGCCTCCTCCAGCGCCTCCGAGTAGCCGGCGCCGGTGGTGTCCATCTTGTCGAGGATGAAGTTGGTGGTGCCGTTGACGATGCCCAGCACCCGGTTGACCTTGTCGCCCGCGAGGGACTCGCGCAGCGGGCGCAGCAGCGGGATCGCGCCCGCCACCGCGGCCTCGTAGTACAGGTCCACGCCGGCCTCGGCGGCCGCGGCGTGCAGTTCGGTGCCGTCCTTGGCGAGCAGCGCCTTGTTGGCGCTGACCACCGAGGCGCCCTGCGCGAAGGCGGACAGGATCAGCGACCTGGACGGCTCGATGCCGCCCACCACCTCGACCACCACGTCGATGTCACCCCGGTTGACCAGGGCCTCGGCGTCGGTGGTGATCAGGTGCTCGGGGACGCCGGGGCGGGTCCGCCCGGCCCGGCGCACCGCGATCCCGGCGAGCTCGACCGGAGCACCGATGCGAGCGGCGAGGTCGTCGGCCGTCGTCGTCATGATGCGCGCCACCTCGGAGCCCACCACACCACAACCCAGCAACGCCACCTTCAGCGGGCGCGTACGCATCATCCGACTCCGCTCTGCATTCTTCGTGCTTCGGTAATTTCCGGCGGGTTTTCCGTGGCCGCCGGAAACTTCGGTCCGTACCAGTCTCCGGGACTTTCCGTACGGATCTACGGTCGTTCCATGATCTGAGACAAGGATTTCGTCATCCGATATCCAGACGCAGGAGATCCTCCTCCGTCTCGCGCCGGACGATCACCCGCGCCGCACCGTCCTTGACGGCGAGCACGGGAGGCTTCAGGGCGTGGTTGTAGTTGCTCGCCATCGAGCGGCAGTAGGCGCCCGTGGCGGGTACCGCGACCAGGTCGCCCGGGGCCAGGTCGGCCGGCAGGAAGGCGTCCCGGACGACGATGTCGCCGGACTCGCAGTGCTTGCCGACCACCCGCACCAGCATCGGCTCCGCCTCGCTGGTGCGCGATACCAGGGCCACCGAGTACTCGGCGTCGTAGAGCGCGGTGCGGATGTTGTCGGACATCCCGCCGTCCACGCTGACGTAGGTGCGCAGGCCCTCCAGCGGCTTGACGGTGCCGACCTCGTACAGCGTGAACGCGGTCGGGCCGACGATCGCCCGGCCCGGCTCCACGCTCAGCCGGGGCGCCTTCAGCCGCACGGCGGCGCACTCGCGGCGGACGATGTCGGCCAGCGCGGCCGCGATCTCGGCCGGCTCGCGCGGGTCGTCCTCGCTGGTGTACGCGATGCCGAGGCCGCCGCCGAGGTCGATCTCGGGCAGCTCGACGCCGTGCTCGTCGCGGATCCCGGCCAGCAGGCCGACCACCCGGCGGGCGGCCACCTCGAAGCCCGCCATGTCGAAGATCTGCGAGCCGATGTGCGAGTGGATGCCGCGCAGCTCCAGGCTGTCGTGGCCGAGCACCCGGCGCACCGCCTCGGCGGCCGCGCCGCCGGTGAGCGAGAGGCCGAACTTCTGGTCCTCGTGCGCGGTGGCGATGAACTCGTGGGTGTGCGCCTCGACGCCGACGGTGACCCGGACCAGCACCTGCTGGCGCACGCCCTGGCGGGCGGCGATCGCGGCGAGCCGCTCGATCTCCTCGTACGAGTCGACCACGATGTGCCCGACGCCGGTCTTCACCGCGTGCTCGAGCTCGTCCACCGACTTGTTGTTGCCGTGCAGCGCGATCCGCCGCGGCGGCATCCCGCCGGCCAGCGCGACCGCCAGCTCGCCCGGGCTGCACACGTCGACGTTGAGGCCCTCCTCGTGCAGCCAGCGCACGACGGCCTTGGAGAGGAACGCCTTGCCGGCGTAGTAGACGTCCGCCTCGGTGCCGAAGGCGTCCCGCCAGGCGCGCGCCCTGGCCCGGAAGTCGTCCTCGTCCAGCACGTAGGCCGGGGTGCCGAACTCGGCGGCCAGCCGCTTGACGTCGATGCCGCCGACGGTGGCCACGCCCTCGGCGTTCCGGGCGACGGTGCGCGCCCAGACCTTGGGGTCGAGCGCGTTCAGGTCGGCGGGCGGGGCCTGGTAGTGGCCCTCGGGCAGGACGTCGCCGTGACGGGGTCCTGCGGGGTGTGCGGAACGACTCATGCTCGTAAGTCCTTCGAGACCTATGGCGAGGGGCGGCGACGGTCCCCGTTGACCGTCAGCCGCCCCCCGCAGTGCACGTGGGGGTGGTGCCTACATCCGCTCGGGCGCCGTCACGCCCAGGAGCGTGAGCCCGTTGGCGAGCACGGTGCGCGTCGCCTCGACCAGCCAGAGGCGGGCCCGGTGCGTGTCGGTGAGTTCCTCGTCGCCCTTGGGCAGGAACATGCAGTTCTCGTACAGGCGGTGGTACTTGCCCGCGAGCTTCTCCAGGTACACGGCGACCCGGTGCGGCTCGCGCAGCTCGCCGGCCGCGGCCAGCACCCGCGGGAACTCCGCGAGGTGGCCGAGCACGTCGGACTCCCACTCGGTGGCGAGCAGTTCGGGCCTGAACTGCTCGGCCGGGCCCTTGTCCACGCCCAGCTCGACGGCCTTGCGCGCCACCCCGCACATCCGGGTGTGCGCGTACTGGACGTAGAAGACCGGGTTCTCGTTGGTCTGGCTGGTCAGCAGGTTGATGTCCAGCGTGATCGTCGAGTCCGTGGAGGAGCGCGCCAGGGTGTAGCGGGCGGCGTCGACGCCGATCCACTCGACCACGTCGTCGATCGTGATGATGTTGCCGGCCCGCTTGGACATGCGGACCTCTTCGCCGTCGCGAAGCATCTTCACGAACTGGCCGATCTTCACCTCGATGTTGTGGTTCATGTCGTCGCCCGCGCAGGCCGCGATGGCCTTGAGGCGGTTGACGTAGCCGTGGTGGTCGGCGCCCAGCATGTAGAGCGCGACCTCGGCGCCGCGGTCCCGCTTGGACAGGTAGTACGCGGCGTCGGCGGCGAAGTAGGTCTTGTCGCCGTCGGCCTTGATCAGGACGCGGTCCTTGTCGTCACCGAAGTCGGTGGTGCGCAGGAAGACCGCGCCGTCCCGCTCGAAGACGTGGCCCTGCTCGCGCAGCCGGTCGATGGCCTTCTCGACCGCGCCGGAGTCGTGCAGCGTCCGCTCCGAGAACCACACGTCGAAGTGGGTGCCGAACTCGTCCATCGAGCGCTTGATCTCGGCCACCATGAGCTTCAGGCCCTCGGCGCGGAAGACGTCGAGCTGCTCGGCCTCGGGCAGGTCGAGCACGCCGGGAACCGCCTCGGTGAGCGCCTTGGCGATGTCGACGATGTACTCGCCGACGTACCCGCCCTCGGGCACCTCGCGGCCGTTCGCGGCGGCCTGGAGGGAGGCGGCGAACTTGGTGATCTGCACGCCGGCGTCGTTGAGGTAGTACTCGGTGGTGACGTCGGCGCCGGAGGCCCGCAGCACGCGCGCCAGCGAGTCGCCGACGGCGGCCCAGCGGACGCCGCCGATGTGGATCGGGCCGGTCGGGTTGGCGGAGACGAACTCCAGGTTGATCTTCAGGCCCTTGAGGGCCTCGTTGCGGCCGTACGCCTCGCCCGCCTCGACGACGGCGCGCGCCAGCGCACCGGCGGTGGCGGTGTCCAGGGTGATGTTCAGGAAGCCGGGACCGGCGATGTCGACCTTGGTGACGCCGGTGATCCCTCGCAGACGCTCGGCCAGCACCTCGGCAACGGCTCGCGGCGGCTTGCCGGCCGCCTTGGCGAGCTGGAGGGCCACGTTGGTCGCGTAGTCGCCGTGGTCCCTGTTCTTGGGCCGCTCGACCGTCACGTGCTCGGGCACGGCGACGGCCAGCTCGCCCGCCTCGACGGCGGAGCTCACTGCGGCCTGGATTGCCTGGGAAAGGTCTGCGGGGGTCACGACGCCAAGCGTAGGCGAGACGGGGTGCCCGCCCGCCACCCGGTTTACCGGTCGAGACGCCCGGGCGCCGTCGTTGCGGGGGTCTCAGCCGTGATCGGTACGCCGTGTTCGCTCAGGGCGAACTCCGTCGGGCGGTCCCCCGGCCTCTTCGGCGGACGGTCCGACGGGCCCGCCCGCCGCGAGGCGCCGGACCAGGGCCACCAGGTCGGCCGGGTCGAAGGGCTTGCCGAGGTAGCCGTCCACCCCGACCGTCTCCCCCAGGTCGAGGTCCGCCGGGGTGCAGGCGCTCACGATCGCGATCGGCAGCCGGCTGGTGTCCGGGGTCGCCCGCAGCCGGGCCGCCGTCCGCAGGCCGTCCAGCCGCGGCATCATCACGTCCAGCGTCACCACGTCGGGCTGCACCCGGCGGATGACCTCCAGGCACTCGGCACCGTCGGCGGCGGTCACCACCTCGAAGCCCTCGAGCTCCAGGTTGACCCTGATCAGCTGGCGGATCACCTCGCTGTCGTCCACCACGAGGACCCGCCCGGACACTCCCGACACCTCACCGAGGGTATCGGCGGCCCCGCCGCCCCGTCCGGCCTTTGGACACTTCCGCTCCCCGCTCCCCCGCCCGGCCGGCGGCCGGGGCCCGGCCCGGACGATCTTCCCGGAACCCGTGCACGGACCATGGCCGAAGCCTGATACTGTTCTCACGTCGGAAGCGCGAGCGGCCGACAGGCCAGTAGGCCCCCGTAGCTCAGGGGATAGAGCACCGCCCTCCGGAGGCGGGTGCGTAGGTTCGAATCCTACCGGGGGCACTTCGCGGGAAGTGCAACAGAGGCCCAGATCAGTGGAGTTGATCCACGGATCTGGGCCTTCGTCATGTCCGGGGCCCGGCGGGGCGGGATCCCGCCCCGGGCTCAGGAGGCGGCCGCCTCGGCCTGGGCGTACAGGTCCGCGATGGTGTGGTCGAAGTAGGCGCTGTACGAGATGTCCTCGGTGTCGCCGCCCTGCTGGTAGCCGCCGATCGCGCCGATCACGTCGCCGGTCGCGGTGTTGATCCACGGACCGCCGCTGGTGCCGGCCGGGTAGGCCGGGCACTGGACGACCCGCTGGTAGGCGCTCTGCTGCCCGGTGGTGTTGGTGCACAGGACGGGCGTCTCGGAGTTGCCCGGGTAGCCGTAGAGCCGGACGGTCGCGTCGAACGGCTCGTCGGCGCCCAGCCGGTTGCCGCCGACCACGTCCTCGACCTCGCGGCCGTTGCTGGGGGCCGTCTCCAGGATCGCGAAGTCCTCGTCCACCTCGCCCTTCTGGGACCAGCCGGCGGTGGTGTGGATCGCGGTCACCCGCCAGGTGCCGTACGGGGCGGAGCCGTCGCGGTAGCCGGGGGCGAAGGTGACGCCGTCGGTGCTGCTGAGGCAGTGCGCGGCGGTCAGCAGCAGGTTGCCGGTGGCGCTGTGCAGCACGCTGGCGGTGCAGAAGTGGTCGCCGGCCGCCACCGCGCCGCTGAACAGGGCGCCGACCGTCCCGGTCTCGCGGTCGTCGGCCGGGGCCGGTCCCGTGGTGCCGAGGGCGGCGCCGTGGGTGGCGGGCGTCGCCGTCGCCGGGTCGGCCGGACCGGCGGTCGGGCTCGGGCTCGGGCTCGGGGGCGCGGTCGCGGTGGGGGTGGGGGCCGCGGCGGGGGTGGCGGCGGCGGGTGCCGCCGGTCCGGTGGCCGGGGCGGGCGCGGCGACGGTGCGGGTGCTGCGGGCGGCCTTCCCCGCGGTCGTCGTGTCGGACAGGTCCAGTCCGTTCGTCCCGGTCAGGACGGCGGCGACCGCGACGGCGGACAGCGCGGTGAACAGGGACGGTGCCAGCAGTCCGCGGCGGCGGGACCTCTGGCGGCGGTGCTTGCCCATGCCTGTTTCTCCTGCCGGGGCGATCGGGGGGCGGCGTTCGGCCACGACTATGCCGCCTCAGCCTGGAAAGGGTGTGACCGGCGCCTTGGAGCTCGATGAGAAACCGGCATCCGGCCGCCCCCGGCGTCACCGGTCGGCGGGCACCGCTTCCCGGTGGCGGTACGGGCGAAAGCCCCGGCCACGGTACCGGCCGTCGTCGGGCGGCACGGCGGCGCCTCCCTGGTCCCCGGCCGGTGGCCAGGAGTCGGGCAGGCGCCGGAGGTTGACCGCGAGGCCTCGCCTCACGTCCTCAGTCGCCCGGTGGCCGCTCCGGCCCCGCGTCGGCCCGGACCTCGGCGACGGCCTCGACGTTCGCCCTGACGTCGGCCCGGGCGACGGCCCGCGGGCTCGGCCGCCCGTCCACCGCCCGCGCCCCGGACGCCGCTTCCGTCCCGACCGGGACGGCGGTGGCCGTGGCGGGCGCCGGCCGGTGGTCGATCATCAGCACCGCGACCAGCGCGGCCACCAGCAGGACGCCCATCGCCACCCAGGTCGCGACGACGTAGCCGTGCACCGCACCCTGGGCCCGCACCGCGGGATCGGAGGCGATCCGGGTGGCCAGGAAGCTCGCCGTGGCGCTCGCCGCGACCGTGTTCAGCAGCGCGGTGCCGACCGAACCGCCCACCTGCTGGGCCGAGTTGATGGTGGCCGAGGCCGCGCCGGCCTCGTTCGGGGCGACCCCGAGGGTGGCCAGGCTCATCGCCGGCATGAACACCAGGCCCATGCCGAAGCCGATCAGCAGCTCGGCGGGCAGCACCATGCCAGCCCACGGGCTGTCCACCCGCATCTGGGTCAGCCAGGCCATGCCGCCCGCGGCGAGCAGCAGCCCGGGGCCGATCAGGTTCCTGGACGGCACCCTGGTCATCATCCGGGCCGCGAGGCCCGTCGAACTCAGCACGATGGCGGCCGTCATCGGCAGGAAGGACAGCCCGGACACGATCGGCGAGAAGTGCTTGATGGCCTGGAGGTAGTAGGTCAGGAACAGGAACAGGCCGAACATGCCGACCATCGCCAGGCCCACCGACAGGGCGCCGCCGCCGCGGTTGCGGTCGGCGACGATGTGCATCGGCAGCAGCGGGTGCGCGGTGCGGCGTTCGACCAGGACGAACAGCCCGAGCAGTGCCACGCCCACGACCAGCGGGCCGACCACCAGGCCGTCGCCCCAGCCCCGGGTCACGGCCTCGGAGGTGCCGTAGACGATCGCCAGCAGGCCGCCGCAGCCGAGCAGCGCCCCGGGCAGGTCCAGCCGCATCCGGCGGCCCTTCTCGACGTGGTCGCGCCGCAGCACGGTGAACGCCGCGAAGGCGGTGACGGCGGCGATCGGCACGTTGACGAACAGGCACCAGCGCCAGTCCAGGTACTCGGTCAGCAGACCGCCGGCGATGAAGCCGATCGCGGAGCCGCCGCCGGCGATGGCACCGAAGATGCCGAAGGCCGTACTGCGTTCCCTGGGATCGGAGAAGGTGGTGGAGAGCAGCCCCAGCGCGGAGGGGGCGAGCAGGGCGCCGAACGCGCCCTGGAGGGCACGGGCGCCGAAGAGCATGGCCGGGCCGACCGCCGCGCCGCCGAGGGCGGAGGCGAGGGCGAAGCCCAGCAGGCCGACGGTGAAGACGCGCTTGCGGCCGAAGAGGTCGCCCACGCGCCCGCCGAGCAGCAGCAGGCCGCCGAAGGCGAGCGTGTAGGCGGTGATCACCCACTGCCGGTCGGCGTCCGAGATGCCCAGGTCCCGCTGGGCGGACGGCAGTGCGATGTTCACGATGGTGATGTCGAGCACGATCATGAGCTGGGCGGTGGCGATGACCGCCAGCGCCCACCAGCGGCGACGGTCCGTGGTCCCATGACCGGTTGCGGGTTGCGCAGACACGGTTCGAGCCTTCCGGAGTGGTGACGGAGAGGTCACGCAGTCGCCTTCCAGCCAAACCCCGCTCCGGACGAATGGCAAGGAAAAACCTCACCAAATCGGACTTGTGGGACAAAAGAACCAGGCCTCCGGGACTCGGGACCGAGTCCCGGAGGCCTGGTTCCGCGGCCTCGGGTCAGAGCGCCGAGAGCTCCGCGACCAGGTCGTCCAGCCCCAGCGAGCCCTGCGAGAGCGCCGCCATGTGCCAGGCCTTGAGGTCGAACTCCTCGCCGCGCGCCTCGTGCGCCGCCTTCGCCGCCGCCCGGCCGCGCAGCCAGGCGCGCTCGCCGAGCTTGTAGCCGATCGCCTGGCCCGGCAGGCCCAGGTAGCGGACCAGCTCGCTGTCCAGGAAGTCGGCGGACAGGCCGCAGTACAGGCCGAAGAACTCCCGGGCGTACTCGGGGCTGACCGGCTCGCCCGGCCGGTACGGGGAGTCCGCCGGGAAGTCCAGGCCGACGTGCATGCCGATGTCGACGATGACCCGCAGCGCCCGCATCATCTGGGCGTTGAGGTAGCCGAGCCGGTGGCCCGGGTCGGTGAGGTAGCCGAGCTCGTCCATCAGGCGCTCGGCGTACAGCGCCCAGCCCTCCAGGTTGGCGCTCACCCCGCCGAGGCTCACCTGGTAGGTGGAGAGCCGGTCGGCGACGTAGTTCCACTGCGCGAGCTGGAGGTGGTGGCCGGGCACGCCCTCGTGGTACCAGGTGGAGACCAGGTCCCAGACCGGGAAGCGGTCCCGGCCGAGCAGCGGCAGCCAGGTCCGCCCGGGGCGGCTGAAGTCCAGCGAGGGCGCGGTGTAGTACGGTGCGGCGGCGCTGCCCGCCGGGGCGATCCTCGACTCGACCCGGGTGACCGGCTCGGCCAGGTCGAAGTGGGTGCCCTGGAGGTCCCGGACGGCCTGGTCCATCAGGCCCTGGAGGTACTCCCTGGCCGCCTCGGCGCCCTCGATGGCCGGGCCGTCGGACTCCAGCCACCGCATCGCCGCCAGCGGTCCCGCGCCCGGCAGGACCTTCTCGGCCTCGGCCTCCATCTGCGCCAGCAGGTCGTGGAACTCGCTCCAGGCCCAGGCGTAGGCCTCGTCCAGGTCCAGGTCGGCACCGGTCCAGTAGCGCACCCAGCGGGCGTAGCGCTCCCGGCCCGCGGTGTCCGGGGCGCCGGCCACGGCCGGGCCGTACACGTCGCGCAGCCAGTCGCGCAGTTCGGCCAGCGCCGCGTCGGCGGCCGCCGCGTGCTTCGACAGCTCGGCGCGCAGGCCCTCCGGAGCGCCCTGCGCGAACTGCCCGAACCAGGCACCGGGCGCGCCCTCGGCGGACGCGTCCTCGCCCAGCCACTCGGCGAACTGCCCGAGCACCGTGGCCACCTGGCGCGGGCCGGACAGCAGCCCGCGCTCGACGCCCCCGGCCAGCGTCTGCCGGTACTGCTCGAACGCCACCGGGACCCTCGCCAGCCGGCGGCCGACCACCTGCCACTCGGCCTCGGTGTCGGTGCCCATCAGGGTGAAGGACTCCCGCAGGTCGTGCACCGGGGAGCCGAGGTTGCGCAGCGAGCGGAAGTGCTCCCCCGCCGCGTGGACGGCGAGTTCGGCGCTCAGCCGCTCGCGCAGCAGCCGGGCGCAGCGGCGCTCCGCCTCGTCCTCGGCGACGCCGGCCCGCTCGGCCTCGTCGAGCTTCGCCAGGGTGCGGCGGGCCAGGTCGGCCAGTGCTTCCGAGCCGGCCGGGGAAAGGTCGGGAAGTCGGTCGTCATCGAGGTTGAGGCCGAGGTACACCGCGGTCAGCGGGTCGAGTTCGGCCAGTTCGCGGACGTGGTCGTCGGCAATGCGGCGAGGGGTGGCGCCGTCGGCGGTGATCAGTTCTTCACGCATTCGGACATCATTTCGCGGTCCGGCGGCTTTGCAACCCCTTTGCCACCGGCCCCGCCTGCGAAAATCCGTTCGGCGCGACAGGATCCGATCCGTCCGACGCCCATTACGCTGGCCGCCATGGACGCCCGCCCCGCCCCGGCAGCCGGTCAGCCGCCCGCCCCGGCCGTAATCGAGCCGCGCCCGCGCCGCAGCGGCTACCGGCGGCTGCCGGTCCAGCAACGGCGCGAGCAGCTGATCGCGGTCGCCCTGGAGCTGTTCGCCGCCAGGCCGCCCGAGGAGGTGAGCCTCGACGACGTCGCCGAGGCCGCCGAGGCCTCCCGCCCGCTGGTCTACCGCTACTTCGCGGGCGGCAAGCAGCAGTTGTACGAGGCCGCGCTGCGCTCCGCGGCGGACGAGTTGACCAGCCGCTTCGCGGTGCCGGTGACCGGGACGCCGTCCGAGCAGCTGTCGGCGGTGCTGGACGGCTACTTCGCGTTCGTGGCCGAGCACGACGCGGGCTACTCGGCGCTGCTGCGCGGCGGTTCGGTGGTGGAGACCGCCCGCACCTCGGCGATCGTGGACGACGTCCGGCGGGCGGCGCTGCGGCGGACGCTGCGCCACCTGGGCGTGCGGGAGGCCGGGCCGCGGCTGACGCTGCTGGTGCGCTCGTGGATCGCGGTGGTCGAGGGCGCGTCGCTGAGCTGGCTGGACGAGGGACGCACGCTGCCGGTGGCGGAGCTGCGCGACTGGCTGGTGGACCAGTTCACCGCGATGGCGGCGGCGACGGCGCTGCACGATCCGCAGACGGCCCGGGTGCTCACGGGGCTGCTCGCGCTGGAGGGGCCGCAGGCCGATCGGGCCGAGCGACTGCGCGCGGTGCTCGGGCAGGAGTGAGGGCGGGCGCGAGGGCGGGCGCGAGGGCGGGCATGGCGACGGGTGCGAGCGCCGGGGTGCGGGCGTGCGGGCCTGAGGCTTCCGACGACCCCCGTGCCAGGGGCCGGGGCGGCGGGCCAGGCCGTCCCGGTCGGCGGAATCCGCCCGGTGCCCGCTCCGGCCGCGGCTCGGCGGCCCGCACGCCCGGGGCGGACCGCCGGAGCGCCGGGGCGGACCGGCCTCAGCCCTGCGCGCCGCCGCCGAGCAGCACCCCCAGGACCGGGGCGAGGGCCCGCGCCCGGCCCGGACCGAGCCGGGCGACCTCCCGCTGCCAGTGCGCGAGGTCGCGCCGCACGTCCGCCCTGGCCTCCGGGGTGGCGCCCGGCACCCGGGCCAGCTCGTCCAGCAGGGCGACGGCGGCGCCCGGGCTGCCGTCCCCGGCCAGCCAGAGGGCCAGGTCGTGGCAGGTGCGCAGGGTGCGCGGGTCGTCCGGGCCGCAGATCCGGGCGAAGTCGGGGACGAGCCCGGTGAGGATCTGCACCGCCTCCGCCGCCTCGCCGGCCTCGCCGTACCGCCACGCCTGGTCGGCCCGCCGCCGCAGCTGCTCCGGGCTGGGGTCGCCCGGGAGCCACATCCCCTCCTCGATGCCGCGCAGCCGCTCCAGCACCTCGCCGGCGGAGGCCGGCCGCTGCTCGGGCCGCTTGGCGAGCAGCCCGGCGATCAGCTCGGCGAGCGCCGGGTCCTTGCTGCGCACCCGGGGCGGGACCTCCTCCAGGTGCTTGTACATGTACTCGGCGGCCGAGGAGGCGTGGAACGGGCGCGTGCCGGTGGAGACCTGGTGGAGCATGATGCCGAGCGCGTAGAGGTCGGTCCTGCCGTCCACCGCGCCGCCGGACCAGCACTCGGGCGCCAGGTACGGGACGGTGCCGACCACGTTGCCGGTGGAGGTGAGCCGGACGGTCTGGGTGACCAGCCGGGCGATGCCGAAGTCCAGGACCCTGGCCCGCTCGCCGTCCTCCTCGATCATCACGTTCTCGGGCTTGATGTCCCGGTGGACGACCCCCGAGCGGTGCGCGGCGTCCAGCGCCTTGCACACGTGCCGCATCCAGCGCAGCGCCTTCCGGTGGTCCGGCAGGCCGTCCTTGAGCACCTCGGACAGCGCCCGGCCGGGAACCAGCTCCATCACCAGGTACGGGATCCTCACCTGGCCGGTCTCGATCCACCCGTAGTCGTACACGGTGACGATGTGCGGGTCGCTGAGGCCGCCGGCCGTCTGGGCCTCGCGGACGAACCGGCCGACCGCCTCCCGGTCGGTGGCGTGCTCGGCGAGCAGCACCTTGATCGCCACCTGCCGGTGCATGACCGGGTCGGTCGCCCGCCAGACCACGCCGAAGCCGCCCCTGCCCAGTTCCTGCTCCAGCCGGAAGCGACCGCCGAGCACCTCGCCCTTCTCCATGCCCTTCCCCCAACTCGACCGCACCCGCTCGGCGTTCGCCGGCGGAGGGGTCACCCTAGTCCCGGCTGGAGGCGAACGGGTGAACGAGCCGGGGCCGGCCCGGCCCGATGCCGTCACGGCTTGGGCTTGGGCAGCCCCTGCGGGTTGATCTCGGAGCTCTGCACGGCCTCGTTCTCCAGGCCCCAGCGCTTGAGCACCTGCCCGTACGTGCCGTTCCTGATCAGCTCGTCGAGCGCCCCGTTCAGCGCCTTGACCAGCCCGTTGTCCTTCTTCGTGGTCGCCGCGATCTTGCCGAGGACGTCCGCGCCGCCGCCCGAGTAGGTGCCGACGACCTCGGTCTCGCCGGTCTGCACGGCGTGGAAGGCCAGGCTCGGGTTGGGGCCGGTGAAGACCTCGATCCGGCCGGAGGAGAGCGCCAGGTAGTACTCGGTGCTCTGGTGGTACTTGATGTCGATCGGCTTGAGGCCGTTCCGCACGTTCTCCTCGCTCCAGGAGATCAGCAGCTTCTCCTGGTTGGTGCCGGTGGAGACGCCGACCACCTTGCCCGCGAGGTCCTTGGGGCCGGTGACCTTGAGGCCGCTGCCCTTCTTCGCCTCGAAGCCGAGGACGTCCAGCCGGTAGGTGGCGAAGTCGTACTTCTCCTTGCGGGCCTCGGTGACGGTGATGTTGGACAGGCCGACGTCGTACTTGCCGCTGTCCAGGCCGACGAAGATGTTCTCCCAGGAGACCGGGTTGAACTCGACCTTGAGGCCGAGCACGTTGCCGACCAGCGAGGCGATGTCCGGTTCGACGCCGATGATGGTCCTGTCGTCGTTGGCGTAGAAGTCCAGCGGCGGGGTGGTGCCGATGGAGTCGACCACGGTCAGCGTCCCCTTCCGTCTGATCTCCTCCGGGACGAGCGCCGCGATCGCGTCCACTTTCGGCGTGGTGACCCGGTTCTGGTTCGGCGAGAGGTTCACCGCCGTGCCGTCCGGTGCGGTGGTGCCCTTGGCCGCGGCGAGCTCCGTCCCCCCGGCCGAGCCGCTGCCGCAGCCGGCCAGGACGAGGGCGGCGGCGAGGGCGCCGGCGGCGGCCACGAGGGCGCGACGGGGTAGGGACATGGCGTGACTCCTGTTCGGTGAAGGGGACTTGACGGGATTGCGGGGGCTGCGCGGGTCAGAGGACCTTGGCCAGGAAGGCCCGGGTGCGCTCGTGCCGCGGCCGGTCCAGGACCTCGGCGGGCGGGCCCTGTTCGACCACCACGCCGCCGTCCATGAACACCACGCTGTCGGCGACCTCCCGGGCGAAGCCGATCTCGTGGGTGACCACGATCATCGTGGTGCCGCTGCGGGCCAGGTCCTTGATGACGTCCAGCACCTCGCCGACCAGCTCGGGGTCGAGCGCCGAGGTGGGCTCGTCGAACAGCAGCACCTTCGGCTCCAGCGCCAGCGCCCGGGCGATCGCCACCCGCTGCTGCTGCCCGCCGGACAGCTGCCGGGGGTAGGCGGCGGCCTTGTCGGCCAGTCCGACCCGCTCCAGCAGCGCCAGCGCCGTCGCCCTGGCCTCGGCCCTGGGGCGGCGCAGCGCGGCGACCGGCGCCTCGACCAGGTTCTCCAGCACGGTGAGGTGCGGGAACAGGTTGAAGTTCTGGAACACGAAGCCGATGCCGGTGCGCTGGCGCAGCACCTCGCGCTCCTTGAGCTCGTACAGCCGGTCGCCGGAGCGCCGGTAGCCGATCAGCTCGCCGTCGATGGCGACGTGGCCGCGGTCCAGCTTCTCCAGGTGGTTGATGGCGCGCAGCAGGGTGGACTTGCCGGAGCCGGACGGGCCGAGCACCACGGTCACCGATCCGGCCGGGACGTCCAGGTCGACGCCGCGCAGCACCTCCAGCCGGCCGAAGCTCTTGTGCAGGCCGCGGACCTGCACCATCGGTGTGGCCTGCGCCGGGTCGGCCGGGGTCGGTTCCGGCTTGGTCAGGGTGGTCACGGCTGTCCTCCGGAGGTACGGGCGGCGGCGGGACGGGTGCGGTCGGGCAGGCTCCGGGCGAACGCCAGGACGCGCTGCCACGGGGTGGGCGGCGGGGTGCGCCGGGCGCCGCGGGCGAAGTGGCGCTCCACGTAGTACTGGCCGATCGAGAGCGCGGTGGTCAGCAGCACGTACCAGACGGTGGCGACCATCAGCAGCGGCACCACCCGGCCGGTCCGGCCGTAGACGACCTGGGCCTGGTAGAAGAGTTCGCCGATGGCCATCACGTAGACCACCGAGGTGCCCTTGAGCAGCGAGATCACCTCGTTGGCGGCGGCCGGCAGGATGCCGCGCATGGCCTGCGGCAGCACGATCCGCCAGCCCTGCCGCCAGGGCGGGATGCCGAGCGCGGCGGCGGCCTCCCGCTGGCCGGCGTCCACCGCGATGACACCGCCGCGGATGATCTCGGCGGCGAACGCGGCCTGGTGCAGCCCGAGGCCGAGCACCGCCGCGCCGACCGCGCTGAGCACTCCGACGGTCTCGAACTCGCCGAAGGTCGGGCCGAACGGGATGCCGAACCCGAACCGCTTGTACAGGTAGGAGAGGTTGAACCAGAACACCAGCTGGACGATCAGCGGGATCGAGCGGAACACCCACACGTAGGCCCAGGCGATGGACCGCAGGATCACGCTGCGGGACAGCCGCATCGCGGCCACCACGGTGCCCAGCAGGAAGCCCAGCAGGGTGCCGTAGGCGGTGAGTTCGAGGGTGCGCCCGATCGCCCGCAGGATGGTGTCGGCGGTGAAGTAGAGCCGGAAGGTGGCCCAGTCCCAGCCCGGGTTGGTGGCCAGGCCGTGGGCGAACTGGGCGAGGACGACCAGCGCGGCGATCCCGGCGGCCCAGCGCCAGGGGTGCCGGGCGGGGACGGTCCGCAGGCCGTCCAGTTCGTCGAGGTCGGACGCGGCCGGGGCCGGCCGGCGGACCGGGGCCGCCGGGGTCTCGGTGGTGACGGTCATCGGGGGTCTCCTCGGGCGGGCCGGCGCTCGGTGTGCCGGCGCTCAGGTGTGCTCGGGCGGGCTGATCTGCGACTCCTTGATCGCCGATTCGGCGACCCCGTACTTGCGCAGGATCCGCTCGTACGTCCCGTCCTTGATCAGCTGGTTGACCGCCGCCTGGAGCGCCGGGGCCAGCTTCGAGCCCTTCTTCAGGGCGAAGCCGACGTCGAGGCGGTGGAACTCGCCCAGGAAGCGGGTCCCCGAGGCCTCCTGCGCGGCCTGGTGGCGCAGGCCGTTGATGGTGGACATCTCGATGTCCACCCGGCCCTGCTGGAGGCTGGTCAGCACGGCGCCGCTCTCGCTGAACGCCTTGACCTCGTACGGCTTCTTCCCGGCGTCGGCGCAGATGTTCTTCCGGCTGTTCAGGGTGGTCTCGAAGGTGGTGCCGGCACCGGTGCCGACGGTCAGCCCGCACAGCTGGAGCAGGTCGGTGACCGGCTGGATCGCGGTGTTGTCCCGCTTCACGGCGAAGCCCTGGCCGTCGTCGATGTAGGTGACGAAGTCGACGGTCTTCAGCCGGGCCGTGGTGACCCCGAAGTTGCCGGTGCCGATGTCGAACTTCCCGCTGTCCAGGGCGGGCAGGATGGTCTCGAAGGCGGCCGCATCCCGCTGCACGGTCAGACCGAGCAGCTTGGCGACCGCGTCGCCGAAGTCCACGTCGATCCCGGCGGGCTTCTTGCTCGCCTGGTCGGCGTAGAACGCGCTGGGCGGCGCGCCGAAGGACGAGCCGAACTTCAGCGTGCCGGCCTTGCGGACCTCCTCGGGCAGCAGCGCGGCGGCGGCCTCCGACTTCGCCAGCCCGGCGACGACGTCCTCGGTGGCGGTGGCGGCGGGACCGCCCGCCCCCGCCGCGCCCGCGATCTTCGGGTCCGAGCCACAGGCGGCCAGGGCCAGGACCGGCAGCAGGGCGGTGGCCGCGAGCAGGCGGCGGCGGACGGTGGTGGTTCTCACGGGGCGGGGCCTTTCAGGAGGTCGGGGCCGAAGCGGTCAACTGCGGCTCGGAGAAGGGTGGTTGCCGCTCCGGCAGCCACCCCTGCGGCAGCCGCTTCTCGAAGGCGAGCGGGCCGATGGTCAGGGGATCGGCCGAGACGTCGAACAGCGGGGTGTAGCCGGCCGCCAGGTAGAGGTTCCTGGCCTCGGGCTGCCGCGGCCCGGTGGTGAGGTAGATCCGGGTGTAGCCGGCCGCGGCCGCCGTCCGCTCCAGTTCGGCCAGCACCCTGCGGGCCAGGCCCCGGCGGCGGTGCGCGGAGTGCGTCCACATCCGCTTCACCTCGGCGGTGTGCTCGTCGTAGCGCTTGTACGCGCCGCCGGCCACCGGTTCGCCGTCCTCCAGCAGGAGCAGCAGCACCCCGTGCGGCTCGGCGAAGGCCTCGCCCGGGTAGCGGGTCATCTCCTGGTGCGCCTCGGGGCCGTACCGGGTGACGTACTCGTGGGTGAGCTCGCGCAGCAGCGGCTCGACCAGCGGATCGTCGATGGCGACCCGGCGGAACCCGGCCGCGGGGCCGGCCGCTGCGCTCACGCCTGCACCGCGATCAGCTGGTGGCGGTCGCGCTCGGCCTGCTCGGCCCTGGCGGCCTCGGCGGCCCTGGCTGCCTCGGCGGCCTTGGCGGCGTCCCGCTTGGCGACCTCCTCGCGGACGATCGGGATGACGTACCGGCCGAAGTCGATCGCGTCGTCCAGCAGGTGGTAGCCGCGCGCGGAGAGGATGTCCACGCCGAGGTCGTGGTAGTCGAGCAGCGCCTCGGCGACCGTCTCCGGGGTGCCGACCAGCGCGTTGGAGTTGCCCGCCCCGCCGGTGGCCGCGGCGGTCGGGGTCCACAGCGCGCGGTCGTAGCGCTCGCCGGCCTCGGCGATCTCGATCAGCCGCCTGGACCCGGCGTTCTCCGGGGTCGTTCCCGGCCGGTCGGCGCCCCGGCGGGCCCGGATCGCGGCCACCGTCCGGTGCGCCTTCTCCCAGGCCAGCTCCTCGGTCGGCGCGATGATCGGCCGGAACGCCACCTGGATCCGCGGCGTCTCGCTGCGCCCGGCGGCCCGGGCCGCCTCCCTCACCCGCTCGATCTGCTCGGCGGTGCGGGCCAGCGGCTCGCCCCAGAGGCAGTAGATGTCCGCCTCGGCGCCGCCGGCCGCGTAGGCCGCGTCCGAGGAGCCGCCGAAGGAGACCGCGGGGCGCGGCTGCTGGACGGGGAAGACGTCCGAGACGAAGTCCTCGAAGCGGTAGTGCGGGCCCTCGTGGTCGAAGGGCTCGTGGCTGGTCCAGGCCTTCTTCACGATGCCGATGTACTCGCGGGTGCGCTCGTAGCGCTGGTCCTTGGTCAGGAAGTCGCCCTCGCGCCGCTGCTCGTGGTCGTTGCCGCCGGTGATGAAGTGCACGGTCAGCCGGCCGTCGCTGATCCGGTCGAGCGTCGCGAAGGTCTTGGCGGCGAAGGTCGGGTAGGAGACGTTCGGCCGGTGCGCCAGCAGGATCTGCAGCCGGTCGAGGTGCGAGGCGAGGAAGGCCGCCCCGGCCGCCGGCTCCGGGGCGCCGGCGGCGTACGCGAAGAGCACCCGGTCCCAGCCGTGGTCCTCGTGCGCCCGGGCCAGCCGCAGGGTGTAGTCGCGGTCGAAGGCGGCGGTGGTGCGGGCGGTGGTCTCCGAACCGTCGCCGGTGGCGGCGATGCCGAGGAATTCGACGGGCATGGCGGAACCTTTCGGGTGGGCGGAAGTCCGGCGGGCTGCGGGTGGGCAGGACCGGAACCGGCCGCGGCGGGGCGGCCGTCGAGCACGTGACGGTGACGGTGACGGAAGGGTGGCCGAGCGGGGAGGGAAGTCGCGGAATGCCGGAGTGCGGTGCGGACTTCGCGGCGGCGGAGCGTGCCTGACGTACCGTCAGATGGGGACGACGGATTCCGGCCCGCGACGGGGCGATCCGAGGGAGGATCCCCCGAGGCGGTCAGCGCCGGGCGGGATCAGGAGGCCGGACGGGCGGCTCGCTGCCGGGTCAGCCGCGACACGCCGCGGACCACACCCGACCGAAGTCGATGTGGTCGCGGGTGACCAGGGGCTGCTCGGCGTACATGGGCTCAAGTTGAACAGCCGCCCGAGCCGTCCGTCAACCGTCCATCATTGCCGCACTGTTGCGATCTCCTGTCACTTTTCCGACGGCCGTCGAACGACCGCTTCCGGCCCCGCGACCACCCTTGACAGCCGTCGATCGCGCATGCGTACGATCACGGAGGAGTGCAGTGCAACCGGGCCGGCCGCGTTGAGGGACGCGGGCCGGCCGCCCAGGCCGTCCGTACGTGACCACCGCCGTACCCGCCCGCCGCCCGCACTCCCGCCACGCCAGGAGCCCGATCCATGGCCACCCCGCAGGACGTCCTGCCCGCCCCCTCCGCACACGACCACCCCGCCGCGCCGCCCGCCGCCGAGGCCCGGATCGTCGCCCGCCGCAAGCCCGGCCAGTGGGCCGCCGCCGCCGTCGCCCTGCTGCTCGCCGCGATGGCGGTCAACTCGGTGATCCGCAACCGGGCCTTCCAGTGGAGCGTGGTGGCCGACTGGTTCACCGCCCGCTCCGTGCTCGACGGGCTCACCCTGACCCTCTGGCTGACCGCCGTCACCCTCGCCCTCGGCTTCGTGCTCGGCACCCTCCTCGCCACCATGCGGCTGTCCACCAATCCGGTGCTGCGCACGCTGAGCTGGGGCTACATCTGGGTGTTCCGCTCCACCCCGCCGCTGGTCCAGCTGCTGTTCTTCTTCAACATCGGCGCGCTCTACCCGACCCTCGGCCTGGGCATCCCGTTCGGCCCCGAGTTCGTCACCGTCAAGACCGTCAACCTGATGGGCCCCACCCTGACCGCCGTCATCGGGCTCACCCTGCTGGAGACCGCGTACGCCGCCGAGGTGATCCGCGGCGGCATCCTCTCCGTGGACCGCGGCCAGCTGGAGGCGGCCGCGGCGCTCGGGATCGGCCGGTGGCGGGTGCTGCGCCGGATCGTGGTGCCGCAGGCGATGCGGGCGATCGTGCCGACCGCGGGGAACATGCTGATCGGCGCGCTCAAGGGCACCAGCATCGTCAGCGTGCTGGCCGTCTCCGACCTGCTCTACTCGGTACAGCTGGTCTACCTCCAGTCGTACCAGGTCATCCCGATGCTGATGGTCGCCACCATCTGGTACCTGGTGGTCACCACCCTGCTGTCCATCGGCCAGTACTACGTGGAGCGGCACTTCGCCAAGGGCGCCACCCGCGAGGGACTGCCGCCCACCCCGCTCCAGCGGGCCCGCGCGGCCCTCACCAAGGTGGTGCGGGCATGACGGACCTGGTCATCGTCGGCGCCGGCCCGCGCGCCACCGGACTGCTGGAGCGGATCGCCGCCAACGCCGCCGAACTCCTGCCCGCCGACCGGCCGTTGGCGATCCACCTGGTCGACCCGCACCCGCCGGGCGCGGGCCGGATCTGGCGCCACGACCAGTCCCCGCTGCTGCGGATGAACTCGATGGCCGAGGACGTCACGATGTTCACCGACGAGCGCTCCACCCTCGAAGGGCCGGTCCGCCCCGGCCCCTCGCTCGCCGAATGGGCCGTCCGGCAACAGGAGTTCGCGCCCTACCTGGAGGTCGCCGACCCGGCCGTCCGGGCCGAGCTGCGCACCCTCGCGCCCACCGACTTCCCCACCCGCCGGGCCCAGAGCGCCTACCTGGACTGGGTGTTCCGACGCGCCGTCGCCGACCTGCCGGCGCACATCGAGGTCACCGTCCACCGCGACACCGTCCGGCGGATCGACGGCCCGGCCGACGGCCCGCAGACCGTCCACCTCACCGACCGGACCCTCACCGCCGACCACGTCGTGCTCGCCCTCGGCCACCTCGACTCCACTCCGCACCCGCGCTTCGCCGCCGACGCCGAGTTCGCCGCCCGGCACGGCCGCTTCCACCTGCCGCCCGCCTACTCCGCCGACGTCGCCGCCGAGCTGGCGGGCCTCGCCCCCGGCGAGCAGGTGGTGCTGCGCGGCCTCGGCCTCGCCTCGGTGGACCTGGTCGCCCTGCTCACCGAGGGCCGTGGCGGGCGCTTCGAACCCACCGGGGACGGGGCCGCGCTGCGCTACCTGCCCTCCGGCCGCGAACCGGCGCTGCACCTCGGCTCCCGGCGCGGCGTCCCGTACCACTCCAAGACCGGCTACCCCCTCCAGGGGCCGCGCGCCCCGCTCCCCCGGTACTTCGACGCGGCCGCCGTGGACGCCGTGCTCGCCACCGGCGGACCGCTCGAACTGCGCCGCGACTTCTGGCCGTTGATGGCCAAGGAGGTCGGCTTCGGCTACTACCACGAGCTGTTCCACGCCCACCCCGAGCGGACCGCCCTGCCCTGGCCCGAGTTCCTGGCCGGGTACGACCGGCACGGCTGGTACTCCCCCGAACTCGCCGCCCTGGTCGCCGAGGCCGTCCCCGACCCGGCCGACCGGATCGACTTCGAGCGGCTCGACCGCCCGCTGGCCGGGCTCGAACTCGGCTCCGACGAGGAACTCCAGGCGTACCTGCGGGAGTACGTCACCGCCGACGCCGACCGCCGCGCCGACCCCGCGCACAGCGCCGACCTCGGCGCCTTCCTCGCCCTGCTCTCGCTGTTCGGCCAGCTCCCCCGGCTGACGGCCGGCGGCCGGCTCACCGCCCGCTCGGTCGCCGAGGAGGTGGACGCGTGGTTCTTCGGCTACTTCAGCTACCTCGCCTCGGGCCCGCCCGGCTTCCGGCTGCGCCAGCTGCTCGCCCTCTCCGAGGCCGGGGTGGTGCGCTTCCTCGGCGCCGACGTCCGGATCGAACGGGACGAGGCGAGCGGCACCTGGCGGGCCTCCGGCAGCACCGTGCCCGGCCACCACGTCACCGCGACCGCCCTGGTCGAGGCGTACCTGCCCAAGCACGCGCTGGGCCGCACCCTCGACCCGGTGCTGCGCGAGCTGCACCGCACCGGACGGATCGTCGAGGAGGTGGTCACCGACCCGGACTACACCCACCGCTCCGGCCTGGTCACCATCGCCCCCGCCGACAGCCGGCTGCTCGACCCCGCCCTCGGCGGCGCCCCGCACCCGCGCCGCACCGCCCTCGGCCCGCACACCAGCCTGCGCGCGGCGGCCGCCTTCGCCCGCCCGCGCACCGACTCCCCGGGATTCCGGCAGAACGACGCGGCCGCCCGCGCGCTGCTCCGGGCGCTGGCCGCGCTCCCGGCGCCGGTCCTGGCGGCGTGAGCGGCCGCGAGGGCGGGTGCGGGGCGGGCCACCGGGCTGCCGACGATCGTCCCGGTGGTGGTCAGCCCGCCCGCGCCGGTGTCCAGCTGGGCGATGCCGAAGTCCAGCACCTTGAGGTGCCCGGCATCACCTTGAGGTGCCCGGCATCGGTGATCATCACGTTGTCCGGCTTGATGTCCCGGTGCACCATGCCCGCGTCGTGCGCGGCCGCCAGGGCGCTGCTGGTCTCCCGGCCCCAGCGCAGGCCGAGCGCGGGCTCGGGCGCCCCCGCCCGCAGCACCTCGGTCAGGGTGCGGCCGGTGAGCAGCTCCATCACCAGGTAGGTGACCTGCCGGTCGCCCACCTCGCACTGGCCGAGGTCGTGCACCGTGACGATGTGCGGGTGCGAGAGGTTGCCGGCCGCGCCCGCCTCCCGGACGAACCGCAGCGCCGCCTTCGCCCGGTCACCGTCGTGGTGCCCGATGACCTTGACCGCGACCGGCCGCCCCATCCGGGTGTCCCTGGCCCGCCACACCACCCCGAAACCGCCCTGGCCGAGCTTCTCCTCCAGCTCGTACCGGCCGTCGAGGACGTCACCGACTCGCACGTGCCCCTCCTCCCCCTCCCCGTCCTGACGCCCAGACTCTACCGACGGCCCTCCCCTCCGCACGGAGCCGGTGGAAGGATGGACCCGAGCCCCGCGCCGGTGCGGCGGCTCGGACCAGCAGAGCCCGAGGAGCGCAGTCATGGCCAAGCAGGCCCCGCAGAGCGACCCGGCGCAGGACTCCCCCGAGGTGTCGGCGCCCCAGCACGCGGCCGCCGGGCTGCCCGCCGTCGGCCACAGCCTGCGGATGGCCGCCGAGCAGATGGGCGCCCGCCGCACCCTGGCCACCCTGCGCAAGGTCAACCAGCCGGACGGCTTCGACTGCCCCGGCTGCGCCTGGCCCGAGCCGGACCGGACGCACACCGCCGAGTTCTGCGAGAACGGCGCCAAGGCCGTCGCCGAGGAGGCCACCGAGCGCCGGATACGCGCCGAGTTCTTCGCCGCCCACCCGGTCGCGGACCTCGCCGGACGCTCCGGCTACTGGCTCGGCCAGCAGGGCAGGCTCACCCGGCCGATGCTGCTCGACGAGGGCGCCACCCACTACACGCCGGTCTCCTGGGACGACGCCTTCGCGCTGATCGCCGAGGAGCTGAAAGCCCTGGACACCCCGGACGGCGCCGCCTTCTACACCTCGGGCCGGACCAGCAACGAGGCCGCCTTCGCGTACCAGCTGTTCGCCCGCCGGCTCGGCACCAACAACCTGCCGGACTGCTCCAACATGTGCCACGAGTCCTCCGGTTCGGCGCTCACCGAGACGCTCGGCATCGGCAAGGGCAGCGTCGGCCTCAAGGACCTCTACCAGGCCGACCTGATCATCGTGGCCGGCCAGAACCCCGGCACCAACCACCCGCGGATGCTCTCCGCGCTGGAGCGCGCCAAACGGGCCGGCGCCACCGTCGTCAGCGTCAACCCGCTGCCGGAGGCCGGCCTGGAGCGGTTCAAGAACCCCCAGCACGCCCGCGGCCTGGTCGGCCACGGCACCAAGCTGACCGACCTCTTCCTCCAGATCCGCCTCGGCGGCGACCTCGCGCTGTTCCGCGCGCTCAACCGGATCGTCCTGGAGCGGGACGGCGTGGACCGCGCGTTCGTCGCCGAACACTGCCACGGCTTCGAGGAGTTCGAGGCCCAGGCGCTGACGACCGACCGGGCGGAGGTGCTCGCCGCGACCGGCCTCCCCTGGGAGCGGATCGAGGAGCTCGGCCGGCTGGTGCTGAGGTCCGAGAAGATCATCGTCTGCTGGGCGATGGGCCTCACCCAGCACAAGCACGCCGTCCCGACCATCCGCGAGGTGGTCAACTTCCTGCTGCTGCGCGGCAACGTGGGCCGCCCCGGCGCCGGGGTCTGCCCGGTGCGCGGGCACAGCAACGTCCAGGGCGACCGGACGATGGGCATCTTCGAGCGGCCGGCCCCCGCCTTCCTGGACGCGCTGGGCGGGGAGTTCGGCTTCGAGCCGCCGCGCGAGCACGGACTCGACTCGGTGGACACCATCCGCGCGATGCGCGACGGCCGGATCGGGGTGTTCTTCGCGATGGGCGGCAACTTCGTCGCGGCCACCCCGGACACCGAGGTCACCGAGGCCGCGATGCGCCGCTGCCGGCTGACCGTCCACGTCTCCACCAAGCTCAACCGTTCGCACGTGGTCACCGGCGCCCGCGCGCTGATCCTGCCCACCCTGGGCCGCACCGACCGGGACGTCACCGGGCGCGGCGCCCAGTTCGTCAGCGTCGAGGACTCGATGGGCCAGGTGCACGCCTCGCGCGGCGGCCTGCGTCCGCCCGCGCCCGGTCTGCTCTCCGAGACCGCAATCGTCTGCCGCCTCGCCCGCGCCGTGCTCGGCCCGCGGGACACCGTGCCGTGGGAGGACTTCGCCACCGACTACGACACCCTGCGGGACCGGATCGCCCGCGTCGTGCCGGGCTTCGAGGACTACAACGAGAAGGTCCGCCGCCCCGGCGGCTTCACCCTGCCGCACGGCCCCCGGGACTCCCGCACCTTCCCGACCGCGACCGGCAGGGCCAACTTCTCGGTCAACCCGCTGACCGCCCCCGAGGTCCCGCCGGGCCGGCTGCTGCTCCAGACCCTGCGCTCGCACGACCAGTACAACACCACGATCTACGGCCTCGACGACCGCTACCGCGGCATCAAGGGCGGCCGCCGGGTGGTCCTGGTCAACCCCGCCGACGCCGACGAGCTCGGGCTCACCGACGGCGGGTACGTCGACCTGGTCGGCGAGTGGAGCGACGGCGTGGAGCGCCGCGCCCCGCACTTCCGCGTCGTCCACTACCCCGTCGCCCGCGGCGGCGCGGCGGCCTACTACCCCGAGACCAACGTCCTGGTGCCGCTCGACTCCACCGCCGACATCAGCAACACCCCCACCTCCAAGGCCGTCGTCATCCGCTTCGCCCCCGACAGCGGCGCCTGACCCGGCGGCCGGAACGGCGCGGAGGCCGCCCCGCGTCCGGTGACGTGGGGCGGCCTCCGCGCGACCGCGTCAGTGGGTCGGCGTGCCCAGCGGCAGCGTCGCCGTGGCGCTGCCCTGCGCCGTGGCGCTCGCCGAGCCGGTGCCGGTCGGGCTCCCCGTCCCGGTGCCGGTCGGGGTGCCGGTCGGCGTCCCGGTCCCGGTCGGGGTGGGCGTCCCCGGGGTGTCGGTCGGGGTCGGGGCCGGAGTGTTCGGCGTCCCGGTCGGGGTCGGCGTGGGCGTCCCGGTCTCCGACGGCGTGCCGGGGTTCGACGGCGTCCCCGGGTCGGTCGGCGTACCCGTGCCGCCCGGCGTGCTCGGCGTACCGGTCCCGCCCGGCGTCTCCGGCACCACCGGCGGCGTCACCGCGCCGCCCGCGGCCGGCGGGGTCGGCACCTGGCCGGCCGGGCTCGGCGCTATCGGCGTGACGGAGTCCCAGCCCGACGGGAGGTCGGGCACCTTCCACGCGCCGCCGGCGTCGTCCGCCGCGCCGGACGGGTCGGGCCGGACGGCTCCGAGGATCGGCATCGAGCCGATCGGCGAGATCTTGATGAACGCCCCGGGCCGCGGCGCCTGCACGACCAGCCCGCCGCCGATGTACATCCCGACGTGCGAGGCGTCCTGGAAGTAGATCACCAGGTCGCCGGGCCGCAGCTGGTCGAGCGCCACGTGCGGCAGCTGTGCCCACTGCTCCTGGCTGGTGCGCGGAATCGGCCGGCCCGCGTGCAGCCAGGCCTGCGAGGTGAGGCCCGAGCAGTCGTAGGAGTCCGGTCCGGTGCCGCCCCACAGGTACGGCTTGCCCAGCTGCGCCAGCGCGAAGGCTATGGCCGCGCGCCCCTGCAAGGAGGGCGTGCGCTCCCCCTTGCCGAGCGCCCCCGAGGCGAGGAACGCGAGCTGCGCCTCGTCCGCCCTGGCCTTCTCCAGCTGCTCCAGCTCGGTCCGCTGGGCGCCGGTCAGCGAGGCGACCGCCTGCTCGACCGCGGCGAGGTCGGCGGCCGCCTTGGCCTTGGCCGAGTCCTGCTGGGCGACCAGCGTCCGGGAGGTGTTCAGCGCCTCCTCGGTCTGCTTCCGCAGCCCGTCCAGCGCGTCCCGGTCGCTCTTCAGCTTGTCCAGGAACTCCGACTGCGAGCGGCTGGCCGAGGCGAGCAGCTCGGCGATGACGACCGCCTCGTACGGGTCCTTGGAGAGCAGCAGCTCGGCGTACGCGGACGTGGCCCCGTTGCGGTACTGCGCGGCGGCGAGCTGCGAGGCGATGTCGGTGCCGGCGTCGACCTGCTTCTGCTGGCGGTCGGACCGGCCCTGGAGGTCGGTGAGCGAGGTCTGCTGCTCCGCCACCTTGGCGACGGCGCCGTTGTACTGCTCGGTGGCGGCCTCGGCGCTCTGGTAGAGGGCGTGCAGCTGGTCGAGCATCGGGCCGAGGGTGGCCTTGGCGGCGGCGAGCGGGTCCGCGCCGGCGGCGGTCTGGCCGGTCCCCGGGTCGGGCGCGGCCCAGGCTGCCCGGGCGCCCACGGGCAGCGCGAGCGCGGCGGCCGCGAGGACGGCTCCGCAGCGCAGTGCCGCCCGGACCCAGGGCCGTACGCGTGCCGTCTCCGCTCTCTGCCCCGCCCCGCCCATGGCCTGGTCCTCCCCGCCGCACACTGCCCCTGTCCCGGCTTCCCGGATCCCGCAGATCCTCCCACGGGTCACTCGCCGGAAACAGGGCGCGCGCGGACCGGGAGGTTAATTCTCGATGGACCTGTGAGACAGCTCTCAGCAAATCCGGTCGAACCGGCATGTTCTTCGCTAATGTCCAGTTCAGCGCGCCCTGGGTCACTCCGATGAAAGGCACTGGTCACCGCGAGTCAACCATCGGAACCATGATTCCCGATCCAGTTCACCTTCCGTTTACCAAGCAGACCTACGGTCGCGACGTCATCAACGTCCGTGCGACAACTAAGACGATTGTTTGGGTATGGAACACATCTCGTTCCTGGTGGCCGTTGTGATCATCACGGCGCTCGCCTTCGACTTCACAAACGGGTTCCACGACACCGCCAACGCGGCCGCCACCGCGATCGCGACCGGGGCCCTTCGTCCGAAGGTCGCGGTCACCATCGCGGCCCTGCTCAACTTCGCGGGCGCGTTCCTGTCCGTGAAGGTCGCCACCACCATCTCCGGCGGCATCGTCAACGAGAAGGCCGGAGTCCATCCCGAGATCATCTTCGCCGCCCTGGCCGGCGCGATCCTCTGGAACCTGCTGACCTGGCTGCGCGGCCTGCCGTCCAGTTCCTCGCACGCCCTGTACGGCGGCCTGATCGGCGCCACCGTCGTCGGCGTCGGCATGAACGGCGTCAACTTCGACACCGTGATCACCAAGATCCTCATCCCCGCGGTCGCCTCGCCGTTCGTCGCCGGACTGGCCTCCTGGGGTGCCACCAAGCTGGCCTACGCGATCACCCGCAAGGGCGACACCGCGACCACCGAGAAGGGCTTCAAGACCGGCCAGATCTTCTCCTCCTCGCTGATCTCGCTCGCGCACGGCACCAACGACGCCCAGAAGACGATGGGCATCATCACCCTCACCCTGGTCTCGGTCGGCGCCCTGCCGCACGGCGCGCTGCCCCCCGTCTGGGTGATCGTCTCGGCCGGCGCCGCGATCGCGCTCGGCACCTACATGGGCGGCTGGCGGATCATCCGCTCGATGGGCAAGGGCCTGGCGGACATCCGCCCCCCGCAGGGCTTCGCCTCCGAGTCGGCCGCCGCGACCGTCATCCTGACCTCCTCACACATGGGCTTCGGCCTCTCCACCACCCAGGTCTGCTCCGGCGGCATCATGGGCGCCGGCCTCGGCGGCCCGAAGGGCGAGCTGCGCTGGAGCCTGGTCCGCCGCATGGTCTACACCTGGGGCCTGACCCTGCCGGCCGCCGCCGTGGTGTCCGGCGGCGCGGCCCTGCTGGCCGAGCAGGGCAACTGGGGCATCGCCCTGGTCGGCGCCGTGCTGGTGGCCGGCTCGGCCGCGATGTGGCTGATCTCCCGCCGCCAGCCGGTCGGCGCGGACAACGTCAACGACGTCACCCCGGTCGAGGTCGCACCGGTCGAGGTCGCACCGACCGGTACGGCGAACGCCCCCACCCCCGCCTCGACCACGGTCGCGGCCTGAGCGCCGCAGGCTGAGGAGCACTCACCATGCACATCAAGTGGAACGCCCTGGCCCAGACCGCCGGGATCAGCTTCGGCGTCACCGTCGCCGTGGTCGCCGTCTTCGCGCTCGGCATCCTGGCGCTGTCCCGCCGCGAGGCCGCGGCGGGTGCCGCCGGTGAGGACGGCGGCACCGCGGCCGCGGGCGGCGGCAGGCTCGCCCTGGCCGGCGCGTACGTCTGCTTCGCGCTGTGCGGCGCGGTCGTCCTCTACGGACTGTCGCTGATCGCCGGCAGGTAGCCACCGCACGCAGGACGACGGGCCGGGGAGTGTGTCCGCACTCCCCGGCCCGTTCGCGTATCCCGGCTGCCGTGGGTCCCCGGCCGGTCAGTCCCCGGCCGGTCAGCCCTCCGTGGCGGTCTTCAGCGCCGTCTCCCGGATGAACAGCACCGTGACGAAGGCCAGCGCCGCGAACGGGGCGGCCCACAGGAAGATGGTGCCGACGCCGTGGCCGAAGGCGTCCGTCACCAGCGGCACGATCGGGGCCGGCAGCTTGGCCAGGTCCGGGATGCCGCCGCCGGACGCCGCGGCCGACGCCGGAATGTGCGCCGCGGCCAGGTTCTCGGCCAGGTAGTGGCCGACCTTGTTCGACATCAGCGCGCCGAGCGCGGAGACGCCCATCGCGCCGCCCATGGTGCGGAAGAAGGTGACCACCGAGCTGGCCGCGCCGAGCTCGTGCCTGGGCACCGTGTTCTGCACCGCGAGCACCAGGTTCTGGCTGGTCAGGCCGAGCCCGACGCCGGTGATCGCCATGTAGACGGAGAGCAGCACGTAGCTGGTGTCGGCCCTGGCGGTGCCGAGCAGGCCGAAGCCGACCGCGAGCAGCGCGGTGCCGGAGACCAGGTAGGCCTTCCACTTGCCGTACTTGGTGATCAGCCGCCCGGCCACCGCGGAGGAGACCGCCAGGCCGAGGATCATCGGCAGGGTCATCAGGCCGGCCATGGTCGGGGACTTGGCGCGGGCCAGCTGGAAGTACTGGCTGAGGAAGGTGGTCGCGCCGTACATCCCGACGCCGACCAGCACGCTGGCGAGCGCGGCCAGGGTGACGGTGCGGTACTTGAACAGGCTCGGCGGGATGATCGGCTCGGCGGCGCGGCGCTCGATCACGACGGCCAGGGCGCCCAGCAGCACCCCGCCGCCGACCATGGCCGCGGTCTGCCAGGACAGCCAGGCGTAGTTCTTGCCGGCCAGGGTGATCCAGATCATCAGCAGGCTGACCGAGGCGGTGATGACCACCGCGCCCAGGTAGTCGATCTTCGCCTTGCGCTTGACCACCGGCAGCTTGAGGGTGCGCTGCACCACCAGGATCGCGACCACCGCGAACGGGATGCCCACGTAGAAGCACCAGCGCCAGCCCAGCCAGGCGGTGTCCACGATGACGCCGCCGATCAGCGGGCCGCCGATGGTGGCGAGCGCGAAGACCGCGCCGAAGTAGCCGCTGTACCGGCCGCGTTCGCGCGCCGGGACCATCGCGGCCAGGCAGATCTGGCCGAGCGCCACGACACCGCCGGCGCCGATGCCCTGGAGCGCGCGACAGGCGATCAGCTCGCCGGTGTTCTGCGAGAGGCCGGCCAGCGCCGAGGTGCCGATGTAGATCAGCAGGGCGATCTGGAGCAGCAGCTTCTTGCTGACGAGGTCGGAGAGCTTGCCCCAGATCGGGGTGGAGGCGGTGAGGGTGAGCAGCGACGCGGTGATCACCCAGGTGTACGCGGACTGGCCGCCGTGCAGGTCGGCCAGGATGTGCGGCAGGGCGTTGGAGACGACGGTCGAGGAGAGCACGGCCACGAAGAGGCCGAGCAGCAGGCCGGAGAGCGCCTCCATCACCTGTCGGTGCGTCATCTGTTGACTGTCGGTCGCGGCGGCGGTTCCGCTCGCGGCCTCGGTGGTCACGGTCATCTGGGTCCTTCGGCGGGGCGCGCGGGATACGCGGATCATGAAAGTTCGTTGCCGTAAGCAACCATAAGCTGAATG
This sequence comes from Kitasatospora sp. NPDC091335, assembly GCF_044757205.1. Lineage (NCBI taxonomy): Bacteria > Bacillati > Actinomycetota > Actinomycetes > Kitasatosporales > Streptomycetaceae > Kitasatospora > Kitasatospora sp. NPDC091335. The sequence continues at coordinate 352,971 of NZ_JBIVUM010000004.1, read as the reverse complement.
GTTGAGTTAGGCAACTTTCTTCAAGGGGAAGTAAAGACCGCACCCACGGGCCGCGGTCGCCTCGCCGGCGACCTCCCGGTCACTCGGCCGCCGGCTCCTCCAGGACGTCGTTGAAGCGGTGCAGCAGCTCCGCGAAGCGGGCCACGTCCTCCGGCGACCAGCCGCCCATCACCTCGCGCACCCGCCGCAACCGGACGCCCCGCGCGGCCAGGTAGCGCCGCCGCCCGTCCTCGGTGAGCGACACCAGCGCGGCCCTGCGGTCCAGCGGGTCCGTCTCCCTGGCGACCAGGCCCAGCTCCTCCAGCGTCCGGACCTGCCGGCTCACCGTCGCCTTGCCGATCGCGAAGTGCACGCCGACGTCGGTCACCCGCACCGGCCCCGCCTGCTCGATGTAGGCGAGCAGGCTGTACGCCATGCCCTCCAGCCCCGGGTGCACCCGCCGTGAGAGTTCCGCCACTCTGGCCCGGCCCCGCCGGAACATCAGCGCGACCTCGCGCTCCACCGCCACCAGGGCTTCTTCGTCACTCACCGCGCCAGTATCGCGCAGCGGCGCCGAGCCCGGTGCGGCGCGGGAGGTGCGACAAGCCAACTAGTTCATGGTATGAAGTATCGGTTCTGGAAGTACCGTTTTTCCCCATTACGCAAGGAGATGTGGATGGCAGCCCCGGGGCAGGGTTTCGTCGCCGAACTGAAGGGCGCGGTCACCCCGCGCGCGGCACTGCTCGTGTTCGGCGTGCTGCTGCTCCAGCTCGGCTTCATCACCTCCTACATCGGGGCGCTGCACAAGCCCGCCCCGCAGAACCTCTCCATCGCGGTGGTCGCCCCGCCGCAGGTCGCCCCCAAGCTGGTCGGCGCGCTGGAGGCGGTGCCGAACGACGCCGTCCGGGCCAGCACCGCGCCGGACGCCGAGACGGCGACCCAGCTGATCAAGGACCAGAAGCTCTACGCCGCGCTGGTCGTGGACCCGGCCTCCACCCAGGACACCCTGCTGGTCGGCAACGCCCGCGGCACCGCCGCCGCCAAGGCCGCCGAGAGCATCACCACCGCGATCGACCAGAGCCAGGGCCGGACCGTCAAGGTCCAGGACGTGGTGCCGCTCGCCAAGGGCGACAACAACGGCCTCTCCGCGTTCTACCTGGTCATCGGCTGGTGCGTCGGCGGCTACCTGGTCGCCTCGATCCTGGGCATCAGCGCGGGCTCCAAGCCGGCCAACACCCACCGTCTGCTGATCCGCCTCGGCGTCCTCGCGGTCTACTCGATCGGAGCCGGCCTGCTCGGCACGGTGATCGCCGGACCGGTGCTGGACGCGCTGCCCGGCTCGGTCCTCGGCCTCAGCGCCATCGGCGCCCTGGTGGTGTTCACCGTCGGCGCCTTCACCATGGCGCTCCAGTGCCTGTTCGACATCCTCGGCATCGGCGTCGCGGTGCTGATCTTCGTGGTGCTCGGCAACCCGAGCGCGGGCGGGGTCTACCCGGCGCCGATGACGCCGCCGTTCTGGCGGGCCATCGGCTCGTGGATCCCCAACGGCGCCGGCACCACCGCCACCAAGTCGATCGCCTACTTCGGCTCCACCAACCTGGGGCTGCCGATCCTGGTCATGGTGGTCTGGGCACTGGTCGGCATCGGCATCGCCCTGCTGGCCGTGCTGCGGCGCGGGCGTTCCGAGGGTGACGCGCCGGCCGCCGTCGAGGCCTGAGCCGCCCCGTACCCGACTCCGCCGAGCCCCCGGCCACCGCGGCCGGGGGCTCGGCGCGTCCGGGGTGTGCCTGTGCGGCCCGTCCGGGCCCGTCCCGGGCGTCCGAGGGCCCGTCCCCCGGCCGTCCCGCCGTCCCGCCCTCAAACCGTCAGGCAGTCAGGCAGTCAGGCCGTCACGCCGCCGTGAACGGCCCCGGCTCGGCGACGACGGCCCGGACGACCCGCACCGCCGCACCCAGCAGCGGGCCCCGGCGGCCCAGCCGGGAAACGGTCAGCCGGTCGTCGGACCACGGCCGCACCGTCACCCTGGCGGCCAGCTCGGCCCGCATCGCGGGCAGCAGCCAGGGCGCCAGCCTGGCGTAGCCGCCGCCCAGCACCACCTCCGCCGGGTCCAGCAGGTTCACCGCGCCGGCGGCCGCGGTGCCGAGCGCCGTGCCGGCCCCGGCCAGTGCCGCCCTGGCCGCCGCGTTCCCGGCCCCGGCGCGGTCGGCGAGCAGCTTCACCCAGTCGCCCCGGGCGCCGGCCAGACCGGCCGCCCGCAGCACCGCCGCCTCGCCCGCGTACTGCTCCAGGCAGCCGGCCGCCCCGCAGGCGCAGCGGGGCCCTCCGGGGTGGACCGGCACGTGGCCGAACTCGCCGGCGAAGCCGCCCGCCCCGCGCAGCAGCCGGCCGCCGACCACGATCGCCGCGCCGACCCCGGCCTCGGCGGAGACGTACAGGAAGTCCTCCGGGCCCGCGCCCAGCCAGCGCTCGGCCAGGCCGCCGAGGTTGGCCTCGTTGTCCGCCTCGATCGGCAGCCCGGCCAGGCCGCCCCCGGCCGCCCGCAGCGCCGGGCGCAGTCCCGCGGCCAGCGGGACGTCCTGCCAGCCCAGGTTCGCGGCCCGCCGGAGCACTCCGTCGGTGCCGCCGACCAGCCCGGGCACGGCCAGGGTGAGCCCGGCCGGGCTCAGCCCCGCCTCGGTGACGGCCCCGCTCAGCAGGTGGGCGAGGTCCGCCATGACGGCGGCGGGCTCGCGGTCGTGGTTGGAGACCTCCCGGCGCCGCCAGGCGCGGACCTCCCCGCGCAGGTCGACCACGCAGGCGCCCAGGTGCCGCACCCCGATCTCGGCGCCGAGGCCGCAGGGCCCGGCCGGGTTGAGGCCGAGCGCGGTGCCCGGGCGGCCGACCTTGCCGCTGGGCGTGGCGGGGCCCTCCTCGACCACCAGGCCCGCGGTGATCAGCTGTTCGGCGAGGGAGGAGACGGCGGCCCTGGTCAGCCCCGTCCCGGCGGCCACCTCGGCGCGCGAGCGCGGGCCGCTCGCGATCATCCCGAGCACCAGGGCCAGGTTGGCCCGGCGCATCCCCTGCTGGCTGGCGGGCCCGGTCCGGACCGCGTCCGGCTCGCGCATGAGGCTCACCCCGTCCCCTTCACGGCACGTCCCGTGGCAGCTCGGGTGCCGCGTGACCGGGCTCCTGGGGCACCGCCGCCGCCAGGGCGGGCCCGGCGAGCGGGACGAAGACCCACCGCCGCATCGCCCAGTAGCGGAACAGCATCGCCACGAAGGTGCCGACGACCATCCCGCTGAGGAAGTCGGCGACCTCCTGCCGGAAGGGGCTGGTGTACGGCTCGCGCAGGTCCAGCAGGTAGCGCGAGGCCACCAGCGGAAGGTCGTTGACGGCGATCGCCACCGCGCTGACCAGGACGAACATCAGCACCTCGCGCGGCCGGCCGTCGGCCCGGAAGGCCCAGCGGCGGTTCAGCACGTACGAGACGACGGTGCCGATCACGGTCGCGATGGTCAGGGCGACCACCGGTTTGCCCGCCAGCACGGTGAGCTTGAGCTCGAAGTCGATCACCGTGGTGAGCGCGAAGCAGCCGCTCCCGACCAGCAGGAACTTCACCAGCCGGCGGTGCCGCACCAGGAAGGGGCGCAGCCGGTCGGGCACCCGGGCCAGGGCGCGCTGCGTGGGGGACGGCATCTCCGCAGTCTCGCACGCGGGGATGCCGTCGGCCCTCCAGATCGCCGGTGGTGCCCTGGCCGCCCATCCGGCGCCCAGGGCACCGGTCGGACGGCCGGGGCACCGGTCAGGCGGCCACCAGCACCGCGGCCGTGGCCGGCTCCAGGGCCAGCTCCAGCACCTCCCGCACGTCCGCCACCGGGTGGACGGTGAACCGCTCCAGCACCTCGGCCGGGACGTCGTCCAGGTCGGCCTCGTTGCGCTTGGGGATGACCACCGTGGTGATCCCGGCCCGGTCCGCGGCGAGCAGCTTCTGCTTCACCCCGCCGATCGGCAGCACCCGCCCGGTCAGCGACACCTCGCCCGTCATCGCCACGTCGGTGCGCACCTTGCGGCCGGAGAGCAGCGAGGCCAGCGCCGTGGTCATGGTGATGCCGGCGCTCGGCCCGTCCTTGGGGACGGCCCCGGCCGGGACGTGCAGGTGCACGCCGCGGTCGCGCAGCGAGGTGACCGGCAGCTCCAGCTCGGCGCCGCGCGAGCGCAGGTAGGAGAGCGCGATGTGCGCGGACTCCTTCATCACGTCGCCCAGTTGCCCGGTGAGGGTCAGCCCGCTGCCGCCGGTCTCGGCGTCGGCCAGCGAGGCCTCGATGTAGAGCACGTCGCCGCCGGCGCCGGTCACCGCGAGGCCGGTGGCCACGCCCGGGACGGCGGTGCGGCGCTCGGCCGGCTCCTGGGCGGACTCCGGCACGTGGTGCGGCCGGCCGATCAGGGCGCGCAGGTCCTCCGCGCCGACCGCGGCGGGCAGTTCGCGCTCGCCCAGCTCGGCCTGGGCGGCGATCTTGCGCAGCACCCGGGCGATCGAGCGCTCCAGGTTCCGGACGCCCGCCTCGCGGGTGTACTCCCCCGCGAGCCGGCGCAGCGCCTCCTCGTCGACGCCGACCTGCCCGGCGTCGAGGCCGGCCTTCTCCAGCTGGCGCGGGAGCAGGTGGTCGCGGGCGATGACGACCTTCTCGTCCTCGGTGTAGCCGTCCAGCCGGACCAGCTCCATCCGGTCGAGCAGCGGCTCGGGGATGGCCTCCAGCACGTTGGCGGTGGCGAGGAAGACGACGTCGGAGAGGTCGAGTTCGACCTCCAGGTAGTGGTCCCTGAAGGTGTGGTTCTGTGCCGGGTCCAGCACCTCCAGCAGGGCGGCGGCCGGGTCGCCCCGGTAGTCGGAGCCGACCTTGTCGATCTCGTCCAGCAGGACGACCGGGTTCATCGAGCCGGCCTCCTTGATCGCCCGGACCAGCCGGCCCGGCAGCGCGCCGACGTAGGTGCGCCGGTGGCCGCGGATCTCCGCCTCGTCCCGGACGCCGCCGAGCGAGACCCGGACGAACTCGCGGCCCATGGCACGGGCCACCGACTCGCCGAGCGAGGTCTTGCCGACGCCGGGCGGGCCGACCAGGGCGAGCACCGCGCCTCCCCGGCGGCCGCCGACCGCCCCGAGCCCCTGGTCCGAGCGGCGCTTGCGGACGGCCAGGTACTCGACGATCCGCTCCTTCACGTCGGTCAGGCCGGCGTGGTCGGCGTCCAGCACCGCGCGGGCGCCGGCGATGTCGTAGGCGTCCTCGGTGCGCTCGTTCCAGGGCAGCTCCAGGACGGTGTCCAGCCAGGTGCGGATCCAGGAGCCCTCGGGCGACTGGTCGGAGGCGCGCTCCAGCTTGTCGACCTCCTTGAGCGCCGCCTCGCGGACGCCCGCGGGGAGGTCGGCGGCCTCGACCCGGGCGCGGTAGTCGCCCTCCTCGTCGGCCGGTTCGCCGTTCAGCTCGGCCAGTTCCTTGCGGACGGCCTCCAGCTGACGGCGGAGCAGGAACTCCTTCTGCTGCTTGGCCACGCCCTCCTCGACGTCCTTGCGGATGGTGTCGTTGACCTCCTCCTCGGCGAGGTGGTCGCGCAGCAGGGCCAGCGCGTACTCCAGGCGGGCGACCTGGTCGGCCTCCAGCAGCACCCTGAGCTTCTGCTCGGGGGTGACGAAGGGGGCGTAGCCGATGTTGTCGGCGAGCTCGCCGACGCCCTCGATCCGGTCCACCCGGTCGACCACCTGCCAGGCGCCGCGCCTGCGCAGCCACTGGGTGGACAGCGCCTTGTACTCCTTGACCAGTTCGGCGGCCCGCCCGGCCACCGGTGTCCCGGCCGAGGACTCCTCGAAGGGCGTGGTCTCCACCCAGAGGGCGGCGCCGGGGCCTGTGGTGCCGACGCCGATCCTGACCCGGCGCACGGCCCGCACCAACGCGGCGGGCTCGCCGTCGGCCAGCCGGCCGACCTGCTCCACGGTGGCCAGCGTGCCGGCCGCCGCGTACGAGCCGTCCATCCGCGGGACCAGCAGGACCTGCGGCTTGCCGGAGCCGGTGGCCGCCGCGCGGGCGGCCTCGACCGCGGCGCGCACCTCGGAGTCCTTCAGGTCCAGCGGGACGACCATGCCCGGCAGGACGACCTCGTCGTCCAGCGGCAGTACGGGCAGGGTGAGCGGTGTGGACGTCGATGCCATGATCTCTCCCCGGTCAGTGAAGTTGAGTCGACCTGACTAAGGCTTCGCGGGCGCCGGATGTTCCCGGCGTCCAGTTCGCTGTGAGCGAACACGATTCGGCACGGGAAGCACCGCTTCCGGCTCCGTCAAAAGAGCACCGAAAGCACCGACCGCGCCTTAAGGGAGCCTGAAGTGAACGCTCCGGCCCCGGGGAGGCCCCGCCCGGGCGGCGGCGTCAACGCGCCGGCCGCACCCGCGCGGAAGCACCGCCGGCCGCGGGGGCGGCCGCCGTCACGGCGGCCGGACGCGGCCGGGGCGGACGCCGCTCGATCCGGCGCAGCCAGCGCCACAGCGCGACCCCGGTGAGCACCGCGGCCGGGTGCCCCACTCCGGTGATCACGTCCTTGTCGGTGGCGATCTGCTCGGCGATCATCAGCCCGGCGCCGCCCAGCGCGAGCAGCCGCCCGCGCCAGGAGAGCAGCCCGGCCAGCGCGCCCAGGCAGGCGAGCACGCCGTAGCTGACCCCGATGTCCAGGTAGTCCATCGCCTCGGGCGCCATCCGCCCGGTCTCCACCGCGGTGATCACCACCCCCTGGGAGAGCAGCGTCGCCGCGACGTGCCCGGCGGCGAACACCGCCGCCGCCCGGGCCGGCCCGACCCTGCGTTCCAGCGGCGCGAGGGTGACGGCGAATCCCCACAGGTACGGCATCCACACCTCGCCGGCCACCCAGAATCCGCTCAGCACGAGCGCACGCAAAGGATGCTGGAGGAGGTTGTGCCCGTCCGAACTGGAGGCCTCCTGCAACCGCTGCACGAGTTCCGGATCGGCGAGCCTGGCGAAGGTCGTGGTGGCTCCCACGACGGCGAGATATCCGAGCGTGAAGGGCGTCCGCCGGGGTGTCGGCATCCGTTCCAGCAGCCACTCCACGACACCGGCGCGCAGGCCGAGACGGAGCATTCCGTACGGCGCTCCCATGGTCCCGAACCCGTCGGCACCCCGCCCCGGACCAGCCATGCCGCCTCCGCTCCACGCCGCAGCCACCGACTCCCGCCAGGTGTCCAACGTACCGGCCCGCACTGCGGATTCCGCCCGGTCGGGTGTCGTCGCGGTCACCGTACGTCGAGGTTCTGAGAGGCACCTGGGAAAAGCCCGTGAAGACCGCCGCCGCGGCGGGCCGCCGGATTCCCGGCATTGGTCCAGACCTTCTCTCCATTAACGCGACAGCAGGGCCTCTGACCGGCGACTTGGCGTCAACTGGAGTGCATACGTACCGTTACGCGGTGAAAATTCGCCGGGTAAGGTATCGGCCCGTGCCCACTCGTGCAGTGGGTCCGAGGGCGGCCCGACAGCCGGCCCACGGGCCGGAAACGTCCGGTCCACCTGCCGGGAAGCATCCACTGTCCGTACGCTGCGAAGTGCGCGGGAGACATGGGCGGCCGACCATCCGTCCTCGGCTCCCGATCGCGCGGCGGGACGGCGGACCCGGCACAGTCCACGACGGAACAAGACTACGAGCGGAGCCCGCCATCCCCACAGATGGCCGGCCCGCAGCCCTGGGGGCGGTGGCGTGACCGTGACAGAGATTCAGCAGGACAACCACAACACCGGTGGCACTGTGAGCAGCCAGCGCAGAGTCCTGGTGGTGGAGGACGAGCCCACGATCGCCGAGTCGATCGCCGCCCGGCTGGGCGCCGAGGGATTCAAGGTCGCCGTGGCCCACGACGGCCCCGGCGCGGTCGACGGCTTCCACACCTGGCAGCCGGACCTGGTGGTCCTCGACATCATGCTGCCCGGCTTCGACGGCCTCGAAGTGTGCCGCCGGATCCAGGCCCAGCGCCCGGTGCCGGTGCTGATGCTGACCGCCCGCGACGACGAGACGGACCTGCTGGTCGGCCTCGGCGTCGGCGCGGACGACTACATGACCAAGCCGTTCTCGATGCGCGAACTGGCCGCCCGCGTCAACGTCCTGCTGCGCCGCGTCGAGCGCGCCCAGCAGGCCGCCCGCACACCGGCCCTGGGCAGCCTGCGCTTCGGCGAGCTGGAGATCGACCACGTGCAGCGCCGGGTCCGGCTGGCCTCGGGCGACGTCCACCTGACGCCGACCGAGTTCGACCTGCTCGCCTGCCTGGCCGCCCAGCCGCGCGCGGTGCTCACCCGTGAGCAGCTGCTGGCCGAGGTCTGGGACTGGACCGACGCCTCCGGCACCCGCACCGTGGACAGCCACGTCAAGGCACTGCGCCGGAAGATCGGCGCCAGCTGGATCCGCACCGTCCACGGCGTCGGCTACGCGCTGGAGGCTCCGCTCTCCTGACGGCGCCGCACGGACGACGGGCCGCCGGGGGGCCCGTGTCCGGGACGACGCCGCGCCACCACGCGGGGACTACAGGGACCAATGACCTTTCCACAGCAACGCAACGGGGAATCCGACGGCGCGCGGCCGCAGAACCTGGCCGCCCGCGCCGCCCACCGGGTCTGGGCCGACGTCCGGCCGCTCGACCCGGTCCGCTCGATCAAGGGCAAGCTCGCCCTGCTCGTGATCGTCTCCGTGTTCCTGGCCACCGGGATGGTGGTCGTGGCGATCCGGTCCGAGACCCAGATCCGGATCATCATGGTCTTCTCCATGATCGCCTCGCTGCTCTTCATGCAGTTCCTCGCGCACGGACTGGCCTCCCCGCTGCGCGAGATGACGGCCGCCGCCCGCGCGATGGCCTCCGGCGACTACAGCCGCCGGGTCGAGGTGAACTCCCGCGACGAGATCGGCGAACTGGCCGCCGCCTTCAACGCGATGGCCGCCGACCTCCAGGCCGCCGACCGGCACCGCCGCGAGCTGGTCGCCAACGTCTCGCACGAGCTGCGCACGCCGATCGCCGCGCTGCGCGCCGTCCTGGAGAACGTGGTGGACGGGGTCGTCCAGCCCAATCCGGCGACCCTGGGGGCGGCGCTGGAGCAGACCGAGCGGCTCGGCCGCCTGGTCACCCACCTGCTCGACCTCTCCAAGATCGACGACGGCGTGGTCGCCCTGGACGCCCGCACCTTCGAGGTGCGCGAGTTCCTGGACGGCGTGCTGCGCGGGGTGACCGTGGACGGCGCGACGGCCGGCGGTGCCTTCTCCCGGCGCGGGGACGTCCGGCTGGCCCTGGAGGTCAGCCCGACCGGCCTGACCGGCGTGGCGGACCCGGAGCGGCTCCACCAGGTGGTCGCCAACCTGGTCGACAACGCCTGCAAGCACTCCCCGCCTGGCGGCACCGTGACGGTACGGGCGAGGCCCGATGACGGGGAGGGCGGCCTGCTGCTGGAGGTCGAGGACGAGGGCCCCGGCATCCCGCCGGCCGACCGCACCCGGGTCTTCGAGCGGTTCAGCCGCAGCGGCACGGCGACCGCCGCGGGACCGGGTGCGGACGGCGGCACCGGGCTGGGCCTCGCCATCGCCCGCTGGGCCGTGGACCTGCACGGCGGGCGGATCGCGGTGGCCGAGTCCCCGCGCGGCTGCCGGATCGAGGTCAGACTGCCCGGGCGGCGCCAGGGCGACGGCCGGGACATTTGTCACAGATCCGACACAGAGGCCTACGAAGATCACTAGAAATTCAGGCCGGTTTTTTGTCCGGTTTGGTCCAGGTATAGGCTCTGTTCAGGGCTGATCGGTTCCCCGCAGATACGGCTTTCTAACGCACTTTTTCAGCCAAAGTGCAGGTCAGCACTGTGATCTGGGCGACGCCTGGGCCCCGGGGACTGCGCGATCACTGGTCAGGGGCGTAGCCTTAATCCCCGCTGTCCAAACATCCCAAAAGGAAGCGGAAGAGGGCGGTTGCCGCCGTGTCGCCACAGTCCCCTGAAACCCCCAACAGCTCGGCAAGCTCCACTGGCTTCGGCCCCAATGAGTGGCTCGTCGACGAGATCTACCAGCAGTACCTCCAGGACCCGAACTCGGTCGACCGAGCCTGGTGGGACTTTTTCGCCGACTACAAGCCCGGTACCGAGGTGACCCCAGTGACCCAGGCCGCGACCCAGGCCGGCCCCACGCCGACCCCTGCCGCTGCCCCCGCGCCCGCCGCTGCTGCTCCGGCCGCGCCCGCCGCCCCGGCGGCTCCGGCCGCCCAGGCCCCGGCCGCCGCTCCGGCTCCGCTCGCCGCCGCGCCCGCCGCGCCCCCGGCCCCGAAGGCCGCCGCCCCGGCGCCGGCCGCGCCCGCCGCGGCTGCCGGCCCCGAGCTGGTCCAGCTGCGCGGCCCGGCGAAGGCCGTCGCCACCAACATGGACGCCTCGCTGGAGGTGCCGACCGCGACCTCGGTCCGCGCCGTGCCGGCGAAGCTGTTGATCGACAACCGCATCGTCATCAACAACCACCTCCAGCGCGCCCGCGGCGGCAAGGTCTCCTTCACCCACCTGATCGGCTACGCCCTGGTCCAGGCCATCAAGGCCGCCCCGGGCATGAACTACAGCTACAAGGTGGAGGACGGCAAGGCCTTCCTGGTCAAGCCGGAGCACGTCAACCTCGGCCTGGCCATCGACCTGGTCAAGCCGAACGGCGACCGCCAGCTGGTCGTCGCGGCCATCAAGAAGGCCGAGACGCTCGACTTCTTCGGCTTCTGGCAGGCCTACGAGGACATCGTCCGCCGGGCCCGCGCCAACAAGCTGACCATGGACGACTTCACCGGCGTCACGGTCTCGCTGACCAACCCCGGCGGCATCGGCACCGTGCACTCCGTGCCGCGCCTGATGCAGAACCAGGGCACCATCGTCGGCGTCGGCGCCATGGAGTACCCGGCCGAGTTCCAGGGCTCCGCCCCGGAGACCCTGTCCCGCCTGGGCGTCTCCAAGATCATGACGCTGACCTCGACCTACGACCACCGCGTCATCCAGGGCGCGGCGTCCGGCGAGTTCCTGCGCGAGATCCACCGTCTGCTGCTCGGCGAGAACGGCTTCTACGACGAGATCTTCGAGTCGCTGCGGATCCCGTACGAGCCGGTCCGCTGGGCCACCGACGTCGCCACCACCCACGACGACGAGGTCAACAAGACCGCGCGCGTCATGGAGCTGATCCACTCCTACCGGGTCCGCGGTCACCTGATGGCCGACACCGACCCGCTGGAGTACAAGCAGCGCAAGCACCCCGACCTCGACGTCACCACCCACGGCCTCACCCTGTGGGACCTGGAGCGCGAGTTCGCGGTCGGCGGCTTCGGCGGCCAGAAGATGATGAAGCTCCGCGACATCCTCGGCCTGCTGCGCAACACCTACTGCCGCACCGTCGGCATCGAGTACATGCACATCCAGGACCCGAAGCAGCGCAAGTGGCTGCAGGAGCGCCTGGAGAAGCCGTACTCGAAGCCCGAGCGCGAGGAGCAGCTGCGGATCCTGCGCCGGCTGAACTCGGCCGAGGCCTTCGAGACGTTCCTGCAGACCAAGTACGTCGGGCAGAAGCGCTTCTCGCTGGAGGGCGGTGAGTCGCTGATCGCGCTGCTGGACGCGACCATCGACGCCGCCGCCGAGCACCGCATCGACGAGGCCGTCATCGGCATGGCCCACCGCGGCCGGCTGAACGTGCTGGCCAACATCGTCGGCAAGCCGTACGGCAAGATCTTCGGCGAGTTCGAGGGCAACCTCGACCCGAAGTCGATGCACGGCTCCGGCGACGTCAAGTACCACCTGGGCGCCGAGGGCACCTTCACCGGCCTGGACGGCGAGACCATCAAGGTCTCGCTCGCCGCGAACCCCTCCCACCTGGAGGCCGTGGACCCGGTCGTCGAGGGCATCGCCCGCGCCAAGCAGGACATCCTGGACCAGGGCGGCACCACCTTCCCGGTGCTGCCGATCCAGATCCACGGCGACGCGGCCTTCGCCGGCCAGGGCGTCGTCGCGGAGACCCTGAACATGTCGCAGCTGCGCGGCTACCGCACCGGCGGCACCGTGCACGTCGTGGTGAACAACCAGGTCGGCTTCACCGCCGCCCCGGCGTCCTCGCGCTCCTCGATGTACTGCACCGACGTGGCCCGCATGATCGAGGCCCCGATCTTCCACGTGAACGGCGACGACCCGGAGGCCGTGGTCCGCATCGCGCGGCTCGCCTTCGAGTTCCGCCAGGAGTTCCACAAGGACGTGGTGATCGACCTCATCTGCTACCGCCGCCGCGGTCACAACGAGGCCGACAACCCGTCGTTCACCCAGCCGCTGATGTACGACCTGATCGACAAGAAGCGCTCGGTGCGCAAGCTGTACACCGAGGGCCTGATCGGTCGCGGCGACATCACCATGGAAGAGGCGGAGCAGGCGCTCCAGGACTTCCAGGGCCAGCTGGAGAAGGTCTTCGCCGAGGTCCGCGACGCGGCCCAGGCGCCGGCCGACGCCACCGCCGGCAAGCCGGTCGCCGACTTCCCGGTCTCCATCAGGACCGGCATCTCCCAGGAGATGGTCAAGCGGATCGCCGCCTCCCAGGTCAACCACCCGGACTGGCTGACCGTCCACCCGCGTCTGCTGCCGCAGCTGCAGCGCCGCGCCGGCTCGGTCGAGGACAACACCATCGACTGGGCGATGGGCGAGACCCTCGCCATCGGCTCGCTGCTCATGGAGGGCCACCCGGTCCGCCTGGCCGGCCAGGACAGCCGCCGAGGCACCTTCGGCCAGCGGCACGCCGTCCTGATCGACCGCAAGACCGGCGAGGACTACACCCCGCTCCAGTACCTCACCGAGGACCAGGCCCGCTACACCGTCTACGACAGCCTGCTGTCGGAGTACGCGGCCATGGGCTTCGAGTACGGCTACTCGCTGACCCGCCCGAACGCGCTGGTCATGTGGGAGGCGCAGTTCGGCGACTTCGTCAACGGCTCGCAGACCATGGTGGACGAGTACATCGCGTCCTCCGAGCAGAAGTGGGGCCAGCACTCCGGCATCACCCTGCTGCTGCCGCACGGCTACGAGGGCCAGGGCCCGGACCACTCGTCCGCCCGCCCGGAGCGCTTCCTCCAGCTGTGCGCGCAGAACAACATGACGGTCGCCATGCCGACCCTGCCGTCGAACTACTTCCACCTGCTGCGCTGGCAGGCGCACAATCCGCACCACAAGCCGCTGGTCGTCTTCACCCCGAAGTCGATGCTGCGTCTGAAGGCCGCGGCGAGTGCGACCGAGGAGTTCCTGTCCGGCTCGTTCCGCCCGGTCATCGGCGACTCCACCGTCGACCCGGCGCAGGTGCGCAAGGTGGTCATCACCGCCGGCAAGTTCTACTACGACCTGGAGGCGGCCCGCACCGAGCGCGGCGTCACCGACACCGCGATCGTCCGGGTCGAGCGGCTCTACCCGCTGCCGGTGGCCGAGCTCCAGGAGGAGCTGGCCCGCTACGGCGACGACGTCCAGTTCGTCTGGGCCCAGGAGGAGCCGGCCAACCAGGGCGCCTGGCCGTTCATCGCGATGAACCTGGTCGACCACCTCCAGGTCGTCATCGGCCGCAGCGGCGGCGACTCCCGGCTGCGCCGCGTCGCCCGCACGGCGGCCTCGTCCCCGGCGGTCGGCTCGGCCAAGCGGCACATCGCCGAGCAGCAGGCACTGGTCGAGGAGGTCTTCGCGCTCTGACGCGCCGAGACCCCCACGGTCCGAACGCCCGCGGCCCCGCACTCCCCACCGGGAGTGCGGGGCCGCGGGCGTTCGCGGTCCACCGCGCCGCCGGGCCCAGGTCCCAGCTCTGCAACCAAAACCGCACCGCGGTGCACGGGCTCCTGACGGATCGATAGGTTATGCCTCGCCGCTCGGCGACCCCCGGTGCCCGTCATCGCACCGGGCCGCCGCGGCCGTACCGCCTCACCGCTCTCCCAGGGGGATCACCACATGACCGCCGACACGCCTCGGGACGCCGGCAAGCTCCCGCCGGTCTTCCAGCCGCTCCTTCCGGACGACCCCAGGGAGGTCGGCGGCTACCGGCTGTTCGCCCGGCTGGGCGCCGGCGGCATGGGCCGGGTCTACCTGTCCTACACCCCGGGCGGGCGCCCGGTCGCGCTCAAGGTGGTGCGCCCCGAGTTCGCCGAGGACGGCGAGTTCCGCCGCCGCTTCGCCCAGGAGGTCAGCAACGCCCAGCGCATCCACGGGCTCTACACCGCGCAGGTGATCGACTCCGGCGGCCTGGACGGCGACGCCCCCTGGCTGGTCACCGCGTACGTCCCCGGCCCGTCCCTCCAGCAGGTGGTGCGCGAGAACGGCGCGCTGCCGGTGCGCACCGTGCTGCTGCTGATGGGCGGCATCGCCGAGGCCCTCCAGGCGATCCACAGCGTCGAGGTGGTCCACCGCGACCTCAAGCCCGCCAACGTGCTGGTCGCCGGGGACGGCCCGCGGGTGATCGACTTCGGCATCGCCAGGGCCGCCGACGCCACCGCGCTGACCGGCACCGGCTACCGGATCGGCTCCCCCGCCTTCATGTCCCCCGAGCAGGCCCAGGGCCGCGCGATCACCCCGGCCACCGACGTCTTCGCGCTCGGCGCCCTGGCCGCGTACGTGGCCGGCGCCACCGCGCCGTTCGGCGACGGCCCGGACACCGCGGTGCTCTACCGGGTGGTGCACGAGGAGGCGGACCTCACGGCCGTCCCCGCGGACCTGCGCGAACTGATCCAGCGCTGCCTGGCGAAGTCCCCCGAGGACCGCCCCACGCCCGCCGAGATCATCCGGATCGCCCGCAGCCACCCGGAGGTCGGCGGCCAGCTGCGGTTCGGCGAGGACTGGCTGCCCCGCGAGGTCAACACCGAGATCACCCGTCGCTCGGACCTGCCCAGGACGCCGCCGACCCCGCTGCCGGCCGCGCCCTCGACCCCGCCCACCCCGCTGCCCGCGATGCCGGCCGCTCCCCCGCCGCCGGCCACCGCGCCGACCCACCCGGCGACCGCGGTGCACCCGCCGCGGCAGCCGGTGACGCCCCCGCCCGGCTTCGGGCCGCCGCCGATCGGCTCGTACGCCGCGCCGCAGCCGCCCACCGGCGCCCCGGCCGCGCCGGTGCCGCCCACCCGGCCGACCGTCCGGCTCCAGCCGGAGCCGCCGTCCTACGACACCCCGCCGCCCGGCCCGGTGGTGAGCTCCGACCCGGCGCCCGCACCGGAGCCCGCACGCAGGGGCGGGGTGTCCTGGAAGGTGTTGCTCACCGTCGCGCTGGTGATGGCGGTCGGCGGCACCGCGGGCGGCGTGGTGCTGATGAAGAAGCTGGGCAAGGCGGACGACAAGCCGGCCGCCGCGGCCACCGTGTCCCGGAGCCAGGAGCCGACGAAGCCGAGCGCCTCCCCGAGCGCCTCCCCCTCCGCCACCCCCTCCGCCGCCCCGGTGACGGCCGCGCCCTCGAAGTCCGGGCAGAGCACCGTCTCGGCCCCGGCCCGCCCGGCCGGCTACTCCGCGATGCTGGACAAGAAGTCGCTGGCGATCCCCAGCGCCGAGTACTCCTCCGACGCGTACCGGATCGACCTGGACTCCGGCACCGTGGTGCCCCGCTCCACCGACCTCAAGTGGGGCCTCGGGGTGATCAACGCCGGCGGCACCGGCGGCAGCCGGGCCAACTCCTTCACCAGCTACGGCGACGACAAGTCGGACTTCGCGGTGATCACCGAACCGGCCGTCACCGCCGAGGAGTGCGCCGCCGCGATCGACTCCAGGCCGGACACCGACCTCTCGTTCAACCGGGCCGCGCCGGGCCGCCTGCTGTGCGTCCGCGACCGGGTCACCCGCAACGTCGCCATCGCGGCGATCGAGCAGGCCGACCCGGTCTCCGGGGCCGCCAAGGTCACCGTCAGCACCTGGCGGGCAAGCTGACCGGACTATCCTGACCAGGTCAATCCCCACCGGACCGGAGCGAACCGTGTACTTCACCGACCGTGGCATCGAGGAGCTGGAGAACCGGCGCGGCGAGGAGGAGGTCACCTTCGGGTGGCTGGCCGAGCAGCTGCGCACGTTCGTCGACCTCAACCCGGACTTCGAGGTCCCGGTCGAGCGGCTGGCCACCTGGCTCGCGCGGCTCGACGACGAGGACGACGAGTGACCGGGTGACGCCCGCCGAGGGCCCGGGAGGCAACCGCCTCCCGGGCCCCGCGCATGTTCGGGCGCCGTTCCGAACGCCCCCCGTAGGGGAGACCTCGGGGACGGATCGGGGTCGGATCGGGGTCGGGACGGGGGTGAACACGCTTGACTCTGCCAGCACGCGATATATCGTCTTTAAAAGAGAACGCGATACATCGCGATCGACGAGGGAGGCGGCAGAGATGAGCCAGTGGACGGTCGACGGCCCCGAGAGGATCACCTTCGACGAGACGGTGCGCGCGCTGCACGTGCGGACCATCGAGGGCACCGTGAACGTGGTGGCGGCCGAGGGCCCGGCCCGCCTGGAGATCACCGAACTCGTCGGCGACCCGCTGCACGTGACCCTGGTGGACGGCGTCCTGACGGTCACCTACAAGGACATCAACAGCTGGGGCGAGTTCGGCGACTGGCTCAAGTCGGTCGGCTCGGTGAAGAGCTTCTTCGGCTCCCTCAAGCGCAAGCGGATCGCCGGCGTGACGGTGACCGTCCCGGCCGAGGTCGAGGTCAAGGTCGGCACCGTGTCGGCCCACGCCACCGTCAGCGGCGTCGACGGGCACGTCTCGGTGCAGAGCGCCAACGGCGACACCACCCTCGCCGGGGTCACCGGCCGGATCGACGCCAGCACCGTCACCGGCGACGTGGACGCCCAGGCCGTCGGCGGCCGGCTCAAGGTCAACACCGTCTCCGGCCGGCTCACCGTGATCGCCGGCACCGCCGACCGGGTCCAGGCCAACACCGTCACCGGCGCCGTCACCCTGGACCTCGACGTGGCCGGCGAGACCGAGGTCAAGGTCAACACGGTCAGCGGCGCGGTCGTGGTCCGCATCCCCTCGCTGGCCGACGCCACCGTCGAGGCCGGCTCCACCAGCGGCGACGTCTCCAGCACCTTCGAGGAGCTCCAGATGAGCAGCACCTGGGGCGCCAAGAAGATCTCCGGCCGGCTCGGCGAGGGCCGCGGCAGCCTCCACGTCACCACCGTCTCCGGCGCGGTCACCGTGCTGCGCCGCCCCGAGTCCGAGGACGAGGGCCCGGTGGTGGTCAAGGAGCTGCCGGCCGGTCCCGGCACGCCGAACCTCACGAAGGAGGCCTGAGATGACTCCCGTGTTCGGCCACGGCCGGCTGCGACTCTACCTGCTGAAGCTGCTGGACGAGGCGCCGCGGCACGGCTACGAGGTGATCCGGCTGCTGGAGGAGCGGTTCCAGGGCCTGTACGCCCCCTCCGCCGGGACGGTCTACCCGCGACTGGCCAAGCTCGAACAGGAGGGCCTGGTCAGCCACAGCACCGAGGGCGGCCGCAAGGTGTACCGGCTGACCGACGCCGGCCGCACCGAACTCGAAGCCAGACAGGGCGAGTTGGACGACCTTGAGCTGGAGATCCACGACTCCGTGGCACAGCTCGCCGGGGCGATCCGCGAGGACGTCAGGGACAGCGCCAAGGACCTGCGCGAGGAGCTGTGGAACGCCGCCAAGCAGGCGCCCCGGCCGGAGCGCGCCGAAGGCGGCGACCCGTGGGCCGGGCCCTGGGGCGACAACGAGTCCTGGCAGCGCGCCAAGGAGGAGTTCGCCCAGTTCAAGCAGCAGGCCAAGGAACAGGCCAAGCGCGCGCGGGAGCAGGAGAAGGCCGCCAAGGCCAAGGCGAAGGCCGCCGAGGCGGAGGCCCGCCGGCTGCGCGAGCAGGCCAAGGCCTCGCGCAACGCCGCGCAGCAGGAGGCGCTGCGGATCAAGCGCCGGGTCGAGCAGCAGGTGCGTGAGCACGCCGCGAAGGGCGACTGGCCGACCGGGCTGGCCGAAGGCCTGTCCGAGCTGACCAAGGGCCTGGCCGGGCTGGCCGACGCGGCCCGCTGGGGCCAGGGCGCGGAGGGGCCGGCCGCACCGGCCGGAGCCGCCGAGCAGGTCACCGTGACCAGGATCGACCTGGACGAGGACGGCCCCGGCGCCCCGGCCGACCTTCCGGCGTGGGCCCGCACCGACCCGGCCGGGGACCCGGCCCGCGAGCTGGAGCGGCTGCTCGACCGCTTCCGCGACCAGGTCCGCGACACGGCCAGGGACGGTGGAGTGAGCGCGGACAAGCTGGCCGAGGCCCAGACGGTGCTGGGCACCGCGGGCGAGCGGCTGAAGCGGCTGCTCGGCTGAGCCGGCCGCGGGAACCGGACGGCGCCGGTGGCCCGGTGCTCCCCGACGGGGACACCGGGCCGCCGCGCGTCACGACGCCGCAGGCTCAGGGCCTCAGGGCCTCAGGGCCTCAGGGCCTCAGGGCCTCAGGGCCTCAGGGCCTCAGGGCCTCAGGACGATCTTCCCGAAGACGTCCCCCTCGGCGAGCCGGGCGAAGCCGTCCCCGGCCTCGGCCAGCGGCAGCACCGAGTCGATCACCGGCCGGACGCCGGTGTTGGCGCAGAACGAGAGCAGCCCGGCCAGCTCCTCCTTGGTGCCCATGGTCGAGCCGACCACCCTGAGCTCCAGGAAGAAGATCCGGTTCAGCTCGACCGCGCTCGGGTTGGGCCCCGAGGTGGCCCCGGAGATGACGATGGTGCCGCCCGGGCGCAGCGACTTCACCGAGTGCGACCAGGTCGCGGCGCCGACCGTCTCCAGGACCGCGTCCACCCGCTCGGGCAGCCGGGCGCCGCTCTCGAAGGCCGCGTCGGCGCCGAGTTCCACCGCCCTGGCGCGCTTGGCCTCGTTCCGTCCGGTGACCCAGACCCGCAGGCCGGCCGCCTTGCCGAGGACGATCAGCGCGGTCGCCACCCCGCCGCCCGCCCCCTGCACCAGGACGGTGTCACCGGGCTTGACCCCGGCGTTGGTGAACAGCATCCGGTAGGCCGTCAGCCAGGCGGTGGGCAGGCAGGCGGCCTGCTCGAAGCTCAGCCCGGCGGGCTTGGGCAGCAGGTTCCAGGTGGGCACCGCGACCCGCTGGGCGAAGGTGCCCTGGTAGCGCTCGGTCAGGATGGAGCGCGGCTCGTCCGGGCCGACCCCGTGGCCGCTCTGGCCGATCACCGAGTGCAGGACCACCTCGTTGCCGTGCTCGTCGACGCCGGCGGCGTCGCAGCCGAGGATCATCGGCAGCCTCTCGGCGGGCAGGCCGACCCCGCGCAGCGACCACAGGTCGTGGTGGTTGAGGCTGGCGGCCCTGACCGTGACCACGCTCCAGCCCGGACGGGCCTGCGGCTCGGGGAGGTCGCCCAGCTCCAGCCCGCTCAGCGGGTCGGCGGCGTCGGTACGTGCGGCGTAGGCAGCGAACATGCCCCGGACGATAGCCCCGACGGCCGGGGCCGGGAACCACGCGGACGTGTGACGCGTGTCCCGGCCCCTGGCCGTCGGCCGGATGTGCGGCCGGATCGTCAGATCCGCGCCACGCCCTCCGCCCGGGCGGCCTCGGCGACGGCCTTGGTGACGGCCGGCGCGACCCGCTCGTCGAACGGCGAGGGGATGACCTTCTGCGGCGTCAGCTCGTCGGCCACGACGCCGGCCAGCGCCTTGGCGGCGGCCAGCTTCATGCCCTCGGTGATCCGGGAGGCGCGGACCTGGAGGGCGCCCGCGAAGATGCCGGGGAAGGCCAGCACGTTGTTGATCTGGTTCGGGAAGTCGCTGCGGCCGGTGGCGACCACCGCGGCGTACCTGTGCGCGACCTCGGGGTGGATCTCCGGAGTGGGGTTGGCCATCGCGAAGACGAACGCGCCCTCGGCCATGGTCGCGACGACCTCCTCCGGCACGGTGCCGCCGGAGACGCCGATGAACACGTCGGCGCCGGCCAGCGCGTCGGCCAGCGAGCCCTTGAGGCCGGAGCGGTTGGTCCGCCCGGCGATCTCGGCCTTGACGTCGGTGAGGTCGCCGCGGCCCTCGTACACCACGCCCTTGCGGTCGCAGACGGCCACGTCGCCGATGCCGGCCGCGACCAGCATCTTGGCGATGGCGATGCCGGCCGCGCCGGCGCCGGAGATGACGGCCCGCAGCGAGCCGATCTCACGGCCGGTCACCTTGGCCGCGTTCCACAGGGCGGCGGTGGTGACGATCGCGGTGCCGTGCTGGTCGTCGTGGAAGACCGGGATGTCCAGGGCCTCCTGGAGCCGGCGCTCGATCTCGAAGCAGCGGGGGGCGGAGATGTCCTCCAGGTTGACGCCGCCGAACGAGGGCGCCAGCCGGACCACGGTCTCGACGATCTCGTCGACCCCGGTGCAGGCGAGCGCGATCGGCACCGCGTCCACGCCGCCGAACTGCTTGAACAGGATGGCCTTGCCCTCCATCACGGGCAGCGAGGCCTGCGGGCCGATGTCGCCGAGGCCCAGCACCGCGGTGCCGTCGGTGACCACCGCGACGGTGTTGGACTTCCAGGTGTAGTCGTTGACCAGCTCGGGCTGCTCGGCGATGGCCGTGCAGACCCGCGCGACACCGGGGGTGTAGGCGAGGGACAGGTCGTCCGCGTCGCGCACCGGGACGGTCGCCCGGATCTCCATCTTGCCGCCGCGGTGGAGCGCGAAGACCGCGTCGACCGGATCGTCGGTGTCCTGGGTGCTGCTGTGAATGATCTCCGCTGCCACGATGACCTCTTCGTCATTGATCGGCGAGGACGCACGGGCCGACGGACAGGACGACCCGTCCGGAAACCGGAAACCGGGTACGCCGAAGCGGACCCGGGTGTTCAGGGTCGGGGCGCTGCCGTCGGGCGGCGCCCTCGGATGAGGGTTTTATGGGGTCTGGTGTTGCCCGCGTTGTGCTTCCGGGCCGAGCCTAGGTCGGACGGAGGCATCGCACCTATGCCTTTTCGTCCTCGTCACGCACGGTTCATCGCCGCGCCGTCGCGCTCGGGGGCCCGGAGTCGGAAACACCGGGCTCCGGCGGCGGCGGACGGCGTGAGCGCACGCGTACCCGCAGGAGTGAAACAGATCCGAGGGGAGTCGGAGCCCCGGATACGGAGCCGCGTTGAGGCTTCCGTTCCTGAGCACCCCGAGCCTGTCGGGGCTCGTCGGTCTGGTTCGAGCGTTCGGGGGTCACCCGGTGACGAATTCTGACACACCCGCCGGTGGGCCCGGCAGGCCGGGACCACCGGCGGCGGCATCCGGGGCGCGGGCGGCGGGCCTCCGGGAACGACACCCACCGGTCCGCATACTTATGCGCAGAGTGACAGGGTCACGGAATAAGTCCGAATAGCGGACAGCGTGACCCCTCGTTATCCGATTTTGATCTGGATGAGGGCCACCTGACCGTCATCAGATGGCAGGATTCCCCCCATCTCGGATCGAGCAGGCCCCTGGTCGAGGCGGTTCGGTCAACGTCCACCTCGGCGGAGGGTGGCGGAAGCAGTACCTCGTAAGGCCCCGGGTGGCTCCCGCGCACCCGGGCAACTGCACGACCCGGCCTGCACGTACGACGACGTACGGCACCACGCACCCGTACCCGGACGTCCGGCTCGCTGTTCCGGTGCGCCGCTCCCGCGGCGCGCTCCGCCCGACCTCTCTCCCCCAGGATGGAGATCCCCCTTCATGACCGCCCGTACCAAGCGCAACCGGCTCTTCGCAGCCGGCGTCGTCGCCGCCTCCGTCTCCCTCGTGCTGACCGGTTGCAGCAGCAGCAAGACCGAGAGCGGCGGCGCCCCCAACGCCTCCGCCACCGTCAACGAGGTCAAGGCCGACCCCAAGCTCGCCGCGCTCGTCCCGGACGACGTCAAGACGGCCGGCAAGCTCGTGGTGGGCGCCGACGCGTCGTACGCGCCGGACGAGTTCAAGGACGACAGCGGCAAGGTCATCGGCATGGACGTCGACCTGGCCAACGCCATCGCCGCCAAGCTCGGGCTGAAGGCCGAGGTGCAGGACTCCGGCTTCACCGCGATCATCCCCGGCATCCAGTCGAACAAGTTCCAGCTCGGCATGTCGTCCTTCACGGACAACAAGGAGCGCGAGCAGATCGTCGACATGGTCACCTACTTCAACTCCGGCAGCGCCGTCGCGGTGAAGAAGGGCAACCCGGAGAAGGTCGACCCGAAGGACCTCTGCGGCAAGAAGGTCGCCGTCCAGACCGGCACCACCCAGGCCGACGAGATCAAGGACACCCGCGACCCCGACTGCGCCAAGGCCGGCAAGCCGGGCGTCCAGAACGGCGGCGACAAGTTCGACCTCCAGACGGACGTCACCAACGCCGTGGTCTCCGGGCGCGACCAGGCGCTGATGGCCGACTCCCAGGTCGTCGACTACGCGATCAAACAGTCCGGCGGCCAGCTGGAGAAGGTCGGCGAGACCTACGGCACGGCCCCCTACGGCGTCGCCCTGGCCAAGGGCTCCAAGCTCACCCCGGCCATCCAGGGCGCCGTCCAGTCGCTGATCGACGACGGCACCTACAAGCAGATCCTCACCAAGTGGGGTGTCGAGGCCGGTGCCATCGAAAAGTCGGCCGTCAACGGCGCCGTCAGCTGACCCTCGTACGCTTCATCTTCTCCCCCGAGGCCACACCGTGAACTCTTTGGACAAGGGGACGGCGCAGAGGGGGCGGCCTGAGATCATCAAGGCCGTCCCGGTCCGCCACCCCGGACGCTGGGCGGGCGCCGTCGTCATCGCCGTGCTCGCGGCCATGCTGCTGAGCGCCGCCTTCACCAACCCCGCCTTCAAGTGGGACATCGTCGGTCAGTACCTGTTCCACGACAGCATCATGCACGGCCTGCTGGTGACGCTGGAACTGACCGTGCTCGCCATGCTCATGGGCGTGGTCGGCGGCATCATCCTCGCGGTGATGCGGCTGTCCCCGAACCCGCTGCTGGCCGGCGTCGCCTGGGTCTACATCTGGATCTTCCGCGGCACCCCGGTCCTGGTGCAGCTGGTGTTCTGGAACTTCCTCGGCCTGATCTGGGCCAAGCTGTCGATCGGCGTCCCGTGGGGGCCGGAGTTCTGGTCCGAGCAGACCAACGTGCTGATCCCGACGTTCGTCGCGGCACTGCTGGGCCTCGGCCTCAACGAGGCCGCCTACATGGCGGAGATCGTCCGCGGCGGCATCCAGTCGGTGGACGAGGGCCAGGCCGAGGCCTCGCACGCGCTCGGCATGAGCCGGTTCCAGACCATGCGCCGGATCGTCCTGCCGCAGGCCATGCGGGTGATCATCCCGCCGACCGGCAACGAGACCATCTCGATGCTCAAGACCACCTCGCTGGTCTCGGTGATCTCCCTGGAGGAGATCTTCCGGGCCGGCCAGGTCATCTACTCCAGGAACTACCAGAACATCCCGCTGCTGATCGTGGTCAGCCTCTGGTACCTGTTCTTCACCTCGGTGCTGACCATCGGTCAGTACTACATCGAGCGCCACTACGCCCGAGGCTCCAACCGCACCCTCCCGCCCACCCCGCTGCAACGGCTGCGGGGACTGTTCGCCGGGAAGCCCGCCCCGAAGACGAGTGCCGACGTCGTTCCCGGCCTCGAGGGAGGTGGTCACGTATGACCGACCTGACCAAGACCCCGGCCGGCGCCGCCGCGTCCGCCGAGCCCATGGTCCGCGCCGAGAACGTGCACAAGTCCTACGGCCTGGTCGAGGTGCTCAAGGGCATCGACCTGGAGGTCAGGAAGGGCGAGGTGTTCTGCCTGATCGGCCCGTCCGGCTCCGGCAAGTCGACCTTCCTGCGGTGCATCAACCACCTGGAGAAGATCAACGGCGGCCGGCTCTGGGTGGACGGCGAGCTGGTCGGCTACCGGCAGAAGGGCGACCGGCTGCACGAGCTCAAGGACCGCGAGGTCGCCCTCAAGCGGCGCGACATCGGCATGGTCTTCCAGCGCTTCAACCTGTTCCCGCACATGACCGCCGTCGAGAACGTCATGGAGGCGCCGGTCCAGGTCAAGGGCGAGAGCAAGGCCGACGCCCGCGAGCGCGGGATGGCCCTGCTGGAGCGGGTCGGCCTCGCCGACAAGGCGCGGAACTACCCCTCGCAGCTCTCCGGCGGCCAGCAGCAGCGCGTCGCGATCGCCCGCGCGCTGGCCATGAAGCCCAAGCTGATGCTCTTCGACGAGCCCACCTCGGCGCTCGACCCGGAGCTGGTCGGCGACGTCCTGGACGTCATGCGCGGCCTCGCCGAGGAGGGCATGACCATGGTGGTCGTCACCCACGAGATGGGTTTCGCCCGCGAGGTCGGCGACGCGCTGGTGTTCATGGACGGCGGCGTGGTGGTCGAGTCCGGCAACCCCCGCGAGGTGCTCACCGACCCGCAGCACGAGCGGACCAGGGCCTTCCTGTCCAAGGTGCTCTGAACCCGTGCCCCAGGCGCCCGGCAGGCCTCCCCTGCCGGGCGCCGACCGTTTTCCGCCCGGGCCGTGGGCCGCAGCCGCCGCCCGGGCCGTAGGGTGGAGTCCCCGCCCGGGTAATAGGCTGGAGGCAGTAAGCCCGTTACCGCATTCTGGAAGGACCCCTGTGGAGCTCGCCGCGTACGCCGATCTCGCCGTTCGGCTGGTGAACACCGAGGAGCCCGAGCGCGGCACCGACGCGCTGACCTCCGTGGAGGCGGTGCGCGGCCTGTTCTCCGACTCCTCGCGGGCCGCCACGCTCGCCGACGAGTCCGACCTGCCCAGGCTCCGGGCCGTGCGGACCCGCCTGCGCGGGGTCTTCGAGGCCGCCGCCGAGGGGGACGAGATCCGCGGCGTCGACCTGCTGAACAGCCTGCTGATGGAGTACCCCGTCAGCCCGCTGATCTCCGGGCACGACTTCCTGGACGACGCCGGGCGGCCGCGCTGGCACCTGCACCTGGCCGACAACTCGCCCACCGCCACCGCGCACTTCAGCGCGGTGGCCTGCATGGGCCTGGCCGTCCACCTGACCGAGCTGGGCGCCGACCGGCTCGGCATCTGCCAGGCCGCGCCCTGCCGCAACGCCTACCTGGACACCTCGACCAACCGCTCCCGCCGCTACTGCTCGGACCGCTGCGCGACCCGCGCCAACGTGGCCGCCTACCGGGCCCGCAAGCGCCAGGAGGCCGCGGCCGGGGCCGGGGCCGGGGCCTAGGGTTCCTCGACCCACACGCCGAACCGGCGGGCCAGGCCCGGCAGCCGGGCCAGCCGGGGGGTGAGCAGCAGCCGCTCCAGCCGGCGGCCCGGCGCCAGCCAGACCGGGTCGGGACGCAGCCGCAGCAGCACCCGGCCGAGCACCAGCTCGTCCGGCACGGCGCCGTAGCTGCGGCTGTCGCTGTCCACCGGACGGTTGTCGGACAGCAGCCACCAGCCCTCGGCCCGGCGCCCGGCGGCCCGCTTCACCACCAGCAGGTCCTGCTGGAACGGGTGCCGGAAGAGCACCACCGCGCCCGGCCGGACCGGCGCGCCGTAGCGGACCAGCAGCCGGTCGCCCTCGCGCAGGGTCGGCACCATGGACGGCCCCGCCACGTCGACCAGCCCCAGCGGCAGCACGCCGCCCCGGCCCCGCCGCCCCGCTCCGGCGCCCTCCGGCCGCGTGCTCCGCTCCACGGCTCCTCCTCCCGCTCGGCCCGCCCCCAGTCTGCCGTACGGGCCGTCACCTGTTCGATGTCCGGATTGGCCCGTTTCCTGGTCCGTCTTTCGCCCTGGGCCCCCCGCCCGATCGCGAAACCGGGAGGACGGAGGGGTAATCTCGGGCGCGGGAAGACGATCTAAGGAAGGACTCCCATGTTCTCTCGTCTGTTTGCACCGCGCGCCACCGCCCACGCCCACTGCGACCTGCCCTGCGGCGTGTACGACCCGGCGCAGGCCCGGATCGAGGCCGAGTCCGTCAAGGCCACCCAGGAGAAGTACCAGGCCAACGAGGACCCGCACTTCCGCGCCCGCGCCGTCATCATCAAGGAGCAGCGCGCCGAGGCCGTCAAGCACCACATCTCGGTGCTGTGGAGCGACTACTTCAAGGCTCCGCACTTCGAGAAGTACCCGCAGCTGCACCAGCTGGTCAACGACACCCTGAAGGCCGCCTCGGCCGCCAAGGCGTCCACCGACCCGGCCACCGGCCAGGCCCTGCTGGACCTGATCGCCGAGGTCGACAAGATCTTCTGGGAGACCAAGCAGGCCTGAGCCTGACGCGTCGCCAGCCGACCGCCCCCGTCCGCACCGTCGGACGGGGGCGGTCGTGCGTTCACGTCCAGCCCTGCCCGGTAAGGGTTGCCTGCCCTGAGTGGCTGTTATGCTGCCAGGGCGTCCGAGGGGGAAGTCCGGTGTGAATCCGGCGCTGACCCGCAACGGTGAGCACGGCCCGTACCCGCCCGTACGGCCGCGCCAGCCCGATCGCCCCCGGCCGCTGACCTCCCGACAACTCGCCGCGGACTGCGAGGGGACCGGCGCCCCGGCACGCCCCGGCACGCGCCCGGCCCGGCGCACCCGCGGCCCGAGGCAAGGCGCACCCGTGAACCGCGCACCCGCAGACCGTGCAGCCGGCCCGCCCACCCGCCGGATACCCGTCGTCCCGCTCGCCGCCGGCCTCGCCGCCGCGCTGCTGCTCTCGCTGGTCTGCGGAGTCGCCCTCGGCTCCTCCGGGCTCGGCCTGCCCCGGGTGCTGCGACTGCTGGGTGCCGGGCTGACGGGCGGCCGGCTGGAGGCGGACGAGGCGGCCGCGTACGCGATCGTCTGGGAGATCCGGCTGCCGCGCACCGTGCTGGCCGCCGTGGTCGGCGCCGGACTCGCCGCCTGCGGGGTCGCCGTCCAGGCCCTGGTGCGCAACGCGCTGGCCGACCCCTTCGTGCTCGGCATCTCCTCCGGCGCGGCCGTCGGCGCCAACGCCGTGCTGCTGTTCGGCGCCTTCGCCTCGCTCGGGGTGTGGGCGATCTCCGCCTCCGCCTTCGGCTCCGCGCTGGCCGCCATGACGCTGGTGTACCTCGCCGCCCGCACCGCGTACGGGCTCACCCCGCTGCGCCTGGTGCTCACCGGCACCGCCCTGTCCTACGGCTTCTCCGCCGCCACCACCCTGATGGTCTTCGCCGCCGACCGCGGCGAGGCCGCCAGGGACGCCATGATGTGGCTGCTCGGCAGCCTCGGCGGCGCCACCTGGGGCAAGGTGCCGATCGCCGCCGTCACCGTGCTGGCCGGCCTCGCCTACCTGGCCTGCGCCGCCGGGCGGCTGGACGCGCTCGCGATGGGCGACGAGACCTCCGCCTCGCTCGGCGTGGACCCGGACCGGCTGCGCCGCGAGCTGTTCGTGGTGACCGCCGCCGTCACCGGCACCGTGGTCGCGGTCAGCGGGGCGATCGGCTTCGTCGGACTGCTGATGCCGCACCTGGCGCGGATGCTGGTCGGCGCCGGGCACCGCCGGGTGCTGGTGATCGCGCCGCTCGCCGGGGCGCTGCTGCTGGTCTGGGTGGACATCGCGTCGCGCACCCTGCTGGCGCCCGCCGAACTGCCCGTCGGGGTGTTCACCGCGGTGCTCGGCGTGCCCGCCTTCCTGATCATGATGCGCCGCCGCGGCCAGGCCTTCGGAGGCACCCGATGACCGACGTGACCACGCCGTCCGAAGCGGCCGGAGCCACCGGCCCGGCCCTGGCCCAGGACCTCGCCGTCGACGCCGTCTCGGTGGAGCTGGCCGGCACCCGGCTGGTCCACGAGGTGAGCCTGGCGGCCGCCGCCGGGCAGGTGGTCGGCCTGGTCGGCCCGAACGGCAGCGGCAAGTCGACCCTGCTGCGCTGCGTCTACCGGGTGCTGAAGCCGGCCGGCGGCGTCGTCCGGCTCGCCGGCGACGACCTGCACGCGCTCACGGCGCGCGAGTCGGCCCGCCGGGTGGCCGCGCTGACCCAGGAGCACTCCGCCGAGTTCGACTTCACGGTGGCCGAGGTGGTGGCCATGGGCCGGCTGCCGCACCGCCGGGGCTTCGGCGCCCCGTCCGACGGGGACGAGGAGCGCTGCGCCGGGGCACTGCGCAAGGTCCGCGCCGGACACCTCGCCGAGCGGGGCTTCCTGAGCCTGTCCGGGGGCGAGAAGCAGCGGGTGCTGTTCGCCCGCGCGCTGGTCCAGGAGCCGCGCCTGCTGGTGCTGGACGAACCCACCAACCACCTCGACGTCGCCCACCAGCTGGAGGTGCTGGCGCTCGCCCGCGAGGCCGGACCGACGGTGCTCACCGCGCTGCACGACCTCAACCTGGCGGCGGGCCACTGCGACCTGCTGTACGTGCTGCGGGGCGGCCGGATCGTCGCCTCGGGCCCGCCCCACGAGGTACTCGAACCCGCCCTGCTGGCCGAGGTGTTCGGCGTCCGGGGCACCCCGGTGCGGCACCCGGTGACCGGCGCCCTCCAGCTGCTGTTCGACCGCCTCGCCCCCTCCGACCACTCCGCCTGATCCGCCCCCTCCGAAGGAACCACCGTGCGTACCAAGGCCGTTGCCACCGCCGCCCTGCTCGTCCTCGGACTCACCGCCTGCGGCGCCGAGATCGCCCCGAAGGAGGCCGCAGCCGACTCCGCCCACTACCCGGTGACCGTGCGCAACTGCGGCGACGAGCTCACCTTCGACCGGAAGCCCGCCCGGGTGGTGACCAACGACGTCGGCATCACCGAACTGATGCTCTCGCTCGGCCTCGCCGACCGGATGGCCGGCTACGTGATGCCCGACGACAAGGGGCAGCTCGACAAGGTCGCCTGGAAGGACGGCTACCAGCAGACGAAGTGGCTCTCCAAGCAGCGGATCACCAAGGAGATCGCGCTGGACGCCAAGGCCGACCTGGTCTTCGCCGGCTGGCACTACGGCTTCGACGAGGGCAGCGGCGTGACCCCGCAGGCCTTCAAGGCGCTCGGCGTCGACTCGTACGTGCTCAGCGAGTCCTGCCGCAGCGGCAAGGGCACCGAGCGCGGCGTGATGGACCCGCTGGAGGCGCTCTACACCGACCTGGCCAACCTCGGCGAGATCTTCGACGTCAAGGACCGTGCCGACAAGCTGGTCGCCGGCTTCAAGGCGCAGATCGCCGCCGTCCCGCAGCCGGAGCGCCGCCCGTCCGTCTTCCTGTACGACAGCGGGCAGGACAAGCCGTACACCGCGGGCAAGTTCGCCGCCGCCGACGAGATCATCGCCAAGGCCGGCGGGACCAACATCATGGGCGACCTCGCCGACAGCTGGGTCACGGCCGGCTGGGAGAGCGTGGTGGAGCGCGACCCCGAGGTGATCGTGATCAACGACTACGCGACGCCCGGCGCCGAGGAGAAGCGGAAGTTCCTCACGTCCTTCCCGCCGCTGGCGAACGTCTCCGCGGTGAGGAACGGCCGGATCTTCGTCATGGACTACGTCGACCTGGTGGAGAGCCCGCGCAACCCGGCCGCGATCAGCGCGCTGGCCGAGTACCTGCGCACCGTACCGGCCCGCTGACCGGCCCCGGTCCCGCTCCTCCGGCCCCGGCGGCGGGCGTACGCTCAGAGGTACGAGCCGACGGAACCCGACCGGAGGAGCGAGATCATGGCCACCATGGCGGCCCCCACCGCCTTCGACACCCGCGCGCTGCGCGAGGGCATCGAGCGCCGCGACGCCGAGACCCTCCTGGCGCTCTACGCGGAGGACGCCGAACTGCGCATGGTCGATCGCAGGACCCAGCCCAGCCACCCCCTGGTGATGCACGGGCGGGAGGAGATCGGCGCCATGCTGGACGACGTCTACGGCCGCGAGATGACCCACAAGCTGGAACAGGTGGTGGTCCAGGGCGACCACGTCGCCTTCCTGGAGTCCTGCCGGTATCCGGACGGGGTCCGGGTGCTGATGTCCTCGATGGCCGGTCTGCGGGACGGCCGGATCGTCGACCAGACCTCCCTCCAGGCCTGGGACGAGACGGGTCCCGAGCAGTAGGCTCACAGGCATGATCCGCACCGCCGTCGCCACCGACGTCCCCGTCATCCACGCCATGGTCCGCGAACTCGCGGACTACGAGAAGGCCCTGCACGAGGCGAAGGCCACCGAGGAGCAGCTGCACGAGGCCCTGTTCGGCGCCGACCCGGCGCTGTACGGTCTGATCGCCGAGGACGACGTCACCGGCGAGCCGGTCGGCTTCGCGGTCTGGTTCCGCAACTTCTCGACCTGGCGCGGCACCTACGGGATCTACCTGGAGGACCTCTACGTCCGCCCGGAGTCGCGCGGCGGCGGCCACGGCAAGGCACTGCTGCTGGAGCTCGCCCGGATCGCCGTCGAGCGCGGCTACTCCCGGGTGGAGTGGTCGGTCCTGGACTGGAACCAGCCCTCGATCGACTTCTACAAGTCGATCGGCGCGGTGCCGATGAACGAGTGGACGGTGTACCGGCTCACCGACGAGGCGCTGACCGCCGTCGGGCGGCCCTGAACGGCCTTCCGCAGTCCGGAGAAAGGGTCTGCCACCCTGCGTCGCAATGCCTTACCATGAGTAACTCCCGAACCGGGGTGCGGAAGGCAGAGCGATGGCGGATCCGCGACGCCGGACCCCCTTCGGGGGTAGCAAGCGGTAACAAGCGGGGTACCAAGAAAGCACAGCGCGTCACCCAGGAGGCAAGGGTGTCCAAGATCGACGGCGATCTCGGTGTTCAGGACTTCGTGGAGGTCCGGCTGCCCGCAGCCGGGGCCTACCTCTCCGTCCTGCGAACAGCGACGGCCGGGTTGGCCGCCCGGCTGGACTTCACCCTCGACGAGATCGAGGACCTGCGGATCGCGGTCGACGAGGCCTGCGCCATCCTGCTCCAGCAGGCGGTGCCCGGCTCCGTCCTGTCCTGCGAGTTCCGGCTGGTCGGCGACTCGTTGAAGGTGACCGTCGCCGCACCGACCACCGACGGCAAGGCCCCCGAGCGGGACACCTTCGCCTGGACCGTGCTCTCCGCGCTGGCCGGTGAGGTCGACTCCTCGGTCGCCGAGGACAAGACCGTGACGATCAGCCTGCACAAGAAGCGCGGCGGGTCACCCGCCCACTAGTCGGGCGCAGCACCGCACCGCACGACCGAGCAGCACCGAGCACCACCCGCGCAAGGGCCGTCCGCCGCTCCCCGCTCCGGGGACCGACGGACGGCTCCGGTACCGCCACCCATGCGGTACGACCAACGAGACGATTCCGGGGCCACCGGCCCCGGTGCTCCCGGAACGGAACGGGGGAATGGCCGTGAGTGATCTGGACCGTACCGGCCTCGCGACGGCGGGACCTGCCGTACCGACCCAGGCGAGCGTTCCCGGCCTCGCCGCCAACGACGAAGCGCACCCGAAGGACGCCCACCGGATGAGCCACCCCACCGAGCCGACGTCCGAGCCGACGCCTGCCTCCACGCCCCCTCCGGACCCGGTGGACCAGACGGCCGCGACGGACGAAGCCGGCGAGGCGAACGCGACGGACGAGGCGAACACGACGGACGCGACGGCCTCGGCGAACGAGGCCGGGCCGCACGTCGCCGTGCCCACCCAGGTCTCGCACCGCTCGGGCGCCCCGGACCGGGAGGCCGCCCGCGCGCTGTTCGTCCGGCTGTCCGCACTGCCCGAGGGCTCCCCGGAGCGGGTCGAACTGCGCAACCAGCTGGTGCGGATGCACATCCCGCTGGTCGAGCACCTGGCCCGGCGCTTCCGCAACCGGGGCGAGCCGCTGGACGACCTGACCCAGGTCGCCACCATCGGCCTGATCAAGTCGGTGGACCGCTTCGACCACGAGCGCGGGGTCGAGTTCTCCACCTACGCGACGCCGACCATCGTCGGCGAGATCAAGCGGCACTTCCGCGACAAGGGCTGGGCGGTGCGCGTCCCGCGCCGGCTCCAGGAGCTGCGGCTGTCGCTCACCACGGCGACCAGCGAGCTCTCCCAGCGGCACGGCCGCTCCCCCACGGTGCACGAGCTGGCCGAGCACCTGGGGATCTCCGAGGAGGACGTCCTGGAGGGCCTGGAGTCCGCCAACGCGTACTCCACGCTGTCCCTGGACGTGCCGGACAGCGACGACGAGTCGCCGGCCGTCGCGGACACCCTGGGCGCCACCGACGAGGCGCTGGAGGGCGTCGAGTACCGCGAGTCGCTCAAGCCGCTGCTGGCCCAACTGCCGCCCCGGGAACAGAAGATCCTGGTGCTGCGGTTCTTCCGGAACATGACCCAGTCGCAGATCGCCGCCGAGGTGGGGATCTCCCAGATGCACGTGTCCCGGCTGCTCGCCAGGACCTTGGCCCAGCTGCGGGAGAAGCTGCTGGTGGAGGAGTAGGACTGACGGCCGCTCAGCTCGGGCTGGGCGGCCGCACGGTCGGCCCTGTGGGCCCTAGTCTTCGGACGGGGCGTACAGGGCCGCCGTCGACTTCGGGTTCAGCAGGCAGCCGATGCCCACCAGGCCGAGCACGCCGATCAGCGCGCCGACCGCGACCATCGCGCCGCCGTTCTCGACCATGTAGTAGGCGACCGGCAGGCAGATCGAGTTGGTCAGCACCGCCGGGCTGCGGCCCCAGCGGCGCTCCTTGAGCAGCGCGCGGGCGGCCAGCACCGGCAGCACGCCGAGCAGCACGATCACCGCTCCGCCGAACTCGTTCAGGGCCAGGTGCCTGGCTTCGCCGGACAGCGCGGCCACCATGTCCCAGACGCCGACGAGGGCCAGCGCGGCGCCCTCCAGGGCGGTGATGGCGGCTCCCAGGGTCAGGGAGGCCGGGCGGCCGGAGCCGGCCGCGGGTACGGGTGCGGAGGTTTCTGCGGTCACTCCAGCAGGGTAGCCGCCGGTCGGTGCGTACCGACCCGTAGGCTTTCCCCATGCGCGCTCTCCTGGTCGTGAACCACAAGGCCACCACCACCAGTGGCCGGACCAGGGACGTCCTGATCCACGCCCTGCGCAGCGACCTCAAGCTGGAGGTCGCCGAGACCAGGTACCGGGGCCACGCGCGCGACCTGGCCCGTGAGGCGGCGGAGGACGGCGCGGTCGACCTGGTGGTGGCGCTGGGCGGTGACGGCACCGTCAACGAGGTGGTGAACGGGCTGCTGGCGCACGGCCCGGGCGAGAAGGTCCCGCGACTGGCCGTGGTGCCGGGCGGTTCGACCAATGTGTTCGCCCGCGCGCTGGGACTGCCCAACGACCCGGTGGAGGCCACCGGTGCCCTGCTGGACGCGCTGGAGCACGGCCGCGAGCGGCCGATCGGGCTGGGCAAGGCGATGACCGACGGCCTGCCGGACCGCTGGTTCACCTTCACCGCGGGGCTGGGCTTCGACGCAGGGGTGGTCGGCCGGGTCGAGGACCAGCGCAGGGCCGGGCGCAAGTCCACCCACGCCCTGTACGTCGGCCAGGCGCTCCGGCACTACTTCACCCAGCGTGACCAGCGCCGCTCCGGCCCGGTCTCCCTGGAACTGCCGGGCCGCGCGCCGGTTCCCGGCCTGGTCCTGTCGATAGTCAGCAACACCTCTCCCTGGACGTTCCTCGGCAACCGTCCGGTCTACCCTTCACCGCTCGCCTCCTTCGACACGGATCTGGACGTCTTCGGCATCACCCGGATGACGGCGTTCGGCACTGCTCGAACGGTCCGTCAGATCCTGCGGTCGTACACGTCTTCGAGCGACGACGCCCCTCCGGCCGGCCCCTCGGGGAAGCACGTCGTCTCCTATCACGACGTCAGACACTTCACCTTGGTTTCAGAGGAACCCAGCCCCTTCCAGGTCGACGGCGACCACCTTGGAGACAGGAGTCGCGTCAGTTTCACAGGCGTACGGCGGGCACTGCGTGTGATTGTGTGACCGGAAGGGGGGTTCCTCCTTCTTCTCGAACGCACAAGCCCCCTTCACTCCATAGAAGTACTGGCTGTGAGCTAGGCGACACCGAAGAATCCAAAATTCCTCCCCGAAGGGGGTTGTATCCGAGCCCGAGGTTTGCGAACCTCTACATGGCGATCGGGACACATCGCAGCGACGGCAACTCCGGAAGTACAGGAGCGCCGACCGCGGGGTGTCCCTCGAATCGCCGAATCCCCCCCAGCACAGACCACCCGGGCCCGGTAGGCCTTTGGTCTCTTTTGCTGTTGCGGGATTCGTGAAAGCGTTCACATTCACAAGCCATTCGATTGTGCCGATCGGGCCACCCCCCGCGGCAGGAGGAGTTGGACGACCATGGACTGGCGCCACCGCGCTGTCTGCCGCGAAGAGGACCCGGAGCTGTTCTTCCCGATCGGGAACACCGGTCCTGCTCTGCTGCAGATCGAGGAAGCCAAGGCCGTGTGCCGCCGTTGCCCGGTGATGGAGCAGTGCCTCCAGTGGGCTCTCGAAACCGGTCAGGACGCCGGCGTCTGGGGCGGCATGAGCGAGGACGAGCGTCGCGCGATGAAGCGCCGCGCCGCCCGCAACCGCGCCCGCACCGCCTGATCAGCGCCGTCTGATCACACGCCGTAGCACCGACGGCCACCGCAGTACCGATCGACACATGATCAAAGGCTTCCCTGCACCTCCTGGTGAAGCCTTCCGAACAAAGGACCCGGCCCAGTCGGGTCCCGCGACACCGGACCCGCCCGGCCACTTGATACTGTTCACTTAGAGCAATATTGTGGAGCTGTGGCGCTCACCGTGTGCAACGCACCGGCGAGGTGTCGCACCACCCAGAGCCCCCGTTCCGGCCGACTCCCCCCGACGGCCGGAACGGGTTGAGAGGCCCTGTCGACCCACCCCCCCCGGTCGACAGGGCCTCGTTTCTGTTTCCGCACTCCGGCGCGCGGGGCGTTCACCCGGCGCTCTCGCCGAGTGCGCGCCCCCGCTGCGCTCCTTCGCACCACGGATTCCCGGCAGGCCGGGGTCCCCCCGGCCCGGAGCCTCGACGGAGCGGAGCCTCAGCGGACCGGGATCTCCAGGACCACCTTGGTCCCGCCGTTCGGGCCGGCCACCATGTCGAAGGTGCCGCCCAGTTCGCCGGTGGCCAGCGTCCGGACGATCTGGAGACCGAGGTTGCCGGCCGTCTTCGGGTCGAACCCCTCCGGCATCCCGCGACCGTCGTCCTGCACCGTGATCAGCAGGTACTCCTCCGGCCTGGCGCCGCCGTTCCAGCTGTCCGACCAGCCCATCCCGGTCGCGGGGGCCCGTCCGCGCAGCGCGCTGACCTCCAGGTTCCCGGAGGCGGTCGGACCGAACGCGTGCTCCAGGGCGTTCTGGAGCAGTTCGGTCAGCACCATCGACAGCGGGGTGGCCACCTCGGCGGACAGGATGCCGAAGCTGCCGCTGCGGCGGGTCGCCACCCGCCCGTCCTGGGACAGCTCCATCGCCATCGCCAGCACCCGGTCGGCGATCT
Source organism: Kitasatospora sp. NPDC091335 (assembly GCF_044757205.1). Taxonomy (NCBI): domain Bacteria; kingdom Bacillati; phylum Actinomycetota; class Actinomycetes; order Kitasatosporales; family Streptomycetaceae; genus Kitasatospora; species Kitasatospora sp. NPDC091335. The sequence goes on along the minus strand of NZ_JBIVUM010000004.1, from coordinate 317,695 downwards.
CGTCGAAGGCCACCTTCTCGTCCAGCGCCTGGGAGAGCGTCTCGTGCACGATGGCGATCGAGCCGACCCGGCGCACCGCCTCGTCCAGCGCGGCCCGGCCGGACTCCGAATCCATCCGGCGGGACTGGAGCCGCAGCAGGGCCGCGACGGTCTGGAGGTTGTTCTTCACCCGGTGGTGGATCTCCCGGATGGTGGCGTCCTTGGTCATCAGCTCGCGGTCGCGGCGGCGCAGCTCGGTGACGTCCCGGCAGAGCACCAGGGAGCCGGTCAAGACGCCCTTGGGCTTGAGCGGGATCGCCCGCAGGGTCACCACTCCCCCCTGCGCCTCCACCTCGGTCTGCCGCGGCGCCCAGCCGCTGGCCAGCTTCACCAGCGCCTCGTGGACGGCCGAGCGGGACGGCGGGGCGAGGTCGGCGGTGGCCCGGCCGAGGTGGCTGCCGACCAGGTCGGTGGTGAGGCCGAGCCGGTGGTAGGCGGAGAGGGCGTTGGGGCTGGCGTAGGTGACCACGCCGTCCGCGTCCAGCCGGATCAGGCCGTCGCCGACCCGGGGCGCGGCGTCCATGTCGGCCTGCTCGACGCCGGGGTAGGGGAAGGAGCCGGCCGCGATCATCTGGGCCAGGTCGGAGGCGCTCTGGAGGTAGGTGAGCTCCAGCCGGCTCGGGGTGCGGACGGTCAGCAGGTTGGTGTTGCGGGCGATCACCCCGAGGACCTTGCCCTCGCGCCGGACCGGGATCGACTCGACCCGGACCGGGACCTCCTCGCGCCACTCCGGGTCGCCCTCGCGCACGATCCTGCCCTCGTCGAAGGCGGCGTCCAGCAGCGGACGGCGGCCGCGCGGGACGAGGTGGCCGACCATGTCGTCCTGGTAGGAGGTGGGCCCGGTGTTGGGCCGCATCTGCGCCACCGAGACGTAGCGGATGCCGTCCCAGGTGGGGATCCACAGCACCAGGTCGGCGAAGGAGAGGTCGGAGAGCAGCTGCCACTCCGCGACCAGGTGGTGGAGCCACTCCACATCGGTCCCGGTGAGGGTGGTGTGGCGGCGGACGAGTTCGTTCAGCGAGGGCACATGGCGAGGGTAGCGCCGCCGGTCCCGGCGGGGCGCGGCGGACCGGTGGGCGGGCTTCCGCGGGGGTCCGGCCGGCGGCTCGGCGAGGGTCCGGCGGGGGCTCCGCGGTGGCCGGCCGCCCCCCCCTGAAGTTGTTTAGACCAATTTGCCGAGAGGCCTGGACAACCGAGATTGGTCTAGTCCACAATGAAAGGGCACCAAGGAGAGGCCCCCGCGCAACTGCCCTGACCGCGCGCGGCCCCTCCTCGGTCGGACGCCGCCGAGCGAGGACCCCGCACAGTTCTCGGTCGACTCCGGTGCCCGACGACAGCTCCGGGCTACGGTGCCGCATGGGTTGAGGGTCCCGTGTCGGCGCCGTGGCCCGTAGTGTTTTCGGCCCCGCGGCCCCAGGACCCGCGACCTCGTGCTCGCGGCCCCCCGAACCATGTTCCGCCGCTCAGAGATCCGGCCCCCGGCCCACGACTGTGGACCGGGGGCCGGCTCGCGTCCGGCCCCGGCTACCTCGTCTCGGTGACCTTGGCCAGGGCGCGCGGGGCGTCCGGATCCTGGCCGCGGGCGATGGTGACCTCGTAGGCCAGCAGCTGGAGCGGCAGGATCTCCAGGATCGGCTGCACCTCCTCCGGCACGCCGGCCGGCAGCGCGAAGCCCGCCGAGGCGGCCTCCACCTGCGCCTGCTGGCCGACCACCACCAGGTCCGCGCCGCGCCCGCGCAGGCGGTCCAGGACCGGCTGGAGGGCCTCGCCGCCCTTGCCGTCCGGAACGATCGCGATGACCGGCGAGACGTTGTCCACCATCGCCAGCGGGCCGTGCAGCAGGTCGGCGCCGGAGAACGGGGTGGCCGGGATGTAGGTGGTCTCCATCAGTTTGAGCGCCGCCTCGCGGGCGGTCGGGTAGCCGTAGCCGCGCGAGGTGATGACCAGGCGCTGGGCGAAGCGGTAGCGCTCGGCGAGCGCCTTCACCTCGGCCCTGCGGGCCAGCACCCCGGCGGCCAGCCCCGGCAGCTCCTTGGCGGCCGCCCCGTCGCCCCCGCGCAGGCCCTCGACCAGCAGGTAGAGCGCCAGCAGCTCGGCGGTGTAGGTCTTGGTGGCCGGCAGCGCCTTCTCCGGGCCGGCCAGCACGTCGATGTGGAACTCGGAGACCTCGGCCAGCGGCGAGGCGGCGTTGTTGGTCACCGCGAGGGTGATGGCACCGGCCTCGCGGGCGGCCTTGGTGGAGGCCACCAGGTCGGGCGACCCGCCGGACTGGCTGACGGTGACGACCAGGACGTCGGTGAGGTCCGGCCTGGCACCGTACGCGGTGGTGGTGGACATCGAGGTCAGGCCGGCCGGCTTGCCGAGCAGGATCTCGATCAGGTACTTGGCGTACAGCGCGGCGTTGTCGGACGTGCCGCGCGCGGTGAGCAGGACGAAGCGCGGGCTGCGGGCGGCGATCTGCGCGGCGACCTCGCGGATCTTCGGGGCACCCTCGTCGAGGATGCGCTGGAGGACAACCGGCTGCTCGGCCATCTCCGCCGCCATGATCCGGCCGGGGACGGAAACAGTCTGCGGGTCGGACATCTGGGTCTGCCTCCGATGTGACGGTTCGACCCCGCTCGGGCGGCTGCCCGGCGGGGACCTCCACGGGCGGCGAGTCCGCACACTCGCTGCGGTTCTGCGTGCCGCAATCCTACGGGCGCACCCGCCGCCGGGCACCTCCGTCGGCACGTGCGCGCGCCCCTCGGCGCGCCCCCGCCGGAAGCGGGAGGGGCGCGCCGAGGGGCGCGGCGACCGGTCAGGACGCCCCGTCGGTCAGGACGCCTTGTTGATCAGCTGGTCGATCGCGGCGTCCGCCTCCTTGGTGGCCTGGTCCACCGACTTGCCCTTGAGGATCGCGGTCAGCATGTCCGGGATGATCTTCTGCTTCTCGATCGCGCCCCAGCCGGGGGCCAGCGGGGTGAACCAGGCGTCCGGGACGGCGTTGGCGGCCGCCGCGGTGGCCGGCTTGTTCTTCAGCGGGTTCAGCTGGGTGAGGTTGTTCGGGAGGATGTCCTTGTCGGCCAGCGCCTGCTCGGACTTGGTGCTGGTGAACATCCGGACCCAGTCGGTGGCCAGCGCGACCTGCTGGGACTTGGCGGTGACGGCGAGGTCGGAGCCGCCGATGAAGGTCGGCAGCGGCTTGCCGTCCGGGCCCGGCATGGTGGCCAGCTTGACGGCGTCCTTGATGCTCGGGTCGCCGGTGACCGGCGCGGTGACGCTGGCCGCCTCGTAGCCGTTGCCGTAGAAGGACGCGGTGCGCCCGCGGGCCATCGCCTCGAACTGGTTCTGCTCGTTCTGCGCCAGGTCGCCCTTGTTGTACTTGCGCACCAGGTCGACGAAGTGGCTGATGCCCTGCTGGGACTTGGGGTCGTGCAGGGTGCCGTGCCAGTTGCCGGAGCTGTCGAACTTGGCTATGCCGCCGCCGTACGCGGCCACGTAGCTCATCGCGGCGTACCAGTACGGCCCCGGCAGGTAGAGCGGGGAGAAGGACTTGTCGCCCTTGTTCTTGTCCGCGATCTTGTCCAGGGCGACCAGCAGGTCCGCCTCGTTCTTCGGGAAGTCGGCGCTGCCGGTGGCCTGCTGGAAGGTCGAGGAGTTGTAGATGGCGACGCGGGAGCCGGCGTAGTAGGGCACGCACCAGAGCTTGTCCTGGTACGTGCAGGTGTTGGCGAGCGCCTTGATCCAGCTGTCGGAGTTGTCGAAGGTGCCGCGGTCCACCGGGGCCAGGGCGCCGGAGAGCACGTACTTCATGGTCTCCGTGTTGCCCAGCTCGACCACGTCGGGGGCGTTGCCGTCGGCGATGGCCTTGTCGAGCTTGCCCACCTTGTCGGCCCAGCCCTGGTAGACGAGCTTGAGGCTGACGTTCGGGTACTTGGCCGCGAACTCGTCGTTGACCCGCTGGACCAGGTCCGGCCAGTTCTTCTGGGCGTCGTCCATCAGCCAGACGGTGACGGTGCCGCCGGCGGCCTTCGCGTCGGCGGAGCCGTTCGCGCTGCCGCCGTCCGACGCGGGTGTGCCGGACGAGGAACAGGCTGTCAGCCCGACCGCCAGTGCCATGGTCCCGAGCGTCGACATGAGCTGACGCTTCTTCACGCCATCCTCCGAGGGGTGTAGAGCCGTGTTGCCCGCCGGCAGCGTGATTGGCGCCCGCGGCGGAAAACCGGACAGGGGGCGGCGAAGAGCTTCAGGGAGGGCCGATACCACATCCGGCGAGGTTGAAATTCGAACCGGATGACTGGACTCTGGCCTAGACCATAGGTGGTGTCAACGACCAAAAGCCTTACTTAGGGCGGCCGTTGCAGAGCTGTTGTACCGCGTGGCCGCCAGTTGTCGTTCCGTCACCGTAAGTAGAACTTAAGATGGATTTAAGGCCCGCTTGAGGGAACACGGTCAGTTGACGGATTCGCAGGTCAACGCGGGGAAAACGGAACGGGCCCGCCATGCGACATGCGCATGACGGGCCCGTCGCCCGACGCCTACCGGACACGGCCGGTGACGTCTCGTCGATCGTTTCAGCCGACCGCTCCCGGCTGTCCGGTGAGGACCTCCACGGCCGCCAGTCCGCAGACCCGGGCGGCGCCGTGGGTGGCGATGTAGAGCGCGCCGACCGGCTCGGACTGGGGCAGGCCCATCTCGACCACGGCGGCGTCCGGCCGGGCCGCCACCAGGCGGTCCAGCGCGGCGGACATCCACGCGTGCCGGTGCGCGTCCCGGACCACCAGCACCAGGCGGCGACCCTCGGCGCCGGCCAGCACCTCGCCGACCAGGGCGTCCAGCAGCTCCGGCGCGGCCTGGGCCGCCGACACCTCGCGGGTGCGGGTGCCGGGGAAGCGGTCGGCCAGCATGCCGGCCACGCCCCACGGGGTGACGTCGCCGACGGCGATGTTCGGCTCGTCCGAGAACGAGGCCACGTACGGGCGCTCGCTCACCGGCTGCGCCGCCCGGCCCGGTGCCCGGACCACCTTGAGCGCCCGGCGCGCGGCCCGCAGGCCGACCGCCAGGTCCGGCTCGACCCGCTCGCCCTGGGCCGCGATCCGGCCCCAGCTGCCCAGCGCCCTGACCCGCTCGGCGGCGTCCGCCAGCCGCTCCTCGGCGAGCCGGCCGGAGCGCACGCCCGCCACGATGGCGTCGCGCAGCATCAGCACGGTCTCCTCGTCGGCGAGCCCGCCGCCGACGCAGATCGCGTCCGCGCCGGCCACCAGGGCCAGCACGGTGCCCTCGCCCATCCCGAAGGTGTCGGCGATGGCGCCCATCTCGATCGCGTCGCTGACGATCAGGCCCTGGTAGCCGAGGCCGCCGTCGGCCGGCGCGGCGCGCAGCAGGTCGCTCAGCACGGCCGGGCTCAGGGTGGCCGGCAGCTTCGGGTCCAGCGCCGGGATCATGATGTGGGCGGTCATCACGGCCTTGGTGTCGGCCGCGATCGCCGCCTGGAACGGGATCAGGTCGCGGGCCCGCAGCACGTCCAGGTCGACGTCGATGACCGGCAGGCCGTGGTGCGAGTCCACCGCGGTGTCGCCGTGACCGGGGAAGTGCTTGGAGCAGGCGGCCACGCCGGCCGACTGGAGGCCCTCGACCCAGGCGGCGGTGTGCCGGGCGCACAGCTCGGGGTCGGCGCCGAAGGAACGGACCCCGATGACCGGGTTGCGCGGGTTGGAGTTGACGTCCGCGGTGGGCGCCCAGTTGTAGTTGACGCCGGCCGCGGCCAGCGCCCGGCCCAGCTCGCGGGCGACGTCCCTGGTCAGCGCCGGGTCGTCGATCGCGCCGAGGGCGAGGTTGCCGGGCCAGGACGAGCCGGAGCCCGCCTCCAGCCGGGTGACGTCGCCGCTCTCCTCGTCGATGGCGATCAGCAGGTCGGGGTTCTCGGCGCGCAGCGCCCCGGTGAGCGCGGACAGCTGGTCGAGGTCGACCACGTTGCGGTCGAACAGCGCGACCGAGCCGAGGCCGGCGGCGAGGTGGCGGCGCAGCCACTCCGGCGGCTCGGTGCCGACGAAGCCGGGCTGGAGGACGGTCAGGGCGTCGCGGTGCAGCTGGTCGCTGTCCGTGACGGTGGGAACGAGGATGCTCACGTTGACTCAGCCCTTCACGGCGCCGTCGGTCATGCCGCTGACCGCCTTGCGCTGCAGGAAGATGAACAGGATCAGGATCGGCACGGCGAACAGGGTGGACGCGGCCATGGTCGCGCCCCAGTCGGTGCCGAACGCGGTCTGGAAGGAGGAGAGCCAGAGCGGGAGGGTCTGCGCCGCCTCCTTCTTGTTCAGCATGTTGACCAACGGGAACTCGTTCCACGCGGTGATGAAGCCGAACAGCGAGGTCGACATCAGACCGGGGGCGAGCAGCGGGAAGATGACCTTCACGAAGGCCTGGGTGCGGGTGCAGCCGTCCACCATGGCCGACTCCTCCAGCTCCTTCGGCACCGCGGCGATGAAGCCGCGCAGCGTCCAGATCGTGAAGGGCAGCACCATCATCAGATAGAAGGCGGTCAGCGGCACCAGGCTGTTGAGCATGTCGTTGTTGCGGGCGATCAGGTAGGCCGCGATGACCATGACCTCCCAGGGCGCCATCTGGGCGGCCATCACCACGAGGACGAAGCTCTTGCGGCCGCGGAAGCGCATCCGGGCGATCGCGAAGGCGGCCAGGGTGGCGATCAGCAGCGAGCCGACCACCGCGCCGACGGTGACGATCAGGCTGTTGGTGACGTACGTCCAGAAGTGCGGGACGTGCACGGCCCGGTCGAAGTGCTCGAACGTGCCGTTCAGCGGCAGGAAGACGGGGTCCCGGCTGACGATGTCCTTGTTCTGCTTGAACGCGGTCGAGAACATCCAGTAGACGGGGAAGATGAAGAAGACGAAGAGGACGACCGCGATCACGTTCGGCCAGGTGCGTCCGAAAAGCGAGCGCCTCACAGCTCGTCCTCCTGCTTGAGAATGATGCGGAAGTAGTAGGCCATCAGCGCGCCCAGCATCAGGATGGTGAGCACCGCGATGGCGGAGCCGACGCCGAAGCGCTGGGACCCGATGCCCTCCAGGAAGGCGTGCACCGGCAGGGTGCGGGTCAGGCCGTCCGGGCCGCCCTTGTTGATCAGGTAGACCTGGGTGAAGGCCTTGAACACCCAGATGACCTCGAGGAAGGTCGTGGCCAGGAGGAAGGGCTTCATGATCGGGTAGATCACCGAGGTCCAGATCTTGCCCGAGCCGGCGCCGTCCATCCGGGCGGCCTCGTAGAGCTCCTTGGGGATCGTGGTCAGGCCCGCGTACATGTTGAACGCCACGAACGGGACGGACTGCCACACGATCAGCAGGATGATCACGAAGAAGGTGGAGTACTGGCCGCTGGTCCAGTTGAAGGTGGCCATGGAGTGCCAGCCCAGCTTGTCCAGGAACCAGTTGACGACGCCGAAGTGCTGGTCGAAGAGCCAGGTGTAGACGGTGGTCGCGGCGACCACCGGCATCGCCCAGGCCAGCAGCAGGCCGACCGAGAGCAGCAGCCGCATCCCCTTGCCGAGGGTGTTGAGCAGCAGGCCGATCAGTGTGCCGAACACCATGATCAGCACGACGTTGACCGCCGTGAAGATCACCGTGCGCAGGGTGATCGCCCAGAACTCGGAGTTGCCGAGCTGGTCGGTGTAGTTGGCGAAGCCGTTCCACTCGGTCAGGTGCTGGATGAACTGCCGCTTGTTGAGGTTCTGGAACGAGACCACGACGGTCTCGATCAGCGGCCAGATCAGCAGGACGAGCGTCGCCGCGAGGGCCGGCAGCAGCAGCAGGTAGGGGGCGAACCTGGACGCCGTACTCGGCCTGTCCGATGGTCTGCCGCTCCTCTTCGGGGTGCGTTCGGCACCGGGGGTGGTGGACCTGTCTGTCGACGCCACCACGGAATTCGTTGACTCCGGGGACTGTGTCTGCACCCGTTCCGACTGCGCAGCCATCGCTCTCTCTTCCTTGCAAACCCGACCACGACGGAAGGCGCCGCCCACCGACCCCCCGCCGGGAGCCGGTGAGCGACGCCGCTCAACTGCCTTACTGCTTCTGGTTGAGACGCTTCGCGATCTCGTCGTCGGCCTTCTTGGCCGCGGCGACGGGGTCGCCGGTCAGCGCCGCGGTCAGGAACTCCTTGATGGGGTTCGGCTCGTTCTCGACGTTGGTCCAGGTCGGAACGTTCGGGGTGGTCGCGCCGTTGGCGGAGGCCGGCAGGGCGGCCTTGGCGAAGTCGCCGGTGACCTTGCTGTTGAGCGAGACCTTGTTCGGGATGAGGCCCGAGGAGGCGATGAGGCCCTCGTTCTTGTCGCTCATCGCGATCTTCAGGAAGCCCTTGGCGAGCTCGGGGTTCTTGCTCTGCTGGGCGATCGCCAGGTTCGAGCCGCCGAGGAAGACGCTGGTCGGCTTGTCCGCGGTCGCGCCGGGGAGGGCGAAGTAGCCGATCTTGTCGGCCGCCAGCTCCTCGGGCTTCGGGATCTCCCAGCCGAGGCCGATGATGGTGCCGATGTCACCCTTGGCGAAGAGGTCCTTCTGCTGCGGGGTGGCCTCGTCCTTGTCCTTCGGCGCGGTGACCGAGTGGCTCTGCAGCTTCTTGTAGGTCTCGAACGCCCTCTGGCCCTCGGGGCTCGACAGGCCGCCGACCCACTTGTCGCCTTCCTTCTTGGCGACCTTGCCACCCTCGCTGGTCAGCAGGCCGAAGTAGACGTACCACTCCTGGCCGGGCATGTAGAGGGCGTCGCTGACACCGGAGACGGCCTTGACCTTGTCCAGGTCGGTGTAGAACTCCTCCAGGGTCTTCGGCGGGGCGGCGATCTGGGCCTTGGCCCAGATGTCCTTGTTGTAGGTCACCACGCGGTTGGTGAACAGCCACGGGGCGGCGTACTGCTTGCCGTCGATGATCGAGGACTCGTTCAGGTTGGCGGCCCAGTCGGCGCCGCCCAGGTCGGACTTGTCCTTGGTGATGTCGAGCAGACCACCGGTGGCCGCGTAGCCCGCGGTCTGGGTGTTGCCGATCTCCAGGACGTCCACCGAACCCTCGGAGAGGGCGGCGGTGACCTTCTGGCCGATGCCGTTCCACTTCTGGGTCTGGACCTCGAGCTTGGCGCCCGGGTAGGCCGCGGCGAAGTCGGCCTTGACGCTCTCCTCCCAGCCCTTGGGGGCCGAGCCGTCCATCAGCCACACGGTCAGGGTCTTGCCGTCGTAGTTCTTGGCCGCCGAGGACGAACCGCCGCTGTCCTTGCCGTCCGAGCTGCAAGCCGCCAGGCCGACGACCATTGCTGCGACGCCGACCGCCGCGATGAGCTGACGCTTCACGCCATCCTCCTGAGGGATGCCTGGGTGCCCCCGTCGGACGGTAGCGGCAGACCCACACAAAGCGGGGGGAAAGGTGCCGCCGACCCCTTCGAACGGGTGGGGGGATTCATAGTGACCGGTCTAGTGGTGTAGACCAGATGCCTGGAGCTTGGCCTAGACCAATGGGCCTGTCAACGGCTGTTCGACCGATCTCGACCACCCGTTATCAAGCCGACACCGCACATCGTTCATCGCGTGATGAGGTATTCGTTCCGTAGCCATACATGCAACGATGTGAGCCGTTAACGATGTGGCGGGGTCGGCGAAGGCCTCGCGAGAAGCGGGAGAACAGGTCCGATGAGCAGCGACGGGGGAACCACGGCCCAGGTCAACGGCCCCGAGGTGAACAACCTCCCGACGCAGGCCGGCACCGACCCGACCGCGCGCGTCCCCAAGTACTACGGCCTGAAGCGGCACCTGCTGCAGCTCACCGAGACCCAGCCCGCCGGCACCCCGGTGCCGCCCGAGCGTGCCCTGGCCGCCCAGTTCGACACCTCGCGCACCACCGTGCGCCAGGCCCTCCAGGAGCTGGTCGTCGAGGGCCGGCTGGAGCGCATCCAGGGCAAGGGCACCTTCGTGGCCAAGCCCAAGGTCGCCCAGGCCCTCCAGCTCACCTCCTACACCGAGGACATGCGGGCCCAGGGCCTGGAGCCCGCCTCCCGGCTGATCGAGATCGGCTACATCACCGCCGACGACCGGCTCGCCCCGCTGCTCGACATCAAGCCCGGCGGCCGGGTGCTGCGGATCGAGCGCCTGCGGCTGGCCAACGGCGACCCGATGGCCATCGAGGTCGCCCACCTGTCCGCCAAGCGCTTCCCGGCCCTGCGCCGCAACCTGGCCAGGCACAACTCGCTGTACGCGGCGCTGCGCGAGGTGTACGGGGTCACCGTGGCCGAGGCCGAGGAGACCATCGAGACCACCCTGGCCAACCCGCGCGAGGCCGGCCTGCTCGGCTCCGACCTCGGCCTGCCGATGCTCCAGCTCTCCCGGCACTCCTTCGACGCCGAGGGCGATCCGGTCGAGTGGGTCCGCTCGATCTACCGCGGCGACCGCTACAAGTTCATCACCCGACTGAAGCGTCCGGAGTAACCGCACTCCCCCACCGCACTTCGGGCACCGGCGCACGCGACTCGCGCGCCGGTGCCTTCTGCGTTGCGCGCCGACAGCTTGACGACGTCCGGCGACGGCGAATCCTTTTCCGTTGCCATGACAACGTATTTCCGCGCCCCCGCCGACGGCTCCTTTGCGCCCTTCGACGGCGCACACCGGTCGGTTACGTCCGTCTGGTGGGAAGTTGCGTCAACTCCGGTGACACGGATCACCCCATGCTCTAGATTGCGCAGCCGTACCGATCTGACTGCCGATCACCGATGGTGCTGCTCGGCGGGCTCGTACGGCTTCGCGCCGGCCGGGCTGCGGCGCCGACGGGGAACCCCTCCGGAGCGGAGCCGAAAGATGCCCTCTGATCACCCTGCCGTCGAAGATGTCATGCCCGAGCCACCCGGGAGGCCCGTCCCCGCGGTGACGCCCGAGCGGGTACTGGCCGGTCTCGCCCTGCTCGTGCCGATCGTCGCGATGCTCTGGGTGTCCTCCTACAGCAAGAGCGACCCGGCGGTGGCCGGGGTGCCCTTCTTCTACTGGTACCAGCTGCTCTGGGTGCCGGTGTCGGCGGTGTTCACCGTCGCCGCCTACCTGCTGATCAACCGGGACGAGAAGGCCCGCACGGCGGCCCGGAAGGGCGGTGCGCGATGAGGGACGTCAACGTGCCGGCCCTCGTGGTCTTCGTGCTGTTCTTCGTCCTGGTCACCGTGATGGGCTTCCTCGCCTCGCGCTGGCGCCGCGCGAGCGACGCCGCGCACCTGGACGAGTGGGGCCTGGGCGGCCGCAGCTTCGGGACCTGGGTGACCTGGTTCCTGCTCGGCGGCGACCTCTACACCGCGTACACCTTCGTCGCCGTCCCGGCGGCGGTGTACGCGACCGGCGCGGCGGGCTTCTTCGCGGTGCCGTACACGATCATCGCCTACCCGCTGGTCTTCCTCTTCCTGCCCAGGCTCTGGTCGGTCTCCCGGGTGCACGGCTACGTGACCCCGGCCGACTTCGTGCGCGGCCGGTACGGCTCCCGGCCGCTGTCCCTGGTGATCGCGCTCACCGGCATCCTGGCCACCATGCCGTACATCGCCCTGCAACTCGTCGGCATCCAGGCCGTGCTGGACGTACTGGGCGTCGGCGGCGGGGAGAACGCCAACTGGTTCGTCAAGGACCTGCCGCTGTTCCTGGCCTTCGGCGTGCTGGCCGCCTACACCTACTCCTCCGGCCTGCGCGCCCCGGCGCTGATCGCCTTCGTCAAGGACGCCCTGGTCTACATCGTGATCATCGTCGCGGTGATCTACATCCCGATCCGGCTCGGCGGCTACGGGCACGTCTTCGACTCGGCCGCGCAGCACTTCAAGGAGGCCAAGGCCGGTTCGCTGACCATCCCCGAGAACAAGCAGTGGACGTACGCCACGCTCGGGCTCGGCTCGGCGATGGCCCTGTTCATGTACCCGCACTCGGTGACCGGCGTCCTGGCCTCCAAGTCCCGCAACACCGTGCGCCGCAACATGGCGATCATGCCCGCCTACTCGCTGATGCTGGGCCTGCTGGCGCTGCTCGGCTTCATGGCGATCGCGGCGGGCGTCGGCAAGGGCGTCAAGGGGTTCAACGCCCAGCTGTCGGTGCCGCGGCTGTTCGCCGACATGTTCCCCGACTGGTTCACCGGCGTGGCCTTCGCCGCGATCGGCATCGGCGCGCTGGTGCCGGCCGCCATCATGTCCATCGCGGCGGCCAACCTGTTCACCCGCAACGTCTACAAGGAGTGGCTCAGGCCCGCCGCCACCCCCGCCGACGAGACCCGGATCGCCAAGCTGGTCTCGCTGCTGGTGAAGGTCGGCGCGCTGATCTTCGTGCTCGGCATGGACAAGCAGGCCGCGATCAACCTCCAGCTGCTGGGCGGGCTGTGGATCCTCCAGACCTTCGTGGCGATCGTCGGCGGCCTGTTCACCCGCTGGTTCCACCACTGGGCGCTGTTCGCCGGCTGGGCGGCCGGCATGGCGTACGGCACCTGGAAGGCGTACGGGATCGCCAGCCCGGCCACCAAGCACTTCGGCGGCAGCGCGGCCGGGATCCCCGGCATCGGCGAGATCGGCTACATCGGCCTGACCGCCTTCGTGCTCAACCTGCTCGTCGCGGTGGCGCTCACCCTGGTGCTGCGGGCGCTCAAGGCGCCGGACGGCCCGGACGAGACCAGGCCGTCCGACTACAGCGCCGAGGCCGGCGAGGAGGAGCCGAAGAACGCGCCGGAGCCTGTAGCGGCGCACTGATTCGCCCGGTACGCGCCCTGTGATCGCGCCGCCTTCTCCGTGAACACTGGAGAAGGCGGCGCGATCATATGTATGAACAGGCGTGCACGCCGGGCACCACCAGACCGGACCGGCATCCGGCCGGAACCTGATCGACCACGGGGAGCTCGCGGCCATGGCAGAACTCGGCACCACCCTCAACGGCCAGCACCAGTCCACCCAGAGCCAGCACCAGCAGCACGTCACCCCCCAGAACCCGCACCTCCACGCCACCGCCCACCGCCCGGTGGCGGCCGGCCGGCTGCCGTCCGTGCTGATCGCCACCCGGCACGGCGAGTCCACCGCCAACGTCGAGTTCCAGCTGGCCGACGCCACCGGTGCGCTCAGCGTCCCGATCAGCTGCCGCGACGCCGACATCCCGCTGTCGCTGCACGGCCGGCAGCAGGCCCAGGCGCTCGGCCACTGGTGGGCCGGACTGCCCAGCGCCGACCGCCCGCGCAGCGTCTGGTGCTCGCCGTACGCGCGCACCGCCGAGACCACCAGGATCGCGCTCGCCCAGGCCGCCGGGCTCGGCGCCGTTCCCGTCACCCTCGCGGTCCGCTACGACGAGCGGCTGCGCGACCGCGAACTCGGCGTCCTGGAGATGCTGCCGAAGGCCGCGATCGAGGCCAAGCACCCGGAGGAGGCGGCCCGCCGGCGCAAGATGGGCGAGCTGTACTACCGCCCGCCGGGCGGCGAGTCCTGGGCCGACGTCGCGCTGCGGGTGCGCAGCGTGCTGCGGGACCTGTGCGAGGAGGAGGCCGGACGGCCCGTCCTGCTGGTCGCGCACGACTGCACGGTGCTGATGCTCCGCTACGCGCTGGACCGGCTCACCGAGGAGCAGCTCACCGCGCTCGGGCCGGTGCACAACTGCTCCACCAGCCTCTGGCGGGCCCAGGAGGGACGGCTGCGGCCGGACGGCTGGAACGGGGTCGAGCACCTGGCGACCAGGGAGGACTGACGGGCCGGTGGCCGGTGACCGCTCCGCCGCCCCGGGCCGCCCGACCCCGGAGGTCCGCGCCGCACGGGGTTCCGGCACACTGGCCCGATGGACTTCCTCATCCGCCAGGCCCTCCCCGAGGACCTCGACGACGCCGGCCGGATCACCGTCGAGGCCTTCGTCGGCGACGGCTTCACCCAGCCCACCAGCGACTACGTCGAGCTGCTGCGCGACGCCGCACGACGGGCCCGCGAGGCCGACCTCCTGGTGGCCGTCGACCCGGCCGGTGCCGGCGTCCTCGGCTGCGTGACCTTCGCCGTCGGCGGCACCGAGTGGGCGGACATCGCCTCCCCGCGGGAGGGCGAGATACGGATGCTCTCCACCGCCGCCGCCTCCCGCGGCCGCGGTGTCGGCGAGGCGCTGGTGCGCGCCACCGTCACCCGCAGCCGCGAACTCGGCCTGGCCGGCATGGCCTTCTCCACCCGCCCCGAGATGACCACCGCCCACCGGATCTACGAGCGGGTCGGCTTCCTGCGCACCCCCGGGCGCGACTGGTCGCCGTACCCGGGGCTGGACCTGATGGTCTACACCATGGCGTTCTGAGCGGGCCGCGGGCGCCCGTCACCGCCTCCCGCCGCGCCTCACTGCTTCTTGTCGTACCCGGGTGCCACGTAGACGGTGTACCGGCCGTGCTTCCCGCTCGTCACCACGGTGACCACCCGGTACCCGGCGGCCTTCAGGGTGGGCTGGATCGCCTTGTCGACGGCCGCGGTCTGGGTGAAGTCCAGGACCACGACCTTCCACTCGTGGGCCTGGATCCCGGCCTGGATCGCGGGCACGCCGTTCTGCATCTGACCGGTGTCCGGGTCCCGCCGGAAGACGGCCACCAGGTCGTGCCACTGCTGCCAGTTCGTCTGCTTGCGCAGGTAGTACGCGGGGACGTTGTAGTTCTCGACCAGGTAGCGGTCCTCGCCCTTGACGATGTACGGCTCCAGCGCGGCGACGAACTCCGTCGAGTTCGACCACTCGCCGTTCATCTCCCGGCCCTGGGCCGCGCCCACCCAGGCCAGCGGGCCGACCACCAGGGTGGCGGCCGCGACCCCGGCCACCAGGTGCAGCCGGCCCTTCAGCCACAGCACCGTACGGGCCAGGACCAGGCCCACCACGATGCAGGAGAACCAGGCGCCGAAGTCGACGTGCTTCTGCAGCGACAGCCAGGTGTGGATGCGGATCTGGTTCACCGGCGCCATCAGCCCGGCCAGCAGCAGCAGGGTGGCGAGCCAGAACTCGGGCCAGGCCGCGCCGCCGCGCCGCCGCGCCCGCACCAGCTGCACCAGCACCCCGGCCAGTGCCACCACCAGCAGCGGACCGACCCAGCGGGCGGCCTCCGAGGCCACGTAGGAGTACGAGTCGTGGCCGGGGGCGCGCTTGAGCGTGGTGTGGTTGAAGCCGTTGACGTACTTCTCGCCGGCCGCCAGCGCCACCGCGCCGACCGCCACCACGAAGGTGAGCAGGAGCAGCAGCCCGCGCCGCCAGGCCTCCCGGGCGCGCAGCGAGCCGCGCGGCCCGGCCAGCACCGCGATGCCCGCCACCACCGGCACCCACAGCAGCGCCGCGTACTTGGTGGCGCCGGCCAGCGCCAGCAGCAGCCCGGAGGCGACCAGGCTCGGGTACCCGCCGCCGGTGGTCAGCCGCACCGCGAAGTACCCGGCCCAGGCGAGGACCGCCAGCGCCATCGCGTCGTAGGTGGCCAGGCCGCCGAGGAACTGGGTCGGGCCGAGCGAGGCGAAGGCCGCCGCCGCGCAGAACGCCGCGAGCGAGCCGTACAGCCGCCGGGTGGCCAGGTGGACGGCCACGGTGGCGGAGAGCATGAACGCCAGGCTCAGCAGCCGGGCGCCGTTCAGCCCGCCGAGGAAGTCGGCGACGGCCACCACCACCGGGTAGATCAGCGGGGAGCCGGAGAAGAACGTCTCGTACGTCGACACCGGGGTGCCGTGCCGCAGGTGCGCGACCTCCTGGTAGCCGGCGTAGATGTAGGTGCCCTCGTCGATGAAGGCGGTGTTGCTGAGGATCAGGTGGTACGAGAGCGCCGCCTGCACCAGCAGCACGGCCAGCAGCGGCAGCCAGTCCGCCCGCAGGACCGGCCGGGCCGGGTGCGGCACCGGGGGCGGGCCCGGCCTGCGGCGGCGCCGGTCGGCCGGGGCGGGCCCGGCGGCCGTGCGGGCACGCTCGCCGAGGGCCGTCCCGGCCGGCCCGGCCCCACCGAGGACGGGCTTGCGGGTGGACTCGGGCCGGATCCAGCGGCCGTCCGCGCTCATCAGTACTGCTCCTCATCTGGGACTTCGCATCCGGACGCGCCCCGACGGGGGCGCACGCCCCGGGGCGCGCATCGGCCGCCGCCCCACACTGCCGGGGGCGGCGGCCGGAGGTTCACGAGGGCCGGTCGGCCCTGCGGCGGGCTCCGCGGACCGGCTTCACCGGACCGCGGCACCGCCCGGCGGGGTCAGCCGCCGAGCCAGGCACCGACCGGCGCGACGGACGGCGGCGAGCTCGGGCCGGCCACGATCTTGACGATGTCGGCCTCGGGCAGCACCTGGTCCCACACCTGGATGTCGGCCACCGCGCCGTGCCAGGGGTCGGCCCACTGCGAGTTGGAGCTCAGCCGCCCCACCTGCAGCGAGTTGGTGCCGCTCGGCTGCACCCCGGCCGACTTGGCCGAGGACTGCGGAGCGCCGTTGACGTACAGGGTGAGCTGGCCCGACGGGTCGTCGTACACCCCGGTCAGCAGCACCCACTGGTTGGGCGTCGCGTCGCCCTTGGACCAGGCGATCGCCGAACCGCCGCCCGGCACCTGGACCTTGAAGTACCACTGGTCGTGCCCGTTGTTGGAGGCCCGGCCCAGCGAGTACGCGTAGTACTGGCCGTCGCCCTGGCTGATCGCGCTGCGGTTGCCGTTGGGCACGTCGACCAGCACCCGCGCGGAGACGGTGAAGCTCTTGCTCACGTCGACGACCGACGCGGACGTCGAGGCGAAGGAGTCCGGGCCGCTGGGCAGTTTGAGGACCTGTCCGGAGAAGCCGGCCATCGTCCCCTGCTTGGCGTCGGCGCCCAGGTTCAGCGCCGACGGGCCCTTCTTCGCGGGCAGCGAGCCGACGGTCGGCGGGCTGTCGATGCCCTTGCCGGCCGGCGCGCCCGCCGGACTCGACGGACCTGACGGACTGGACGGACTGGACGGACCCGACGGGCTGGAGGCCTTCGGGCTGGGCGTGCCGGTGGCGTGGACCGGCGGCTTCTTGTCCTTGTCGTGCTGGTAGTACCAGTACCCGCCGCCACCGGCGGCGGCCAGCACCGCCACGGCGGTCAGCCCGCCGACCAGCTTGAGCCGGCGGCCGCGCTTGGCCGCCTGCTCGTTCCGCTCGGCCAGCGCCTCCCAGTTCGGCGTCGCGGACGAGGAGGCCGGCCCGCCGGACGCGGGGGCCGACGGCTGGAAGCCGCCCTGCTGCTGCCAGTGCACCACGGGCTGCGGGGCCTGCCCCTGCGGGCCCGGCGGCTGCGGGGCGGGCGGGAAGGGCTGCCCGCCGAAGGGCTGCCCGCCGAGGGGCTGCGGCACCGGCGGCTGTCCGGGCAGCGGCACGCCGGGCGGCTGCGCCTGCTGCGGCGCCACCGGCCCCGGCTGCACCGGCCCGGGCACCACCGGGGCGGATCCGCCGCCCGGCTGGGGCACCGGCGGCACCGGCTGCGGGACCGGATACGGCGTCATCTGCTGGGGCTGCGAGGGAGCAGCGGGCGGCGGCGGCCCGTAGCCGGACGCGGGGCCGAAGGCTCCGCTCGGGGACTGCGGTGGCACACCGGTGGCCGGAGCGGCCCCCCCGGCCGGTGCCTGCTGCGGTGGCGTGGACGGCTGACCCGGCTCGCCACTCGGTACCGGTCGATCGCTCATGGCCCGAATGCTAGGGCATCCGCCCCGACACGCCCATGGGGGGTGCGCGGACGAATCGTCAGTGCGGCCGCCTTCCGCGGCACCCGACGCCGGCTCACCGGGCCCCGCTCACGCCACCCCGTTGTACGGCAGCTTCCAGCGCTGCGAGACGGTGTCCGCGCACGGCCTCAGGAGCACCGCCGTACCGTCCGCGAGCGCGCCGCCCGCGGTGCCCAGGCACAGCCCGGTGCCCTGGTTCCTCAGCCGCTGCCCGGGGGCGGTGACCCAGCGCTGCGCCGGGCCCGCGGTGCACTCGGCCAGCGTCACCGAGGAGCGGTCGGCGCCCGCCGCCAGGCAGGCCGCTCCCCCGCGCAGCGAACCGTCGTTGCCCACCGTCCAGCCGGTCGAGACGGCCTGGTCGCCGCAGGACCCGACGGTCACCGGCGTGCCGGCGAGCCCGCCGCCGCCGTGCCGCAGGCAGATCCCGGGCGCGCCCGCCGGGACCTCGCCGGCCGGCAGGCCGACCCGGTTGTGGAAGGCGAAGGAGTCGCTGCGCAGGCCGGTCCCGCCGCTCCAGACCTCGAAGCCCGCCTGCACCCGGCACAGGTAGGAGTCCTTGGGGACGTACCCGCGGGCCATCGCGTCGGCGGTGAACAGCCGCAGGTTGAGGCCGCGGGTGGTGTGGGTGGGCGACGTGCGCACGTAGCTGATCACGCTGTGCGGGCCGGTGACCGGCGCCTGGTAGACGTGGTACGTCGCGTCCCCGAACGGCTGGGCGTCCGCCACCTTCTCACCGGCCGGCCGCACGTTGTCGGTGGCGTCCAGCCAGATCATCACCTCGGCGCTCTCCCCCGGCAGGCAGTTGGCCGGGCTGGAGCCGTACCAGAGGTCGAAGGAGAGGTTGAAGGAGCCGCTCACCCGGCCGTTGGCGTCCCAGTCGGCGGTGGCGTCGCCGAGCGCGCTGACCGGCACCGGCAGTCCGCCGGCGCCCGGGGCGGTGGAGACGTTGGGGTAGGCGCCCGGGGCGAGCGGGTTCTTCGGGACGAAGCCGTCGATCCGGGAGACCGTGAACCCGGTGTCCCCGACCGGGTCCACGCAGACCGTGCCCGCGGTGTTCCACGGGTTCGGTTCGAGGATCTTGGTGCCGCCGTCCATCGCCAGCTTGGGGAACGGCTCCTGGGCGGTCGAGCAGATGCCGGGGCCCGGCGTCACCGCCGCCGTGGCGGCCGGCGGTTCCACCGCCCCGACCTCGCCGCTGCACCCGGCCAGCAGTACGGCGACCGCGCCGAACGCGGCGACCGCCCGCAGGCTCCGCGCCAGGCGCCCGGCCGTGCCCTCCTCGATGATCATCACTCTTCCCCGAACCGTCCTCGCCCGTCGAGCGGACAACCGTACACAAGCGCCCCGGCCGCACTGCCGTTCACCTCACGCTCGTTCACATCACGATCGGAACTCGATATCGGTTCCGGACAGCCCACGTAAGAGGGGGAAGCGAACGGGGAGCGACCGGTCCCGTACGATCCTGCCGTCCCCCCTCTCGCCCGGCCGACAACGGCCGCCGCACGGGGACGGTTCAGACTCGATACGGTTCCGGGGGAGTAGAGCACGTGACGGTCACCGAGAGCGCGCGACGCGCGGGAAGCGGTCAGCCGCCCGCCTCACGACGCCGGAACCGGCGCGATCCGGCCGCCCGCAACCGCTGGGGCCTGCTCCCCCAACCGCCGGACAACACCGAGAAGTACCTCTACGCCCGCACCAACCTGTGGGTGCTGACCTGCTTCTCCCTCATCAGCTTCGCCTGCATGGTGGCCAGCGAGATCGGCCTGCTGAGCGCGACGCCGTGGTTCCTGTTCTTCATACCGCCGCTCGCCTTCACCGTCGTCTACTACCTGATCTCCCGCTGGGTGCACGGCTTCAACGAGACCTTCGACCTCTCCGCCCACCGAGCCCTGGTCAAGTCCTGGCAGCCCGAGCTCTATCCGACCGTCGACGTCTTCCTGCCGGTCGCCGGCGAACCCATCGAGGTGCTGCACAACACCTGGACCCACGTCGCCCGGCTGCGCGACCAGTACCCGGGCGACGTCACCCCGTACGTCCTCGACGACAGCAACAGCCCGCAGCTCGCGCAGATGGCCGTCGACTTCGGGTTCGTGTACGGCACCCGCGACAAGCTCGGCTGGTTCAAGAAGGCCGGCAACCTCCAGTTCGGCTTCCGCAACTCCGACGGCGACTACATCCTCATCCTGGACGCCGACTTCGCGCCCCGGCCGGACCTGCTGAACGAGACGCTCCCCTACCTGGAGACCGACCCGCGCCTCGGCATCGTCCAGTCCCCGCAGTTCTTCCGCATCCTGGACTCGCAGAACTGGATCGAACGCGGCGCCGGAGCCGTCCAGGAGCTGTTCTACCGGACCGTCCAGGTCTCCCGGCAGCGCAGCGACGGCGCCATCTGCGTCGGCAGCTGCGCGGTGTACCGGCGCGCGGCGCTGGAGGAGAACGGCGGCACCACGCTGATCGGCCACTCCGAGGACGTGCACACCGGCTTCGACCTGCGCCGCCTCGGCTGGGACCTCCAGTACATACCCGTGGCGCTGGCGACCGGCGTCTGCCCGGACAACGTCGGCGGCTTCTTCAACCAGCAGTACCGCTGGTGCACCGGCTCGATGAGCCTGCTCGCCAGCAAGAAGTTCTGGCAGACGAAGCTGCGGCCGGTCACCCGCGCCTGCTACCTGTCCGGCTTCTTCTACTACATCCACACGGCGCTGTTCACCCTCGTCTCGCCGCTCATCCCGATCGTCCTGCTGCTCGCCCGCCCCGACCTGATCCGCTGGGAGAACACCGCGCTGGTGCTGCCGGGGCTGATCTACGCGACGGTCATCTTCCCGCTCTGGCACCGCAATCCCTACCGGCTGGAGGCCTGGGCCGCCCGCATGATGTACGGCTGGGCGCACGTCTTCGCCATCTGGGACATCCTGCGCCGCAACCGGATGGCCTGGCAGCCGACCGGCTCCACCGGCGCCAAGAAGAACAAGACCCGCCGGTTCTGGACCGGCGTCATCGTCTGGGGCGGCGGCACGGCCCTGCTCTGGGTGCTGCTGAGCATCTGGCGGATGCTCACCATGGGCCCGCTCAACTTCGCCCTCGTCCTCGCCTCCGGCCTCTTCTACGCCACCATCGTCGGCCGGGTCCTCGTCCAGCCGCGCCCCACGGAAGCAGTGTGATCGCCATGCCCGCCCACCTCCGACGGGCCGGCCGGCTCCGTCGCCGGCCGGCGCTCCTGCTGCTGACCGCCGCCGGCCTGCTGCTCGCCACCGGGTGCGGCCCCGAGGACCCCGGCTTCGCCATGCAGGAGGGCCTCGACCGGCCCGCCGCCGCGGCCACTCCCGGCGCCGCCCCCGCGACGGCCCCCGGCACGGCCCCGGGCGCCGCGCCGAGCGCGCCTGCCGGGACGCCCAGGGCCCTGCCGGCCGGCGTCCCGTACGACGTCACGCCGCTGCTCAAGCCCGACCACAAGTACCTCGGCGCCGCCCTGCCCGACGTCCCCGCCACGATGGACGCGCTGCCCGGCTACAGCGCCGCGATCGGCAAGCAGCCCAACGTCCTGGAGTTCTACGCCCACTGGAAGGGCGGCTTCGACACCGCCGGCGCACGCCGGATCCACGAGGCCGGGGCACTGCCCTTCATGGCCTGGGAACCGCACGACCGCTCGCTCGCCTCGATCGCGGCCGGCGACACCGACGACTACGTGCGCGGCGTCGCCAAGTCCGTCGCCAGGTTCAACCTGCCGATCGCCATCAGCATCGCCCACGAGATGAACGGCGACTGGTACCCGTGGGGCCGTCAGGCCGCCACCCCCGAGGACTTCGTGGCCGCCTGGCGCCACGTCCACGACATCTTCGACCAGGCCGGCGCCACCAACGTGATCTGGGTCTGGAGCCCCAACATCACCGACCCCGCGCCCAACACCCGCCTGGCGCCGTACTACCCCGGCGACACCTACGTCGACTGGGCGGGCATGACCGGCTACTTCACCCGCACCGGGCCGAAGACCTTCGAGGCGCTGTACGGGCCGACCATGGCCGAGATCCGCGGCTTCTCCAAGAAGCCCTTCTTCATCAGCGAGACCGCCTCCGAGCAGGGCAAGCGCCAACGCGCGGACGTCGACCAGCTGTTCTCCGGCCTGGAGGCGCACGACGACGTCGTCGGCTTCGTCTGGTTCAACATCGTCAAGCGGGCGGACTGGCGGGTCGAGGCCGTCCCGGACACCCTCGCCGCGTTCAAGCAGCGCGTGTCCGACCCCCGTTACGGCTTCGACATCCGGAACCCCAGATGAGCACTGAGTCCGAGTTCCCCTCCGTCCCGCACGGCCGCGCGGCCCGCCGCCGGGCCGCCGAGCCCGAACCCGCCGAACCAGGACCGGACACCGCCGAGCCGGGACCGGACACCGCCGGGCCCCGCACGGCCGTGGCGGTGGACAACCCCGACAACATAGAACTGGCCCCGTACACCATCCCGCAGGTCCCCGCGATCAGCTGGGACCCGGGCCCCAGCCCGCGCCGCCGCTGGATCGCCCGCGGCCTGCTGGGCGCCGTCCTCACCGTCCAGGCCGCGCTCTCGCTGCGCCTGCTGGCCGCCGCCCACCCCGACGAGGCCGCCGCCATGGTCTCCGGCCGCCGGCAGCTGGCCCACCTGCTGCACGGCACCCCGGTCACCACCGACCTGGTCGACCGGGTGCACGGCTCGCCCTGGCTCTACCCGCCGCTGGCCGGCGCCGCCGCGAACGCCGGTGGCATCTGGGGCACCCGGCTGCTCAGCCTCGGCTTCGCGCTGGTCACCACCGTCCTGCTGTACTCGCTGACCCGGCGGCTGTTCAACGAGCGGGTCGCCATCTGCGCCATCGCCGTCTACGCCGTCCTCCAGTCCACCGTCGTGGTCGGCTTCTACGCCGCGCCCGAGTCGCTCGCCGTCC
Organism: Kitasatospora sp. NPDC091335; assembly: GCF_044757205.1. NCBI lineage: Bacteria > Bacillati > Actinomycetota > Actinomycetes > Kitasatosporales > Streptomycetaceae > Kitasatospora > Kitasatospora sp. NPDC091335. The sequence goes on along the minus strand of NZ_JBIVUM010000004.1, from coordinate 295,083 downwards.
TGCTGGTCGCCGTCGCGGCCTGGACCACCGTGTTCACCGCCCGACGGCATCCGGCCCTGGCCCTGCTCGCCGCCCCACCCACGGCGCTGGCCTGCGCCGTCGCCTACTCCGCGGCCTTCGCCGTCCCCGCCCTGGTCGCCCTCGCGTTCGCCTGCGCCCGGCCGTACCAGCGGCCGGGACCAGCAGCCCTGCGCGCGCTGCTGACGGGCGCCGGCACCCTCCTGCTGCTGCTCCCGTACGGCACCCTCGGCAGGGTCGCGGGGTGGTCGCCCTCGCGCGGCAACGCCCCCGGCTCAGCCGGCTCGATCCTGCTCGGCACGCTCCAGTGGGCCGGCCTGTTCACCGTCCTCGCGGTGGCCGGCACCATCGCCTACGCGCGCCACGAGCAGATCAACGAGCACGACGCGCCGGAGAAGGACGCCGTCCCCACCACCCGGGGCCGGCGCGCCCTGCTCGGGGCCGTCCTGACCGTCACCACCCTGCTGGTCCCCGCCGCCCACCTGTGGACCGGCACCTCCGGCGCGCTGTTCCGCCACCTCGGCTACGGCATGCTGCTCGCCGCCCCGCTCGCCGGGGTCGGCCTGACCCGGCTGGTCGGCGCCCACTTCCGCCACCCCCAGCTGGGCATCCTGGTCTGGGTCGCGCTGCTCGCCCTCGGCCTGGAGCAGTCCGCCCTGCGCTACCAGAACGGGCCCGACTCCGGCCGCCTGCTGGCCGTCCTGCGGGTCCACGCGGAGCCCCAGGGCCGCTACCTCACCGAGGTCGACGGACTCGCCGAGTACTACCTGGGCGGCGTCTCCCGACCCGAGCAGTGGGTCTCCGCGCGGGCCGGCACGAACTACCGCGACGGCGCCGGGGTGCAGCACCACGGCGACGCCGGCAGCGTGGCCGCGATCCGGGACGGCTGGTTCACCGTGGTCGTCCTCGACAGCACCGCGCCGAAGGCCACCGACCGGGCCCTGAGCGACGCCCTGACCGCCGCCGGACACTACCGGCTGGTCGCCCAATTCACCTCACCGACCGGTGATTCGAGCACGTACAAGGTCTATCTGAAGCACTGACGGGCCACCCCGCTCAGCCACACCCGCGACACGACAGCCACAACATATGGTGCCACCGCAGTCCGGCGGCACAACATGTATGCTCGCTTCTGCTGTCGACGCAGGGGAACCCGGTGCGAATCCGGGACTGCCCCGCAGCGGTGAGCGGGCGGCTCCAGCAGCCGTGCCCGCGAGTCCGATTACCTGCCGGACAGTGTGCGCCACGGCCCTCCCGCAGAGGCCGCGCCAGCACGAGCAGTACCCCTCCGGGCCTCGCGGGCGGGCCGGGGAGTAACCGTCGCGCGACGCCGTGTGCGTTCGTGCCGTGCTCCCCTGCCCCCATCGGCCCGGTGGCCCCCCGATCACAGCCGCCGATCGCCGCCAGGAGAGAGCGCCTTGACCACCGCAGCCTCAGCCACCCTGCCCGCCCAGGGCACCGGTACCGTTTTCACCGACCCGACGGTCTCCGACCCCGGCGGCGCCCTGCTGCGGCTGCTCACCGACCGCAGCGTCGACCTCACCGAGGTGGACCCCGGCCATGTCGCCGCCGCCGCGCTGCGCGGCCGCCACGCCGGCTCGGACTTCGCCGAACTGCGCGGGCTGGCCGTGGACGCCGCCGCGTCGATGATCGCCGAGGACCCCCAGTACTCGAAGCTGGCCGCCCGGCTGCTCGCGCTGGAGATCGTCGACGAGGCGAACAGCCAGGGCTCGGTGTCCTTCTCCGCCTCGATCACCGTCGGCCACGACGAGGGCCTGATCGGCGACGCCACCGCCGACTTCGTCGCCAAGCACGCCGCCGCGCTGGACGCGCTGATCGACCCCGAGGGCGACGACCGCTTCGAGTACTTCGGCCTGCGCACCGTGCAGTCCCGCTACCTGCTGCGCCACCCGATCACCCGCAAGGTGATCGAGACCCCGCAGCACTTCCTGCTCCGCGTCGCGTGCGGCCTGGCGGTCGGCGACAGCGAGCAGTCGGTGCGCGAGGTGGCCGAGCTGTACGGCCTGATGAGCCGCCTGGAGTACCTGACCTCCTCGCCGACGCTCTTCAACTCCGGCACCCGGCACCCGCAGATGTCGAGCTGCTACCTGCTCGACTCGCCGCTGGACAACCTGGACTCGATCTACAACCGCTACGCGCAGATCGCCCGGCTGTCCAAGCACGCCGGCGGCATCGGCCTGTCCTACTCGCGCATCCGCTCGCGCGGCAGCCTGATCCGCGGCACCAACGGCAAGTCCAACGGCATCGTGCCGTTCCTGCGCACCCTCGACTCCTCGGTCGCCGCCGTCAACCAGGGCGGCCGCCGCAAGGGCGCGGCCTGCGTCTACCTGGAGACCTGGCACGCCGACATCGAGGAGTTCCTGGAGCTCCGCGACAACACCGGCGAAGAGGCCCGCCGCACCCACAACCTCAACCTGGCGCACTGGATCCCGGACGAGTTCATGCGCCGGGTCAACGCCAACCAGGACTGGTCGCTGTTCTCCCCGGCCGACGTGCCGGAGCTGGTCGACCTGTGGGGCGCCGACTTCGACGAGGCGTACCTCAAGGCCGAGCAGGCCGGCAAGGCCGTCCGCACCATCCCGGCGCAGACCCTGTACGCCCGCATGATGCGCACCCTGGCGCAGACCGGCAACGGCTGGATGACCTTCAAGGACGCCTCCAACCGCGCCGCCAACCAGACCGCGCTGCCGGGCCGCACCGTGCACTCCTCCAACCTGTGCACGGAGATCCTGGAGGTCACGGACGACTCCGAGACCGCCGTCTGCAACCTGGGCTCGGTCAACCTGGGCGCCCACGTGGCCGCCGGGGCCTCCGCCGGCGACCTCGCCGGCGCGATGGACTGGGAGCGGCTGGACGCCACCGTGCGCACCGCCGTCACCTTCCTCGACCGCGTGGTGGACATCAACTTCTACCCGACCACCGAGGCCGGCACCTCCAACTCCCGCTGGCGGCCGGTCGGCCTCGGCGTGATGGGCCTCCAGGACGTCTTCTTCAAGCTGCGGATCGACTTCGACTCGGCCGAGGCGAAGGCCCTTTCGACGCTGATCGCCGAGCGCATCATGCTCACCGCGTACGAGCGCTCCGCCGACCTGGCCGAGCAGCTCGGCCGCCACGAGGCGTACGGCGAGACCCGCGCGGCCCGCGGCGAGCTGCACATCGACCACTTCCCGACGGCCGCCCCGCAGTGGGCCGACCGCTGGACCGCGCTGCGCGCCCGGATCGCCGAGACCGGCCTGCGCAACTCGCTGCTGCTCGCGATCGCGCCGACCGCGACCATCGCGTCCATCGCCGGCGTGTACGAGTGCATCGAGCCGCAGGTGTCCAACCTGTTCAAGCGCGAGACGCTGTCCGGCGAATTCCTCCAGGTCAACCCGTACCTGGTGCGCGAGCTCAAGGACCTCGGCGTCTGGGACCAGCAGACCCGCGACGCGCTGCGCGACGCCAACGGCTCGGTGCAGGAGCTGAACTGGCTGCCCGCCGAGGTGCGCTCGCTGTACCGCACGGCCTGGGAGCTGCCGCAGCGCGCGCTGATCGACCTGGCCGCGGCCCGCATGCCGTACCTGGACCAGAGCCAGTCCCTGAACCTGTTCATGGCGGCGCCGACCATCGGCAAGCTCAGCTCGATGTACGCCTACGCGTGGAAGGTCGGTCTCAAGACCACCTACTACCTGCGTTCGCGCCCGGCCACCCGCATCGCCCAGGCCGCGTCCGGCACCGCACGTGCCGCCGCGCCCGCGCCCGCGCCGGTGCCCGTGAACAGTCCGACCCTCACCCCGGAGCAGGAAGCCGCCATCGCCTGCTCCCTGGAGAACCCCGAGTCCTGCGAGGCCTGCCAGTAATGTCCGACGACCGCCAGAAGATGCTGCTCGACCCCGGCTTCGAGCTGACCCTGCGCCCGATGCGCTACCCGTCGTTCTACGACCGGTACCGGGACGCCATCAAGAACACCTGGACCGTCGAGGAGGTGGACCTGCACTCCGACGTCGCCGACCTGGCGAAGCTCAGCGAGGGCGAGCGCCACCTCATCGGGCGACTGGTCGCGTTCTTCGCGACGGGTGACTCGATCGTCTCCAACAACGTGGTGCTGAGCCTCTACAAGCACATCAACTCCCCGGAGGCGCGGCTGTACCTGTCGCGTCAGCTGTTCGAGGAGGCCGTGCACGTCCAGTTCTACCTGACGCTGCTGGACACCTACCTGCCCGACCCGGAGGACCGCAACGCGGCCTTCGCGGCGGTGGAGAACATCCCCTCCATCCGCCAGAAGGCGCAGTTCTGCTTCAAGTACATGAACGCGGTCGACCACATCGACTCGTTGCAGACGAAGGAAGATCGCCGGGCGTTCCTGCTCAACCTGATCTGCTTCGCGGCGTGCGTCGAGGGCCTGTTCTTCTACGGCGCGTTCGCGTACGTGTACTGGTTCCGGTCGCGCGGTCTGCTGCACGGTCTCGCGACGGGGACGAACTGGGTGTTCCGCGACGAGTCCATGCACATGGACTTCGCCATGTCGGTGGTCGACACCGTGCGCGAGGAGGAGCCCGACCTCTTCGACGACGAGATGGCGAAGCAGGTGACGGAGATGCTGGAGGAGGCCGTCGAGGCCGAGCTCCAGTTCGCCCAGGACCTGTGCGGCGACGGTCTGGCCGGCATGAACACCGACTCGATGCGCGAGTACCTGGAGGCCGTGGCCGACCAGCGCCTGGCGCGGCTGGGCCTGCCGATCCGGTACGGCTCGACCAACCCGTTCGGCTTCATGGAGCTCCAGAACGTGCAGGAGCTGACCAACTTCTTCGAGCGTCGCGTGTCGGCGTACCAGGTGGCCGTCGAGGGCTCGGTCGCCTTCGACGACGACTTCTAAGCCAGCAGATACGACATCAGCGGTGCCCCGCACGGCCACAGCCCGTGCGGGGCACCGCTGATGTTTCAGCCGGTCGGAAAGTCGCCGGACTTGACCCCGGAGAGGAACGAGGCCCAGGCCTCGGCCGGGAAGAGCAGCGCCGGCCCGTTCGGATCCTTCGAGTCACGCACCGGCACAACCTCGGTGACACCAGCCGCGATCTCAATACAGTTGCTCTGAGCCCCTGAGAACGATGACTTTCGCCAGATGAGGTCGACAGCGGCCGCACCCTGCGGGGTGCTACTCATCGCTGTACCTTCCTTTCGCAATGCGCTTGATGAGCGCGATCGATTCCTTGCGCGGCAGAGACTCGGCCAACGCCCGGCGGAACAGGTTGGAGTACTTGAAGACCTCGCCCGGCTCCTCGATGTAGAGGGTGCTGAGGAGGCTGTCCACGTACACGACGTCCGTCTCAGTGCTCTCAGGGAAGCTGAGGATCACCAGTGGCCCGAAGAGCGCGGCATGAACATCCGATTCCTCCGGCAGCACTTGAATGTTGATGTTCGAGCGGTCCGCCATGGTGACCACATAGTCGAGTTGCTCCCGCATCACCGCCCGCCCACCGACCTGGTGCTTCAACGCGGACTCTGAGAGCACGACCCACAGCCGCAGCGGAGACTCGCGAGCCAGCACCGACCTCCGCTCCAACCTGACCTTGGTCAGCCTCTCCACCTGTCCATCGTCGGCATCCTCTATCTGCGCCCGCACGACGGCCCTGGTGTAGTCCTCCGTTTGCAGGAGGCCCGGGATCAGGAAGGTCTCCACGCTGTAGGCGTCGGAGGCATCGGCCTCCAATGAGATGTAGTCGGCATACAGCGGCGACAGGGTGTCGGAATACCTGTCCCACCAGCCACGCAGACGTCCATCCCGAGACAGGTCCTCCAGCTGACCGCGCGTCGCCTGATCCACCACTCCATAGAGGTCGAGCAGCAGCCGAAGATCGACGAGCCTGATTCCGGACTGCGCTGCCTCGATCCGACTGATCTTGCTCTCGGCGCAGACGAGCTGTCTGGCCGATTGGGCAATCGTCATTCCCGCAGCAAGCCGCATCTCTTTGAGAGTTCGAGCGAGCCGCCGCTGTCGGACGGTCGGATTCCTGTTCACCGGCACGCGTGACCTCCCCGCTTCTGTGCGCAGTCAGTCTGCCGCCCCAGGCCCGCCGCAACAATCTTTGATCACTTCCAAAGTGGGGACTTGCACTTTGGAAGCCCCCAGGAGCATGCTACTCACCGTAGCTTGTTGATCGACACATCGTGATCGCAGTGGGCTACTCACCGGGCATCCCCATGCCCTCTTCAGCCGCTTTCACCTGCACACCCCATAGGTGGCCCTGCCATGCCTGAAGACCTCTCCCCCTCACCCGCCCCCATCGAGCGGAGCTGCTGGCTCCCCCGGCACCGCTCCTCCCCCCGGGCCGCCCGCTGGGCGCTCCACAAGTTCCTCCTCCCCCACCCCTCCGGCGAACTCCTCGTCTTCACCGGCGAGTTGCTGGTCAGCGAGCTGGTCACCAACGCCGTCCGGCACTGCCGCGCCCCGCACAACCTCCTCATCCTCGTCCGCTTCCAGCTCTCCCCGGACGACACGCTCCGCATCGAGGTGCACGACGCCGACGGCGAGGAGCCCTCGTACCGCCCCGCCTCCACCACCGCCGAGAGCGGCCGAGGCCTGCTGCTCGTCAGGGAGTTGGCCACCCAGTGGGGCTGCTGCCCGCGCGAGGGTGGCGTCGGGAAGTTCGTCTGGTGCCACATCTCCCCCGAGGCGGCCGCCGCGTGAGCGTCGTCCGGGCCGGAATCGCCGGCATCATGTGCCCCACCGACTTCCCCAGCCTCGACCACGCCCTCCCCGTCCTCTGGGAGCGCGTCCGCGACCTCCCCATCCGCGAGGCCCACCGGGACTTCATCCGGCTCTGCATCGGCCCCGGCGGCGGCGAGGGCGTCACCAACTGCCTCTCCCGCAACGACAGCTGGAGCGTCACCCTCTACGTCGGCGACATGACCGACTGGACCAGCCACCTGATCACCATCACCACCAGCCCCTGAACTCCCCCGCTCCCGCCCGACGTTCACGCCGGGCGGGAGCGGATTCGAACAGCTTTCCTGTTCTCGAAAGATGGCGTCCTTGACCGTGTTCCCCGGTGATCGGGAGCATCAAGACAGGTCACAATCACCACGCCGCCCCTGGAGGAAGACGTCCATGCTCAAAGGTGAGCACTTCGGCCGGCTCTTCGAGACGTTCAAGCGAACGGCGTTCCGACTCCAAACGCTGGCCGTCTACGACGTGGACGAGGAACGCGAGGAGTTCGCGGACTTCCTCGCCGGCAAGGGGTTGCCGGCCGAGGCCTCGGACAACCCCTGGGTCCGCGCCATGACCGACCTGGGCAAGCAGGTGGCCCGCAGGAATGGGCCTCCCGCCACCGGGAGGCATGACGCCGGAGTCGGCCGGTCCGACTTCCGGCGCACGCCCGGCCCGGCCGCCCGGCCCCTCGCGCTCACCCGCGCGAGGGGCCGCCTCTCATTTCCAGCCGGATCCGGACGGAAATTTCCGCACGTGCACCGCTCACCTCCCACCTGGCCGCTCCTCCCCTGCCCTGCCGGGCTGCGCTGACGCGGCACCCCGGCCCCCGGGCTACCCCGCCAGGTCCCCCAGCTCCGCCAGCCACGGATGACCGGGGTGCACCCGCCGCAGCCACCCGCCGAGCGCGTCCCGCCGCGCCCGGCTCAGCAGCGGCAGCACCCCGTCGAAGTCCGCCTGGTCCTTCGGCCGCGCCGCCTTCGCCTTGAACAGCAGCACCAACTCCGGTACCAGGTACGGAATCCCGTCGGCCGTCCGCTCGGTGACCGTGTCGTAGGGCATCCGCAGCCCCTCGTCCCGCCGGCAGATCCAGGTCCCGCCGTCGTGCGGCTCACGGAAGACGTCGAACAGGAACCGGCCGCTCGCCGGATCCCGCAGCCAGGTCTGGTGCGTGGCCGCCAGCGCCTCGGCTCCCCCCGCCGGCCAGACCCGTCCCGAGCCCACCGCGTCGAACACGTACTCGGGGAAGCGCTCCCGGACCTCCGGGAATCCCGCCGCCGGCACCGCGATCTCCAGATCCCCGTGCGGCCGCGACTGCCCACCGCGGAACAGGTCCAGTGCCCAGCCCGCCGCGACGCACCACGGTGTGCCGAGCCCGTCCAACCGCTCCGCGACCTGTTCCGGCCGCCACGCGTCCGCCCACCGGGCATCCAGTTCGTCCGCGTCGAACACAACGCCGCCGGGCGGCAGGGAGTCAGTCATCATCACAACCTACTGCCGACCCCCGCCCGCTCGCCCCGCGGTGAGCGCGGCGTCGGCGGCGGCGAGGATCCGGCCGAAGGTGTGGGCGATGACGGGCTTCGCCACCGCCCGGGTGAGGGCCGCGCCGAAGGGCAGGCGGACCTGGAAGGTGGTCGTCCACACGACCTCCGTCCCGCCGGCGACCTCGGTGAAGGTCATCCGGCCGAGTTCGTGCCGGGACGGCGGCACGCTGCGCTCGACCGTGTAGTCGAAGCCGTACGGCCGGTCGTACGTGGTGACCCGCTCGCGGAACCAGCCGATCGCCCAGGTGTGCAGCCGCACCGCCCCCACGCCGTACGGGGCGTCGGCTCCCGGCCGGGCCAGCCGGGCCCGGAGGATGAGCGGGGAGCGGGTGTGGTTGGTGGTGGTGGCACACCAGTCGAACACGTCCTCGATCGGTGCGGCGATGACGCGTCGAACGGTCAGGGTCTCCATGGTCGTTCCCCTCTCTCGGCGGGCGGCGGCGCGGACGTCGGCGACCGCACCCGACAGATGGACCGGGCAGCCACCGGAAAACGTGACATGGGCGTGCCCCCGCCCGGCGCGCGGACGCCGGACGGGGGCACCAGGCCCGGACACCGGGCCGGGACACCGGACGAGGACAGGCCCCGCCCTCACACCCTCTCTCCCCCCGGTTCAGCCCTTGACCGACCCCGCGGTCAGCCCCTGGGCCAGGAACCGCTGGAGGAACTGGTAGACCACGATCACCGGCAACGAGGTCACCAGCGCCCCGGCCGCGAACAGCCCGTAGTTCTGGTCCTGCTGGCCGGAGATGATCCCGTAGAGGCCGACCGCGACGGTCTTGGAGTCGTTCGAGGTCAGGAAGATGTTCGCCAGGATCACGTCGTTGAGCGCGGCGGTCAGCGACAGGATGGAGATCACCACCAGCATCGGCGCGGCGAGCGGCAGGATCAGCCGGAAGAAGATCTGGGCGTGTCCGGCGCCGTCCACCTTGGCGGCCTCGTCGATCTCCCGCGGGATGGTGTCCAGGTAGCCCTTCATCAGCCAGGTGTTCACCCCCATCGCGCCGCCGAGGTAGACCAGCACCAGCCCCCACGGGGTGTCCAGGCCGATCGCCGGCAGCACGTCGCCGATCTTCGCGAACATCAGGTAGAGCGAGATCACCGCGAGGAACTGCGGGAACATCTGCACCAGGAAGACCGCCATCAGCCCGAACCGCCGCCCCCGGAAGCGGAACCGCGAGAAGGCGTACGCGGCCAGCACCCCGAGCAGCACGTTGAGCACCGCGAAGGTGCCGCAGACCAGCGCGGTGTTCCCCAGCCAGCGGGCGAACGGGTACTGCCCGTCGGTGAAGAGCGCGGTGAAGTTGGCGAGCGAGGCGTGCCGGGGCAGCAGGGTGGACGACTGGAGCGTGCCGAGCGGGTTGAGCGCCGCGGAGAGCACGAACAGCAGCGGGAAGAGCGCGAAGCAGACGGCGAGCACGGCGATCAGGTGCCGCCAGCCGAGGCGGCGCAGCCAGCGGGTGGTGGTCATGCGTTCAGCTCCTCAAGGGCGCGGGTCCGGCGGAAGCCCACCAGCGTGATCAGCCCGACCAGCAGGAAGATGACGATGGACAGCGCGGCGGCGAATCCGTACTGGGCGCCCTGCCCGCCGAAGGCCAGCCGGTAGGTGTAGCTGATCAGGATGTCGGTGGAGCCGGCCGTGCCGCCCGCCCCGTCGAACGGCCCACCGCCGGTGAGCAGTTGGATGGCGTTGAAGTTGTTGAAGTTGAAGGCGAAGGACGAGATCAGCACCGGTGCGGCGGCGACCAGCAGCAGCGGGAAGGTGACCGCCCGGAACGCCGTCCACGGCCCGGCGCCGTCGATCCGGGCGGATTCGTTCAGTTCGGCGGGCATCGCCTGGAGCACGCCCGTGCAGATCAGCAGCATGTTGGGGAAGCCGAGCCACAGGCTGGTGAGGACCACCGCGAACCGGGCGCTCCAGGCCTCGCCCAGCCAGTCGATCCGGGTGTGCAGCAGCTGGTTGAGCAGGCCGAAGTCCCGGTTGTACATGCTCTGCCAGATCAGGATGCCGATGAACGCGGGCATCGCGTACGGCAGCAGCAGCAGCGAGCGGTAGACCCGCTGACCGCGCAGCCGCGGGTGGTTCAGGGTGAGCGCGAGCCCGAGGCCGAGGGCGAAGGAGGCGCCGGTGGAGAGCAGGGCGAAACCGAAGGTCCAGGCGAGCACCCCCAGGAAGGGGCCGCGGATGGCGGGGCTGGTGAGCACGGCCGTGAAGTTGGCGAAGCCGACGGTGCGGTGCCAGCCGACGGGCAGGGTGCGCCCGGAGCCGTCGGCGGCGGTGAACCGGCCGTCGACGGGGTGGTAGACGGTGCCGTCGCGGGTGTCGGTGAGGGTGTCGGCCGCCCGGTCGTGGACGAGGGCGGGCCGGGCGGTGGTGGCCGTCGAGAGGCCCTGGCTCACGACGAAGGCGTCGCCGCCCACCGGCACCCGCAGGCCGGCCAGTTCGGCGGAGCGGGCGTTGACCTGGCCGAAGGTGAGCAGCCTCAGCCCGGGGGCGGCGGTCACCCGGCCGTCCGGCCCGGCCACCGTCCCGGCGGGGGCGGGGGCGAGGCCGCGCGCGGTGCCCGCCGAGACCTGCCCGGTGTCCGGGTCGGTGAGCAGCAGCACCAGGGGACCGCCCTCCGGTCCGGTGGCGATGGTGAGCGCGTACGAGGAGCTGCCGGGGACGGGCTCGACGGACTGCTCGACGAGGCTGCGGACGGCCTGGTCCTTGGTGAGCAGGTGGCCGTCGCCGTAGTCGGTGAAGGAGACCGCGACGATGTACAGCACGGGGTAGGCCACGAAGGCGAGGAAGAGCCCGGTGGCCGGCAGCAGGTACTTGGCGGGCAGCCGGCGCGGCGAGAGGTAGATCCAGAACGTCGCGCCGACGGCGGCGGCCAGCACGCCGAGCGCGGCCCAGTGCCCGCCGTCGTACAGCCGGGGCGCCGCGAAGACGGCGAGGGCGGCGACGCCGCCCAGCAGGGCGGTCTTCACCAGGAGCGCGGTGACGGCGCCCGACCGGCGGGGGGCCCGGCGGGGCGGGCGGTCCGGGGTGGCGGCGGAGTCGTCGTCCGGGCGCCTGCTGTCCTGAAGGGTGGGGGAGGTCATGGGTGGTCCCTGGTCCGGAGGGCGCCCGGAGGTGGTGGCCGTCCGGGTGGCTGCGCGCGTGCGGGGGGCCGGCACGCGAGGGCGCGGTGTACGAGGGCGCGGTGTACGAGGGCGCGGTGTACGGAAGAGCGGTGCACGAAGGAGCGGCGGGCAGGAGGCAGGAGGCTCAGCGGGCCTGGCCCAGGGCGGCGCGGATGGCCTCCCCGGCCTGCTTCATGGTCGTGGCCGGGTCCGCACCCGCCACGATGTTCGCCTCGGCCTGGCCGAGCGGCCCCCAGATCGCGTTCATCGCGGGGATCGTCGGCAGCGGCTGACCGCCCGCCCCGGCGGCCGCGAGGGCGGCGATGTCGGGGTCGGTCGCGGACGCCTTGGCGAGCGCGGAGGTCAGCGCGGGCGGCTCCGGCGAGGCCTGGTAGAGCGCCAGCTGGCCCGACTCGGAGCCGATCTCGCGGAGCAGGAACTCCTGGGCCAGCGGCAGGTTCCTGGCCTTGGCGGAGAGGTAGAAGCTCTGCACCCCGACGAACGGCCTGGCCTGGCCCTTGCCCGCCCAGCCGGGCACCGGCGAGATCGCGTAGGGCAGCCCGGCCTGCTTGAGCTGGCCCAGCGCCCAGGGTCCGGCCACCAGGAACGGCGTCTTGCCCCCGGTGAACAGCGCGATGGCGTTGGTGTCCACCGAGCGGCTGAACAGCCCGCCGCCCTTCTCTCCGTACTGCTTGAACAGCTCGCCGGCCGCGATCGAGCCCGGCCCGCCGACCCCGAGGTCCGCGGTGTCGTAGCCGCCGTCCGCCTTGGTGCCGAACAGGTAGCCGCCGGCCGAGGTGAACAGCGGCTGCAACGCGTACGCGTTGCCCTGCTGGCCGATCGGCAGGGCGAGCGGGACCTCGCTCCGGCCCGCCTTGACGGCGCCCTGCCCGGCGGCGGCGAGGTCCTCGAAGGTGGCGGGCGCGTCCGGGGCGAGTCCGGTGTTGCGGAACAGCACCAGGCTCTCGGTCGCGTACGGCAGCCCGTACGGCCGGCCGTCGTGGTTCACGGCCTCCAGGGCGGCGGGCTGGAACAGCGCCTTCTGCGCCGCGGTCAGCGGGACGGGCGCGACGACGCCGTTCTGCACCAGGTTGCCCAGCCAGTCGGAGGCGCCGACCACCAGGTCGGGGCCCTTGCCCGCGTTGGTGGCCGAGACGTAGGCCTGCTGGGTGTTGACGGACTGCGGGACGACGGTGACCCGGACCCCGTGCTCCTTGCCGAACCGGTCGGCGAGCGGCTGGAGGGCGGCGGCCTGCTGGGTCTGCGCCCAGATCACCAGGTCGCCCTCCGCGGCCGGGATCGCCGGGTCGGTCATCGTTCCTCCCGGGGCCGCGCCGCTCGCTGAGGACGGGCCGGCGGCCGGCGCGCCGGCGGGCGAGGTGCCGCCGCAGGCCGTGACCAGCAGGGCGAGGACGCCGAGGGCGGCGTGTCTGCGGTAGCGCATCGTCCGAGACTCCTTCGTCTGGGAGGGGCCCGGGAGAGGCCGGGCCCCGGGAGGGCGGGGCGGGTCAGATGCCGTCCGCCGGGCGGTGCCAGCGGTCGACGGTGAGGTCGAGCCGGGTGTCCCGGTCGACGGTGAGCGGGTGCATGACCCGGAGGCCGTCCCCGTCGACGGCGTCCAGGCCCCAGCCCCGGGAGACGCCGCCGTCGAAGCCGGTGCCGCGCGGGACGGCGATCCGGCCGCGGAAGCGCCCCGGGCCGTCGGGCCGGCAGGGCAGCGGGCCGAACATCACCGGCGCGTCGTCCGGGGTGCCGTCCGGCACGGTGACGACGACCTCCAGGACGGGCCTGGCCGGCAGCTCCGGCGCCACCTCGACCTCGGTGTGCGCGCTCAGCCCGTGCGCCCGGACGGTCACCGCGGTGCGTCCGGCGGCCAGCGGGCGCAGCAGCCCGTGCGGTGAGACGGCGGCGACCTCGGGCCGCTCCGCCCGGCAGTCGGCCTCCAGCGCGGTGTACCGCACGCCGTCGGCCCGGACGGCGACCGGGTTGACGGCGCTCCAGGTCTCGCCGGGGGCGAGCCGCAGGTGCGCGGGGGCGGTGAGCGAGACGACCGGCGAGGGGGCGCCGAACAGGTGCAGCAGCGCGTGCCGGGCCCGGTGGCGCCAGGCGTCCTCGTGGTGGGGCGCGGTCGGGTCCTCGTAGTAGAGGAGGTCGGCGCCGCTGGTGTAGCCGGCCTCGTCGAGGAGCCGGACGGCCAGCTCCCTGGCCGGCCGGGCCAGGATCAGGCCCTCCCGGCCGCCGATGTCCAGCCAGAGCCGGCGGGGTCCGCGGCGGCGGTAGCGCTCGTACACCACCTTCTCGCCGAGGTCGGCGGGGTCGACGTGGGTGAGGAACGGCGAGAGGACGGCGGCCAGGCCGAACACCTCGGGTCGGCGGAAGGCCATGTGGTAGGCGACCAGGCCGCCCATCGAGGAGCCCATCACCGCGGTGTGCCCGGGCCCGGTCCTGGTCCGGTAGCGGGCGTCGACGAACGGCTTGACCTCGTCGGCCAGGAACGCCTCGTAGCGGTGGCCCTTGAGCGGGGTGCCGGGCGTGCGCCAGTACTCGGCGACGTGCGAGTACTCGGTGCCGCGCTCGGCACCGGCGTTGGGCACGCCGACCGCGATCAGCTCGGGGATCAGGCCCTCGGCGTAGAGCCGCTCCAGCGTCCGGTCCAGCGCCCAGGTGGGGCGCTGTCCCTGGTCGAAGACCTGCTGGCCGTCCTGGAGGTAGAGCACCGGGTAGTCGGCGTCCCGGTCCTCGTCGTAGCCGGGCGGCAGGTGGACCAGCAGGTCCCGTTCGTTGCCGAGCGGTTCGGAGCGGAAGCCCGGGATGCGTTCGATCCGGCCGCGGCGCACGGCGGCCCCGGCGCCGCTCACCGGGCCACCGACCAGACGTGCACGGCCGGGCCCTCGGCGGGCAGGTCGCGACCGGGGACGAGCTGCGGCCCGCCGAGCAGGTGGGTGGCGTGCCACTCCCCGGCCACCGGCGGGTGGTCGGCCCGGCTGATCTGCACCAGGATCCGCTCGTGGTCGTCCTCGCGCTCGAACAGCAGGACGTCGCGCTCGGCGAGCAGCCAGCGCAGCCCGCCGCCGGCGAGCGCGCTGTGGCCGCGGCGCAGCCGGATCAGCTCGCGGTAGGTGCGGTAGGTGTGCCGGTCCCAGGTGGACTCGTCCCAGGGGAACGGCTTGCGGCCCTCCTCCAGGCCCTCGCCCAGCACGCCGACCTCGTCGCCGGAGAACACCATCGGAGTGCCGGGAAGGGTGAACAGCAGGGCGGCGCCCAGCAGTTGGCGTTCGGGTCCGGCGAAGCTGCGGAACCGGGCGGTGTCGTGCGAGTCCAGCAGGGTGAGGTTGTGCACCCGGCTGCGCCAGGGCAGGGCGGCGCCGAACGCCGTCATGGTGGCCCGCAGTTGGGCGCCGCCGTAGTCGGGGATCGGTCCGGGCACCGCCCAGAAGTCCTTCTGGTCGTGCCGTTCGGCGAGCCAGGACCAGACCGGGCGGGTGAAGCCCGCGTAGCTCATGGTGCCCTGCCAGCCGTCGCCGCCCAGGGCGAGCGAGGCGTCGTGCTGGTGCTCGGCGAGCAGCACGGCGTCGGGGTTGGCGGCCCGGACGGTGGCCGCGGTGGTGGTGGCGACCAGGCGGTTGAGCTCGACCTCGCCGCGCCGGCCGGCCATCTGGGCCACGTCGACCCGCCAGCCGTCCAGGTGGAACGGCGCCCGGAGGTACCGGGCGACCACCGAGCCGGGGCCCTCGTAGAGGCGGCGGCGCAGTTCGGCCGAGCGGTGGTCGAAGGTCGGCAGGGTCCGCACGCCCAGGAAGGTGGCGTAGTCCTCGGGGCCGCCCTCGCCGAAGAAGTAGAAGCCGGCCTCGGGGCCGTCCGGGTCCTGCTGTGCGGTGCGGAACCACTCGTGGTCGCTGCCGGAGTGGTTGAGGGTGATGTCGCCGATCACCTTGATGCCGCGCCGGTGGGCCTCGGTGGTGAGCGCGATCAGCGCCTCGTCGCCGCCGAGCGCCGGGTCGACGCGGTCGAAGGAGACGGCGTCGTAGCGGTGGTTGGAGCGGCCCTCGAAGAAGGGGGTGAGGTAGATGACGGTGGCGCCGAGGCGCTGGATGTGGTCGATCCGGCGGGCCACGCCCCAGAGGTCGCCGCCGTACATCTGCTGGAGGGCGGCGGCGTCGCCGGTGTGCAGCGGGGCGTCCCATTCGGCGGGGCGGGCCCAGGCGGCGAGCGGGGCGTCGCCGCCGCGGGCGTAGCGGTCGGGGAAGACCTGGTAGACCACCGCGTCGGCGGCCCAGGCGGGCGGCGCCGGGTGGGTGGTGAGGCGGAAGTCGGTGGCGTCCGGCAGGTCGTGGTCGTGCAGGCCGGCCGCGGTGAGCCAGCGTCCGCCGTCCGGGGTGTGCAGCCAGAACCGGTAGTTCATCTCCGGGTTGACCATCGTCAGGCGGGCCCGCCACCAGGTCGCGTCGGCGTCCGTGCGGTCGGGCACCGCGGCCTCGAAGTGCGGTTCGCCGTCCGGGACGGAGCGCAGGAAGACCCGCTCCACCCGCCGGCCGGCCGGCACCCGGACCAGCAGGTCGACGGTCTGCCCGAGCCGTGGCGCGAGGTCGCCGACGTAACGCGCGGAGCCGTCGTGGTGCGGCTGGTGGCGGGCGGCGAGGCGGTGGCTGCGGGCCGTTTCCATGGAGCTCCTCGGTCGGGTGAACAGGGTGATGGAGGGCGGCGTTCCGCTTACCGGGGCCGACGAGGGAACCGTAACGGCGATGAAACAGTTGCGCAATACGTTGCTAAGATTGTTTCACCAGCCTCGCTGACCCACGGCCGGCGGTTTGTAAGATGCAGGCTCGACCAGTCGGGAGGACCAATTGAGCGGCCCGTCACTACGGGACATCGCCGCCCGGGCAGGCGTCAGCGCCGCCTCGGTGAGCAGGGTGATCAACGACCGGCCGGGCGTCTCCGGCGACACCAGGCTCAAGGTCGCCGAAGCCATGCGGGAACTCGGCTGGCAGCCGGACCAGGGCTACGACCCGCACCAGGGCGCGCTGGTCGGCATCGTCGTCCCCGAGCTCGACAACCCGGTCTTCCCCCTGCTCGCCTCCGCGATCGAGGTGCAGCTCGCCAAGCACGGCCTGACCGCCGTGGTCGGCACCTCCACCCGCCAGGGCACCGCGGAGCTGGGCTACATCGACGTCCTGCTGCGCAAGGGCGTCTCCGGGCTGGTCCTGGTCTCCGGCCGGCACGCCAACCCGCACGCCGACCACGGCTTCTACCGGCTGCTGCACGAACGCGGCATCCCGATGGTGCTGGTCAGCGGCCGGGTCGAGGGCCTGACCGTGCCCACCGTCGCCACCGACGAGGCACTCGGCGCCCGGATCGCCGTCGCCCACCTGCGCGAACTGGGCCACCGGCGGATCGGGCTGGCCGGCGGCCAGGGGTACCTGCGGCCCTCGATCAACCGCCTGGACGGCTACCGGCGCGCGATGCGCGAGCTGCTCGGCGAGGACGCCCCGGCCGACTGGTACGCGGAGTCCTCCTACTCGATCGCCGGCGGCGCCGCGGCCGCCCGCCGGCTGTTCGACGCGGGCGTCACCGCGATCGTCGCCGGGAGCGACCTGATGGCCCTCGGCGTCGCCCAGGCCGCCCGCGAGGCCGGCCGTTCGGTGCCGGGCGACCTCTCCGTGGTCGGCTACGACGACTGCTACCTGGCCGCGCACAGCAACCCGCCGCTGACCACCGTGCGCCAGCCGATCCAGGAGATGGGCTCGGCCGTCGCCGAGGCCCTCTGGCGCCAGCTGGAGGGGCACGGCGGGCAGGTCGGGGACTACCTGTTCACCCCGGAACTGGTCGCCCGCGAGTCCACCGGCCGGGTGCGCAACGGCTGACCCGACGCCGAGGGCCGGGACACCCGTGGTGTCCCGGCCCTCGCGCGCACCGCGCCGTCAGTCGAGCGGCACCGTCAGTCGTTCGGCACCGTCGCGTACTTCGGGGTGCCCTCGGCCATCTGCAGCAGGGCGTCCTTGCGGTCCCGCTTCGACAGCTTGTCGATGTACAGGGTGCCGTAGAGGTGGTCGGTCTCGTGCTGGAGGCAGCGGGCGAAGAAGCCGGTGCCCTCGACGCGGACCGGCTTGCCGTCCCGGTCGACGCCGGTGACCGCGGCGTAGTCCGGGCGGGCCAGCTCGGCGTAGGCGGTGGGGACGGAGAGGCAGCCCTCGTTGCCGTCGTCGAGGACGCGGCGGCGGTCGGCCGGGTACTCCTCCAGCACGGGGTTGATCACGTGGCCGATGTGGCGCACGCCCTCGTCGTCCGGGCAGTCGTAGACGAAGACCTTGAGGTCGACGCCGATCTGGTTGGCGGCGAGGCCGACGCCCTCGGCGGCGTACATCGACTGGAACATGTCGTCGATCAGCGCGGACAGCTCGCCGTCGAAGGCGGTGACGTCCTTGACCTCGCGGTGCAGCACCGGGTTGCCGACGACGGTGATCGGGCGCGCGGTGCCCTTGCTGAGGTCGGGCTCCTCACCCATCACCTTCACGGGCGTCTCGGGCGCCGTCCCCTCCACGTCGTGCTCGTGCTGGTGCTGCTCGGCCTGCTCCGCCATGTCTTCCGCTTCCGTCGGTGTACGCGTTACCTCACCAGGGTACTCAGCACACTTCTTCGAGGTCCCGGTAAGCCCGGGTTGCGGGGGCGGCCGCCGCCCAGCGGTCCAGCAGGGTGCGGACGAGGTGCGCCGGGGCGGCGATCCCGCACTCCCGCTCGACCAGCCAGGACATCCCGGCCGCGCCGCCCTGGCTGAGGTGGCTGAGGTGGCCCGGGTGGGCGGCGTCGCCGTCGTCGTGCGGGTCGTGGTGGGCGGCGACGCCGTCGTCGGAGGCCATCCGGCTCTCCGAGCAGGCCCGGCACAGCAGCCGCACCGAGGAGGTCCAGTCCTCGGCCGCGTAGCCGGCGTCGGCGACCAGCTTCTCCAGCGCGTCCCGGTCCCCGGCGGTGGCGGCCTGGAGCAGCACCACGTACGTCGGCACCGGGGACGGCGCCCACAGCTCGATCTCGTCGAACACCGGGTAGGCGACGCCGTCGGTGACCCGCTCGCCGTGCGGGGCGCCGTCGTGCAGCACCACCTCGCCCCAGCGGCGGCCGGAGGAGGGCAGCGGGATGGACAGCACCTCGATCCTGGCCGGGTCCAGCCGGCGGCCCCAGACCACCTCGGACTCGCCGTCCGGGGAGAGCCGCACCGGGGTGGTGCCGAGGTCCAGGCTGACCGGGCCGTCCGGCTGCCCGCCGGGGCCGCCCGGCAGCTTCAGCCCGTACGCCTGCCAGGCGCGGCGGGCCAGCGGCCAGTCCTGGAGGGCGGTGGCGGTGATGCCGAGGTTCCACCAGTCCGGGGCGCCGTGCTCGCGGTCCAGCAGGGCGACGGCGCGCAGGCCGGCCGAGCGGGCCTGCTCCCAGTCCCGGCGGAACTTGTGCAGCAGGGCCAGGTTGAACCAGGAGTCGGAGAGCCACGGCTCCAGGTCGGCGGCCATCACCAGCAGCGCGCCGGCGTCCTCGTAGCGGCCGTCGCCGATCAGCGTGAAGGCCCGGTCGGTCGTCTGCCGCCAGGTGGCGGACGGCCGGTGCCGTGCCCGGTGGAAGATCCTCACGTTCGTCCCTGCCGTCGTCGTCCGCTCAAGTCCCGTGCCACCGTGCCCGTACCGCCTCGGGCGGCGTTCGGAGCCCGGTGCCCCGGGTCGGTGTTCCACGCTACGACCGCATCCAACCACGCCCGCCCCCGGCCGCGCTCCCCACCGCCGAGGTTGGGGCCCGCCCCTCCCCAGCCTGCCCGTCCGATGCCGCCCGCTCAACCCCTGACGGCCGGATCCCGGTTCCCCGGCGCCGCGACGGCGCCGCGACGGCGGCGGACGGCCCGGCGCGCCCGCGCCCCGCGCACCCCGGCTCGCCCCTCAGCGGCGGGTCTGCCCGCCCACCCTGGCCAGGGCGTCCACGACGCGGGCGTCGTAGACCCGGCCGCGGCCCAGCCGCAGCGCCTCCAGCGCCTCCAGCCGCCCGACCGCCTCGCCGACGCCCCGGCCGCGGGCCGCCGTGAGCAGGTCGTCGTGGGCGTTGGCGACCCGGATGATCCGGGACGCCAGCGGCACCGGGCCCTCACCGCCGGCGGGGCCGGAGCAGGGGTCGGCCAGCCGGGCGACCTGCTCGGCGACCTGCCTGGGCACCCCGGTGCGGCTGATCACCTCGCTGCCGAGGCGGGCGATCCGCTGCTGCTCGGCACCGGGCAGCAGGGCGGTGGCGCCGTCCGGCACCGGTTCGACCAGGGACAGCTGGCCGACGTCGTGCATCAGCGCGGCGTACTCCAACAGGGCGAGCTCGCGGGTGCCCAGACCCAGCTCGCGGCCCAGCGCGCACGCCGTGTCCGCGACCCGGCGCGCGTGCCCGTGCGGGGTGTAGCCGGCCACCTCGGTGGCCCGGGCGAGGCTGGCGATGGTCTGCCCGGTGGTGGCCCGCACCGCGGCGGCGCGCCGGAAGGACACCTGGGCGAGCAGCAGCGGGGTGCAGAACAGCGGCAGCGCCCACAGCCCGACCTCGCCGGCCGCGAGGCTGACCAGCATCCCGGTGGCGACGATCGCCGAACCGATGCCGAACAGCGAGCGCAGCTCGTCCTCCAGCGCCGCCGGGAACCGCAGCCCGCCGCCGGAGCGGCGCAGCAGGGCCGCCAGGGTCGCGTCGCAGAGCGCGGCCAGCGCGGCGACGGTGGTCAGGAAGGCCCCGTACGCCGGGCCCGCGGGCGAGAAGCGGTCGACCGCGCCGCCGGTGTACAGCGGCTGGAAGACGGCGGCGGCGAAGCCGACGGCGAGCAGCCGGCGGGCGGCGCCGTCGCGGCGGGCCGGGTCGCCCCAGGGCGGACGGCGGTGCGGCTGTCCCGGCCGGTGCGGCAGGGCGAGTCCGGCCAGCCGGCCCAGCAGCAGGCCGGCCCCGGTCACCGCGACCACCTGGAGCGTCCCGTGCGCGGTCGGCACCCCGCGCAGCGGCCCGAGCAGGGCGTACGCCAGCGCCCCCGCCGCGCCGATGGGCGCCTGCTCCCGATCCCCCGGAAGGGTGATGCGGACACACTCGCCCAGCGCGATCAGCGCGGTGAACGCCAGCGCGACCCCGGGTTCCGCGATCCCGCGCACCCCGACCGCGCCCAGCGCGAGCACCAGCAGCGCGGCGGCGGCCGCGTGCACCGCGCGCGCGGTGCGCCCGCAGGGCGTGCGGCCGAGGGCCACCCGCCGCAGGGCGCGGCGCCCGGCCGGCCCGGATCCCGGCACCACCCACCCGAGCGCCGTACGACCGGAAGCCCTGAGCCCCGAAGAGACGGCTCCGGGGACCGCCCGTCCGGGGGCCCTCACGGCTGCCCGGCCGCGGGGACGTTCCCGCCCTGGGGCGGCACCCGGCCCGGCGCCGCCCTGGCCGGCTCGGGCACCCCGAGCGGGATGTCGGGCACCGCCTCGATGCAGTCCTCGGAGTGCACCACCGGCCGCCAGTCGTGCCCGGCCAGCGCGCCGATCAGCGCCCGCACCATCACCGGGTCGAACTGGCTGCCCGAGCAGCGCTCCAGCTCCGCCACCGCCTCACTGACCGGCCGGCCGCGCCGGTAGGAGCGGGTGGAGGTCATCGAGTCGAAGGCGTCGGCGACCGAGATGATCCGGGCGAACTCGGGGATCCGGTCGCCGGCCAGCCCGCTCGGATAGCCCCGGCCGTCCATCCGCTCGTGGTGGTGCAGGATCCCCGCGTGCGCCTCGCCGAGGAAGTCGATCCCGCGCACCAGTTCGTACCCGTACACCGGGTGGATCTCCACCGCCCGGCGCTCCGCCTCGGTCAGGGGACCGTTTCTGCGCAGCAGCTCGGTGGCCACCCCGAGCTTGCCGACGTCGTGCAGGATGCCGGCGAAGCGCAGGGTACGCAGCCGCTCGGCCTCCATGCCGAGCTGAGTGGCGATCAGCACCGAGGCCCGGCCGACCCGTTCGCTGTGGCCCCGGGTGTAGGAGTCCTTGATCTCCACGGCCTGCACCAGTGCCTGCACGGTGGCCTGGTGGGCGTCCCGCTCGCGCTGGCCCTGGGCGAACACCCAGGCCGAGATGGACAGCGGCAGCAGCGCCAGCAGCGCCGCGAACGCGCCGTACGGGCCCTGCCAGAGCACCGCGACCATCAGTCCGCCGGCCGCGTGCACCAGCACCGGCAGCCCGCACACCGAGTGCGCCCCGCGCAGCAGCACCCAGACCTTGCGACCCTCGGTGAGCATCCGCATGACGCCCACCACCACCCCGTTGACCAGGCAGAACACCGCGACGGCGGCGAACCCGGGCAGTAGCGCGGCGGGGAAGCGGGAGCCGAGCAGCAGCTGCGGGCCGTACAGCAGGTGGAAGACGACCGAGGAGGCGAAGGCGCACAGCGCGAGCTGGGAGCCGTTGAACAGCTGTCGCGGGCGGCAGCCGCGCCCGCTCGGTCCGCCGAGCAGCGCGGCCGGGGCGGCCACCAGGGCGGCGGCGGCCGGCGGCAGCATCAGCACCCCGGCGAACAGCACCGGGAAGAAGGCGTTCACCCCGGGCCTGGCGGGCGTCCGCTCGGGCAGCGCCGGCCGGCGCAGCAGCCGGCGCACCAGCACCAGGCAGGGCGTGGGCAGGCCCTGGGCCAGTGACTCCCAGCAGCCGTGCAGGAAGGCCAGCAGTCCGACCTTGGGCCAGTCCACCGGCCCGCCGAGCCAGCCCGGCACTCCGGGGGCGGCCGGCAGCAGCGGCACCAGACAGCACAGCGCCGCCACCGGGACGGCCACCAGGTAGCGCGCCGCCCCTCGCGGCAGGGTCGCGCCTCCACAGTCGGTAGCGATCTCGACCTCCCCGCCGTACGGACCGGTGTTGCCTCAGCACGCCGGGCGAACCGACGGTGAGCGTCCGTCAGGAGGATAGGCCGCCACCCGGGCGTGGGGACGCATGATGGCGCAATGGCGCAGTTGGCGCATCGCCAACTCACTCGAACGAGTGACAGCGCATGTGCGCAGAACAGGAGCGGCCCCGGGAGCACACACTCCCGGGGCCACTGGACACCCTGATCCGAACCGTCCGACGGCCTGCCCGGGCCTCCCGACAACCTGCCGAATCGCCCGACAATCCGTCCGAACCATCCGACCCGCCGTCACCGACGGGCCGGCACACGCCTACCGTCGGCCGGTCACTCCGCCTGGGCGCCGGCCTCGACCGGCGCGCCCGGACGCCCGGGCGCTTCCCCCGCGGCCGCCCCGCCCGGCCTGGGCGCCGGCCTGGCCGCCTCGGCGTGCAGCTCGACGGTGGTCTCCACCGCGACCACCACCTGCTCGCCCGCGCGCTGCCCCGACCGGATCGAGTCGATCCTGGCCAGCACCTTGCTGCGCAGGTCGGCCGGGGTGTCGTCGCACCCGCAGGAGCGCTTGATCAGCGCCTTGATCGCCTGCTCCAGGCCGTACTGCTTCAGGCAGGGCGAGCACTCCTCGAAGTGCACGCGCAACTTGACGCAGTCGCCCTCGGTCATCTCGTTGTCGAGAAATTCATAGAGGTGGTCGAGGACCTCGCCACACTCGGTTTCGTGCGGATCGCCGCAGCTCATGAGCCCGAGCCCTTCGCTTCCTGCCCTGCCCCGCTGCCGGCCGGGACGAGCCCGCGCTCACGGGCGTAATCCTCCAGCATGCCGCGCAGCTGACGGCGGCCGCGGTGCAGCCGGGACATCACCGTACCGATGGGAGTACCCATGATGTCCGCGATCTCCTTGTACGCAAAGCCTTCCACGTCCGCGAGATAGACCGCGATCCGGAATTCCTCCGGGATCGCCTGGAGCGCGTCCTTCACATCACTGTCGGGGAGGTGGTCGAGCGCCTGGGTCTCGGCCGAGCGCAGACCCGTCGACATGTGCGACTCGGCCCTGGCCAGCTGCCAGTCCTCGATCTCCTCCGCCGCGGTGCGCTGGGGCTCCCGCTGCTTCTTGCGGTACGAGTTGATGAACGTGTTGGTGAGGATGCGGTACAGCCAGGCCTTGAGGTTCGTGCCCTCGCGGAACTGGTGGAAGGACGCGTACGCCTTGGCGAACGCCTCCTGGAGCAGGTCCTCCGCGTCGGCCGGGTTGCGCGTCATGCGCAGCGCCGCCGAGTACATCGGATCCAGGTAGCCCAGGGCGTCGCGCTCGAAGCGCTCCCGCCGGGTCTCCTCGCTCTCCTCCGCCGACACCCGGTAGGTGTCCTCACCGATCGCCTCGGCCAGCTCCTCACCGGTGAGCGCCTCGCCCGTGGGCATGGCGTCGCCCGGGCCACGGCCCGGATCGGCCTCGTGCTCGGTCCCGACGACCGGACCCACCTCCTCGGCATGACGGGCACGGCCCACGGCGGGCCGCCCAGAAATGGAGGATATCGGGCTGACGGGCTTCTCGCCCGCGTCGAACCACTCCGGCCAGGAGGGGGCGAACGCCACAGCGGCCTCTCGCTCCTCAGGCCGTTCGGGGCACGCGATCGAACCCATCTGCCCTGCCTCTCACCGGTGACTCGTGCTGACGGAGACGACAACCACCCGCACCCCGCGCACATTCCCGCTCACGGAGACCATTCACTCGCACGAGTGAGCGAACGGCGACGCTCCGCTCACCGGCCCCCGACCAGGGCCAGCACCCAGTCCCCCACCGCGGCGCAGATCAGGTCCAGCACCTCGTCCTGCCCCACCGGCGCCCGCTTGGGCACCTCGAAACCGTGGCTGCCGTACGGCACCGCCACCAGCTCGTGCCCCGCGGGCAGCCCGGGGAACTCCGCCGGCCCGCCGAACGGGTCCGCCGCGCTCTGCACCACCAGCGTCGGCAGCCCCGACTCCAGCAGCTCGTCGGCCCGGCTCTTCTCCGGCCTGCCATGGGCCCCTCCTCCGCGATGGCGGGCGGAGGAGGGAGGGTGCAGCGGGAACGCCAGCGCCACCACCCCCACCGCCCCGGTCGCCGCGCCCGTCCGGCAGGCCACCCGCGCCCCGGCGCTGCGCCCGCCCACCACCAGCGGCAGCCCCTGCCCGGCCAGCCTCCCGGCCACCGGCCGCCAGCCGAGGTCCAGCGTCCTCGGCGCCGGCCCCAGCCGCTTCCCGGCCACCCGCCAGGGCTGCTCGACCAGCGCCACGGTGATCCCCCTGGCCGGCAGCTTCCCGGCCAGCGCCACCAGGTCCCTGGCCTCGATCCCGCCGCCCGCGCCGTGGCCGAGCGCCAGCACGGCCACCGGCTTCGCGGCCCGGTGGTAGCTGATCCGGGCCTCCCCGGCCTCGGTGGGGACCAGCTCGGTGGTGCTCATCTCGGCGTCTCCAGGAACCTTCGGAACGGAACAGGGCAGGACAGGACAGGACGGGTCAGAACAGGGTGGTCTCGTACTCGGCCTCGGCCCACGGCTCCTTGAGCCCGGGGCCGTTGTTGCGGATGCTGCCGACCGCCGGCGAGACCGGGGTGGCCAGCAGCGCGCCCGGCGGCGGGGGTATCAGCAGCCGGCGCACCTCGTCCGGGTCGGTCAGCCCCGGGTCCAGCCACGCGTCCCAGTCCCGCCGGTCCAGGAACAGCGGCATCCGCTCGTGGATCGGCGCCAGCGCCTCCTCCGCGTCCGTCGTGACGATCGTGAACGTCACCAGCCAGGCCTCCGGGTGCCCGGGCGGCACCGCCCGGTTGCGCCAGAACTCGTACAGCCCGGCCAGCGCCAGCGGGGTGCCGTCCGCCCGGGAGACGAAGTACGGCTTCTTGCGCGCCTTGCCGCGCTCCCCCGGCACCGTCTGCCACTCGTAGTACCCGTCCACCGGCAGGATGCACCGGCGGGCGGCGAAGGCCTGCCGGTACGAGGGCTTCTCGTGCACCGTGTCCGACCGGGCGTTGATCATCTTCACCGCCGTCTCGGCGGAGTTCGACCACTGCGGCACCAGCCCCCAGCGCAGCACCCGCAGCTGCCGCACCGGCCGCGGCCGCTCCCTGCCCAGCCGCTCCAGCACCACGAACGCGCTGTTCGTCGGCGCGACGTTCCAGTTCGGGTCCAGGGTCTCCCCCGGGTCCCAGTGCTCGACGTCGAACAGCTCGACGACGTCCTCGGGCTTGCTGCTGGCTGCGAACCGACCGCACATGCGGGCCAGCTTGCCATGCCGCCGGCCCCGGGACTTCCTCGTCCCCGCACCGGAACCGCCCGCTCCCGCCCGCCCGTCCCCGCATGGGAGGCTGCCCCGAACGGCCCAACGGGACGGGCCCGGTACGACGGACGGAGGCGGAGAGGCACCGATGAACACGGACGACCACACCTTCGGCGACCTGTGGAACCAGGTCACCGGCACCCAGAGCACCCCGCCCGGCTGGCTGGTCCTGGCCACCGGGGCCGTCGCCCTGCTCACCGTCCTGGCCCGCCCGCTCTGGCACGTCGCCCGCAACGCCGTGACCATCGCCCACGAGGGCGGCCACGGACTGGTCGCCCTGGTCACCGGCCGCAAGCTGGCCGGCATCAGGCTGCACTCCGACACCTCGGGCCTCACCCTCTCCTACGGCCGCCCCACCGGCCCCGGCATGGTCCTCACCGCCGCCTCCGGCTACACCGCCCCCGCCCTGCTCGGCCTCGGCTGCGCCGCCCTGCTCGCCACCGACCGGATCACCCTGCTGCTCTGGCTGGCGATCGTGCTGCTGCTCGCCCTGCTGCTGCGCATCCGCAACGCCTTCGGCTTCCTCACCGTGCTGGCCTCCGGCACCGCCTTCTTCCTGGTCTCCTGGTTCGGCAGCGCCGAGGTCCAGGCCGGCTTCGCGTACCTCGGCTGCTGGTTCCTGCTGTTCGGCGCGGTCCGTCCCGTCCTGGAACTCCAGCACCAGCGCAGGATCGGCTGGGCCCGCGACTCCGACGCCGACCAGCTCGCCCGGCTCACCCACGTCCCCGCGATCGCCTGGGTCACCGTCTTCCTGCTCGTCGCCCTGGCCTGCCTCGGACTCGGCGCCTCCTGGCTGCTCCAGCCGCTGTCCTAGCCGGTCCGCGCGACGCGCCGCCCCGAACCGTCCCGACACCCACGCCCGCCCGCACGCCCACACCCACGCCCGCACGCGGAATCCGTTCCGGCACGGCCCCTAGACTTGCCCCATGACCGAGACCCCGTGGCCCGCTCCCGTCGCCACCAGCCCCGTCGACGCCACCGTCAGCATCCCCGGCTCCAAGTCGGTCACCAACCGGGCCCTGGTCCTGGCGGCACTCGCCGACGGTCCCGGCTGGGTGCGCCGCCCGCTGCGCAGCCGGGACTCCCAGCTGATGGCCGACGGCCTGCGCGCCCTCGGGGTCACCATCGAGGAGAAGGTCAACAACGACTCCGGCGGCACCGGCGGCGGCGAGGCCTGGCGGGTCATCCCCGCCCCCGCGCTGCTCGGCCCCGCCTCCGTCGACGTCGGCAACGCCGGCACCGTGATGCGCTTCCTGCCCCCGCTCGCCGTCCTCGCCGACGGCCCGGTGCACTTCGACGGCGACCCGCGCTGCCGCGAGCGTCCCCAGCACGGCGTGATCAACGCCCTGCGCGCGCTCGGCGCCCGGCTCGACGACGAGGGCCGCGGCGCCTTCCCGCTCACCGTGCACGGCACCGGCTCGCTGGACGGCGGCCCGGTCGAGCTGGACGCCTCCTCCTCGTCCCAGTTCGTCTCCGCGCTGCTGCTCTCCGGCGCCCGCTACAACCACGGCATCGAGGTCCGCCACGTGGGCGGCCCGGTCCCGTCGCTGCCGCACATCCGGATGACGGTGGAGATGCTGCGCCTGGCCGGCGCCCAGGTCGACGCCCCCGAGGACGGCGGCGAGAAGGACGTCTGGCGGGTCACCCCCGGCGCCCTGGTCGGCCGCGACATGGTCGTCGAGCCCGACCTCTCCAACGCCGCCCCGTTCTTCGCCGCCGCCCTGGTCACCGGCGGCCGGGTCACCGTGCGGGACTGGCCCGCGCACACCACCCAGCCCGGCGACCAGCTGCGCGAGATCTACACCCGGATGGGTGGCGCCTGCGCGTTCACCGACGAGGGCCTCCAGTTCACCGGCACCGGCCGGATCCACGGCATCGAGGCCGACCTGCACGATGTCGGCGAGCTCACCCCGGTGATCGCCGCCGTCGCCGCGCTCGCCGACTCCGAGTCCCACCTGTACGGCATCGCCCACCTGCGCCTGCACGAGACCGACCGGCTCGCCGCGCTCGCCAAGGAGATCAACGACCTGGGCGGCGACGTCAGCGAGACCGAGGACGGCCTGCGGATCCGCCCGCGCCCGCTGCGCGGCGGCGTCTTCCACACCTACGAGGACCACCGCCTCGCCACCGCCGCCGCCGTCATCGGCCTCGCCGTGCCCGGCGTCGGGGTCGAGAACGTGGCCACCACCGCCAAGACCCTGCCCGACTTCCCCGGGATGTGGGCCGAGCTGCTCGGCGGAGCGGCGGCGGACGCCTGAGCGGAGACTGAGCACATGCGCCGCTACGGCAAGGACGCCGACGAGGACGACATCCGCAACCGCCCCGCCCGCCGGGGCTCCCGGCCGCGGACCCGGATCAGGCCCAAACACGAGGACGCCGCCGAGGCGATGGTGCTGACCGTCGACCGCGGCCGGATCACCTGCCTGGTCGATCCGGGGACGAAGCAGGAGCACGAGGTCGTCGCCATGAAGGCCCGCGAGCTGGGCCGCAAGGGCGTCGTCGTCGGCGACGTGGTCAACCTGGTCGGCGACCTCTCCGGGGACGCCGACACCCTGGCCCGGATCGTCCGGGTCGAGGAGCGCGGTTCGGTGCTGCGACGCACCGCGGACGACGACGACCCGTACGAGCGGATCGTCGTCGCCAACGCCGACCAGCTGGCCATCGTCACCGCCCTGGCCGACCCCGAGCCACGCCCCCGGCTGATCGACCGCTGCCTGGTGGCCGCCTACGACGCGGGCATGGAACCGCTGCTGGTGCTCACCAAGTCCGACCTCGCCCCGGCCTCGATCCTGCTGGACTCCTACGCCTCGCTCGGCATCACGTACGTGGTCACCCGCCGCGACGAGCTGGAGACCACCGGCGCCGAGGCCGTCCGCGAGCACCTGCGCGGGCTGTCCACGGTGTTCATCGGCCACTCCGGCGTCGGCAAGACCACCCTGGTCAACGCGCTCGTCCCGGACCGCAGGCGGCAGACCGGGCACGTCAACGCGGTCACCGGCCGCGGCCGGCACACCACCGTCTCCGCCCTGGCGCTGCGGCTGCCCCCGCCGCCCGGCGCCAAGCCCGGCTCGAAGAAGGCGCTGGACCCCGGCTGGGTGATCGACACCCCCGGCTTCCGCTCCTTCGGCCTCTCCCACATCGACCCGTCCCGGGTCATCCTGGCCTTCCCCGACCTGGAGCCCGGCACCGTCGACTGCCCGCGCGCGTGCAGCCACGACGAGCCGGACTGCGCGCTGGACGCCTGGGTCGCCGAGGGCCACGCCGAGGCCGCCCGGCTCTACTCGCTGCGCCGGCTGCTGGCCAGCAAGGAGGGCGAGGTCGAGTAGGACGCGGAGCCGGTGGCCCGTTCGAGGTGTCGGAGCGGGCCCGCCTGGCGATCATAGGAAAGTCGGGCCGTTCACGTCCCGACCCTCGATCGACAGGGAGGGCACCCGATGGCATGGGCCCTGGTGGTCCTGGCCGGCCTGCTGGAGACCGGCTTCGCGATCAACCTCAAGCTCAGCGAGGGCTTCACCAAGCTCTGGCCCACCATCAGCTTCTGCGTGTTCGCCCTCGGCAGCTTCGGCCTGCTCACGCTCTCGCTGAAGACCCTGCCGGTCGGTCCCGCCTACGCGGTGTGGACGGGCATCGGCGCGGCCGGCACCGCGATCTACGGCATGGTCTTCCTGAACGAGACCAGTTCGGTGCTCAAGCTGGTCTCGATCTCCCTGGTGATCGCCGGTGTCATCGGCCTCCAGCTCAGCGGCACCGCGCACTGAACGGCCGCGCGCCCGCGCCCGCTCCGTCCGCCCCCCGGTCCGCTCCGTACCGCTCCGCGAGCCCGGCTGTGCCGATCGGGGGAGGCTCGCTAGGGTTTCGGACATGGCCGATTACCACGACGACCTCCGACTCGCCCACGTCCTCGCCGACTCGGCCGACTCGGTCACCCTGGAGCGCTTCCGCGCCCTCGACCTGAAGGTCGAGACCAAGCCCGACCTCACCCCGGTGAGCGACGCCGACAAGGCCGCCGAGGAGCTCGTGCGCGGCGTGCTCCAGCGCGCCCGCCCGCGGGACGCCGTCCTCGGCGAGGAGTTCGGCCTCCAGGGCTCGGGCCCGCGCCGCTGGGTGATCGATCCGATCGACGGCACCAAGAACTACATCCGCGGGGTCCCGGTCTGGGCCACCCTGATCGCCCTGCTGGAGGACGGCCCGGACGGCGTCGAGCGCCCGGTGGTCGGCATCGTCTCCGCCCCCGCGCTCCAGCGCCGCTGGTGGGCGGCCAAGGGCCTCGGCGCGTTCGGCGGCCGCAGCCTGACCAAGGCCTCCCGGCTGCACGTCTCCGGCGTCTCCCGGATCGAGGACGCGTCCTTCTCGTACTCCTCGCTCTCCGGCTGGGAGGAGCGCGGCCGCCTCGACCCGTTCCTGGACCTCACCCGGGCCTGCTGGCGCACCCGCGCCTACGGCGACTTCTGGTCCTACATGATGGTCGCCGAGGGCGCCGTCGACATCGCCGCCGAGCCCGAGCTGTCGCTGTGGGACATGGCGGCCAACTGCGTCATCGTGGAGGAGGCCGGCGGCCGCTTCACCGGCCTGGACGGCATCCCCGGCCCCGGCGGCGCCGACGCCGTCGCCTCCAACGGCCTGCTGCACGAGGAGGCCCTGCGCCGGCTGAGCGTCTGAGCGTGGTCGCGGCCCCCGCGACCGGTGGGAACCGGTCGCGGGGGCCGCCGTCCTGCCGGGCCCGGTGCTACTGCTTGCGCAGCTCCCGGACCGCCGCGTCCAGCCGCTGCCCGTAGTCGGCGTCGGCCTTGCGGAAGTTGTCGACCGCCCGCTCCACGATGTCCTCGCGGTCGGCCGAGACCTTGGCGATGAAGCCCGCCAGGTTGGCGATCAGGCGCTGCTTCTCCTCCTCGGAGAACAGCCGGTACAGGGTGCCCGCCTGCACGAAGTCGTCGTCCTCGGCGTGCGAGGGCGCCACGTGGTTGCCGGTGAGGCCGTCGACGGCGGTCGCGGCCCACAGCGGACGGCCGGTCTGCACCGGTCCGCCGAAGCTGTTCGGCTCGTAGTTCTTCTGCCGGCCGTGGCGGCCGTCGTACAGGTGGCCGTCCCGGCTGTTGGTGCGGGCCTCGGTGGCGTGCGGACGGTTCACCGGCAGGTGGTCGGCGTTGATGCCGACCCGGTAGCGGTGGGCGTCGGCGTAGGCGAACAGCCGGCCCTGGAGCATCTTGTCGGGGGACGGGCCGATGCCGGGCACGAAGTGCGCCGGGGAGAAGACCGACTGCTCGACCTCGGCGAAGACGTTGTCGGGGTTGCGGTTGAGCTCCAGCCGGCCGATCTCGATCGGCGGGTAGTCGGCGTGCGGCCAGACCTTGGTCAGGTCGAAGGGGTTGAAGCGGTACTGCGCCGCGTCGGCCGCCGGCATGATCTGGACCTGCACCGTCCAGCTGGGGAAGTCGCCCTGCTCGATCGAGCGGCGCAGGTCCCGCTGGTGGCTGTCCGGGTCCTCCCCGGCGAGGGTGTTGGCCTCGGCCTGGGTGAGGTTGCGGATGCCCTGGTCGGTCTTGAAGTGGTACTTGACCCAGAAGTGCTCGCCGGCCTCGTTCTGCCACTGGTAGGTGTGCGAGCCGTAGCCGTTCATGTGCCGGTACGAGGCCGGGATGCCGCGGTCGCCGAACAGCCAGGTCACCTGGTGGGTGGCCTCGGGCGACAGGCCCCAGAAGTCCCAGACGTTGTCCGCCTCCTGCGAGCCGCTGTACGGGTCGCGCTTCTGGGTGTGGATGAAGTCGGGGAACTTGACCGCGTCCTTGATGAAGAACACCGGGGTGTTGTTGCCGACGAGGTCGTAGTTGCCCTCCTCGGTGTAGAACTTCAGCGCGAAGCCGCGCGGGTCGCGCACCGCGTCGGCCGCGCCGAGGTTGCCCGCCACGGTGGAGAAGCGCAGGAAGACCTCGGTCTGCCCGCCGACCTCGGACAGGAACGCCGCCCTGGTCCACGGGGTCACGTCGGCGGTCACCGTGAAGGTGCCGTACGCGCCCGCGCCGCGGGCGTGCACCACGCGCTCCGGGATCCGCTCCCGGTTGAAGTGCGCGAGCTTCTCGAACAGCAGCTGGTCCTGGATGAGCGCCGGGCCACCGACGCCCGCCGTCTCGGTGTTCTGGTTGTCGGCGACGGGGGCACCCGCCTCCGTGGTCAGGGTGGGGCGCTGCTCGTCCTGGATCGTCATGGGAGTGCCTCCGCGGTGTCCGGTCGTGATGACACGATCCTAACTTGGACTTTGTCCAAGTCAACACTGGAACCAATCTCGGAGCCTGACCTATTCTGGATGCATGAGTGACCTGCTGGAGAGACTGCGCGCAAGAGGCTGGCGGCTGACCTCGCAGCGCCGGGTCGTGGCCGAGGCCCTGGACGGCGACCACGTCCACCTCACCGCGGACGAGGTGCACGCCCGCGCGGCGGCCCGGCTGCCGGAGATCAGCCGCGCCACCGTCTACAACGCGCTCGGCGAACTGGTCGCCCTCGGCGAGGTCCTGGAGGTCGCCACCGACGGCCGCGCCAAGCGCTACGACCCCAACGCGCACCGCGCCCACCAGCACCTGGTCTGCTCGGGCTGCGGCGCGATCCGCGACGTCCACCCGCACGGCGACCCGCTCGCCGCCCTGCCCGGCGCCGAGCGGCACGGCTTCGCCGTCACCGCCGCCGAGGTCACCTACCGCGGGCTGTGCCCGAACTGCCGCGGGTAGCCGACCGGTTGCCCGGCCAGGACGCGCCCTGCGTGCTCAGCACCGCACGCGGCGCGCCCTACCCGCTCAGCACCGCACGCGGCGCGCCCTACGCGCTCAGTTCCGCGCTCAGCGCGCCCAGCAGCCGTCCGGCCCGCTCCGCCACCTCGGCCGGCCCGTAGTCGATCGCCCGCCGGCACCAGTTCTCCGCCTGCGTCGGCTCCCCCCGGCGCAGCGCCAGCAGGGCCAGCCGCAGCGCCGCCCGGCCGTGCCCGGCGTCGGCGGCCCGGGTGTACCAGAGCATCGCCTCGGCCTCGCTGTCCTGCCGGGCCAGCAGCAGTCCCAGGTTGAACGCGGCGCTGCGGCTGCCCGCCTCGGCCGCCCGCCGGTACCAGCTCTCGGCGATCTCCAGCGCCCCGCGCTCGGCCGCCCGCACACCCATCCGCACCTGCGCGCGCCGGTGCCCGGCGTCCGCCGCCAGCGCGTACCAGTGCTCGGCCTCGGCGTCCGCGTCGCCGCGCCGGTCCAGCAGCGAGGCCAGCCGGAACGCGCCCTCCGCCGAGCCGCCGGCCGCCGCCTGCCGGTAACGCTCCAGCGCCCCGGCCAGGTTGCCGCGCTGCTCCTGGGCGACCGCGAGTTGCAGGGCCGCACCCCCGTGCCCCTCGGCGGCGGCGCGCGCGTACCACTCGTGGGCCTGCCGCTGCTCGCCGCGGCCGGCGTGCAGCACGCCGAGGTTGAACGCGCCGTCCACACTGCCGGCCTCGGCCGCCTTGGAGAACCAGGGCTGGGCGCCCGACTCGTCGCCGCGCTGCAGCAGCACCACGGCCAGCGCGTTGCAGGCCTCCCGGTGCCCGGCGTACGCGGCCCTGCGGTACCACTGCTCGGCCTGCTGCTCGCGGCCGGTGCCGGCGCAGAGCAGGCCGAGGTTGAAGGCGCCGTTCTGGTCCCCCGCGTCCAGCGCGGCGCGGTACCAGCGCTCGGCCGCGGCGGCCTCGCCCCGGCTCGCGTGCAGGGCGCCCAGCGCGTTGGCGGCGTTGCCGTCCCCGGCCTCGGCGGCCTCCCGCCACCACTCGGCGGCGGCGGCCGGGTCCCCGGAGTCGCGCAGCAGGAAGCCCAGCGCGCAGGCCGCGCGCGGCTCCCCGTTCTGCGCGGCCTGCCGGTACCAGCGGGCCGCCTCGTCCAGCAGGGACCGGTCGGTGCGGGCGCGCTCCTCCAGCAGCACGCCCAGGCGCAGCGCGGCGCGGGCGTGGCTGCGGGCGGCGGCGGTGCGGTACCAGGTCTCGGCGGTCTCCTTGTCCCCGGCGGCCTCGCGCATCCGGGCCAGCCGGTAGGAGGCCTCCCGGTGCCCGGCGTCGGCGGAGACCTTGAACCAGCGTTCGGCGCGCACGTCCCGCCGGTGCTCCATCAGGTCGCCCAGCGCGTAGGCGCCGAGCGGGTGGCCGTGGTCGGCGGCGAAGTGCAGCCAGTACTCGGCGGCCTCCTCCTCGCCCTGGTCCCGCAGTTGCAGCCCGAGCGCGTGCGCGGCCGGCGCGCTGCCGGCGACGGCGGCCTGGCGCCACCACTGGCCCGCCTCGGCCCGGTGGCCCTGCTGGTGCAGCAGCACGCCGAGGTTGTTGGCGGCGGCGCGCAGCCCGGCGGCCGCGGCGGCGCGCAGGTAGGGCTCGGCGTCCTCCAGCTCGCCGCGGCGCAGCAGCAGGGTGCCGAGCCGGCCGGCGGCGTCCGGGTCGCCGCTGTCGGCGGCCTGCCGGTGGCGGGCCTCCAGGGCGGCGGACTCCCGGGCGGCGAGGGCGGATTCGAAGCTGGTCGAGTCGAGGCCGGCCGGGTCGATCGCGGCGCCGGCGGCCGGCTGCCCGCCGGAGTCCTCCCCGTACGCGCCGACGGCGGCGGCGAACTGACGGGTCGGCACGTGGACCAGGCTGTCGGGCCCGTAGCCCGGGGCCGGGGGGCGCTCGGACAGTCCGCTGGTGCGCTGGGCGGGCAGGGCTCCGGGGCGGCTTCCGGGGGTCTCGGCGCTCTCCGCCCAGGCGTCGGTGTCCGCCTCGACGGCCGCCGCGGACCTGGCGCCTGACTTGCCGATCAGCCTCATGCCGACTCCCGCTCCCCCAGAGTGTCGCGGCATCGTGCCCCGGCGCGCGGCCGGGGGGACTCCCAGGAGAGGCGCCGGATCCGACGGCCGGTCAGCAGCCGTGCACCGTCCCCCATGTGTCCCATCGTCGCATCACCCAGTACCCGCGTACACCTGCCCCGGCCGAATTCCGGCGGGGCCGACCCGAAGCCGACGGAATTGCTTCGGCGCTTTGTCGATTTCCCGACACTTCAGCCCCACAAACCCCGCTGCCGTCGTCCTTGGCGACGGTCGATAGTACCGGAGCGGTTCCCGCCGCTTCCGGGTGAGAACGGTGACGGAAACACCAGAGGCCCGGAGGAATGATCCTCCGGGCCTCTGGCCTTTGTAGCGGGGACAGGATTTGAACCTGCGACCTCTGGGTTATGAGCCCAGCGAGCTACCGAGCTGCTCCACCCCGCGCCGTTGGACAAACCATAGCACGGGCGCGGGGTGGAACGGAAAACGGTTACCGCAGCTCAGCGGGCTACGGCTGCGGCGCGGGTGATCCGCCGCCGGTGGCGCCCGGGGCGGGAGTGCCGCCGGGGGCGGGCGCCGGGCTGCCGCCGCGGGCCGCCTCGGCGGCCTTCAGGGCGTCGCCGAGCGCCTTCTGGGCGGTGCCGTAGGCCACCCAGTCACCGTTCTTGAACGCGGTCTGGCTGTCTCCGTACGCCTTCTCCGCGTCCGAGAGCGCCTTCTGGAGCTCCGGCGAGATCGTCCCGCCCGGCGCCGGCGTGGTGGGCGTCGTCGGTGTGGTCGGGCTGGTGGGCGTCGTCGGCGCGGACGGCGCGGTCGGGGTGGTCGACGGGGGCGCCCCGCCGAACACCTTCTTCAGCGCGGCCTCCAGGGTGTCCTCGAACGCCACGTTGTCGTCCCCGTACACCGCCAGGACCTTCTGCATCGTCGGGTACTTGGCGCCACGTCCCCGCACGTACACCGGCTCGATGTTGAGCAGTCCGCCGCCGACCGGCAGGGTCAGCAGGTTGCCGTACTCCAGCTCGGCGTCGCCACCGCTCTTCAGCGCGAAGATCTGGTTGGCCACCTCCTGGCGGGAGTTGAACTTCGACTGCACCAGGCCGGGGCCGGGGGCGCCGCTCTCGCCGGTCATCTTCAGGATGCGGATCTTCCCGTAGTCGTCCCCCGGGTCCGCGTTGACGGCCATGAACGCCGCCAGGTTGGGCCGCTGGTTCGGCACGAAGGTGCTGGTGAGCGAGAAGCTCGCGGTGTTGGTGTCCGGCATCCGCACCGTCACGTAGTACGGCGGCTGGACCTGCCTGGTGTCGCTGCTCGGGTCCACCGGGACCTGCCAGATGTCACTGCCGTTGAAGAAGGAGTTGGCGTCGGTGACGTGGTACTGGCCGAGCAGGTCGCGCTGCACCTTGAACATGTCCTGCGGGTAGCGCAGGTGCGGCAGCAGCGTCTGCGGGATGTCCGCCTTCGCCTCCACGGTGCCGGGGAAGGCCTTCATCCAGGTCTTCAGCACCGGGTCCTTCTCGTCCCACTGGTAGAGCTTCACCTCGCCGGTGTAGGCGTCCACCGTGGCCTTGACCGAGTTGCGGATGTAGTTGACCTGGTTGGCGGCGGTCAGCAGCTCACCGCGCTGGTTGGTCAGCGAGTCCTTGGTGGCGGCGCCCAGCGTCGTCTTCGAGGCGAACGGGAAGCCGTCCGAGGTGGTGTAGCCGTCCAGCACCCAGAGCACCCGGCCGTCCTGCACCACCGGGTACGGGTCGGCGTCGATCGACAGCCACGGCGCGACCTTCTCCACCCGCTCCTTCGGCGTCCGGTTGTAGATCACCTTGGCGCCGTCGGTGATCGCCCCCGCGTAGAGGATCTGCGGCTCGGCGAAGCGCACCGCGTACGCGGCCCGGGTCAGCGGGTTGTCCAGCGAGACACCGCTGTTGCCCTCGTACGTGGTCTCGGCGTTCTGGCCGGTCTTGGGATCGGTGTAGTCGATCTCCTTGTTGGAGCCGCCCACGATCGAGTACGTGGTGGTCTTCTCGCCGTAGTAGATCCGCTGCTGGTAGTCGCCCAGCGTGCCGGTGGCCGGCAGGCCCGACTCGGTGAAGACCGGCTGGCCCTTGTCGTCGACCTGGTTGCCCTTGGCGACCACCGCGCCGTAGCCGTGGGTGTACTTGAAGTGGTCGTTGATCCAGTTGCGCTGCACGCCGTTGAGGTCCAGCTCGCGCAGGCCGATCACGCTGTCCTGCTTGTCCTGCCCGGTGCCGTAGCGGTCCACGTCCAGCGTGTTCGGGAAGGCGTAGTAGTTGCGCTGCTGCTCCAGCGACTGGAACGCCGGCGAGACGACGTTCGGGTCCAGCAGCCGGATGTCCGAGATGGTCTGCGCGTCGGGCTTGAGCGCCTCGGAGTTGGTGGTGCCCTGCGGGGAGTACGGGGTGGTCTGCGCGTCCGCGATCCCGTACGCCTGGCGGGTGGCGTCGATGTTCTTCTGGATGTACGGCGTCTCCTTGGCCTGCTCGTTCGGCTTGACCTGGAACTGCTGCACGATCGCCGGGTACAGCCCGCCGATCAGCACCGCCGACAGCACCATCAGCCCCAGGCCGATCAGGGCCGGCGCCCAGGTGCGGCGGATCGGGGTCAGGAAGAACAGCACCGCGCAGATGATCGCGACGAAGAACAGGATGGTCTTGGCCGGCAGGAACGCGTTGGCGTCCACGTAGCGCAGCCCGGTCCAGCCGGAGACGCCCTTGTAGGAGCCGGTCTTCACGGCCAGCGCGTACCGGTCCAGCCAGTACGCGACGGCCTTCAGCAGCACGAACACGCCCAGCAGCACCGCCAGGTGCCCCTGCGCGCCCGCGCTCGCCCGGCGGCCCGGGCCCTGGAGCCGCAGCCCGCCGTACAGGTAGTGCACCAGCGCGGAGGTCAGCAGCGAGACGATCACCGCGCTGAACGCGAAGCCCAGCACGAACTCGTAGAACGGCAGGTCGAAGGCGTAGAACGAGACGTCCATGCCGAACTGGGCGTCCTTCTCACCGAAGGAGGTCGAGTTCGTCCACATCAGCCAGGTCCGCCACTGCCCGGACGCCGCGGCACCGGCCACCAGGCCGATCACCAGCGAAACGCCGATCAGCGCCCAGCGCTTGAACGGCGCCAGGCCGGACCGGTAGCGGTCCAGGCTCTGCTGCTCCACCGACATCGCCGACAGCGGCGGCCGCAGCCGGTGCGCCAGCCAGATGTTGAAGCCGACGATCACCGCCATCAGCAGGCCGAACACGGCGAACAGGCCGGTCTTCGTCCACAGCTGGGTGGTGAACACCGAGGAGAAGTGGACCGACCTGAACCACAGCCAGTCCGTCCAGAACCCCGCGAACATGACGAACAGCAGGAAGAGCACCGCGAGCACGCCCAGGGTCAGCAGGGCCACCCGCGCCCGCCGGGAGGGCGGGCCTACCCTTCGCCGGAAACCCGGCCCTGAGCGTTCGGGCATCTGGAAGACCACGGTGGCACCTCGGCTGTGTCGTCTGGATTCGTTCGGTCGTCAGAGCAACTTAACCAGGCTTTGGCCGAGTTCCCACCGTTAGCAGACGGTTACGACTTCCGCCCGCCGCCGGCCGTCCGCACCGGGCCCTCCCCGGGCCCTCCCGGCCCGTCCCGGGGCCGCCCGGGGCCGTCCCGCCGCACCACCCGGCGAGCGTGTCCCGCCCGGCGTGTGAGGATTGAGACATGTCCGACGCGTCTGATCTGAACAACTCCCCCGACGACGTCTCCAAGCTCCCGGCCGCCACCCCGCTGACCCGGGCCGCGCTGGAGATCGACGAGTACGCCTCCACCCTCGGCTGGGACCTCCCTGCCCGGCTGTTCGCCCTGGTGGACAGCGCCGCCCTGCGCAAGGCCAACCCGAAGATCGCCAAGCAGCTCGGCCTCGCCGACGGCGACGAGGCCGGCCTCACCCCGATCGAACAGGACGAGCTGCCGGCCGGCATGGAGCTCGACAAGTTCCTCGGCACCATCGCCTGGCCCGACTCCGTGGCCGGCTGCGCCCTGGTCGTCGAGCGCCTGATGCTGCCGCCGGGCGCCGAGCAGTCCCGTCCGCGGGGCGCCAACGACACCCAGCTCGCCGAGTGGGTGGCCAACCACCCCAAGCGCGAGGAGGTGCGGATCACCGCCGCGGTGCTGCGCGACGGCAAGAAGGAGATCGCCCTGCGGCTGCGGTCCAAGGACGTCGCCCGCGAGGTGCTGACCGGCCCCGACCTGGTGCCCGGCCTGACCGAGGCACTGCTGGCGACCTTCGCCTGACGCCTTTCCCGACCGGTTTCCCCGACCGGCCTCCCCGGCGGTGGCTCGGTGGCTGCGAGGCGGCCGCGAGGCCGCTGTCCGGCCGGCTACGAGGCGGCGCAGGACGGCAGCGCGGAGGTCTGCCCGGAGCGGACCTGCTCCAGCGACTTCAGCGCGCCGTCCAGCGTGTCCGCCTTGATCAGGGTCAGCCCGGACGGGGTGTTCTTGGTGGCCTCGGCGCAGTTCGAGGACGGGGTGAAGAAGTACTCGGCCCCGGCGTCCCTGGCGGCGATCAGCTTCATCGAGATGCCGCCGATCGGGCCGACCTTGCCGTCGTCGTCGATGGTCCCGGTGCCGGCGACGAACTTCCCGCCGGTGAGGTCGCCGCCCGGGGTCAGCTTGTCGATGATGCCGAGCGAGAACATCAGGCCGGCGCTCGGGCCGCCGACGTCCTGGAGGCCGATGTCGATCTGGAACGGGTAGGTGTGCCTGAGTCCGGTGCCGATGCCCACCACGGCGAGTTCGGCCCGCTCGGCCGGGGCCTTCGGGTCGAGGTCCTTGGCCCGTACGGTCGGGACGGTGACGTCGGTCTTCCCGCCCGGGGCCGCGGCGGTGCCGCCGGCGGCGTCCTTGACCCGCGGCACGACGGTGAAGACCACGGACTCGCCCGGCTTGTGCTTGGTGACGGCGGCCACCACCTGGTCGACCCCGCCGACCGGTGTGCCGTCCACGGCCACGATCTGGTCGCCCGCGTGCAGCTTGCCCTCGGCCGGCGCACCCGCGGTGACCGACTTCACGATCAGCTCGCTGCCGACCGGGATGCCCAGCTGCTTGAGCGCCGCGGTGCGGGCGCTGTCCTCGGAGGAGGCGAACTCCTCGGCGTTCTGCTTCTTGGCGTCCGCGTCCGACTGCCCCTTCGGGTAGACGTTGTCGTGCGGCACCACCAGCACGTCGTCCCGCAGCCAGCCGACCACCGCGTTGACCAGGCTGGGCTCGTACTTGGCCCCGGTGACCTGGACGGTGGTCATGTTGAGGTGCCCGTCCGTCGGGTACGACTCGTGCCCGCTGATGCTGATCACCGGCTTGCCGCCCTGGTTCCCCAGCGTGTTGTACGTCGGCCCCGGGCTCATCTCCGTGTACGGCACCTTCATCAGCACCGAGACGCAGAGCAGTGCTATGAGCAGCAGGGTGGCAGCGAGCATCGTCGCGGAGCGGCGTGGCATGCCTCGACAGTACGGGACGGGGCTGACCCGGTGCCCGCCGGGCTACCTGCCGGAACGCTCACCGGGGGCGGCCGCTCCCGCGGTGGTGCGCTCCATGGCGTCCATGAAGCGCCGGTGCTCGGCGAGTGAGGCCGGGTCGCCGGTCGCCCGCGGGGCCCGCTGGGCCCACCCCGCCCAGAGGGCGGCGACCAGGACGGCGACAATCGGAATGATCAACCAGGCGAGCACACCCATACCAGCACTCCCAGCTCGTCGTGTCTATGAGCAGATTAACCACTCCGGCGGACAACGCGGCCGGCGCCGTCCGGGTTACGGGACGGCCGATCGGCTCACTTCCAGGGAGTATCCGGGGCGCCGTCGCAGACCCGTTCGTGTGAGGCCCCGGCGCGCCTGACCCGACGGACGCACGAGGTGTGCCGATCGGTTCCGCGGCACCGCGGCCGGTCTCAGCAGCCGCCCGCGCCGATCCACTCCTCCTCGCCGTCGGCGAAGACCTGGTGCTTCCAGATCGGCACCTCGTGCTTGAGGTCGTCGATCAGCCGGCGGGCGGCCGCGAAGGCCTCGCCGCGGTGGGCGCAGGAGACGGCGACGATCACGGCCTTGTCGGTGATCTCCAGCCGGCCCACCCGGTGGACCGCGGCGAGCGCCCGGACCGGGAAGTCCGCGGCCACCTTCTCGGCGATCCGGCGCATCTCCCGCTCGGCGGTGGGGTGGCAGCTGTACTCCAGCGCGGAGACCGACCTGCCGCCGTCGTGGTCCCGGACCGTCCCGACGAACACGGTGGTGCCGCCGGCCGCGTCGTCGCCGACCGCCTCGTACACCTCGTCCAGCGAGAGCGGGGTGTCACGGATGGCGAGCAGCCGGATGGGGTCGTGGTTCTCGGACATGCCCCCATGATTCCCCATCCGGGACGGCCCGGGGCAAGCCCTTTCCACGCCGCGACACGCGGATTTCACCTCGCGGGAAGTGCCGTCCGCGGCCCCCGGCCGGTCAGAACCTGCGCCGCTTGCGGGCCCGGCGCACCAGCGCCGCGGTACCGACCAGCGCCACCGTCGCCCCGGCCGCCCCCAGGCTGGTCGCCGCCTCCTTGCCGCCCAGCCGGCGCCCGGCCACCGCGTGCTTGCCGGACACCTGGGCCAGCAGCTCGGCCAGCACCTGCTCGTTGGTGTGCGCCGGGCGCCAGCCCGCCTCGTGCAGCCTGCTGCCGGACACCACCCACGGGTACATCGTGTACGCCAGGTCCCCGGCCGGGGCCGGGGTCAGGCCCAGCCGGTGCAGCCGCGCCGCCGTCCCGAGCGCCAGCGAGGCCGGCAGCTCCATCCGCCGGATCCCGGACAGCCGCTCCACGTCCTCCTGCTCCAGCCAGCCGTCGCAGCCGACCGTCACCTCGCCCTCGACCAGGCCCAGCACCGCGTACTCCAGCGCCGCCGCCAGGTCGTCCGCGTGGCAGAACTGCCAGCACGGCCGGGATCCGGCCACCACCAGCAGCCGGGGCGCCTCGAAGTGCCTGGTCAGCACGGTGTCCACGCCGGGGCCCACCACCACGGCCGGCCGCAGCACCGTGACCTGGAGGCCCGGGTGGGCGCGCGGCGCCCGGCGGGCCAGCCGCTCGATCTCCAGCAGGTCCCCGACCAGTGACGCCTCCTCGGTGGCCCGCAGCTCGGAGTCCTCGGCCAGCGGCACCTCGTTGTCGGCCAGCGCGCCGTAGACCATCGCGGAGGTGCACAGCACCACCCGGTGCACCCCGGCGGCCGCGGCCGCGGTCAGCACCGTCTGGGCGCCGCGCACGTTGTAGGCGCTGCGGGCCCGCGCGTCGGACTCCATCCCGAAGTCCATCGCCAGGTGCACCACCACGTCCACCCCGGAGAGCCGTTCGGCCACCGCGGGGTCGCGAACGTCGAGGACCCGCCACTGCACGCCGGGGACGTCGCCGCGGCGGTCGTCCACCGCGAGGACCTTCCGGACGTGCGGCGAGGCCACCAGCCGGGCGGCGACCCGCTCGCCCAGCACGCCCGCGGCGCCGGTCACGGCCACGGTCAGCGGCCGTCCGCCGTAGGCTGGAGGCGGCGACGCCGTGGTGTCCGACGCGTCCTCTCCTCCGGTCAGCCCAGAGCGAACGTCCGAGGGCGGGGAACTCACCGGCCATCCTCCACGGTTAGCTTTATGTGCGTACGGACGTGTGTCACGTACGTCCATCCTGCCCGAGGCGAAGGCCCGGCGGTGCACCCGGCGCGGGCCTGCCGCGCGGGAGCCGCCCCCGAGTCCCCCACTCCGCCGCCGCCCCGGGCGCAGATTTCACCGCCACACCCGTATGACGGCCGACCGGATCGAGGACCCCGTGAGCGACCTTCCCTTCGGATTCGGCGTTCCGCCCGAGGAGCCCGAGGACGGCAAGGGCAAGCCCGACGACGCGCAGAAGAAGAAGGACCAGGACCCGGCGGACAGCGGTCAGCCGCCGTTCGGCTTCGGGAGCGGCAACCCCTTCGGCGCGATCTTCGGCATGCCCGGCGCCCCGGGCGGCCCCGGCGGCGCCGGTGCCGACAACCCCTTCGCCGCGATGTTCGGCGGCATGAACCCCGGCGACCTCGGCGCCGCCTTCCAGCAGCTCGGCCAGATGCTCTCGTTCGAGGGCGGCCCGGTGAACTGGGACCTCGCCAAGAACATCGCCCGCCAGACCGTGGTCGCCGAGCCCGCCGAGGGCAAGAGCAAGGACCGCTCGGTCAGCGCCGCCGAGCGCTCCGCCGTCGCCGAGGCCGTCCGCCTGGCCGACCTGTGGCTCGACGGCGCCACCGAGTTCCCCTCCGGCGCCGGCACCGCCGTCGCCTGGAGCCGCGCCGAGTGGGTCGAGGCCACCCTCCCGGTCTGGAAGGACCTGGTGGACCCGGTCGCCGAGCGGGTCGGCAACGCCATGGGCGGCGTCCTGCCCGAGGAGATGCAGGCCATGGCCGGCCCGCTGATGGGCATGATGCGCTCGATGGGCGGCGCCATGTTCGGCACCCAGATCGGCCAGGCGCTCGGCGCCCTCGCCGGCGAGGTGGTCGGCTCCGCCGACGTCGGCCTGCCGCTCGCCCCGGCCGGCAAGGCCGCGCTGCTGCCGCAGAACGTCGCCGAGTTCGGCGAGGGCCTGAGCGTGCCCGCCGACGAGGTCCGCCTCTAC
This sequence comes from Kitasatospora sp. NPDC091335, assembly GCF_044757205.1. Classification (NCBI taxonomy): domain Bacteria; kingdom Bacillati; phylum Actinomycetota; class Actinomycetes; order Kitasatosporales; family Streptomycetaceae; genus Kitasatospora; species Kitasatospora sp. NPDC091335. The sequence goes on along the minus strand of NZ_JBIVUM010000004.1, from coordinate 252,133 downwards.
CTCGCCCTGCGCGAGGCCGCCCACCAGCGCCTCTTCGCCCACGTGCCGTGGCTGCGGGCCCACCTGCTGGGCGCCGTCGAGGCCTACGCGCGCGGCATCAAGGTCGACACCTCCCGGATGGAGGAGCTGGTCGGCCAGCTCGACCCGAGCAACCCGGAGGCGCTCCAGGACGCGCTGGCCGGCGGTCTGCTCCAGCCCGAGGACACCCCCGAGCAGAAGGCCGCGCTGGCCCGCCTGGAGACCGCCCTCGCGCTGGTCGAGGGCTGGGTCGACGCCGTCGTGCACGCCGCCGCCGAGCCGCACCTGCCGCAGGCCGGTGCGCTGCGCGAGACCGTCCGCCGCCGCCGCGCGGCCGGCGGGCCCGCCGAGCAGACCTTCGCCACCCTGGTCGGCCTGGAACTGCGCCCGCGACGGCTGCGCGACGCCTCCCGGCTCTGGGCGCTGCTCGCCGACGCCCGCGGCGTCGAGGGCCGCGACGCGCTCTGGGAGCACCCGGACATGCTGCCCACCGCCGCCGGCCTGGACGACCCGGACGCCTTCGTGCACCGGGACTCCGCCGACGGCCTGGAGGGCGGCATCGACTTCGACGCGTTCGACAAGCTGCTCGGCGATGCCGCGGCCGGCAAGCCCGACCTCACCGAGCAGGGCGAGCAGCCGAAGGACGACGAGGACGGCACCGACGGAAAGGGCGGGCCGACCGCATGACGACCACCGGGGCTCCCGCGACCGGGGCTCCCGCGACCGGCCTGCACGCGGACGCCGTCCGCACGCTGACCGGGTGGCGGCCCGCCGACCAGGACCAGGAGCAGCTGCGGCTCGACTACCTGGAGCACCTCGCCACCCGGCCCGACGGCCTCTTCCGCTCCTGCCTGCCCGCGCACATCACCGCGAGCGCGGCGGTCGTGGACCCGGCGGCCGGGCGGGTGCTGCTCACCCTGCACCCCAAGGTCGGCATGTGGCTCCAGATGGGCGGGCACTGCGAGCCCGGTGACCGCGACCTCGCCTCGGCCGCACTGCGTGAGGCCGTCGAGGAGTCCGGCATCCCCGACCTGGTGCTGCTGGAGGCCGGCGGCGCCCCGGTGCCGGCCAAGCTGGACCGGCACCTGGTCCGCTGCACCGGCAAGGACCGGCCGGAGAACACCCACCTGGACGTCCAGTACATCGCGCTGGCCCCGGCCGGCGCGCAGGCGATGATCAGCGAGGAGTCGCTGGACCTGCGCTGGTTCGACTACGACCGGCTGCCCGAGCTCACCGACCACTCGGTGCGCGACCTGGTGGCCAGGGCGCGGCAGCTGACCGGCTGAGGTGCGACGACGGAAGGGGGCGCGGACCTGTCGGTCCACGCCCCCTTCCGTCGTTCCTCCGGTCGGTCCCGGCCCGTGGCGCCCGGCCCGGGCACCTGCCCCGCCTCAGCCGCAGGAGGCGGCCGGGTCGGGCCCGGCCGGCCCCGCAGGGGCGTGCCGGGCGCCGGGGATGTGCGGCAGCCGGGCGGCGGACACCACACCCTCCAGGTAGCCGCGGGCCCGCTCGGTTCGGGGGTAGGCCTCCAGCAGGGCCCAGAACGCCGGGCCGTGGTCCGGCACCAGCAGGTGCGCCAGCTCGTGCAGCAGCACGTAGTCCAGCACGTACTCGGGCATGCCCTGGAGGCGGTGGGAGAGGCGGATCGTCCCCTCGCTGGGGGTGCAGGAGCCCCAGCGCGAATTCTGGTTGGTGACCCAGCGGACCTGACTGGGCCGGGCCCGGTCGTCCAGGAAGGCGGCCGACAGCTCGCGGGCCCGGGCCATCAGGGCCTCGTCCCCGGGGATCCGCCGGGACTCCTGGGCGGCGAGCTTCTCCAGCATCTGCGCGACCCAGCGCTGCTCCTCCGCGTGCGACATCCGGGCCGGGATCAGCACGACGGTGCGGTCGCCCTCGCGGTAGGCGGAGACGGTACGGCTGCGGCGGGCGCTGCGGCGCACCTCGACCCGGCTGCGGTCGTGCGGCTCGGGGGGAACGGCGCCGGTGGGCGGCGCCTGCGGTGACGCCGGCCCCGGCTGCTGCCGCTGGTCCGGGCGCCCGCGCGTGTTCGGCGTCGCGACCTGCGACCCGGACGCCGCACGGGCACGCCGACGCGACGCCGGTGGATGGAAGTCCCGCTCGGCTGCCATGGCACACGACGTTACCCGGTACCACGGACAGAAGTCCGCTGCCATGGCCGGAATCTTTCATGGAGTGATCGGGAACGAAAAGTCGACAGCGGGTGTCCGGAAACCGACGCCGGAGAGGATGGCCAGTTATCCACAGGGTGCGCGAACAGATCGGGTGATCATGTGCACAGTCCTGTGGATAACATTCCGCACGACATCGGCGCGATGGGGCAAGCTGCGGTCAGCCGTCCGGAAACGATCGGAAGGGAGATCGTCGTGCACCTCGCCCTCAAGCCCGCCCTGTCCCGCAGCTGGCGGGACTCGGAGACCTTGCAGTTCGGCACCGTCACCCGGTTCGCCGGGGTCCTCGGCAACGCCGACAAGACCCTCTGCGACTTCCTCGCGCTGCTCGACGGGACGCGCGACCGACCGGAGCTCCTGAGCGAGGGCGAACGCATCGGGCTCGGCCGCGAACCGGCCGACGCCCTGCTCGCCGACCTGGAGGAGACCGGTCTGCTGGACGACGCGGCCGCGGCCACCCGGGCCCTGGCCCGCTTCCCCGATCCGCACCGGGCCCTGCTCGGCCCCGACCTCGCCTCGCTCTCCCTGGTCCACTCCGGCCCCGGCGCCGCACCGGCGATCCTGGGCCGCCGGGCCGACGCGCGGATCGAGGTACGCGGCGCGGGCCGGGTCGGCGCCGCGGTGGCGGCGGTGCTCGCCGCCGGCGGCACGGGCACGGTCACCGTCACGGACAGCGGCCGGGTGAAGCCCGACGACTGCTCGCCCGCGGGGCTGCCGCCCGAGGACATCGGGCGGCTGCGCTCGACCTGTGCCCGCGAGGTGGTGCAGCGGGCCACCGGCCGGAAGCCGGCACCGCTGCCACGGGGGAAGCCCGGCGACCCGCCACCGGACTTCGTGGTCCTCGCACCGCGGGACGGCAGCGCCGCCTTCGCGGGCGGGACGTACGAGGCCCGGCTGCTGCTCCGGGCCGGAGTGCCGCACCTGTACGTGGGCGTGGTCGAGGAGTTCGGCGTCGTCGGACCGCTGGTGATCCCGGGAATGTCGGCGTGCGGGCACTGCCTGGTGCTGCGGCGGGAGGACGAGGACGCGGCCTGGCCGCGGGTCCTCGCCCAGCTGGCCGACGGCGGCCCCGGCCGGGCCAGGACACCGGCCTGCGACACGGCCCTGGCGACGGCCGTCGCCGGCCTGGCGGCCCTGCACGCGCAGGTCTACCTGGACGGGGGCCGGCCGCCGAGCGTGGACGGGTGGTGCGAGGTGTCGGCGAGCGACGGGATGCTCCGGCGGCTGCGGCTCCGCGGGCATCCGGACTGCGGGTGCCTGTGGCAGCCGTTGCCGCCGGCGTGAGGAGGTGAGGACGGACGACGGAGGAGGGAGGACGACGGTTCCGTCCCCGGGCTGGGGTCCGGCGGCTGCGAGGCTCGGCAGCCGCCGTACCCGGCCCCGGGACGGCACATGACCCGGGCGGACGCCTGGCCGTGCGAGCCCACGGTCGGGTGAGCCACCGGCCGTGCGAGCCGACGGCCGGCGGCGGCCGGAGCCCGCTTGATCGCCCGCGCCCTGCCCTGGGCGGGGCGCGGGCCGGGTGAGAGGTGGGTGCGGGCGGAGGGTGCGGCGGGTGGTGGGCGGGCGGGGTGGGGGGGGTGGGGGGGAGGGGGCCCCGAAGAAGCGAGCAACATCACACCCCGGCGTAGGAAGTCGACGCCGCCGACTTCCTACGCCGAACCACCGAAGGCCCCCACCGGCTCCACCGGACCAAGCCCCCCAACTCCCCGCAAAGGGACGGCACTCCCGGCCCCGCCCCGCGGAATTCCGCGGGGCCGACAGCGGGGAGCGGGCACAATGGCGTAGAGATGGTCGGCCGCCCGGAACCGGGGGCCGGGGAATGGAGGCCTGGGGTGAGCGATCTTCCGCGCAAGGCAGTGACCCGCACGGCACGGCTCGCCGCCCTGCCGCTGGGGATAGCCGGTCGCGCCACGCTCGGCCTGGGCAAGCGGATCGGCGGCCGGTCCGCCGAGGTGGTCACCGCCGAACTCCAACAGGCCACCGCGGACCAGCTGTTCAAGGTCCTCGGCGAACTCAAGGGCGGGGCGATGAAGTTCGGGCAGGTGCTGTCCGTCTTCGAGGCCGCGCTGCCCGAGGAGGTCGCCGGGCCGTACCGGGCGGCGCTCACCAAGCTCCAGGACGCCGCTCCCCCGATGCCCGCCGCCAAGGTGCACACCGCGCTCGCCCAGCGGCTCGGGGACGACTGGCGCGAGCTGTTCCTGGAGTTCGACGACCGGCCCGCGGCCGCCGCCTCGATCGGCCAGGTGCACAGGGCGGTCTGGCACGACGGCCGCGAGGTCGCCGTCAAGGTGCAGTACCCGGGCGCGGGCGACGCGCTGCTCGCGGACCTCTCGCAGCTGAGCCGGGTGGCCTGGCTGCTGGGCCCGCTGATCCCGGGGCTGGACATCAAGCCGCTGATCGCCGAGCTGCGCGAGCGCGTCGCGGAGGAGCTGGACTACGAGCTGGAGGCGCAGGCCCAGCGCCGGCACGCCGAGGAGTTCGCGGGTGACCCGGACATCGTGGTGCCCGGCGTGGTGGCCCAGGCCGACCAGGTGCTGGTCACCGAGTGGATGGCCGGCACCCCGCTGGCCGAGGTGATCACGGGCGGCGGTCAGGAGGAGCGCGACCGCGCCGGGCAGCTGCTGGCCCGGTTCCTGTTCGCCGGCCCGTCCCGGACCGGCCTGCTGCACGCGGACCCGCACCCGGGCAACTTCCGGCTGCTGAAGGACGACGGCCCGGTGTCGGGCTGGCGGCTGGGCGTGCTGGACTTCGGCACCGTGGACCGGCTGCCCGGCGGGCTGCCCGCGCCGATCGGGGCCTCGCTGCGGATGGCGCTGGCCGGGGACGCCGCGGGCGTGCTGCGGATGCTGCGCGAGGAGGGCTTCGTGAAGCCCTCGATCAAGCTGGACCCGGACGCGGTGCTGGACTACCTGCTGCCGATCATCGAGCCGGCCGCGGTGGAGAACTTCCACTTCACCCGGACCTGGATGCGCGCCCAGGCGGCCCGGATCGCCGATCCGCGCTCGCCCGCTTACAACCTGGGCAAGCAGCTGAACCTGCCGCCCGCGTACCTGCTGATCCACCGGGTGACGCTGAGCACCATCGGGGTGCTCTGCCAGCTGGGTGCCAGGGCGCCGTTCCGCGCGGAGATGCTGGCGTGGCTGCCCGAGTTCGCCGAGCGGCCGTCCCCAGCGAAGCCCGAGAAGGCCACGAAGCAGGCCCGTCCGGCCCGCGAGGACGCCGGACCCGCCCGGCTCCGCAAGGACTGACCCCACCAGCACGACAACCGCAGCACGCGCCAACGACCGCAGGCCGCTCCCACCGGTGGGGAGCGGCCTGCGGCACGACGGGGCCCGGATCAGGGTCCGGTGAGGGCCGGGGCCCTGCTACATCAGCGCGACGGCGAGCGCCTTGCGGGCCCGCAGCGAGGCCCGCTCGGCCCGCTGCCTGAGCTTGCGGGCCCGGATGACCCGGCTGACGAGCCGTTGGTTCTCGGCCTCGTGCATCCTGTCTTGCATATGGGCACGGGCCAGGGATTCGTGGATGAGTTGCATCTCGAGGATCCTGTTCTGGGTCTGAAGTTCGGTGGCCTGCTCTGCGCGGGCGGTGGGATCGACGGCGGCGGGGTTCATGTCGTGGTCCTGCTCGTGGTGCTTGCTCGGGAACGGGATGCGGGCTGCGGCGTCGGCCTTGGCGGCGGCGATCCGCACGGATCGGCGGAGGGCGCTGTCCAGCGGGGGCTGCTCTCCCCGACGGATGGCCCTGGCCTCGTGGGCGGGGTTCACGCCATGACCTCGGTCTTGCGCGGACGGCCACGGGGACGCTTGCGGGCGACGACGATGCCCTGGACGAACAGCTCGCCACCCCAGACGCCCCACGGCTCACGCCGCTCCAGGGCGCCGGCCAGGCAGGTCTCCTTCACCGGGCAGGTGCCACAGAGGGACTTCGCGTACTCGACGTCGGCGGGCGTCTCGGCGAAGAAGACCTCGGGGTCGAAGGCGCGGCAGGGGATGGGGAGACCGAGGGACTCGGCCTGCTCGATCGAGCTGAGCTGCATGGAAAGAACCTCCGGGGGGTCGGCCTGGTCGGCCTTGGGGATCTGGCTTGTCTGCGGTACGGACGGGGTGGGCGGCGTGATGACCGTGGACACTGTGGGCGTCTTCCTCGTCTTCTCAGTGGTTCCGGCCCAGGTGACTGGTGGTGCTGGGCCGGAGGCCCCGGAGGGCCTGGGGTGGTCTTGCGTACCGGACAAAACAGAAGGGCCGCGGATCCCGGTGTGACGGGTTCCGCGGCCCTGGAGGTGCCGACCTGAGGCTGGCTCAGGTTAGTTCTCTCCAGGGTTCAGGGCCGCGGAAGGCCCACATCCGGATGGCCTTGGCGCCCGTGAAGGCGCCGACGGCCTGGTTAATCTGCTGCTCGTTCTGCTTCTGGGTGTTTCCGGCACCGATGACCTGCGCATAGTCGCCATGCATGGCGGCGGCTACTGCTGCCTTCGGTGCCTCGGTCGGTCGCTCGTCGCGCAGGGAGCGCGACGTGCCGAACGACGCCCAATCGCGGGACAGACCGGTCTCGACGGAGGCGCCGTCGACGTTCCTGCTGCTCGTGAAGCACAGATCAGTGTGCCCAAGGCCACTGACAGCGGGGACGACGAAGACACCGGTGGCGTCGAGACCCAGACCGGTTCCACCGAGTTCGGCGAGCACCCGCAGGCGGGCGGCACGCACGGAGGCAGCGACAACGGTCTGGCCAGTCATTTTGGTGATCATGATGTTTCCCACTGTCTTCGCCTCCTCTCGGCGTCTCGCGGAGCCTGGTCTCCCTGGCTCCGAATGTTCGGATGTCTGTCTCGGTAAAGCTGTGGGGCGAGGGGAGATCGGCACAGGTTCGACCCCGTGCGACCGCGTCCCCTTGACCGCTCCGGCAGGCTATTGCGCTCCCGGTACGTGGCGCAAACTATTTTTCACGCGAGTTCTTCGGCACGTAGCACGACGGGTTCCGAAGCCGCCCGGACAGTCCCCGTGGACCGCGCCCGGACCGGCTCACGCCGGATCGGCCGGATCGCCGTCCTCGACACCGTCCGGTTCCTCCTCGGGCTCCTCCCCCGCACACAACGAGAGCACGGCCGCCCCGTACTTGTCCAGCTTCATGGCGCCGACCCCGGAGATGACCGCCAGCTCCTGGCGGCTGGCGGGCACGTCCTCGGCGATCGCCATCAGCGTGGCGTCGGTGAACACCACGTAGGCCGGCGCGCCCTGCTTCCTGGCCCGCCCGGCCCGCCACTCGCGCAGCCGCTCGTACAGCCCCTCGTCCATCGTGGACGGGCAGCTCTCGCAGCGGCGCAGCTTGCGTTCGACGGCCTCGGTGAGCACCTTCTCGCAGACCCGGCACTTGACCGGGCCGCGGACCCGTCGCGCGGCGGAGCGCTCGCCGGACTCGACGCCCCCTCGCCCGCCTCGCGCGCCGGTGCGCGCGCCCGGGGCGGAGGAGCCGGGGCGCAGCCCGTCCAGGAAGCGGCTGGGCTTGCGGCTCGCCCGGCCGCCCGGGGAGCGGGAGAGCGCCCAGGACAGCGTGAGGTGCTTCCTGGCCCGGGTGACGCCGACGTAGAGGAGCCGGCGCTCCTCCTCGACCTGCTCGTCGGTCTTGGCGTAGATGATCGGCAGGGTGCCCTCGGTGAGGCCGACCAGGAAGACGGCGTCCCATTCGAGGCCCTTGGCGGCGTGCAGCGAGGCGAGCGTGACGCCCTCGACGGCCGGGGCGTGTTGGGCCGCGGCGCGGGCGTCCAGCTCGGCGACGTAGGCGGCGAGGTCGGTGTCCTGGCCGGCCGCGGTGCGGGTCCGCTCGAACTCCTCGGCCAGCCGGACCAGGGCGGCCAGCGACTCCCAGCGGTCCCGGACGGCGCCGGAGCCGGCCGGGGGCTCCGCGGTGAAGCCGCGGGCGGCCAGCACCGCGCGGACCTGGCCGGCCAGGTCGGGCGCGTCGTCGGTGAGCGGGTCGGAGGAGGCCCGGGCGGCGCCGCGCAGCAGCACGCCGGCGTCCCGGACCTCGGGGCGTTCGAAGAACCGCTCCGCGCCCTTGAGCTGGTAGGGGACGCCGAGGTCGGCGAGGGCCTGCTCGTAGACCTCGGACTGGCCGTTGGTGCGGAACAGCACGGCGACCTCGCTGGCGCGCACCCCGGCGGCGAGCAGCTCCTTGATCCGCCGGGCGGTGGTCTCGGCCTCGGTGGGCTCGTCCTCGTACTCGGTGTAGACCGGCTCGGGGCCGGCCTCGCGCTGGGAGACGAGCTCCAGGCGGTGCCGGGCTGCCTCGCCGCGGGCCTGGGAGAGCAGTCCGTTGGCGAGGTGGACGACCTGGGGGGTGGAGCGGTAGTCGCGGACCAGCTTGACCACCGTGGCCTCGGGGTGCCGGGTGCGGAAGCCGAGCAGGTAGTCGGGGGTGGCGCCGGTGAAGGAGTAGATGGTCTGGCTGGCGTCGCCGACGACGCACAGGCTGGCGCCGCCGTCGGGGCCGGTCCACCGGTCGAGCAGGCGCTGCTGGAGCGGGGAGACGTCCTGGTACTCGTCGACGGTGAAGTGCCGGTACTGGGAGCGGACCTGGTCGGCGATGTCCGGGCGGTCCTCCAGGATGGCCGCGGTGAGCAGCAGGACGTCCTCGAAGTCGATGTTGCCGCGGCGGCTCTTGGTCTCCTCGTAGACGCGGTAGACCTGGGCGGTCTCGGCCGGGTCGCGGGGGGCTTCGCGGACGGACTTGGCGACGGCCGCGGGGTAGTCCTCGGGGGCGATCTGGGTGACCTTGGCCCACTCGATCTCGGCGGTGAGGTCGCGCAGTTCGGTGCGCTGGACGCGCAGGCCGCAGCGGCCGGCCGCCTCGGCGACGAGCTGGACCTTGCGTTCCAGGAGCTGGGGGACGGGGCCGCCGACGGCGCGCGGCCAGAAGTACTGGAGCTGGCGCAGCGCGGCGGCGTGGAAGGTGCGGGCCTGGACGCCGTCGACGCCGAGCTCGCGCAGCCGGCCGCGCATCTCGCCGGCCGCGCGGGCGGTGAAGGTGACGGCGAGGACCTGTTGGGGGTGGTAGACGCCGCTGCGCACGCCGTAGGCGATCCGGTGGGTGATGGCGCGGGTCTTGCCGGTGCCGGCGCCGGCCAGGACGCAGACCGGGCCCTGCAGGGCGGTGGCGACGGCGCGCTGCTCGGGGTCGAGCCCGGCCAGCACGGCGTCCGGGCCGGTGGCGGCGCCGGGGTCGGCCCAGGGCGAGCCGTGGGGGCCGTCGTAGGGGCTGCCGCTCAAGAGGTCTTCCTGCATGCGTTCCATCCTCTCAGCCCGGTGGGACAACGTGGGCGGAGTTGTCCACAGGCACGGTGTGATCGCAGGATGATCGCTCCGCACGACGGTCGACGGCGCGCCGGAATGCCCGCCGTCCGGTGGACGTTCCCTCCGGAGACCGTACGCACCTCTCTTCCGAAGGAGCCCCCTCGATGTCCGGCAGCGTGACGATGTACAGCACGACCTGGTGTGGGTACTGCAACCGACTCAAGAGCCAGCTGGACCGTGAAGGCATCGGCTACACCGAGATCAACATCGAGGAGGACCCGGCGTCGGCGTCCTTCGTCGAGTCGGTGAACGGCGGCAACCAGACCGTTCCGACGGTGCTGGTGGTGCCGGCCGCCGGCGGCGAGCGGGTCGTGATGACCAACCCGAGCCTGCTCCAGGTCAAGAAGGCCCTGGCGGCCTGAGCCCCCCTCCGGGCCTGAGCCCTCTTCGGGCCTGGCCCCCCCTTCAGCCTTCAAGGGCGCCCGAACCCGGCCCCGGGCCGCCCGGGGCCGGCGCGTGTCACGGCGCGTCGGCCCGGGCCGGGTCGACGGGCGCGGCGGGGGCGGGCAGCGTGGTGCGCGCGCCGAGGTCGCCGACGCCGTAGACGAGCCGGCTGCGGTCGGCCGAGTAGCGGGTCTCGATGACCCGCACCGGGCCGCGCCGGTCGTAGGTGACGCGGGTCTGCACCACCAGCGGCACACCGGGGCCGCCCTGGAACCACTGGGCCTCCTCGGGGCCCGGCATCCGCGCGACCAGGTGGTCCACCGCGCCGATCTCGGTGCGCCCGAGGGTGGCGAGCACCGCCTCGTCGCCGCCCTCGACGGGGTCGGGCTCCATCAGCGGGGTGCCGGCGGCGAGGCCCGCCCGGTAGTGGCTCTCCTCGATCGAGTAGGGCTCGCGGTCGAGCAGCCGCAGCTGGCGGCGGACCACGATGGCCTCGCCGGGGCGCAGTCCGAGCCGTTCGGCGATGTCCACCCGGGCCCGGACGATCATCATCTCGAAGTCGGTGCCGAGTTCCCGCCCGGCTTCGGCGGCTTCGCCGAGGTAGACGGCGGAGGGCGCGGCGAGGCAGTCGCGCGGCGCGGGGGGCAGGGTGGGCCCGTAGGCGCGGTGGTCCAGGACGGGGTGTTCGCGCAGGTACGTGCCCTTGCCCTGGAGGCGGACCAGTCGGCCCTCGTTGACCAGGACGTCGACGGCGAGCCGGACGGTGTTGCGGGCGACGCCGTACTGGCGCTCCAGTTCGCTCTCGACCGGCAGGGCGGCGTCGGAGGTGAACTCGCCCTCGGCGATCCGGCGGCGCAGGTCGGCGGCGAGGCGCTGGTATTTGGGGGATTGGGCGGTGCCCCGGGGGATTGTCACCCTCGTGAATGTAGCGAGCGCGGCGAGGCGGTTTCAGCCGTTTCCGGCAATATCGTCCGAGCGGGTCGATCGCGAACCCCCGGGGACTCCCTCCGGTAGCAGAACTGGCCCGTCCGGATACGAACAGCGGGCCCGTGGCGAATGCGGGAAGGGATTGAAAAGGAAAAGGGGGGCGCATGGAATTTGCCACGCGCCCCCCGTCCGGATCTCTTTCGTCCGGACCCCTTTCGTCCCGGCCCCCTCGACGGGGACCGACCGAGAGCGGCGGGGACCGACGGGGACCGACCGAGACCGGCGGGGACTACCAGCGCGCCGCCGAGGGCAGCGGTTCCCCGTACCAGAGCTCGACCAGGTGCCGGGCGATCGAGATGCCGGACGGCGGCAGGATCTCGCCCGCCTCCATCCCGGCCCGCAGCTCCTCCCGGGAGAACCAGCGCGCCTCGGCCAGCTCCTCGCCGTCCACGGTGATCTCGGTGCCGCCGGGCAGCGCCCGGCCGGTGAAGCCGAGCATCAGGCTGGACGGGAACGGCCAGGGCTGGCTGGCGACGTAGCGCACCTCGCCGACCTGCACGCCCGCCTCCTCGTGCACCTCGCGGGCCACCGCCTGCTCGATCGACTCCCCCGGCTCGACGAAGCCGGCCAGCGTCGACCAGCGGCCCTCAGGCCACAGCGCCTGGCGGCCGAGCAGGCAGCGGTCCCGCTCGTCGGTGATCACCATGATCACCGCCGGGTCGGTGCGCGGGTAGTGCTCCGCCGCACAGGAGGTGCAGCGCCGCACGTGGCCGGCGCCGGCCTTCTCGGTCGGGTGCCCGCAGCGCGAGCAGAAGCTGTGCAGCCGGTGCCAGTGCTCCAGCGCCACCGCGTGCACCAGCAGCCCGGCGTCCCGGTCGGACAGCAGCCCGCCGACCTCGCGCAGCCCGGCCGGGCGGGCGTCGCCGTCCAGCCGCCCGGGCAGGCTCTCGCCGGCCAGCGCGAAGTACGAGACGCCGTCCCCGTCGGTGCCGAGGAAGTACCGGTCGCCGGTCTGCGGCGCCTCGAAGGAGGGCATCAGCACGAGTTCGGTGCCCTGGGCGGTGTCGACCACGAACGCCTCGCCGCCGGCGATCGGCAGGACCCGGGTGCTCGGGTGGCTCCAGGCGGCCGCCAGCCAGGGCTCGTCCAGGCGGTGCTCGGCCGCCCGGTCCACCCCGGACCGGGCCAGTGCCAGGTGCAGCGGGCGCTCGGTCTCAGGCACGGTGCTCACGTCTGTTCCATCCCCACGTGGTGAATCATCCGGATGAGTGATCTGGCTGCCATGGTGCGTGCGGCGGGGGTCATTCCCCCGGCCGGAAGTTCTCCGCCAGGTCGCCCCAGAGGTACGCGGCGGTCTCCACGCCCTTGGCCAGCAGGTCCAGCTCGACCTTCTCGTCGACCGAGTGCCAGCCGTCCGAGGGCACCGAGATGCCGAGGAACAGCACCGGCGCGCCCAGCACGTCCTGGAGGTCCGCGGCCGGACCGGAGCCGCCCTCGCGGGTGAAGAGGATCTTCTGCTCGAAGGCCCGGCCCATCGCGCGGACGGTGGACCGGAGCGCCGGGTGGTCCAGCGGGGTCAGGCAGGGGCGGGTCGCCCCCGGGAAGACCAGCTCGTGGCGGATGCCCTCGGGCACCTGCCCGGCCACCCAGGCCCGCACGGCGCCCTGGACCTTCTCCACCTCCTGCCCGGCGACCAGCCGGAAGGACAGCTTCAGGTGCGCCGAGGCGGGGACGATGGTCTTGCCGCCGGGGCCGGTGTAGCCGCCCCAGATGCCGTTGACCTCGGCGGTCGGACGGGCCCAGACCCGCTCCAGGGTGGAGAAGCCCGCCTCGCCGCGGGTGCCGTGGGACTTGGCGACCCGCAGCCACTGCTCCTCGTCGAAGGGCAGCTCGGCGAACAGCTCGCGCTCGCGCTCGGTCAGCTCGACGACGCCGTCGTAGAAGCCCGGGATCGCGACCCTGCGGTCGGCGTCGTGCAGCGCGGCGGCCAGCTCGGCCGCGACCTGGGCCGGGTTGGGGACGGCGCCGCCGAAGGAGCCGGAGTGGATGTCGGTGTCGGGCCCGTACAGGTCGACCTGGGCGTCCGCCAGGCCGCGCATGCCGGTGCAGACGGTCGGCGTGGTCGCGGACCACATGCCGGTGTCCGAGATGACGACCACGTCGGCGGCCAGCCGCCCGGCCTCGCGCCGGACCAGGCCGGCGAAGTTCGGCGAGCCGGACTCCTCCTCGCCCTCGATCAGCAGCTTGAGGTTGACGGCCGGCGCGGTGCGGCCGGTGGCGGCCAGGTGGGCGCGCACGCCCAGGGTGTGGAAGAACACCTGGCCCTTGTCGTCGGCGGCGCCGCGCGCGTACAGCCGGCCGTCGATCACGGTCGGGGTGAACGGCTCGGTCGCCCAGCCGTCCTCGCGGGCCGCCGGCTGCACGTCGTGGTGCCCGTAGACCAGGACGGTCGGCGCGGCCGGGTCCCCGGAGGGCCACTCGGCGAACACCGCCGGCAGTCCGTCCGTCTCCCACACCTCGGCCACCGGGAAACCGGTCTCGCGCAGCTTGGCGACCAGCCACTGCGCCGAGCGCCGCACGTCGCCGGCCCGGTCCGGGTCGGCGGAGACCGAGGGGATGGCCAGCCACTCGGAGAGGTCGGCGAGGAAGGCCGCCTGGTGCCGGTCGATGTAGGAGCGGACGACGCTGTCCGGGGTTCTCGTCATACCGACGACTGTAGTTCGCCCGTGCGGGTGCCCGCCCCGGCCGTCCGGCTGCCGGGCGCTCCCGGGGCTGTAACCTCCGTCACCCCCGTCGCGGCGGCAGCGCGCGACGGGGGTGACGGAGACGGCGGGAGCGGGCGGCGGCCTCAGCCCGAGCGGCGCAGCAGGGTGATCCGCGAGCGGGTCATCAGCGCCGCGAGCCCGGCCGCGAGCAGCGGCAGCAGCAGCACGGTGGCGGCGATGGTGGGCCACGGGAAGACCAGGGTCGCCTTGTTGGCGAGCTCCTCGGCGCTCATCCCGGGGTACTTGCCCGCCGCGGCCTCGACCTTGCGCAGCGCCACGCCCGGCACCACGCCGCAGACCACGCCGAGCAGGGCGCCCATCGCGGCGATCACGCCGCACTGGAAGCCGGACAGCGAGCGCCGGATGCGGGGTTCGGCGCCGACCGCCGCGAGGGTGGTCAGGTCCCGCTGGGAGTCGGCGGCCGCCAGTCCGGTGGCGATGCCGGCCGCGCCGAGGGCGACGATGGCGGCGAAGGCGTTCAGGCCGAGGCGGACCAGGTCGGCCTGGGACTCGTAGCCGCGCTCGACCTTGAGCACGTCGTGGTCGCTGAGCTTGGCGAGCGCGCCGTCGGCCCGCTGCTGGGCTCCGTCGGAGGGCATCGAGGCGGGCAGCCAGACCGAGCCGGCCGGGGTGGCCCGGAAGCCGAGCCGGGCGGCGGTGGCCGGGCTGACCAGGGCCTGGCCCGGGGCCCGTACGGTGGCCTGGACCAGTACGGCGTCCACGGTGGTCTCGGTGCGCAGGGGCTTCTCCGAGGAGGGACCGTTGCCGGTGCTCGCGGGGTTCGGGACGGTGTACTCGAGGAAGGTCTTGCCGTCCTTGATGTAGCGCGCGTCGAAGACCACGGCCTTGCCGGCGGCGAGGGCCTGGACGGCCCCCTGGTCGGTGACGCCGAAGAGGTTGCGCAGCAGGGTGGCGTCGCCGGCGACCAGCGGGCTGTACGGGGTGCCGCGGCGGTCGTTGGTCTGGCAGCGCTTGTCGGTTTCCAGGATCCGCTCGCGCTCGGCGTTGGTGAGTTCGTTCTCCGGGAGGGCGGCGGGGCAGCGCTCCTCCTTGGGCGGTTCGACGCCGATGTAGCCGCACCAGCTGCCCTCGCCGCAGTCGGCCCTGGGCTCGACGCGCTGGACGTCGGCGCGCGGGCCGAGGTCGGGGATGCCGCGTTCGACGGCCTCGCGCATCTGCGGCAGCAGCTTGAGGTCGGCGTCGGCCAGCCAGCCGGTGCCGAGCATGACGGCCCCGGACGGGCCGGCGGCGGCGTAGTCGCGCCGGTACTCCTCGTCGACGCTGGCCATGTAGACGCTGACCGCGACCGAGCCGGCGACGGCGGCCATCACGGCGGCCACGGCGGGTGCGGTGCGGGCGCGGTGGCGCACCGAGTCGCGCAGGGCGAGCCGGGGGCCGAGCGAGAGCCAGCGGCCGAGCCGGCCGAAGAGTCCGACCAGGTACGGCACGAGGACGACCATGCCGAGTTCGGCGAGGGCCGAGCCGCCGAGGACGGCGAAGCTGCTGTTGCCGATGCCGTTGGTGGCGCCGTACAGGGCGAGGGCCGCGCCGCCGCCGAGCATCAGCAGCCCGAGGGCGGCGAGCCTGCGGCTCGGCGGCTTGAGGGTGTCGCGGCCGGTGAGCGCGGCCACGACGTCCTGGCGGGAGGCCTGGACGGCGGGCACGACGGCGGCCAGCAGGCCGGTGACGAGGCCGACCAGGAGGATGCCCAGCAGGTCGAGCGGTTGCAGGTCGAAGTGGCCGAAGCGCCGGCCGGAGTGGTCCTCGGCCATGGTGCGCAGCGCGGCGACCAGGCCGATGCCGAGGCCCAGGCCGGTGAGGGCGCCGGTGACGCCGAGCACGATGCCGCCGCCGAGCACGACCGCGCGGACGTTGGCGCGCTCACCGCCGGCGGCGGCGAGCAGTCCGAGCTGGCGCCGGGAGCGGCGGGCGCCGACGGCGAAGGCGGGGCCCGCGAGGAGGACGATCTCCAGCAGAGCCATGCCGACGACGGTCGCGAGGATGACGACGTTGGTCCGGTCGAAGTAGCTGGTTTCGTCGCCCCCGCGCGACCGCAGCTCGGCGTAGTACGGGACGTCGTCGCGGGCCGGCGGGTCGGTGAGGACGGCGCGGGAGGTCAGCAGGAAGCCGTACTCGTTGACCTCGGTGACCTTGTGCCAGTCGAGCGCGGCGCCGGCCGGGAGCTTGACCAGCCAGCGGGTGGGCACGTCGGTGCCGGACGCGCGGGCGTCGGTGCTGCCGGTGGCCTTGGCGAGCCGGTCGAGCAGGGTGCCGGGGCGGGCGAAGAGTTCGGTGGAGCGCAGTTCGCCCGGGTACTCGTAGGTGCCGGTGATGGTGAAGGGGACGTCGTCCAGGCCGCGGACGGTGGTCCTGTCGCCGAGCTTGAGGCCGGAGCGCTTCAGGAAGTCCGTGGTGACGGCGGCCTCGGTGTCGGCGGCGGGGGCGCGGCCGCTGACCAGGTCGATCCGGCCCGCCCAGACCGGGTCGGCCAGGTCGGCTTCGCTGACCCGGGTGCTGAGCAGGCCCTGGCTGCTGGTCGCCGCGGTGTACGGGCCCTGGCGTTCGGGCACCAGGGTGGCGCCGGGCGGGAGCAGTTGGCGGGCCAGTTCGGCGGGGTCGGTGTCGAGGGCGCGCTGCTGTGCGGCGGTGTGCCTGGGGGTTTCGCCCTCCTTGGCGTCGTCCTTGGGGCTCTGCATGCTGAAGCCCTGCTCGGGGTCGGGCGCCTGCTTGACGGAGGAGCCGCGTTCGACCAGGTCCAGTTCGCCGGCGGCCTGCCCCATGACCCGTACCGCGTGTTCGGCGGGTGAGAGTTCCGCGCTGCGGAAGACCACGTCGGCGCCGGTGACGCCGAGGACGGGCAGGGCGACCATGGCGATGACGAGGGCGCTGCGGCCCTTGGCGCGCAGGGCGTCGCGGCGGGCGATGCGCAGGGCCACCCGCCAGGCGCTGAGCTTCACTCGTCCACCTTCAGGCTGTTGCCGGCGGCGCTGACGAGCAGGCTGGCCGCGTCCTGGCTGGTGGACTCGTCGACCATGCGGCCGTCGCGCAGGAAGACGACCCGGTCGGCCCAGGCGGCGTGCCTGGCCTCGTGGGTGACCATCATGGCGGCGGCGCCGGAGTCGCAGCGGGCGCGCAGGACGGCGAGGACGGCCTCGCCGGTGGTGGAGTCGAGGGCGCCGGTGGGTTCGTCGGCGAGGACCAGGCGGCGGTCGCCGATCAGGGCGCGGGCGATGGCGACGCGCTGCTGCTGGCCGCCGGACATGTCGTCGGGGAAGCGGTCGGCGAGTTCGGGGATGCCGAGCTCCTCCAGGGCGACGAGGGCCTCGCGGCGGGCGGCGCGGGTGGACAGCCCGTCGAGTTCGCGCGGCAGCGAGATGTTCTCGGCGGCGGTGAGTGCCGGGATCAGGTTGTAGTCCTGGAAGACGTAGCCGACGGAGCGTCGGCGGACCTGGGCGAGCTTCTTGCGGTTGAGCTCGCCGAGGGCGACGCCCTCGACCAGGACCCGGCCGCCGCTCGGGGTGTCCAGGCCGCCCGCCAGGGTGAGCAGGGTCGACTTGCCGGAGCCGGACGGGCCCATGACGGCGACGAACTCTCCTGGGTGGACCCTGAGGTCGACGCCGCGCAGGGCCTGGACCTCGGCGGCGCCCTGGCCGTGGACGCGGGTGACGTTCTCCAGGTGGAGCACCGGCGTCTGCCGGGCCTCTTCGGTGTGGGACACGAATTCCCCCCTTGTGCTGGGTGTGGGCCCGGTGTCGGGACCGGAGCCTGGTGGTTCGGGTGGTGCGGGGGCTCAGGCGCGCAGGCGGCGGCCGCGCTTGGCGGGCGCGGCGCCGTCACGGACGGCCTCGGCGGTGCGGTTCCGCAGGAGTTCGGCCTGCTGGGAGAGCCGGGTCTCGCAGTGGTCGAGCCAGCGGATCTCCGCCTCGGTCTGGAAGATCAGCTGGTCCAGGACGAGCAGCCAGGCCAGGTCGTTGCTCTCGGAGGGCACCACGCCGGGGCGCTTCTCCCCCGCGAGGGCGCGGCCCTTGAGCCGGGTGTAGTCCTGGAGTGCCTTGATGCTGTGCCGGCGCTGGCCCTGGACGACGGCGGAGACGTCCACCCCCGGGACGGTCACGGCCATGGCGAGTTTGATCGCCAGTTCGTCGCGCGGGGGGCTGGTCCGGGGCACCGGGGTGTCGAACCAGCTCCGCAGTTCGGTGCGGCCGGCGTCGGTGGCGGCGTAGAACTGGTGGCCCTCGCCGTCCTCCCCCGCGGGCTCGACCAGGCCGTCGCGTTCCAGCCGGGAGAGCGTGGTGTAGACCTGCCCGACGTTGAGCGGCCAGGTGGCGCCGGTGCGCGCCTCGAACTCGGTGCGCAGCTGGTAGCCGTAGCGCGGGCCCTGGTCGAGCAGGGCGAGCAGACCGTGACGGATGGACATACCGAGTATGTATACCCGGTATGCCCTACCGTCTCAAGCCGCGCCCGGCGTCCCCGGCGAGCGGGTACCGTCGTGCGGTGTGAGCCAGTTGCGCATCGCCACCTTCAATCTGTTGCACGGCCAGCCCCTCGCCCCCGACGGCGCCCCGCGGCCCTACCCGTCCGACGCCGGTGCGCCACTGGCCGAGGCCGTGGCCGCGCTGGACGCCGACGTGCTGGCGCTCCAGGAGGTGGACCGGCACCAGGCGCGCTCCGGCGGCACCGACCAGGCGGCGGTCGCCGCCGCGGCGATGGGCGCGAAGGACTGGCGCTTCGCCGCCGCCCTGCACGGCAGCCCGGCGCCGGTGGCGGGCTGGGTGCGGGAGCCGTCGGGGCCGAACGGCCTGCGGGTGTACGGGCCCGGCGAGACGGGCGACGGCGCCCCGCCGTCGTACGGGACGGCGCTGCTGACGAGGCTTCCGGTGCGGCACTGGCGGGCCAGGAGGTTCGCCCCGGCACCGTTCGGGCTGCCGCTGCGGGTGGCCGGGCGGCGCGGGCTGACCCCGGTGCCGGACGAGCCGCGGACGGCGCTGGCGGCCGTACTGGAGGGCGAGCGGGGGCCGTTCACCGTGGTGGCGGCACACCTGTCCTTCGTCCCCGGCTGGAACATGGCGCAGCTGGCGGGCATCCGGCGCTGGATCGCCGACCTGCCGCAGCCGTACCTGGTGCTGGGCGACTTCAACCTGGTCGGCGCGGTGCCGCGCACGGTGCTCGGCGGGGCGACGGCGCTGGAGCGCACCGCGCCGCGGGTGCGGGTGCGTGAGCTGCGGGCGGCCCGGCGGGCCCGTCCGGCCCTGGCCGAGCCGCGCCGGCGCCGGGTGCGCGAGCCGCGCGCCCGTCTCCAGGGCTGGTACGACCTGGCGCGCACGCCGACCTATCCCTCGCACCGGCCCGCGGTGCAGTTCGACCACGTGCTGGCGATCGGCGTGCCGCGCGCGGCGGTCGGCCCGACGGCGGCGCCGCGGGCGACGGTGTCGGACCACCGCCCGCTGCTGGTCGAGGTGTCCCTGTAGCGGCGTCCCTGTAGTGGTGTCCCGGCATCGGTGTCCCGGTAGCGGTGCCCCCGCGGAGGTGCCCGGCAGCCGCCTACCGGCGGGTCAGGACCCCGGCCTGCTGCGGGAGGTGGACCCCCACCGCGTGCGAGTCCCCCGGCCCGAGGGCGGGCGGGGGGTCGAACTGGAGCAGCAGCATGGCCGCGTCGTCGCCGAGCTGGCGTCCGACGTGGCGCACCACGTCCTCGTGCAGCCGTTGCAGGACCTCGGCCGGGCGGCCGGCGGCGCAGCGCGGGAAGCGCTCGGCGAGCGGGTAGAAGACGCCCGCGCGGTCGCGGGCCTCGATCACCCCGTCGGTGAACAGCAGTACCCGGTCCTCGCCCTGGAGCAGCACCCGGTGCACCGGCGGGCGGACGTCGGCCGGGTCGAGGACGCCCAGCGGCGGTACGGTCTCGGCGAGTTCGAGCGGGTGGACCTCCTCGCCGCGCAGCAGCAGCGGGGCGGGGTGGCCGCAGTTGACGATCTCCGCGGCGCCGTCGGGGCCGACGCCGATCAGCACCAGGGTGACGAACTCCTCCTCCACGCCCGGGTGGTCGTTCTCGTGCAGGGCGCGGTCGAGGCTGACGGCCAGCCAGCCAGCCACCCGGTCGAGGGCGGGCTCCTGGTGGGCGGCCTCGCGGAAGGCGCCGAGCACGGCGGCGGCCGTCTCCACCGCGCCGAGGCCCTTGCCGCGCACGTCGCCGACCACGGCCCGCACCCCGTGGCGGGTGTTGACCACTTCGTAGAGGTCGCCGCCGATCCGGGCGTGCGCGGCGGCGGCCTCGTAGTGGACGGCGGTCCGGACGGTGCCGACCCGCTCGGGGACGGGCCGCAGCAGCACCCGGCGGGCGATCGAGGCGACCAGCTGGGCGTCGGCCAGCGCCCGTTCCTGGCGCAGCCTCAGGGTGGCGCTGACCCAGCCGATCGTGGCCACGAGCAGGATCGCGAAGACACTGGCGGCGTGCACCGACTCGCCGAGCGTGTCACTGCGGATGGCCATCAGGAAGGCCGCGGCCTCGGTGCCGAGGCCGATGGCGAGCGGGTACCAGGTTCGGCGGCTGACCACGGCGGCCAGCGCGGGCACGGCGGTGAGGGCCGGTTCGACCGTCACCTCGGTGCCGCTGAGGTAGTCGAGGGCGACGATCAGCACCATGCCGATGAACGGCAGCGCCAGCGCCGTCCTCGGCCAGGTGCCGGTCGCGCGCGGAGCGGGCCCCTGGGTCGGCCCGGCGAACCGCTCTCTGATCCATCCGGTCGCGCTCAACTTCGGTTTCTCCAGCAGAAGACGCCGATGCCGGGGGCACCTGCGGTGATGACTGAGGGTAGGGAATGCGGGCCTCGCTGGCGGCCGGAGTTCGGGGGTTGACCGGTTACCGACCCCACAATAGGCGCGAAACGTGCACGACGCACAGGTTTCGGGCACTGGCATGATGACTTGGATGCTCTGCGTGACTCAATAGTCACTGTTCCCGATCAGGAGCCGTTCCAACTCTTTTCGGTCGGGAAGTCCTGCGGGACGGACGATCCGGCCACTGCGGACGTACAGGAACGAAGCCGCGACCTGCTCGGGATCCACGCCCGCGTGCTCGGCCCAGGCCAGCCGGTAGACCGCGAGCTGCAACGGGTCGGCGGTCTCCTCCCGGTGGGTCTTCCAGTCCACCACTTCGTAGCGTGACGCACCACCGGATTCCGACAACGCGTCATCTTCCCGGTAGACGGCGTCGATCCGGCCCCGCACCACCCGGCCCGCCAGCACCAGCTGGAACGGCACCTCCACCCGGTGGGGCTTGCGCTGCGCGTACGGGGTGCGCAGGAACGCCTCCTTGAGCCGCTCCAGGTCCTGCTCGTCCTCGATGCCGTCGTCGTCGGCGCCGGGCAGCGCGCCCGGTTCGATCAGCAGCAGCGGCTCGATCCTGGACTGCACCCAGGCGTGGAAGCGGGTGCCGCGCCGGGCCGCGGGCTGCGGGGGGCGGGGCATCGGGCGGGCCAGGTCGTGGGCGAAGCCGTCCGGGTCGGCGGCCAGCCGCAGTAGCTGGGTGGCGGACAGCGCGGCGGGCAGCGGCACCTCGCGCCCGGTGCGCCGGGATCGCTCCAACTCGCCCAGCAGCGCGGTCAGATCGCGGTCCCAGGAGGCCACCTGGCGCTGGTCCTCGGGGGCCATCGGCTCGGGCTCGGGGGCCGTCGATCCGGGAGCCGTCGGCCCGGCCTCGCCGCCCTGGGCCGGAGGGCCCGCCGGAGTTCCGGCGAGCCGGCGGCGCACCACCTCGGCGACCCGGCGGCGGGCGTGCTGGGCGGCCGGGTCCAGCGGCAGCGGCCAGGGGCGCTCGACGGGGGACGCCAGCGCCGGGTTCTCGGCCCCCTTCTCCGGCTGCTCGGCCCAGTGCTCGACCTCGCCCGCGCCGGGCCGCTCGCAGTGCTCGCGCAGCTGCTCCAGGAAGGCGGACGGACCGCGGGCGGTCTTCTGGCTCGGCCCCCACCAGTGCCCGGAGGCCAGCAGCAGCGACCTGGGCCGGGTGAACGCCACGTAGCCCAGCCGCAGTTCCTCGACGCCGGAGTGGTCGGCCAGCGCCTTCCTGAACGCCGTCATCGACTTCCCGTTCCACTCCCCGCGCACGTCCGGGAGGGTGTCCGCGTCCCCGCGCAGGGCGTGCGGGAGCACGCGCTTGGTGCTCGTCCAGCGTTCGCGCGGGCTCGACGAGGGAAACGCGCCCCGTACCAGGCCGGGGACGGCCACCACGTCCCACTCCAGGCCCTTGGACTTGTGCGCGGTGAGCACCTTCACGGTGTCCTCGCCGCCGGGCAGGCTGCTGTCCAGGCCGCGCTCGTACTGCTGGGCGGCGCGCAGGAAGCCGAGGAAGGCGGCCAGGCCGGGGTCGCCGTCGAGGTCGGAGAAGGAGGCGGCGACGTCCAGGAAGGCGTGCAGGGTCTCCCGCCGCCGGGCGGCCAGGGCCTGCGGGGAAGCCGTGAGTTCGACCTCCAGACCGGTGACGGACAGCACCCGGTGCAGCACGTCCATCAGCGGGTCGGCGAGTGAGCGGCGCAGCTCGCGCAGCTCGGCGGCGAGCCGGGCGAAACGCACCCGCGCCTCGGCGGAGAACGGCAGCTCGTCCGGCTGGTCGCCGTCGAGGAAGGTCTCCACCGCGTCGGCCAGCGACACCACCTCGGTCGGGTCGGCCTCGGCGACCGCGGCGGCCAGCGCCTCGACGCCCTCGTCCCGGTCGGTGCGCACGAGTTCGGCGGCCCTGCGGCCGAGCAGCGCGAGGTCGCGCGGGCCGATCCGCCAGCGCGGGCCGATCAGGAGCCGCACCAGCGCGGCGTTGGCGGTCGGGTCCTGCAGCACCTCGCAGACCGCCACCAGATCGGCCACCTCGGGCAGTTGCAGCAGCCCGCCGAGGCCCACCACCTCGACCGGCACCTCGCGGGCGACCAGCGCGGCGTGGATGTCGGGGAAGGCGGCGCCGCCGCGGCACAGCACGGCGATCCGGCCCGGCGCGGTGCCGGTGCGCACCAGGTGGGCGATCGAGTCGGCCAGCCAGTCGATCTCCTCGGCGTGGGTGGGCAGCAGCGCCGCCCGGACGAAGCCGTCCTGCTCGGCTCCGGGGGCGGGGCGGAGCGCCTCGACGCCCTCGTGCATCTCGCGCAGCGGGGCGGCGAGCGTGTTGGCGAAGGCGAGCAGCCGGCCGCCGCTGCGGCGGTTCTCGCTGAGCGCGTAGCGGTCGGCGGGGCGGCCGTCGGCCTTCGGGAAGTGCCGGGGGAACTCGTCGAGGTTGGCCACCGAGGCGCCGCGCCAGCCGTAGATCGCCTGGCAGGGGTCGCCGACGGCGGTCACCGGGTGGCCGCTGCCGGTGCCGTCGGGGCCGGCTCCGAAGAGTCCGGCGAGCATCAGCCGCTGGGCGACCGAGGTGTCCTGGTACTCGTCGAGCAGCACCACCTTGAACTGGCCGCGCAGCAGTTCGCCGACCTCCGGGCGCTGCTGGGCCAAGCGGGCGGCGGCGGCGATCTGGTCGCCGAAGTCCATCAGCCCGGCGGAGCGCTTGCGGCGCCGGTAGTCCTCGACCAGGCGCAGCAGGTCCAGCCGGGCCCTGGCGGTGGCCGGGACGGCCCGCAGGTCGTCGTTGGTCAGCCTGACGGTGGCGAGGGTGTCCAGCAGCCGTTCGTCGAACTCGCGCAGGGTCTGCGGCTCGACCAGGTGCTCGGCGAGTTCGCCGTCCAGCGCGGTCAGGTCGGCGACCAGGTTGGCGAAGGTGCCGGTGAGCGCGGGGAACGGGCCGCGGGCGGTGCGCAGCACCTTGGCGGCGAGCTGGAAGCGGGTGGCGTCGGCGAGCAGCCGGACGTCCGGTTCGATGCCGATCCGCAGGCCGTGCTCCTTGAGCAGGCGGCCGGCGAAGGCGTGGTAGGTGGAGATCTCCGGGTCGCCGAGCGGCTCGGCGGCGTCCCGGTCGACGGCCCCGGCCCTCAGGAGGGAGGCGCGCACCCGCTCGGAGAGCTCCCCGGCGGCCTTGTTGGTGAAGGTGAGGCCGAGCACCTCCTCGGGCCGCACCGCGCCGGAGCCGACCAGCCAGACCACCCGGGCGGCCATCACGGTGGTCTTGCCGGAGCCGGCGCCGGCCACGATCACGGCCGGTTCCAGGGGTGCGCCGACGGCCGCCATCTGCTCCCGGTTGAACGGGATCCCCAGCAGCTCCTTGAGCTGGTCGGGATGGCTGAGCACGGCGGTCACTCCGCAACCGTAACCGGAGTGGCGGACAATCCTCATCCGACCGGTTCGGGCACCGTCACCCGGCCGCTTCGGGCACCGTCACCCGTGCGCTTCGTTCGGGCACCGTCACTCGACCAGCTGGGCGCCGTCGCGCTGGGCGGAGCAGCTGCGGCGGAAGGAGCAGCGGTCGCAGCCGCCGCCGGTCTGCGGGACGAAGCGCTCGGCGAGGACCTTCCCCGCCGCCTCGGCGAGCAGGTTCTCGATCCACGGCTCGCCCTCGGGCGGCTCCTGCCGCTGGATCCTGGGTGCGTCCTGGGCGGCCTTGGCGGCGGGCTCGCGCAGGTGGACGAGTTCGGCGCCGCCGGTGTCCGGCGGGTGCTCGGTGAAGCCGGGCAGTTCGTTCAGCGCGCCGGCCCGGACGGCGAGCTGGTAGACGGCGAGCTGCTTGTGGTCGGGCAGCGACTTGTCGGTGGGTATCTGCTTGCCGGTCTTGAAGTCGACCACGTAGGCGCGCCCGGCGGCGTCCTTCTCCACCCGGTCCATCGAGCCGCGGATGCGCACCGAGACGCCGCCGACGTCGAGGGTGACGTCGAAGCCGTGCTCGGTGGCGACCAGGTCCCGGCCGCGTTCCAGGACGTGCCAGTTGAGGAAGCGCTCCAGGGCGGCGCGGGCCTCGGTCTTCTCCTGCTGGGACTTCCAGGGCGCGTCGAAGGCCAGCGCGTCCCAGACGGTGTCCAGCCGCTCCATGAGCACGGCGAGGTCGGCGGGGGTGCGGCCGGAGCCGACCTCGTCGGCGAGGGCGTGCACCACGTTGCCGAAGCCCTGGGCGGCCGAGCCCGCGCCGCGCGCCCTGACCTCCTTGTCCAGGAACCACTGGAGGGAGCAGCTCTCCAGCTGCTCCAGGCCGCTGCCGGACAGCCGTACGGGCACGTCGGCGCTGCGCAGCGGTTCGGGGGCGGAGGTCGGGTCGTCCAGGCCCCACCAGCGCTCGGGGTGGGCGGCGGGCACCAGCGGCAGCCCGTCCTCGTCGGCTGCGGCGGCGAGGGTGGCGAGCCGTTCGGCGGCTGCGCGGCGCAGTTCCGGCGAGCGGGCCGGGTCGACGGTGACCGCGCGCAGTTCGGCGACCAGCGCGGCGACCGACAGCGGACGGCGCGGGCGGTGGGTGACGTCCTCGACGGTGACCGGCGGGGTGCGGCGGACCACCCTTCCGGTCCGGGGGTCGACGTCCTCGCGGTAGAGCTCGCGCAGGAAGCGGGAGGGTTCGTCGCCGTCGTCGGCGGGGGCCTTGACGGCGGTGACGATCAGCCGCTCCTTGGCGCGGGTCGCGGCGACGTAGAAGAGCCGGCGTTCCTCGCCGAGCAGCGCGCCGGGGGAGAGCGGTTCGGCGAGGCCGTCGCGGCCGATCCGGTCGGCCTCCAGCAGGGAGCCGCGGCGGCGCAGGTCGGGCCAGAGGCCGTCCTGGACGCCGGCCACCACGACCAGGCGCCACTCCAGGCCCTTGGAGCGGTG
Source organism: Kitasatospora sp. NPDC091335 (assembly GCF_044757205.1). Taxonomy (NCBI): domain Bacteria; kingdom Bacillati; phylum Actinomycetota; class Actinomycetes; order Kitasatosporales; family Streptomycetaceae; genus Kitasatospora; species Kitasatospora sp. NPDC091335. The sequence goes on along the minus strand of NZ_JBIVUM010000004.1, from coordinate 226,807 downwards.
GGCGGTCATCAGCCGTACCGCCTCGGGGCGTACGGTCCGGACGGTGAGGGTGTCGGCGGCGATGTCCTGGGCTTCGAGTTCGGCGAGCAGGTCGAGGGCGCTGCGGTGGCCGGTGACCTGTTCCTCGGCCCGGGCGGCCGTCTCGAACAGGGCGCACAGGGCGTCCAGGTCGCGGTCGGCGTTGCGGCCGGCCGCGCCGCCGCGCAGGGCGGACCGCTCCAGGCGCTCGCGCCAGCGGCGGCTGCCGTCCCACAGCTCCCACAGCGCTTCCTCGGCGGTGCAGCCGCCGGCCAGCAGTTCGCGGACCTTGCGCAGCAGGGTGCCGAGGTCGCGGGCGCGGCGGGCGTACGCGGGGTCGAGGGCGACGAGGCGCTCGGGTTCGGCGAGGGCCTCGCGGATCAGCTCGCCGGCCGGGCGCGGGGCGGTGGCGGGGCGGCCGTCGGCGCGCAGCGCGGCGCGTTCCTCCTCGCGCAGGGCGCGGCCGAGGCGGCGCAGGTCGGAGCCGTCCAGGCCGCCGAGCGGGCCGGTGAGCAGGGCGTGCGCCAGGTCGGTGGTGAGCGGATCGGCGATGAGCGGGTCAGTGGCGTCCGGGTCGGTGGCGTCCCGGTCGGCGGCTTCCGGGTCAGATGCGTCCGGGTCGGTGGTGTCCGGGCCAGTGACGTCCCGGTCGCCCCGCCTGTCCCGGGCGGCCTGCTGCGACGCCTGCTGGGCGCAGACCCGCAGGGCGAGCAGCAGCTGGGCGACGGCCGGCTCCTCGCGCAGCGGCAGGTCGTCGCCGTCGATCTCCAGCGGGACGCCGGCCGCGCCGAGCGCCCGCCGCACGCCGGGGATGGAGCGGGCGCCGGCCCGGACCAGCACGGCCATCTCGCCCCAGGGCACGCCGTCCTCCAGGTGGGCGCGGCGCAGCAGGTCGGCGATCGAGTCGAGTTCGGCGCCGGGGGTCGGGTAGGTGTAGACCTCGACCCTGCCGCCCTCGCGGGAGGGCAGCAGGGCGCGGTGCTGGGCGAGCTTGTCGGCGGGCAGCCGGCCCATCGGCATCCGGCGGGCGATCTCCCTGGAGGCGGCGAGCAGCACGGCGCCGGAGCGCCGGGAGACCCGCAGCACCCTGACCTCGGCGGGGCTGCCGTCGGCCCGCAGGAAGGTCTGCGGGAAGTCGAGGATGCCGTTGATGTCGGCGCCGCGGAAGGCGTAGATCGACTGGTCGGGGTCGCCGACCGCGACCAGGTCGCGTCCGCCGCCGGCCAGCTGGCGCAGCAGCCGAACCTGGGAGGGGTCGGTGTCCTGGTACTCGTCGACGAAGACGACCTCGTAGCGCCGCCGCAGCTGCGCCCCGATCTCGGGGCGTTCGGCGAGCAGCACCGCGCGGTGGACGAGTTCGGCGTAGTCGAGGACGCCGCGCAGGTCGAGCACGTCGAGGTAGTCGGCCAGGAAGTGCGCGGCAGCGGCCCAGTCGGGGCGCTGGACGCCCCGGGCGAAGCGCTCCAGCTCGGCCTCGCCGAGGCCGAGTTCGCGGCTGCGGGCGAGGACAGCGCGGACCTCGTCGGCGAAGCCGCGGGTGGTCAGGCAGGCCCGCAGGTCCAGCGGCCACTGGATGCGGGTGCTGCCGAGCCTGGCGTCCTCGGCGCCGCCGGCCAGCAGTTCGCGGACCATGACGTCCTGCTCGGGGCCGGAGAGCAGCCGCAGCGGCTCGGCGTAGTCCTCCGGGTCCTGGTGGGCGCGCAGCAGGGCGTAGCAGAAGGAGTGGAAGGTGGTGGCCTGCGGGGCGGCGGCGGTCCCGAGCCGGCCGGACATCCGGTCCCGCAGTTCCGTCGCGGCCTTGCGGCTGAAGGTGAGGACGAGGATCTTCTCGGGGTCGGTGCCGTCCTCGATCCGCCGGGCGACCGCCTCGACCAGCGTCGTGGTCTTGCCGGTGCCGGGACCGGCCAGCACCAGCAGCGGCCCGCCGGCGTGCTCGACCACGGCGCGCTGGTAGGCGTCCAGCACGGGTGGGCCGGGCTGGACGAGCGGGCTGCGCACGAGCCGGTAGGGGGAGCTCGCGCGCCTGTCGACGGCTCGCTCGCTTCGCTCACTCACGTTGCTGATCCTGGGGTCGGACTGGGGCACGGCGGGGGCGGACCCGTCGGGCCCGCCCGTATCGAGCCTACGGTCCTGCCCCGTCATTCCCGTCCGGGTGGCACCGATCGGCTCGGGCGGGGCCTACCGGATCGGCTCGCCGTCCCAGCGGGCCCGCCGGAGGTCGACCCGGGGCGGGTCGGCGAGTTCGCGCAGCGGGGTGCCCTCGTCGCCGTAGTGGTCGAGGGCGCGGTGTTCGTGCCCGGGCAGCAGCCGGCCGTCCGCGCGGATCACCCGCCACCAGGGCACCGAGCCGCCGTACAGGGCCATCACCCGGCCGACCTGCCGGGGGCCGCCCTGGCCCAGGTACTCGGCGACGTCGCCGTAGGTCATCACCCGACCGGGTGGAATCCGCTCGGTCAGGTCGAGCACCAGTTCGGCGAACGGCGGGAGGGTGCCGGGAGGGCCTTCGTCTGTTGCGTCCGTCACCTGCGGCATCCTTCCCTACGGGGGCGCACCCGCGGCCCCGTACGTACGATCCGCCGCGCCCGATCCGGCCCCTGTCCCGCACGGGGGGCCGGGGCATGCCACCATCTTCCGGGGCGGTGAGTGGTGATACGAGGACAAGACCAGATGACCGGGACGGCTGACGTGGGCGTGGACAAGGACTCCGACGAGTCCGCTGCCGCGGTGCCCCCGGCGCCCGGCGGCGGGAACGAAGGCCGCCCCGAACCGGGGCCGACGCCGAAAGTCTCCCTGATCAAGGACCGGACGATCAAGACCCCCACGCCCGCGAGGACCCCCGAACAGCCCGGGCCGCCCGCGGCCGAGACGACCCGGCCCCCGGAGCCCGAGGACCCCCGGCCCGAGGACCCGCAGTCCGGGGACCCGCAGTCCGAGGCCCCCCGGCTCCACGAGCCCGACCCGCTGGACGACGCCCCCCACCTGGACGTCGACGAGCCGCTGCTCGCCGCCCGCGCGCACCGCCCGTCCGACCTGATCCGCTTCCTGGCCGGCGTCCTCGGCATCGTCGCCGTCTTCGTCCTGGCCGGCATCGCCACCTCGACCACCACCGGCATCGAGCAGGACATCGCCTCCAACGCGCCGCACTTCTCCGCGGTGCTCTCCACCATCACCGGCCTGGTCTCCAGCGTCGCGGTCCTCGCCGTGCCGCTGGCCTTCGCCGTCGAGCGGCTGATCAAACGCGACGGCCTGCGGGTCGCCGACGGCGTGCTCGCCTCGGTGCTCGCGTACGGCGTCTCGCTCGGCATCGACTGGTGGGTGGCCGAAGGCGCCTCCGAACACATCAGGGACGCGCTGACCAGGCTGCCGCTGGACAGCAACGGCACCCTCACCGACCCGGTGCACGGCTACCTCGCCCCGGTGATCGCCTACATGACCGCCGTCGGCATGTCGAGCAGACCGCGCTGGCGGGTCGCCCTGTGGGTGGTGGTGGTCTTCAGCGGGGTCACCGAGCTGCTCGGCGGCTACACCACCCCGCTGTCGCTGCTGCTCACCGTGCTGATCGGCTGGTCCGTCGCCTACGGCACGCTGTACGCGATCGGCTCCCCCAACATCCGGCCCACCGGCCAGCACCTGATGATCGGCCTGCGCAAGGTCGGCTTCACCCCGGCCGGCGCCGTGCGCACCCCCGACGCCCCCGGCGGCACCCGCCGCTACCAGGTCACCCAGCAGGGCGGCCCCCCGCTGGACGTGCACATCATCGACCGCGAGCAGCAGGCCTCCGGCTTCTTCTACCGGGCCTGGCGGCGGCTGCGGCTGCGCTCGGTCGCGGTGCGCCGCAGCCCCCAGTCGCTGCGCCAGGCGCTGGAGCAGGAGGCCCTGATCGCGTACGCGGCGGCCGCCTCCGGTGCCCTCGCACCGCAGCTGGTCGCCACCTCCGAGCTGGGCCCGGACGCCGCGATCCTGGTGTACGAGAACGTCGAGGGCCGCACCCTGGACGAGCTGGCCGACGAGGAGGTCACCGACCCGGTGATGGCCTCGGTCTGGCAGTCGGTGGCCGCCCTGCACGAGCGCCGGATCGCCCACCGCCGGCTGACCGGCGAGTCGCTGCTGGTGGTGGACGAACGGACCGGCTGTCTGGTCAACCTCTCCGGCGGCGACATCGCCGCCACCGACCTGACCCTGCGGATCGACGTCGCCCAGCTGCTCACCACCTTCGCGCTGCGGATCGGCCCGGAGCGCACCGTCGCCGTCGCCAACGCGGTGCTCGGCGCCGAGCGGGTGGCGCAGGCGCTGCCGCTGCTCCAGCCGGTCGGGATGAGCCGCTCCACCAGGGTCGACCTCGCCAAGCTCACCAAGGAGCGCAAGACCGCCGCCCGGGCCAGGGCGCTGGAGCAGGTCGCGGCCGGCGAGCGCACCCAGGAACAGGCCGAGGAGGACATCGCGGCGGCCGGCGAGGACCTGCTGAGCCGCATCCGCGGCCAGATCCTCCAGATCGCCCCCGAGGCCCCGATGGCCCCGGCCAAGCTGGAACGGCTGAAGCCGAAGAGCCTGATCATGGTGATCGCGCTCACCTTCGCCGCCTACCTGGCCCTGACCACCATCAAGCCGGCCCAGCTCAAGCTCTCCCAGATGAACTGGGCCTGGGCCGCGGCCGCCCTGCTCGCCGCCGCCTTCAGCTACGTCGCCGCGGCGATGAGCCTGACCGGCTTCGTGCCCGAGAAGCTGCCGTTCCGGCGCACCGTCGCCGCCCAGCTGGCCGGCTCCTTCGTCAAGCTGGTCGCCCCCGCCGCGATCGGCGGCATCGCGCTCAACACCCGCTACCTCCAGAAGGCCGGCATCCGGTCCGGCCAGGCGGTCGCCTCGGTCGGCGCCTCCCAGCTGGCGGGCCTGACCGGGCACCTGCTGCTGCTGTTCAGCTTCGGCCTGATCACCGGCAGCCAGACCAACGGCGACCTCTCCGCCTCCCGCGCGGTGATCATCGGCGTGCTGACCGCCGCCGTGCTCGCCCTGGTGGTGGCCGCCGTCGCGCCCCTGCGCCGGTTCGTGCTGGGCCGGCTGCGCTCGCTGTTCTTCGGCGTGGTGCCGCGGATGCTCGACCTGATGCAGACGCCCAGCAAGCTGGTCACCGGCTTCGGCGGCATCCTGCTGCTGACCCTCTCCTTCACCGCCTGCCTGGACTTCTCGGTGCAGGCCTTCGGCGGCGACGTCAGCTTCTCGGCCGTCGCGGTGGTCTTCCTGACCGCCAACGCGGCCGGCTCGGCGATCCCCACCCCCGGCGGCATCGGCCCGGTCGAGGTCGCCCTGATCGGCGCCCTGACCGTCGCGGACGTCTCCCCCACCATCGCCACCCCGGCGGTCTTCCTCTACCGGGCACTCACCTTCTGGCTGCCGGTGCTGCCGGGCTGGATCGCCTACAACGTGCTCCAGCGCAAGAAGGCCCTCTGACCCCGGCTCGACGCAGGCAGGTGGGCCCCGGCCGTCGGGCCGGGGCCCACCTGCGTCGCCCGGACGGCCCACGACCCGCCCGAGCAGGGCGGACGCCCGTCCTGCGACATATGCACCTTTGGATCCGCCATATTCCACCTTGGCGTTAAATTTGCATGTTTGAAAAACTCCCGTCAAGGTCCCGAAATGGAAACGTGAAGTCTGTTTCCCGCCACTGCCGAGCCCGGCGGTTGCCCGTCCGTCGACCGCCGTGGAACTATCAACGGGCGGGCTCAAAGGGGGGATGTCCGCGAACAGCACGGAATTCTTGACGAAATCCCCCGTGGTAAAAGAACCAGGGAGTACAGAATGCGTGCACTGAAGCAGTTCGCCGCCGTCGCCGCCGTCGCGGCCTCCGTCGCGCTCATGGCGGCGCCGGCTCACGCGGCCGAGCGGGACAGCGTCTGCAACACCGGCGAGGTGTGTCTGTGGGCGGACTGGAACTGGACCGGCGCCATGCTCGACACGAACTACTCGACCAAGTACCTCGGCAGCGTCACCATGAACGACGGCTACAGCGCCAACGACCGGGCGTCCTCCACCAAGAACTACGACAACGCCAACACCGTCTACTTCTACGAGCACGAGGGGTACGCCGGCGGCAAGATGGCCGAGGGCCCCGGCAGCATCCGCCAGAACCTGGCGTCCAACTCCTTCAGCAGTGGCGCGGGCGCCAACGACAACATCGGCTCGTTCTGCTTCAGCAGCAACTCCGGCTGCCCCCGCTGATCCCCCGGGTGGCCGGCCCCCGCGCAGGTGGGGGCCGGCCACCCGCCGCCGTTCCGGAACCCGACCAGTGGACTTCAACGTGCCCCGATACCGGTCAGCCGTGCTCGCTCTCGCCCTCCTCTCCCTCGCCGGATGCGCGGCGGAGCGCGACACCCACCCCAAGGGCCTGTCGGCCCCCGCCGTCAACGCGTACGACGAGATCGGATTTCCACTCTCCGACTACATCTTCTCGATCCAGGAGAAGACCGACCTCGAAAACGCGGCCCGATTGACCGTCGCCGACTGCATGCGCGACCGCGGATATCCCGTCGACTGGCCGGCCCGAAATCCCCAGGGTGCCACCTGGCGCCTTTACGGCGTCATCGACATTCGTGATGCGAAAGAACTCGGATATCAGGCCCGACTGCCCGAGGGAATGACCGGGCAGGACGCCGACGCCGCGGAGAAGAACGAACGCGACGGATTGTTCGCCGGATGGTCGGCCGAAAAGAAACTCGCGTACGAGGGAAACGCCCCAGAGGCCACCGGAGCGCCGTCCGCCGGCGCCACGGCAGACGCGTCCGGGGGGAATGGCTGCCGGGACACCGCGGCCGGATTCCACCCCGCCGACGGCACCGGCTCGGACGCCGCGGAGGCGCTCCAGGGCAAAGTCGGCCAGAAGGTCGAGGAACAGCGGGCCGCCAAGGACAGCACCGCCACCTGGTCCTCGTGCATGAAGGCCGCCGGCTACGACTACAAGGGCCCCTGGGACGCCAACGACTCGCCGGAGTGGCACGGGGAGCAGCACCCCGGCGAGCGCCAGAAGGCGGTCGCCACCGCCGACGCCCGGTGCAAGCTCAGCTCGAACTGGGTCGGCATCAGGGTGGCCCTGGAGAAGCAGTACGAGTCGGACGCGATCCGCGACAACCTCGACAAGCTCAAGGAGAACAAGGCGCGCGACACCAAGCTCCTCGAACAGGCCCGCGCCGTCATCGCCCGCCACTGACCACACCCGGGCAACGGAAAAGGGCCCGCCGGACGGCGGGCCCTTCCACGTGCGGGTCGGTCAGTAGACCGGCTTGTGCGGCTCGATCTGGTTGATCCAGCCGAGCACGCCGCCGCCCAGGTGGACGGCGTTGCCGAAGCCGGCGGCCTTGACCACGGCCAGCACCTCGGCCGAGCGCACGCCCGACTTGCAGTGCAGGACGATCTTCCTGTCCTGCGGCAGCTTCTCCAGCGCGTCGCCCATCAGGAACTCGTTCTTCGGGATCAGCACCGCGCCGGGGATGTTGACGATCTCGTACTCGCCGGGCTCGCGGACGTCGATGAGGTAGATGTCCTCCTTGTCGTCCTGCCACTGCTTGAGCTGGTGCGAGGTGATGGTCGAACCGGCGGCGGCGGCCTGCGCCTCCTCCGACACGACGCCGCAGAAGGCCTCGTAGTCGATCAGCTCGGTGACCGTCGGGTTCTCACCGCAGACGGCGCAGTTCGGGTCCTTGCGGACCTTCACCTGGCGGTAGTTCATCTCCAGGGCGTCGTAGATCATCAGCCGGCCGAGCAGCGGGTCGCCGATGCCGGCCAGCAGCTTGATCGCCTCGTTGACCTGGATCGAGCCGATGGACGCGCACAGCACGCCCAGCACGCCGCCCTCGGCGCAGGAGGGGACCATGCCCGGCGGCGGGGCCTCCGGGTAGAGGCAGCGGTAGCAGGGGCCGTGCTCGGCCCAGAACACGCTGGCCTGGCCGTCGAAGCGGTAGATCGAGCCCCACACGTACGGCTTGCCGAGCAGCACCGCGGCGTCGTTCACCAGGTAGCGGGTGGCGAAGTTGTCGGTGCCGTCCACGATCAGGTCGTAGCCGGAGAAGATCTCCATGACGTTGGAGTTGTCGAGGCGGTCCTCGTGCAGCACCACGTTGACGTACGGGTTGATCTCCTTGACGGAGTCGCGCGCCGACTCCGCCTTGGAGCGGCCGATGTCCGACTGGCCGTGGATCACCTGGCGCTGGAGGTTCGACTCGTCGACCACGTCGAACTCCACGATGCCCAGCGTGCCGACACCGGCGGCGGCCAGGTACAGCAGGGCCGGCGAGCCCAGACCGCCGGCACCGACGCACAGCACCTTGGCGTTCTTCAGCCGCTTCTGCCCCGCCATGCCCACGTCCGGGATGATCAGGTGGCGGGAGTACCGGCGGACCTCGTCAACGGTGAGCTCGTCGGCCGGCTCGACCAGGGGTGGCAACGACACGGGGACTCCGATGGGTCGTGTTCGGGTGGCCAGGGCCAACCTCGGCGTGGGGTTGTTGCTCCGCCACTGGGGTGGCTCTCTACGCCAACAGTGTCACGCCCCTCCACTATTCCGAGACAGCTCGTCCGATGGGCGAGACGAGCGGCATCGGATCGTGGAACCGGCGGCGCGGCCGGGGAAGGCGCCCCGAGCCCGTGGTTGACGGGCCCGGGACACCGCGCGGCGCGCTCACACCCGGCAGGCCGTCTCCAGCCAGACGTCGCCGAGCGACTCCTCCAGCGGCACCTGCGTCCGCCATCCGAGACGGTCCCTGGCGGTGCGGACGTCCGCCTGCCGCCACGGCACCGGCTCGCCCGGTACGGCCCTGCCCTCCGGCCGGTGTCCCTCGGGGCGGTGCCCCGGCAGGTGCTGACCGGGCTGGTGGTGGCCCGGCTGGTGATGGCCCGGCAGGTGGTGGCCCGGCAGGTGGTGGCCCGGCAGGTGGTCGCTGCCCGCCCCGGCGAGCTGCGCGGGCAGCAGGACCTGCCGGTTCTCCTCGACGATCGAGCCCTCGAAGCCCGAGGCCCGCACCAGCAGCTGGGCCGCGTCCCTGGCCCGGACGGCGTGCCCGCTGCCGACGTTGATCACCCCGGTGGCGGCCGACACCGCGGCCGCCTGGATGGCCCGCGCGACGTCCCGCACGTCCACGAAATCCCGGTATCCGGACAGGTCGGGCATCCGCACCTGGTTCTCGTCCCGCTCCAGCGCCCGCCGCAGGCCCTCGGCCAGCCGCCCGAACAGCGAGGCGGTCGGCGCCCCGGGGCCCACCACGTCGAACACCCGCAGCACGGCCGCGTCCAGCCCGGAGGCCAGCACCAGCTCCGTCCCGGCCAGCTTGGACACCCCGTACGGGCCGACCGGGCGCGGCTCGGCCTGCTCGGACACCGGCACCCCGCCGGGCACCGGACCGTACTCGGCGGCCGAGCCGACGTGCACCAGCCTGGCCGGCTCCCGGCTGCGCCGGATGGCCTCGCAGACGGTCGCGACGGCCAGCGTGTTCGACCGGATCAGGGTGCGCGAGCTGCCGTAGGTGGCGCCCGCGCAGTTGATCACCACCTGCGGCGCGACCGCGTCCAGGAACCGGGCCAACGCGCCCGGGCTCCCCGTGGTCAGGTCGAAGCGGATGTCGGCCGAGTCGCGTCGGCCGAGCACCGTCACCTGCAACTCCTGGTCCATCAGCAGACGATCGGTGACCCGGCGGCCGATGAAGCCGTCGGCGCCCAGCAGCAGCACCCTCATCGGGGGCGTCCTTCCACGAAGCGAGGTCGGGGACGACCTGGCGGACTGAATTCAACGAACGGGACGAGAACGGGGATCACCCAACGGATCCCGGGTGGATCGACGGCACGGACGGACGGCACGGGCGGCGCTCAGCGGTGCGCGCCGGCCAGTACCCGGCGGGGCGGGCGAACGGGCGCGGCGCCGGGCCGGCCCCGCCACCGCCCCCGCCACCGGGGAAGGCCGGGTACTGCGAGACCGGTTCCAGGTGGATCTCCCGGAAGGCGACGGTCACCGGCTCCACGGCGAAGCGTTCCTGCGCCCGCAGCCGGCCGGTCGCACCGGCCTCCGGCAGCACGCCCGGCATGCGGACGGACACCCTCGGTGAGCAGGGCAACGCGCACGGGAGACCTCCAGGGCAGAGCGGATTCGCTGGGCGGGATCGCGGTCGGATCGACGGATTTCCGGGCGGCCCCCGCGGTCGTCCGGGGCGCCCCGAACGACGGCGGGGACGGTCGGACGGGGGGTCCGGCGGCCCCGGCGGGGGTCGCGGTGCCTCCGGGCGGCCCTCCGGCGGCCCGGTCGCGGACGCCCCGCGTTCCGTTCCCCGGGCGCCCGCTCCGGTGGGCCGGGCCCGGCCCGCCCGGGTCCCTCGGCCGCGACCGCACTCCGGTTCCTCCGGCGGCCGCGGCTCCCCCACACCTGTTCGGTCCGACAGCAGAAAGGTAGGACCGGCCCGGGCCGATCCATCGGTCACATGCCTGCCTGCCACCTGATCGAGTGAACCGCCGTGACCTCCGCCACCACCGGGCCGTTTCCGGGCGGTATGCGCGGCCGCCCGCGCGAGCCCGCCGCGGCGCCGGCGCTCAGCCCGTCGTGCCGTTCCGGTCGGCGGCGCCCTCCCGGCCCACGGCGTGCCCGATCAGCTCCCGCACCGCCCGGGCGACCGCGTCGGGGTGCTCCATCATCGCCACGTGCCCGGACTCCGGCAGCACCAGCAGCCGGGCGTCCGCGAAGGCCGCGCAGGCCCGGCGGGCCGAACGGTAGGAGACCAGCTTGTCGCGCAACCCGTACACCAGCAGCACCGGCACCCCGACCTGCTCGGCCTGCCGCCACAGCGCCTGGTCGCCGCGCTCGGTGTACGCCGAGACGATGCCGCGGGCCGAGCCGGCCAGCGCCCGCATCGCGTGCGGCACCTCCAGCCGGCGCCGGTACTCGGCCACCGCCTGGGCCCTGGCCGTCGGGCTCAGGCCGTCCGGGTCGCCGTAGACCAGCCGCAGCAGGTCCTCGGTGGCCGCCTCGGCGTCGCGGCCGCCCGCGGACAGCCGGCGCAGCAGCGCGGGCACCCCCGGCACCGCCAGCAGCCCGGTCGGCCAGGCGGAGCGCTGCGGGGGCAGCTCGGGCAGGGCCGGGGAGACCAGGGTGAGGCTGCGCACCAGGTCGGGGCGCAGGGCCGCCAGCCGGACCGAGACCGCGCCGCCCAGGGAGTTGCCGAACAGGTGGACCGGGCCGCGGCCGGCGGCCTCCAGGTAGCCGATCACCGCGCGGACGTGGCCGGAGACGGTCAGGTTGCCGTCGGCGGGCGGGTGGGAGCGGCCGAAGCCGGGCAGGTCCACGGCCTCGCCGTCGACCAGTCCGGAGAGCCGGCCCATCAGGGCCTCCCAGTTGGCGGCCGAGCCGCCGAGGCCGTGCACGAAGAGCCCGGGCTCGCGCCCGTCGGTGGCACGGTCCCCGGCGGCGCGGTGCACCGCGAGCACCGCGCCGGGGACCTCGACCGTACGTACCTGCTGCTCAGCGCCGCTCATGGTGGACGATGGTAGTGAGCCGGGACCGGGGACCCCCGGGGTGGTCGGGCCGTCCGGTGCCCCCGTCACACCACTGCCGAGGCCGAGGTCAGCGCCGTATTGTGGGCTCCTGACAATCAGGCCGACCCGCTTTTCTCGCCTCCGCCGAACGCGGGCGCGGTTACCGAAAAGTAGAATCGGTCCTCTTGCCACCCCGAACGAACCCCGAAGTGAGGAGCGCCGTGACGGCCATCCAGGAGGCGCAGGAGCGCCCGCGCGGTGCCCGCCTGCCGCGAAGCGCCCGCCGTGAACAACTGCTCGGTGCCGCCCAGGAGGTGTTCGTCGCCCAGGGCTACCACGCGGCCGCCATGGACGACATCGCCGACCGCGCCGGGGTGAGCAAGCCGGTGCTCTACCAGCACTTCCCCGGGAAGCTGGACCTCTACCTGGCGCTGCTGGACAAGCACTGCGACGCCCTGGTCGAGTCGACCCGCGACGCGCTGTCGGCGACCACCGACAACAAGCAGCGGGTGGCCAACACCATGGAGGCGTACTTCAACTACGTCTCCAGCGAGTCCGGCGCCTTCCGGCTGGTCTTCGAGTCGGACCTGACCAACGAGCCGGCCGTGCGCGAGCGGGTCGAGCGGGCCTCCGAGGCGAGCGCGACGCTGGTCAGCAAGGTGATCCAGGAGGACACCGACCTGCCCGAGGCGGAGTCCAAGCTGCTCGCCGCCGGGGTCTGCGGCCTGGCCCAGATCACCGCCAGGTACTGGCTCTCACAGGGTCTGGAGATCCCCCGCGACGAGGCGGTGCGACTGGTCGCCAGCCTGTCCTGGCGCGGCCTGAAGGGCTTCCCGATGCACCCGGGCGAGCAGTCCGGCGAGGACGCCGCCGACCAGGACTGATCCACCGACCTTCGCCTGGCCGGTGATCCGGTGCTCTATGGTGAAGCCGTACGGCGCGGTCGCCGGGAACGCTTGTCCCAGGCGGTCCGGTGCCCGTGCGTGGAGGCTGCAACCCGGAGGGACGGAAGCCGTGGAGGTCAAGATCGGCGTGCAGAACGCGCCTCGCGAGATCGTGATCGAGAGCGCACAGACTGCGGACGAGGTCCAGAACGCGGTCGCGAAGGCGCTGGAGGGCTCGGAGAAGATCTTCGCGCTGTCCGACGAGCACGGCCGTCGCATCATCGTCCCGGCCGAGCGCCTGGCGTACGTGGAGATCGGCGAGTCGGCCGCCCGCAAGGTCGGCTTCGGCACCACCTGAGGCGCCGCCGCACAGGGATCGCCCGGTGCCCCGTTCCCCTTGGGGGAGCGGGGCACCGTCGTGTGTACGGCCGCGCGGACCGGGGTACGGCGAGGGTGCGGCGCCGGTGCGCACGCCCGTTCCCCCGGGAGGCAGTCTTGCTGGTCGAGTCGATCGTCTTCGCCGTCGTCGGCCTGGTGACGGGCGGCACCGCGCTGCTGGCCCTGCCCTCGTACTTCCGGGCCTCCCGGGCCCTGACGCTGGGCACCGCGCTGGCGGCGGCGCTGGTCGGCGGGGCGATCGCGCACTTCACCCTGTACGGGCACTACCCGGCGGTGTCCGTCGCGGCCTCGGCGCTGACCTCGGGCGTGGTCACCTCGCTGCTGGCCAGGCCGGACCTCGCCGCCGGGCGTGCCCCGGCGCACCGGCACCACCCGCACCGGTCGGGCGCCCACCGCACGGCGCGGCGGCACCGGGCGGCCTGACCGGCCGGGCGGCTCCCAGGGCGGGCCCCGGCGTCGCCCCGCAGGCGGGGGTTTGAAGACGGGCCCTAGGAGGCCAGGCCGAGGGCGGCCATCCGCTTGGTGTGCGCCTCGGTGATCCGGTTGAACATCTTGCCGACCTCGACCAGGTCGAAGCCCTGCACCTGCACGCCACCGACCAGCAGGTTGGACAGCGCGTCGCGCTCGGCGACCACCCGCTGGGCCTGGCTGAGCGCCTCGCCCATCAGCCGTCGGCCCCACAGCGCGAGCCGGCCGCCGGCCCGGGGGTCGGCCTCGATCGCCTGGCGCACCTTGTCGACCGCGAACTGGGCGTGACCGGTGTCGGACATGACGCTCAGCACCAGGTCGCGGGTGTCGTCGTCCAGCCGGACGGCCACCTCGCGGTAGAAGTCGGTCGCGATGGCGTCGCCGACGTAGGCCTTGACCAGGCCCTCCAGCCAGTCCGAGGGCGCGGTCATCCGGTGGAACAGCTCCAGCGGCTCGACGAACGGCCGCATCGCCTCCTGCGGGTTCGCGCCGGTCTCGGCGAGCCGGTCGTGCAGGCGCTGGTAGTGCTGGAACTCCGCGGAGGCCATCCGGGCCAGCGCCGCCTTGTCGGCGAGGTCGGGCGCCAGCTTGGCGTCCTCGGCGAGCCGCTCGAAGGCGCTCAGCTCGCCGTACGCGAGCGCGCCGAGCAGATCCAGCACGGCCGCCCGGTAGCCGGGGTCGGCCGAGCACGTGGCCCAGTCCCCGATCGAGCCGGCCGCCTCGTCCTGCGTCTCACCATGGGTCTCCATGACCCGCCACCTTACGGCCTGTCCCCGGACTCCCGAAGACGAGCCGCGGGCCGCGCCCGGGTGGCTCCCCGGCCGTCGGCCGCGCCCGGATGACCGGCCCGACCTGCCGGTCCGGCGGCAGTTGCCGGGGGCAATGTCAGACGCGTCACGTGTTCGAGTCGTCGCCTGACTGTATGGTGGTACGGAGCCCCGTCGTGTTCGCACGGTGTCACCGCCGTCTCGGTAACCCCCGCGAGCCCGCTCCACAGCGGCACCGTCCAGCCGGACGTGTCCGCACCGGAGGCACGGGTACTCACGTACGCGGATGCCCGGTCGGAGAGCCGATCGGCTCCGACCATGGCTTGGACTTCAAGCCTTGGCACCGCATCAGTGGCCGAGCGAGGGCCGCCGAGACCACGCCCCGAGGCGGAGGTCCCGCGCAGGTCCCTCACGGGAATCCTCCCCGACGCCGCCGGCGACGCGCCCCGCACCAGGGAAGCGCGCACCGGCCGGCCGCAGGGACCGGCGCGGTTGTGCGTCCGCGCAGCTGTATCAGGGCCGCCCAGGCCCGTACGCAGCCGCGCGGCTGCCCGCCCGCCGCTCGCTCTCGGCCCCTCCACACGGAAGAGGCAGCACCCTGTCCACCACCGCTGAACCCATCAAGACGACCTTCCGGGACCTGGGGATCCTCCCGGAGACCGCCGAGGCGCTCGAAGCCGTCGGCATCGTCCACCCCTTCCCCATCCAGGAGATGACCCTGCCGGTCGCGCTGACCGGCCACGACGTCATCGGCCAGGCCAAGACCGGCACCGGCAAGACCCTCGGCTTCGGCCTCCCGCTGATCGAGCGGGTCGTCGTGCGCGCCGACGTGGACGCCGGCCGGACGACCGAGGAGCAGCTCTCCGAGTTCCCGCAGGCGCTGATCGTCGTCCCGACCCGCGAGCTGTGCACCCAGGTCACCAACGACCTCCAGACCGCCGGCAAGGTGCGCGACGTGCGCGTCCTCGCCGTCTACGGCGGCCGGGCGTACGAGCCGCAGGTGGAGGCGCTCGCCAAGGGCGTCGACATCGTGGTCGGCACCCCGGGCCGGCTGCTCGACCTGGCCGGGCAGAAGAAGCTGAACCTGTCCAAGGTCCGCGCCCTCGTCCTGGACGAGGCCGACGAGATGCTCGACCTGGGCTTCCTGCCCGACGTCGAGAAGATCATCACCATGCTGCCGGCCAAGCGGCAGACCCTGCTGTTCTCGGCCACCATGCCGGGCCAGGTGATCAGCCTCGCCCGCCGGTACATGAGCCAGCCGACCCACATCCGGGCCACCGCCCCGGACGACACCGGCGCGACCGTCGCCAACACCGAGCAGCACATCTTCCGCGCGCACTCGCTGGACAAGGTCGAGATGGTCTCGCGCATCCTCCAGGCCGACGGCCGCGGGCTGGCGATGATCTTCTGCCGCACCAAGCGCACCGCCGCCGACGTCTCCGACCAGCTGACCCAACGCGGCTTCGCGGCCGGCGCGGTCCACGGCGACCTCGGCCAGGGCGCCCGCGAGCAGGCCCTGCGGGCCTTCCGCAACGGCAAGGTGGACGTGCTGGTCTGCACCGACGTGGCAGCCCGTGGCATCGACGTCGAGGGCGTCACCCACGTCATCAACTACCAGTGCCCCGAAGACGAGAAGACCTACCTGCACCGGATCGGCCGCACCGGCCGCGCCGGCGCCTCCGGCACCGCCGTCACCCTGGTCGACTGGGACGACATCCCGCGCTGGCAGCTGATCAACAAGGCGCTGGACCTGTCGTTCAACGACCCGGAGGAGACCTACTCCACCTCCGCGCACCTGTACGAGCTGCTGAAGATCGCGCCGGGCACCAAGGGTGTCCTGCCGCGCTCGGAGCGGACCCGTGCCGGGCTCAACGCGGAGGAGGTCGAGGACCTCGGCGAGACCGGTGGACGCGGCGCCCGCTCGGGCCGTGGCGGTCGCGGTGGGCGCGGCGGACAGGACGGGCAGGACGGTCAGCGCGGGCAGCGCGGGCAGGGCGGCTCCGGCCGTCCGGGCGCCGCCGCGGTCGAGGCCGAGGAGCAGAAGCCGCGCCGCACCCGTGAGCGCCGTCGCACCCGTCGGGGCAGCGAGGTCGGCGCCGAGGGCGAGGCCGCGGCCGTCGTGACCGAGGCCGCCGAGGCCGCCGTGGCGGCTCCGGCCGTCGAGGGTGCCGAGGGCGAGGCCGCGCCGCGCCGTCGCCGTCGCCGCTCGCGCGGCGGGGCCGCGGCGGCCGAGGCCGTCGCGGTGGTCGAGGCCGTCGCGGTGGTCGAGGCCGTCGCGGTGGTCGAGGCCGTCGCGGTGGTCGAGGCCGTCGCGGTGGTCGAGGCGGCTACGGTCGCCGAGGCCGTCGCCGTCGCGCCCGTCGTGGCCGAGCCCGTCGCCGTGCCCGCCGTGGCCGAGCCCGTCGTGGCCGAGGCGGTCGTCGCCGAGGCTCCGGCCCCGGCCAAGAAGGCCACCCGTACCCGGGTCCGCAAGCCGAAGGCGGAGGCCGCCGAGGTCGTCGCCGAGGCGGTCGCGGTCGTCGAGGCCGCCGCCGAGGCGATCGTCGCCGAGACTCCGGCCCCGGCCAAGAAGGCCACCCGCGCCCGCAAGCCGAAGGCGGAGGCCGTCGAGGCCGCCGCCGACGTGGTCGTCGCCGAGGCTCCGGCCCCGGCGAAGAAGGCCACCCGCGCGCGCAAGCCGAAGGCCGAGGCCGTCGAGGCGGCCGCGACCGTCGAGGCAGTCGCCACCGAGGCCCCGGCCCCGGCCAAGAAGGCCACCCGGGCCCGCAAGCCGAAGGCCGTCGCCGAGACCGCCCCGGAGGCCCCGGCCACCGAGGCCGCCGAGGCCGCCACCGAGGTCCCGGCGCCGCGCAAGCGCACCCGCGCCCGCAAGGCCGCCGCGCCGGTGGAGGCCACCCCGGAGAGCTGACACTCCCCGCGTCTCCCCCGAGGGGGCGGGCCAGGCCGTGGTGGCCTGGCCCGCCCCCTCGGGCGTTCCCGGCCCGACGACGCGGCCCGGCGGGGGGCCGCGGGCCACGGCCTTAAGCTCGGGGCGTCGGGGAGTCGCCGGCGGGACAGCAGGCCACCGGCAGGACAGCCAGGAGAGCAGCCCATGAGCACGCCGCCGTTTCTGACGCTGCCCGGGTGCGCGCGTGCCGAGCGGGTGGTGACCGGGCGCGGCGAGTTCGCGGCGCTGCGGGCGGAGCCGGACGGGCCGGTGCGCGGTTCGGCGCTGCTGGTGCCGGGCTTCACCGGCAGCAAGGAGGACTTCATCGCGCTGCTGGAGCCGCTGGCCGCCGCCGGGTACCGGGTGACCGCGGTGGACCAGCGCGGGCAGTACCAGACCGGCGGCCCGGACGACCCGGCGGCGTACCGGGTCGGGGCGCTCGGCGCGGACGTCCGGGCGCTCACCGGGGCCCTGGCGGCCGACGGCGCCCCGCTGCACCTGCTGGGGCACTCCTTCGGCGGCCAGGTGGTGCGCGAGGCGGTGCTCGCCGCGGCCGCCGACGGCCCGCTGCCCTGGCGGTCGCTGACCCTGGTGTCCACCGGTCCCGGCGCGATCGACCCGGCCGAGGCGGCCCGTACCAAGCTGTTGCTGGACGCCTTGCAGATGATGGACCTGGAGCAGATCTGGCAGGTCATGCGGCAGCTGGAGGCGCAGAGCGGGCGGCCGAGGCCCGCCCGGGAGCCGGCCGTCGCGGAGTTCCTGCACCGGCGCTGGCTGGCCAACGTGCCGCAGTCGCTGACGGTCACCGGCGGCCACCTGGTCGCCGCGCCGGACCGGGTGGCCGAGCTGGCCGCCGTCACCGCCGGGCTGCCGCTGCTGGTGCTGTCCGGGGTGCGGGACTACGCCTGGCCGGTCCCCGAGCAGACCGCGATGGCCGAGCGGCTGGGCGCCCGCCGGGTGGTGGTCGCGGACGCCGGGCACTCCCCCAACGCCGAACAGCCGGCCGCCACGGCCGAGGCGCTGGCCGCGCTCTGGGCCTGACCGGCCCGCTCCGACCCGCTCCGTTGCGGGCCGGTTCCCCCGTTCGCCGAGAAGTGGTCTGTACCACTTCTTCAACTTCGACCGGCTTCAACACAGGACAAAATTCGTTAGTTACGGTAATCTTTGATTCTGTCCGGGAATCATCGCCAGTCTCCAGCAGGGCGCCGATCATCCGAAACCCGGACGTCACGGACGGGCAACGGCCCGGTAGCACCGCCACGTCACCGTGGTTCACGAGGCACTGGACGCACCAGGCAAGCAGGGGGAGCCCTTGCCGCAGCAGACCGCCGCACGCGCGACGACGACCCGCCCGGTCCGGCCTCACCGCCGGATCCGCAGGACCCCTGAAGGGCTGATACCGACTCAGCCGCAACCGCCCCGCCCCGCGGGGCCAGGAAAGGAGACGCCCATGACACAGACCATGCGCTTCGAGATCGTCCGACTCGACGGACCCGACGGCTCCGCCGCCGACAGCCTGATCGCCGACGCCGCCACCGTGCGCGAGTTCGTCCAGGCCGCCGCCCGCACGGGCGAACGCCTGCTCATCCGTCCGTGCCCGACCATCTGACCCGGCGCGGCGCCCCCGAACGGGAGTCCTCACCCGCCGCCGACGAGCCGGGAGCGTCCGATCCGGACGTTCCGATACCCGACTGACGCCCTGTCACCGCATTCGCCGATGACGGGGCGTCAGTGTGTCCGGCCCCGGAGCCCCGGACGTTTGCCGCCGCCCGGGACGGGACATCCCCCAACGGGAGCCGCCCGCGAAGCGCCCACCGAGCGCCGGCCGGGCGACCGCCACCGACAGGTTCCGCCGAGCCCTCCGTACGGGTGATCGTCCTTGACGCGGCGGTCCGGAGGGAGGAGCGTTGACGGCTATGAGGGGCGAGCCAAGCTGCCCGAGGTGCGCCGGTCGGGTCCGCGCCCCCGGTCTGTTCTCAGACACCTGGCAGTGCGACCGGCACGGAGCGGTCCACCCGATGCAGCCCGTGCTGCCCCCCAGTGTGGAAGCCCTGGGCGTCGCCGTCGCCCGCTCGCAGGTCCCCGTCTGGCTGCCCTGGCCGCTCCCGGTCGGCTGGCTCTACACCGGCATCGCCCACGTCGGCGACGACATCTCGGGCGCCCGGGCCACCGCCGTCGCCTGCTCCGGTCCCGCGCCGCTCGGCGGCTTCGGCGAGCTGGTGCTGATCGCCGAGGAGCTCGGGGTCGGTCTCGGGGCCCGCTACGCGGGACTGCCGGGGCCCGACCCCGGCGACTCCGTCGGCCTCTACAAGCCCGCCGACGCCAAGCTGATGGCCGCCGGCCGGCCCACCCCGATGTTCCACGTCCCGGACGCCCCGGCCGACCGCGCGGTGTTCGCCGGCGAGGCCCGCGGGCTCTGGCTCTGGGCGGTCGCCTGGCCCGAGCAGTCCGCGCTGGTGATGTACGACGAGCTGGTGCTCACCGACCTGCGGGAGGCCGGCGCCGAGCTGGGCCTGCTGCCCTGCGGGGCGCTCTCCCCGCGGCTGCTCGGGTAGGCCCGTCCCCGGACCGCCGTCGTGCGCCCGGCATCCAGCCCGCGTCCCGTCCGGCTTCCAGTCCGGCGGGTGGGAGCCCGGACAGTCGGACCGGCCCCCGCTCCCGGGGCGTGACGGCCTATCCTGGCGGCACCCGCGAGCCCCGAGGAGCCTGATCCGTGCGCATCGACCTGCACGCCCACAGCAACGCCTCCGACGGCACCGACAGCCCGTCCGAACTGGTCGCGGCGGCCGTCGCCGCGAACCTCGACGTGGTGGCGCTGACCGACCACGACACCGTGGCCGGCCACACCGAGGCCGCCGAGGCCGTGCACGCGCTGCCCGGCGGCACCCGGCTGACCGTCGTCCCCGGCGCCGAACTGTCCTGCGTCGTCGAGGACATCAGCATGCACCTGCTGGCGTACCTGTTCGACCCCGAGGAGCCGGCGTTCGCGCGCGAGCGGGAGCTGGTGCGCACCGACCGGTTCCGGCGCGGGCGGGCGATCGTGGAACGCTGCCGGGAGCTCGGCGCGGAGATCAGCTGGGAGCAGGTGCAGCGGATCGCGGGGGAAGGCTCGGTCGGCCGGCCGCACATCGCCAGCGCGCTGGTCGAGGCGGGCGTGGTGGCCACCGTCTCGGACGCCTTCACCGCCGACTGGCTGGCCAACGGCGGGCGGGCGGACGTCCGCAAGCACGAGACCGACCCGGTCGAGGCGGTCCGGCTGGTCCGGGCGGCCGGCGGAGTGCCGGTGTTCGCCCACCCGGGCGCGGTCAAGCGCGGCCGGACGGTCTCCGACCAGGTGATCGCCGACCTCGCGGCGGCCGGGCTGGCCGCGCTGGAGGTCGACCACACCGACCACGACGAGGAGACCAGGGTGCGGCTGCGCGGCCTGGCCGGCGAGCTGGGCCTGCTGGCCACCGGCTCCAGCGACTACCACGGCGCCCGCAAGACCGTCCGGCTCGGCGAGTACACCACCGACCCCGAGGTGTACGAGGCGCTGCTGGCGCAGGCCACCGGCATGAAGCCGATCGAGCGCTGAGCCGAACCGGAGCCCGGAGCAAGGGATGATGAGTCCCCCGCTCCGGGCTCCGGTCGTTTCCGCCCCCCTGCCCGACCCGGCGTCAGTCCAGCCGGACGCCGCGCCGGTCCGGGTCGCGCAGGTCGGAGCCCTGGTCCAGCCAGCGCTCCTGGAGCGCGGCCGCGCCGTGCACCCGCTTCCAGCCCGCCTCGTTGGGCGTCATCGGCAGCAGCGGCAGGAAGCGGACCGGATCGGCCGGATCGGCCAGCTCCAGGTCCTCGACCAGGCCCCCGGGTTCGGCGGCCAGCACCGAGGTGAAGGGCGCGCCGTCCCAGAGCGGGGAACCGAGGTCCAGCGAGCCCCCCGGGGCCACCACCAGGCCCTCGACCTGCGGGGTCGCGGCAAAGGTCGCCAGGGTGCGCAGCACGCTGTCGCGCCCGCCCCTGACGGTCAGCAGCAGTTCGACGCGCGGGCCGCGCACCTGGTCGGCGACCGGCGAGGTCGGGTCGGCCATCGGCGCGGCGGACATGCCGAGCGTCGCGTACCGCACCAGGCCCTGGGCGTCCGGGCCGAAGCGCAGCACCTCGATCCGGTCGGCGCCGAGGAAGGTGACCGCGGCGCGGCCGCCCGGCTCGCCGAGGGTGGAGATCAGCCGGGCCTCGACGGCGGCCAGCACCGCCTCCCGGGAGAGCTCGGGGGAGCTGCCGCCGTGGGGATCGCCGAAGGACGGGAAGTCGTGCGCCATGCCGGTGAGCGTAACCCCCGGGGCCGCGCGGGCCGCGTCCGGGCAGGTCGGGGGCGGTCGCGGGCGGGGGGTGGTACCGGATCCCGTAAAAGCTTGGGAAACCTCTGGGAAACCCGTCGGCGTCGACGCCCGGTCAGCTGTTAGGGTGAGCGACTGGCCACCGGGATCGTTCGTCCCGGGGCGGCGGCATGAAGGAGGTGGTTGCGGTGGATACCGGCCGACCATGCAGTACCGGCAGCTCTGCCCGGCCCCGACTTCCCCGTACCCCTCGCCCCGCGGGCCCAACCGGCTGAATCAGCCGCGGTAGCCCCGGGCGCAGGCCCCACGGTGAACGGACCGGCCGGGAGAGCACTTTCATCCCCTTCTTCACCGGTGTTCTCCGCCGTCGTTCCGCGGCCGAACGTTTCTTCTTCCACGTCGCCGCACGACGGTTCCTGCCTCTGGGAGCCTGCCATGTCGATGATCAACAGCCTGCGCGCCGCCGTCCGCACCAACCGCCGTCGCGGCGCGGCCGGCGTCTACGACGTCGCCGAGGACGCCGCCTCGGCGGTCGTGGACTGCGCGGTCTACCAGCACGGCAGGCGCAGGGGCGAGACGTGCAGCCCGCGCGAGGCCGCCCGCCGGGTCAAGGCCGCGCACCAACTCCCCGAGGGCGAGGGGTCGTTCAGCTGGATCGGGCTGCACGAGCCGACCGAGGCGGAGTTCGAGGGGATCGCCCAGCGCTTCGGCCTCCACCCGCTCGCGGTCGAGGACGCGGTGCACGCGCACCAGCGGCCGAAGGTCGAGCGCTACGACGACGTGCTGTTCGCCGTCTTCAAGACCATCCGCTACGTCGAGCACGACCAACTCACGCCCACCAGCGAGGTGGTGGAGACCGGCGAGCTGATGGTCTTCGCCGGCCGGGACTTCGTGATCACCGTCCGGCACGGCGGCCACGGCTCGTTGCAGGAGCTGCGCCACCGGCTGGAGGCGGACGCGGACGAGGCCGGGCTGCTCGCCAAGGGGCCCGCGGCCGTTCTGCACGCGATCGCCGACCACGTCGTGGACAACTACCTGCTGGTCGCCGAGCGGCTCCAGAACGACGTGGACGAGATCGAGTACGGCGTCTTCTCGGCCAAGGGCGGACGCAGCGCCGACGTCGGCCGGGTCTACCAACTCAAGCGCGAGGTCCTGGAGTTCAAGCGCGCGGTGGTGCCACTGCTGCGCCCGATGCAGCAACTGTCCGAGCCGCTCCAGCGGCTGGTCGACCCGGACATCCAGAAGTACTTCCGGGACGTCGCCGACCACCTGGCCCGGGTCGCGGAGCAGGTGCACGGCTTCGACGAACTGCTGAACTCGCTCCTCCAGGCGAACCTGGCGCAGGTCTCGGTGGCGCAGAACGAGGACATGCGCAAGATCACCGCCTGGGCGGCGATCTTCGCGGTGCCCACCATGATCACCGGCGTCTACGGCATGAACTTCGAGTACATGCCCGAGCTGCACCACAAGTACGGCTACCCGACGGTGCTCGGCGCGATCGCGCTGATCTGCGTCGGGATGTACCGGGGCTTCCGCCGCAACGGCTGGCTCTGACCGCACCGACGGCCGGAGCCGGGACGACGGCAGGGACCGGGACCAGGACGAGGACCGGGAGCAGGACGAGGACCGGGCCCAGGACAGGACCGGGGCCGGGGCCGGGCACGACGGCGGTCAGCGCCGCCCGCCGCGGGCGACCAGGACCAGGCCGAGCAGGATCAGCACCATCGCCGGGTAGGCGGCCACCGGGGGCCACTGGCCCAGCCAGAGGGCGGCGATCAGGGCCGCGCCCGGGGTCTCCAGCAGGATCGCGGTGGAGGTGATGGACGGTCCGAGGTTGCGCACCACCCGGTTGGTCAGCGAGTGGCCGAGCAGTTGGGCGGTGACCATCAGCAGCACGATCTGCCACCACACCCCGGCGGACCACCCGGCCAGCGGCGTCCCGGCGGCCAGGCAGACCCCCAGCAGGACCACCGCCGTGGTGGCGTAGCAGACCAGGGTGTACGCGGTGGTGCTGACGGTCTTGCGGACCTCGGCGCCCAGCAGCACGTAGGCGGCGGAGGCCAGGCCCGCGGCGAGCGCGAGCGCGTCGCCGAGCAGCGCTTGCGGGGAGAGCGAGAGGTCCACGCCGGTCAGCACCAGTACGCCGGCGAAGGCGACGAACGTGCCGATCCAGACCGGCCGCGGCGCCCTGACCCCCATCAGCCGCATCAGCAGGATGGTCCACAGCGGGGTGGTGGTGACCAGGGCGGTGGCCGAGGCCACCGAGGTCATCCGCAGGCTGGGCATCCAGAGCGCGAAGTGCACGGCCAGCAGCGTCCCGGCGGCCACCGCGAGCAGCAGCGCCCGCCGGCCGATCCCGCGCAGTTCGGCGCGGTGGCGCAGCAGCGCGTACGGGCCGAGGGCGCCGACCGACATCGCGTTGCGCCAGAAGGCGATCGCCAGCGCGGGTGCGGCGGTGGCGCTGATCAGCGGGCCGGAGAAGGAGATGCCGCCGATCGCCACGGCGAGCAGCAGCAGGTCGAGGGTCGGGAGCGGATGCGGATGCGGGTGCGGGTGCGCCGGACGCGGGTCGGCGGTCGCGGGGTCGGCGGAGGGGGCGGTCGCGGGCCGGGCGGCGGGCACGGCGCTCCTTGCTGGTCACGAGGGGTGGGGCGGCGGCGGGGCGATAGTGGGGCGGTCATACGGTAAGGCCCGTGGTGCCGTAATGGAACTGTCGCCCGGAGGGTGAGACATCCGGACGACGGGGAGGCGGCCCCGGGGGAAGCCGTACGCTGTGCGCCATGGACCGTACGCCCGCCCCCGCGACCGCCGACGACTTCCTCGACCGGGCCCTGCTGGAGGAGGCCGCGAAGAAGTCCGGCCTGCTCTGGGTACGCGCGGACGGCCAGGAGCACGCCCGGCCGCTGTGGCACGCCTGGCACGACGGCGCGGTCGTGGTGGTCGGCGGGGGCGGCGAGCAGCCGCTGCACGGCCTGGAGCCGGGCACCGGGGCCACGGTCACCGTCCGCAGCAAGGACAAGGGCGGCCGGCTGACCGGCTGGAGCGCCCGGGTGGTCGAGCTCGCACCGGACGGCGAGGCCTGGCGGGGCGCCGTCGAGGAGCTCAGGGGCAAGCGGCTGAACGCGCCCGACACCGACGCCATCACCGACCGCTGGGCCCGCGAGTGCCGGGTGCTGCGACTGGAGCCGGCCGGCCCGCTCACCGAGCGCCCGGGGGCGATGCCGGACGGTTCGCACGGCGCGCGGCCGATGGCCACCCCGGCCACCACCCGCCGCCCGATCCCGGCCGGCCTGCCCAAACTGCTGTTCAAGCGCCGTTAAAGGTTCACGCCGAGGACTCGTCCGGCGGCTACCGTGCCACCGGGCCGGGCCCCGGACGCGCGGGTAGCCTTGGCCGCGAGTGCGCCCCCGGCGCATCCGGTACGGCGTCGAGCGAGTCGAGGGAGTCCATGGCAGGACCAGGCACCCGGGTCTTCATCTCCCATCTGTCCGCCATCGCCGTCTTCGACCCGAACGGCGACCAGGTCGGACGGGTCCGGGACGTGGTCGTGTCGCTGCGGCTCGGCGGCCGCCCGCCGCGCGTGCTGGGCCTGGTGGTCGAGGTGGTCGGCCGGCGCCGGATCTTCCTGCCGATGACCCGGGTGACCAGCCTGGAGTCCGGCCAGGTGCTCACCACCGGGGTGATCAACCTGCGCCGCTTCGAGCAGCGCCCGTCCGAGACCCTGGTGCTCGCCGAGCTGCTGGACCGCACCGTCACCTGGTCCAAGACCGGTGAGGGGGTCACCGTGCTGGACGTCGGCATGGTGCAGACCCGGCTGCGCGAGTGGGAGATCAGCAAGGTCTTCGTCCAGGTCGGCCGCGCCGGGAGGCTGCGCAAGGGCAAGGGCGAGCGGCTCACCCTGGACTGGCAGGACGTCACCGGTTTCTCGCTGCCGGAGCAGGACCAGGGCGCCGCCAACCTGCTGGCCACCTTCGAGCAGCTGCGTCCCGCCGACCTGGCCAGCGTGCTGCACCACCTGTCCGCCAAGCGCCGTGCCGAGGTGGCCGCCGCCCTCGACGACGAGCGGCTGGCCGACGTCCTGGAGGAGCTGCCCGAGGACGACCAGGTCGAGATCATCGGCAAGCTCCAGAAGGAGCGCGCCGCCGACGTCCTGGAGGCGATGGACCCGGACGACGCCGCCGACCTGCTCTCCGAACTGCCCGGCGACGAGGCCGAGCGGCTGCTCCAGCTGATGGAGCCGGACGAGGCCGCGCCGGTGCGCCGCCTGCTGTCGTACGAGGAGGACACCGCCGGCGGTCTGATGACCACCGAGCCGGTCGTCCTGGAGCCGGACGCGACGGTCGCCGAGGCGCTGGCCCGGGTCCGGGTCAGCGACCACAAGCCCGCCCTGGCCGCGCAGGTCTTCGTCTGCCGGCCGCCGAACGAGACCCCGACCGGCCGCTACCTGGGCACCGTGCACTTCCAGCGGCTGCTGCGCGAGCCCCCGTACGTCCTGGTCGGCTCGCTGGTGGACGACGACCTGGACCCGCTGCCGCCGGACACCCCGCTGTCGCTGATCACCAGCTACCTGGCGACCTACAACCTGGTCGCCGCGCCGGTCGTGGACGAGGCAGACCACCTGCTCGGCGCGGTGACCGTCGACGACGTGCTCGACCACCTGCTGCCGGACGACTGGCGCGACGCCGCGCTGCACGCCGACGACGAGACCCGCGACGACGACACGGAAGGGGTGACCGGTGGACGGTGACCGGAACGGACGGCCGGACGACTCCGCGCGCCGGCGCCTCCAGGGTGAACTCCGTCAGCTGCGCCAGCTGCGCGAGCTGCGCACCCGCGAAGGAGGCCGGGACCGGCGCGCGGAGACCACGCCGATCACCGGCACCGGCCGGGCCAGGCTCGACCAGCCCCGCACCGCCCGCCCCGGCCTGCTCTCGCTGCCCTCCTACGACCCGGAGGCGTTCGGCGTCCTGTCCGAGCGGATCGCCCGCTTCCTCGGCACCGGGCGGTTCATCGTCTGGATGACGGTGGTGGTGGTCGTCTGGATAGCGTGGAACACCCTGCTGCCGGCGAGCGTGCGCTTCGACGAGTACCCGTTCATCTTCCTGACCCTGGCGCTGTCGCTCCAGGCCTCGTACGCGGCCCCGCTGATCCTGCTGGCGCAGAACCGCCAGGACAACCGGGACCGGGTCAACATGGAGCAGGACCGGGCCCGCAGCGACCGCAACATCGCCGACACCGAGTACCTGACCCGCGAGGTCGCGGCCCTGCGGCACGGCCTCGGCGAGGTGGCCACCCGAGACTTCATCCGGTCCGAACTCCAGTCCCTGCTCAGGGAGATCGAGGAGCGCCGGGAGACCTCCGGCTCCCTGTAACCGGCGGCACGCTACCGGCAAGTCAAGGCAATCCGGCGGCGCCGTACCATCAAGGCATGGCCAACGAGACAGAGGTTGCGGCCGGCGTCACGGAGGAGTCCGTACGCCAGGCGCTGGCGACCGTCAACGACCCGGAGATCAACCGCCCGATCACCGAGATCGGCATGGTGAAATCGGTCGGGATCACCGAGGGCGGCGCGGTGCACGTCGCGGTCTACCTGACGGTCTCCGGCTGCCCGATGCGCGACACCATCGTCACCCGGGTGCGCGAGGCGGTCGGGAAGGTCCCCGGCGTGACCGGCGTCGAGGTCGAGCTCGACGTGATGAGCGACGAGCAGCGCAAGGAGCTGTCCCAGCTGCTGCGCGGCGGCGCCCCCGAGCGGGAGATCCCGTTCGCCAAGCCGGGCACGCTGACCCGGGTCTACGCCGTCGCCTCCGGCAAGGGCGGCGTCGGCAAGTCCTCGGTGACCGTGAACCTGGCGGCCGCGATGGCCGCGGACGGCCTGAAGGTCGCCGTGGTGGACGCCGACATCTACGGCCACAGCGTGCCGCGCATGCTGGGCGTCGAGGGACGGCCGACCCAGGTCCAGGACATGATCATGCCGCCGCAGGCGAACGGCGTGAAGGTCATCTCGATCGGCATGTTCACCCCGGGCAACGCCCCGGTGGTCTGGCGCGGCCCGATGCTGCACCGCGCGCTCCAGCAGTTCCTCGCCGACGTGTACTGGGGGGACCTGGACGTGCTGCTGCTGGACCTGCCGCCCGGCACCGGCGACATCGCGATCTCGGTGGCCCAGCTGGTCCCCAACGCGGAGATCCTGATCGTCACCACCCCGCAGATGGCCGCCGCCGAGGTGGCGGAGCGGGCCGGCACCATCGCGGTGCAGACCCACCAGAAGATCGTCGGCGTGATCGAGAACATGTCCGGCATGCCGTGCCCGCACTGCGACGAGATGATCGACGTGTTCGGCACCGGCGGCGGCCGGATCGTCGCGGACGCGCTCACCCGCACCGTCGGCGCGACCGTCCCGGTGCTCGGCTCGATCCCGATCGACGTCCGGCTGCGCGAGGGCGGCGACGACGGCCGCCCGGTCGTGCTCGCCGCACCCGACTCCCCGGCCGGCGCCGCCCTGCGCGCGGTGGCCGGCAAGCTCGGCGGCCGCCAGCGAGGGCTGTCGGGGATGTCGCTGGGCCTGACGCCCAGGAACAAGTTCTGAGGCGGTGACCGACGAGGGGCCGGGTGACCACCCGGCCCCTCGTCGTACCGCCACGGGCCCTACGGCCGGGTGTAGGCGGCCAGTTCCGGGACGGTGGAGAAGCCGATGCCGTAGGCGCTGACGCCGCGGCCGTAGGCGCCCAGCAGGACGCCGGGGGCCTCGCCCGCCAGCACCCAGCCGTACTCGGACTCGCGGTAGCGGAAGGGCTGCGGCAGGCCGTTGACGGGCAGGCTGAGGGTGGACCAGCCGGGGCCCGCCAGGTCGTCGGCGAGGTCCCAGGCGAGGCTGCTCTGCTGGTCCAGCCAGTCCTGTCGCAGCGCGCGGTCC
The DNA here is from genome assembly GCF_044757205.1 of Kitasatospora sp. NPDC091335. Lineage (NCBI taxonomy): Bacteria > Bacillati > Actinomycetota > Actinomycetes > Kitasatosporales > Streptomycetaceae > Kitasatospora > Kitasatospora sp. NPDC091335. Next base: position 198,614 of record NZ_JBIVUM010000004.1, on the reverse strand, counting down.
AGCTGCCCCGGCCAGGTCGCGGCGAGCAGGCCGGAGCCGGCCAGCCAGGCGGCGGAGGAGGCGGAGGTCGCCTCCAGGGTGCCGGTGTTGTCGGCGCTGCGGCGGCTGTCCCGGCGGGCCACGGTGACCACGACGGCGAACTTCCGCACGTCGCGCGGCTCGTACCGCTGGGCCGGCTCCTCGCCGTGGCCGAGCGAGCCGTAGTCGACACTGCCCGCGGCCCGGCCGCCGGCGCCGGCCTGCACCAGGAAGCGGCGGCCGGTCCAGCCCTCGTCCAGCCCGTACCAGGGAAAGTCGGCGGACAGGTAGGGCACCAGTGGGTCCGCCGGACGGGCCTGCCCGCCGACCACCGGGCCACCGGCCGTGGCCGTCGCCCCTCCCGCCTGACTCGTCGCGTCCATCCCCGGGCCTCCTCAAACACACGTTTGCCTGCCGTGGCGCGCTCCCATGGTGGCGCACCGCGGCGTTCCCCGGAGCCGTTCCTGGTCCGCGACGGGTCGCGATGTGACGGACGGCTCAGCGGGAACAATCAGCACAATAGCGGCGCACGAGCCGCCGCCCCGCTCAGCCGGGTGGCCGGGCGGGGCGGCGGCGCGGTTCCGGGCACCGTGCGCGGCGTGCCGGCGCGCTGCCGGAGCGCCGCGCGCGACGCGGACCGGCGGCGCGGATCAGGTGGCGTCGGGGTCGAACGGGGGCCGCTCGCCGGGCGCCAGCGGGGCCCCGGCGGAGGCGGGGGCCGGCTCGGACTTCTCGAAGCTGACGCTGCCGCTGCGGCCGTTCACCGGCGCCGCCGGCTTGTCGTCCAGGACGGAGCGGATGTCCAGCGAGTCCTTCATGTCCTTGAGGCCCAGCGGGTCCTCCTGGTCGCCCATGAGCTGCTTGCGGACGAAGGTCTTGGGGTTGAGGTCCTCGAACTCGAAGTCCTGGAACTCGGGGCCCAGCTCGCTGCGGATGTCCTCCTTCGCGTTGTCGGCGAAGGAGCGGATCTTCCGGACGACGTTCATGGTGTCCTGGATCAGCTTCGGCAGTTTGTCCGGACCGAAGATGATGATCGCCATCACGACCAGGGTCAGGACCTCCAGCCCGCTTACGTCGCTGAACACCCTTTGCTCCCTAGCTCGTCGGACGACGGTTCCTACAGGGTAATGGCCACCGGCGAGTCCCTGGTCCACGCTGGGATGAAGCCGTGGTAAAGACCTGCTGGTGGCCGAGGCCGTGCGGACGAACGGTCGAGGGCCTGTGCCCGGTCCTTCGAGGGCCGCTCTACCGGGTCTGCTGGCGCAGCGCGGCCACGCCGCCCGGGTAGCGCTCGGGGGAGCCCGACGGGGTCGCCTCGCGGGTCGCGGCGACCGGTCGGCCGGGGAAGTCCACCGGGACCTGCGCGTTCATCGGGACGAGGCCGCCACCGCGGCCGCTCCCGGCCCCGGGCGGGCTGACGGTGGTGCCGTGGCGCTCCTCGCCCTGCGGGGTGAGCCCGCCGACGCCGCCGAGCGTCACCGCGGCGACGGAGAAGGCTCCCGCGGCGGCGAAGACCAGCCGGCGGCCGCGGGCGGGGGCACGGAACGCGGTCGCGGACGGCTCCGGACGGGCCGGGGCGTCGGCGGTGGGTTCGGGACGGCCGGAGCGCCGGCCCATCAGCGGCCGCAGCACCGCGCCGCGGCCGAAGGCGCGCGGGTCGACCCCGGGCAGCGGGGAGTCGGCGCCGAGCGCGCCGGCGCCGAAGGAGGCCCCGGCACCGCGGCCGAAGGAGCCGCCGTCGAGCCGGCTGCCGCCGAGCGTGCCGGTGGCGGCGACCCCGCCGCCGGGCAGGTCGTCGTCGTCATCGCGGCGGCCGCGCCCGGCCTGCCAGTCGTGGTCGGCCGGGGCGTCCTCGGGCAGGTTGCCGACGGCCATCAGGCGGGCCATCAGCCCGGCGGACGGGCCGGGCGTGCCGGTGCGGGTCAGCAGGTGCTTGACGGCGCGGCCCTCGTCGGCCTCGGCGAGGCACTGCGGGCAGGTCGCCAGGTGGGCCTGGACCCGGTCGCGCGAGTCGTGGCCGAGTTCGCCGTCCAGGAAGCCGGAGAGGCGCTCGCCGAGGTGGTGCTCCTCGACGGCGGGTGCGGCGGGGCGGACGGGAAGCGCGTGCAGCGCCGAGTCCGCGGGCAGCGCCACCGGGGGCAGCACGGGCTCACCGGGTTCGTCGCCTCCGCGACGGCCCGGCAGGCCCCAGCTCCGTCGGGTCGGAGGCCGGTCGGACGGGTCCGACCGGTCCGAACCGGACCGGCTGGTTCCGCTCACGACCGCCTCCGTCCGCGCCCACCGGGCGCGACCGCGGCCTCGACCGCGCCGACACCGACGGGCACCGGCTCCTCCGAGCCGCCGCGGCGCTCACGGCCGGGGGCCGAGCCGGGGGCGCGGTGCTTGAGCGCGGCGCGCAGGTGCGAACGGCCGCGGTGGATGCGACTGCGGACGGTGCCGAGCTTGACACCCAGCGTGGCGGCGATCTCCTCGTAGGACAGGCCCTCGATGTCGCAGAGCACCACGGCGGCGCGGAACTCCGGGGCGAGGGTGTCCAGGGCGTGCTGCACGTCGGCGTCGAAGTGGGTGTCGCTGAAGTGCTGGGCCGGGCTGGGCTCGCGGGAGGCGAGCCGCTCGGCCGCGTCCTCGCCGAGCGCGTCGAAGCGGATGCGCTGGCGGCGGCGGACCATGTCCAGGAACAGGTTGGTGGTGATCCGGTGCAGCCAGCCCTCGAACGTGCCGGGGGTGTAGGTCGACAGCGAACGGAACACCCGGACGAAGACCTCCTGGGTGAGGTCCTCGGCGTCGTGCTGGTTCCCCGTCAGTCGGTAGGCGAGCCGGTAGACGCGGGCGCTGTGCGCCTCGACGATCTCCTCCCAGGTGGGCGGAGTCCAGGTCTGCGCGTCGGGACCCTCGGTGAAGGTCGCGAGGGCGGGCGCCTCGGTGGCCGGCGTCGCGGCGACGGGCTGGTCCAGGTCGGAGTGCGCAGGCTGGTTCATCACGGGCTTCGGCGTACGGGCTGACGCGGTGCCGCGGGGGTGCCGCCGCACAGGGACGTCGCCCTCGGCCACACCTCCTCGGTCGGCTCTTCTGCCCAGCAGGGCCACCACCATATCCACCTCACCCGTCAAGCCCGGATAAAAGTGCCCGGGAGGACTTCCGCACCCGGTCCGTCATGACAACGGCCCGCCGCCGTACGCAGTTCCCGGTCGGCCAGTAACCTGTGCCAGGAAATATCGACATCCTTCGGCACCGGGTCGCCGCCCGGAGCTCCGGAAGAGGCAGCCATCAGCGAGTTCGGGCCCGCACGCGCGGCTCTCGCCGACACCTACGTGGGCGAGGACGCGGTGCTGACCTACGCCCGGGCACAGTCCGCGCGGACCGGGATACGGGCGATCGGGCCGAGCGGAGGGGCCTGCCTACGGCTGCTCGCGGCCGCGCTGGACGCCAAGGCGGTGGCCGAGATCGGCACCGGCACCGGGGTGTCCGGGGTCTACCTGCTGCGCGGGATGCGGCCGGACGGCGTGCTCACCACCGTCGACTCGGAGCCGGTGCGCCAGCAGCTGGCCCGCGAGGCGTACCAGGCGGCCGGGTTCGCGGCCAACCGCTCCAGGTTCATACCGGGCCGGGCGCTGGAGGTGCTGCCCCGGCTCGCCGACGGCCAGTACGACCTGGTGTTCTGCGACGGCGATCCGGCCGAGTCCTGCGAGTACCTGCTGGAGGCGCTGCGGCTGCTGCGGCCGGGCGGGATGGTCTGCTTCGAGGGGGTCTTCCAGGAGGGCCGGCTGGCCGAGCCAGACCTCCAGGACCCGCAGACCGGGGCGGTCAGGGACCTGGTCAGGGACGTGCGGGAGAGCGAGGCCCTGCTGCCGGCGCTGCTGCCGGTGTCGGACGGGCTGCTCTGCGCCATCAAGCGCTGAGCGGCCGCCGAGAGGCCGCCGGGCAGCCCCTGTGCGGCCGTTCCGGGGCCGTGGGCCACCGGGCCCCGGCGGGGCGGAAAACGCGCGGGCCCGGGCCGACGTGACGTCGTACCCGGGCCCGGCTGCACATCCCCAGGAGATGGCGAGCACCTGCTGCGGTCAGCCGCAGGCCTTCTTCAGGGCCTCGCCGAGGGCGTCGGCCTCGTCAGGCGTGAGCTCCACCACAAGGCGTCCGCCGCCTTCGAGCGGAACGCGCATGATGATGCCCCGCCCCTCTTTGGTGACTTCGAGCGGGCCGTCACCCGTCCGCGGCTTCATGGCCGCCATGCTCGTTCCCCTTCCTGCAACCGCTCAGCTACGCACCGGCAGTCCGTCCACCGCCGGTATCGAACGCATTGATCGGAAGCCATTATCCCGCATGCCACGGGCTGATGACCAACATCACTCTCGGTGCAACCACGGCCGGACCGCCCCCAACCGTCGCAATTCATGTCATAAGCCCCGGCGTGGCGGCGGTGCGGACGCCACGGGAAGGTGCGATACCTCACACTCCCCAGGCCCCCGCGTGCTCCGGCATCCTGACACACACGACTGACACCGCCACGACCCCGGGAGCCCTCACCCATGTCCGATTCCGTGCAGTACGAGCTGGACGGCGGCCTCGCCGTCATCACCATCAACCGCCCGGAGGCGATGAACGCCCTCGACGTGGCCACCAAGGTCGCGCTGCGCGACACCGTGACCGCGGCGGCCGACGACCCGGCGGTGCGGGCCGTGCTGCTGACCGGGGCGGGCGAGCGGGCGTTCTGCGTCGGGCAGGACCTGAACGAGCACCTGGCCATGCTGAATCGGGCCGAGGAGACCGGCGAGGGAGCGCTGCGGACCGTCGCCGAGCACTACAACCCGCTGGTGCGGGCGCTGGCCGGGATGCGCAAGCCGACCGTCGCCGCGGTCGGCGGGGTGGCGGCCGGCGCGGGTGCCTCGCTCGCCTTCGCCTGCGACTTCCGCGTCCTCTCCGACCGGGCCGGCTTCAACACCGCCTTCACCGGGATCGGGCTGACCGCCGACTCGGGCGCCTCCTGGACGCTGCCCCGGCTGGTCGGGCACGCCAGGGCGACCGAGCTGCTGATGCTGCCCCGGACGGTGAAGGCCGCCGAGGCGATGGAGCTGGGCCTGGCCACCAAGGTGGTGCCGGCCGGGGAACTCGCCGCCACCGCACGGGTCTTCGCCCGCGAGCTGGCCGAGGGCCCGACCGTCGCCTACGGCGCCGTCAAGGAGTCGCTGGCGTACGGCGCCTCCCACTCGCTGGACGAACTCCTCGACAAGGAGGACGAGTTGCAGACACTGGCCGGCGAGAGCGAGGACCACAGGATCGCGGTGCGCGCCTTCATCGCCAAGGAGAAGCCGACGTACCTGGGCCGTTGACGCACCCGGGCCGTTGACGCACCCGGGCCGTTGACGCACCCGGGCCGCCGACGGCCTCGGCGGGTCCGGGCCGGCCGGCCCGGACCCGGTGGTCAGCCCCGGGCGCCGGTCCGGACGTGGCAGTCCGCCAGGTGGTCGTCGACCAGCCCGCAGGCCTGCATCAGGGCGTAGGCGGTGGTCGGGCCGACGAAGCGGAAGCCCTCCTTCTTCAACGCCTTCGCCAGCGCCGTCGACTCGGGCGTGACGGCCGGCACCTCGCCCAGGGCGCGGGGGGCCGGCCGGCCGGGCTCCGGGGCGAACCCCCAGATCAGCGCGTCCAGGCCGCCCTCCAGGTCGCGGGCGACCCGCGCGTTGGAGATCGCCGCCTCGATCTTGGCCCGGTTGCGGATGATGCCCGGATCGGCGAGCAGGCGCTCCTGCTCCGCCTCGCCGAACTCGGCGACCTTGGCGATCTCGAAGCCCGCGAACGCGGCCCGGAAGCCCTCGCGGCGGCGCAGGATGGTCAGCCAGGACAGTCCGGACTGGAAGGCCTCCAGGCTGACCCGCTCGAACAGCGCGTCGTCGCCGTGCACCGGGCGGCCCCACTCGGTGTCGTGGTAGAAGCGGTAGTCCTCGGGGGAGTCGCCCCAGCCGCAGCGGCGCAGGCCGTCCGCGCCGAGCACCGCGCCGTCCGCCGCCGTCACCGGTCCCGCCCCGGCTTCGCGTCCTCGGGGGTCTGCTCCCCGGCCGGCTGCTTGGTGAGCGCCACGGCCGGCTCGACCACCTGGGCGAACTCCTCCAGGCCGGGCAGCGGTTCGGCCGCCGGGTCGGGGGCGGCGGTCGCCTCGACGGCGCCGCGCAGGTGGGCGGCGGCCTCCAGCTCGGCGATCCGCGCGTCGCGGTAGGCGAGTTCGGCACCGAGGCGGTCCAGGACGTCGTCCACCTCGTCCATCCGGTAGCCGCGCAGCGCCATCGGCAGGCGCAGTTCGTCCACGTCCGCCTTGCCCAGCGGGCGGTCCTGCGGCAGCCGTGCGGAGACGCGGTCCGGTGCCGCCTCCGGCATCGAACCTCCCCCGCCGAGCGCCACCAGGGCGGCACCGCCGACCACCACGGCCATGGCGACCACGATCACCCAGAACACGAGCTGTCCTCCCGAACTCCCGGCCGGTCCGCTATGAGGTGGCAGGGAACCACACTGATCATGACAGCATGGTCCCTTAGTGAGGCCGGGGGCCATCATCGCACCCGCAGGAGCTGTGGAGGAGACATCGGTGGCACTGCGCCTGGGACCGCGGGAATTCGGTGACGACGAGCTGGTGATCATGGCGATCGTCAACCGGACGCCGGACTCGTTCTTCGACAGGGGTGCGACCTTCGCCGACGAGGCCGCCTTCGCCGCCGCGGACCGGGCGATGGCCGAGGGCGCGGCGATCCTGGACATCGGCGGGGTGAAGGCGGGGCCCGGCGACGAGGTCACCGTCGAGGAGGAACTGCGGCGCACCGTGCCCTTCGTGGCCGAGCTGCGCAAGCGCCACCCCGAGGCGGTGATCAGCGTGGACACCTGGCGGCACGAGGTCGGCGAGGCGGTCTGCGAGGTCGGCGCCGACCTGCTGAACGACGCCTGGGGCGGGGTGGACCCGAAGCTCGCCGAGGTCGCCGCCCGGCACGGAGCCGGGCTGGTCTGCACCCACGCCGGCGGTGCCGAGCCCCGCACCCGGCCGCACCGGACCGGGTACGAGGACGTGATGGCGGACATCCTGCGGGTGACCGTGGGGCTGGCCGAGCGCGCGGTGGAGCTGGGCGTACGGCGGGACGCGGTGATCATCGACCCGGGCCACGACTTCGGCAAGAACACCCGGCACTCGCTGGAGGCCACCCGGCGGCTGCCGGAGATGACCGCGACTGGCTTCCCGGTGCTGGTCTCGCTCTCCAACAAGGACTTCGTCGGCGAGACCCTGGACAAGCCGGTGAACGAGCGGCTGCTCGGCACCCTGGCCACCACGGCGGTCTCCGCCTGGCTGGGCGCGCAGGTCTACCGGGTGCACCAGGTCGAGCAGACCCGCCAGGTGCTGGACATGGTCGCCTCGATCCGGGGCACCCGCCCCCCGGCGGTCGCCCGCCGGGGGCTGGCCTAGGGCTCGGGCCTAGATCTCGTTCGCGGGCCGGCGGGCGTCGGCGAGGATCTTCATGACCTCGTCGATCTCGTCGGTGACGTGGAACAGCTCCAGGTCGTGCGGGGCCGCCTTGCCCTGCGCGACCAGGGTGTCCTTCAGCCACTCGTAGAGGCCGCCCCAGTACGCGCTGCCGAAGAGGATCACCGGGAAGCGGGTGACCTTCTTCGTCTGCACCAGGGTGAGCGCCTCGAACAGCTCGTCCAGCGTGCCGAGGCCGCCGGGCAGGACCACGAAGCCCTGCGAGTACTTCACGAACATCGTCTTGCGGACGAAGAAGTAACGGAAGTTCAGCCCCAGGTCGACGAACTCGTTGAGGCCCTGCTCGAAGGGCAGCTCGATGCCGAGCCCGACGCTGAGCCCGCCCGCCTCGGAGGCGCCGCGGTTGGCCGCCTCCATCGCGCCCGGGCCGCCACCGGTGATCACCGCGTAGCCGGCCTCGGCGAGGGCCCGGCCGATGGCCGTACCCGCCTCGTACTCCGGCGAGTCGGCCGGGGTCCTGGCGGAGCCGAAGACGCTGATCGCGGGCGGGAGTTCGGCGAGGGCGCCGAAGCCCTCGACGAACTCGGAGGTGATCCGCAGCACCCGCCACGGGTCGGTGTGCAGCCAGTCGGTGGGGCCGGTGGTGTCCAGCAGGCGCTGGTCCGTGGTGCTCGTGCCGACCTGGTCCCGGCGCACCAGCACCGGGCCCTTCTGCTTCTCGGGCCAGGCCTTCTTCTTCCGCGGCACCCCGACCTGCTCGGGACCGTGGCCGTAGTGCTTCTCGTCTCCTGTGCCTGTCATGACGAAACCCTACGCCCGCCTTCCCCCGTTTTCAGGCAACGGGGGAAGGTCGGTTGGGCAACCGGAAGGTGGCGTTCGACCGCGGGCCGGCCGAGCCGGGCCGCCCGGCTCAGCCGGTCAGCCAGGCGCGCAGCCGCTCCTCGGCCTCGGCGATGGCGCTCAGCGAGCAGTGCTCCTCCCGCTTGTGCGCGAGGTTCGGGTCGCCGGGCCCGTAGTTGACCGCGGGGACGCCGAGCGTGCTGAACCTGGCGACGTCGGTCCAGCCGAACTTGGCCCTGGCCTGGCCGCCGGTGGCCGCCAGGAAGGCCTGGGCGGCCGGCTGGGCGAGACCGGGCAGGGCGCCCGCGGCGAAGTCGGTGACCACCACCTCGAAGCCCGCGAAGACCTCCTGCACGTGCTTCCTCGCGTCCGCCTCGTCGCGGTCCGGGGCGAAGCGGAAGTTGACCGTGACGACGCACTCGTCCGGGATCACGTTGCCGGCCACGCCGCCGTCGATCCGGACCGCGTTCAGGCCCTCGCGGTACTCCAGGCCGTCGATCTCCACCCGGCGCGGCCGGTAGTTCTCCAGTCGGGTGAGCACCTCGGCGGCGTGGTGGATGGCGTTGTCGCCGAGCCAGCTGCGGGCCGAGTGGGCGCGCACGCCGGTGAGCCTGACCTGCGCCCGCAGGGTGCCCTGGCAGCCGCCCTCGACCATGCCCCCGCTCGGCTCCATCAGCACCGCGAAGTCGCCGGCCAGCAGCTCCGGGCGGTCCTTGGCCAGGTGGCCCAGGCCGTTGCGGCTGGCCTCCACCTCCTCGCAGTCGTAGAAGACGAAGGTGAGGTCGCGGTTGGGCTCGGTCAGGCCGGCGGCCAGCCGCAGCTGGACGGCCACCCCGGACTTCATGTCCGTGGTGCCGCAGCCGTACAGCAGGTCCCCCTCGACGCGGGAGGGGAGGTTGTCGGCGATCGGCACGGTGTCCAGGTGGCCGGCCAGCACGACGCGTTCGGCGCGGCCCAGGTTCGTCCGGGCCACCACGTTGTTGCCGTGACGGTCCACGGTGAGGTGCGGGTAGCCGCGCAGGGCGGCCTCCACGGCGTCGGCGAGCGCCTGCTCGTCGCCGCTCACCGAGGGGAAGTCGACGAGCCTGGCGGTCAGCGTGCCGCCGTCGAGAGTGAGGTCCAGGGGCGTCGGGTTCGGGCTGCTCATGGGCGCCAGCCTAGTCCGCGCGGGGCGGCCGCCCGGTGACCCGGACCGGCCTCACCGCCCGGACCGGGGGGCGCTCCGGAGGAGAGCGGGCGGGCAATCGGCAACCGGGGGGCGCCGCACATCCGTCCGAGTGGGTACGGTGTCGGATCAAGGAGCAGGCACGAGAGGGGCGACGGTGGCCAGGAGAAGGAGCAGCGTGGAGCTGGGCGACGAGGAGGAGCCCACTCGACGCCGCGGGCCACTGCGCGCCCTGCTGATGGTGATCGTGGGGCTGCTCGGTCTCGCCCTGGTCTCCGGGCTGGCCGTGGTCGGGATCTGGTGGTTCGGTTTCAAGCCGGACGCGTCCGAGGAGTGCACGGTGAAGACGGCGGCGGGCAACGGCACGCTGGAGCTGCCGCAGGCCGCCAACGCCGCCACGATCGCCGCGGTGGCGCGTTCGCGCGCGCTGCCGGACCGGGCGACCACGATCTCGCTGGCGACCGCGATGCAGGAGTCCAAGCTGCGCAACCTCGCGGGCGGCGACCGGGACTCGATCGGCCTGTTCCAGCAGCGGCCGTCGATGGGCTGGGGCACCCCGGCGCAGATCGCGGACCCTGTGTACGCGACCAACAAGTTCCTGGACGGCCTGGTCAAGGTCCCCGGCTACACCCGGATGCCGCTGACCGACGCCGCGCAGACGGTGCAGAAGAGCGGCTACCCGCAGGCCTACGCCAAGCACGAGACCAAGGCGACGCTGCTCACCTCGGCGCTGGCCGGCCGCGAGCCCGCCTCGTTCTCCTGTGTGGTGCGCGACTACGCCAGGCCGGACCCGGAGGACTCCTCCTCCCCCGCCCCGGGTGCCACCGCCGCCCCGGGCGCCACCGCGGCTCCGGTCGCGGCTCCGGACCGGGCCCAGGTGCTGTCCGACCGGGTGCGCCGGGAGTTCGGCCGCACGGTGACCCCGGCGACCGGCTACGCCTCGACCATCAAGGGCGCCGAGAACGCGGTCTCGCTGACCCCGGACCCGGCCACCACCGCGCTGACCTCCTCCTCGGACGCCGGTGCGGACGGCGGGGTGAGCGCCGAGCGGGCCATCGGCTGGGAGGTGGCCCACTGGGCCGTCGCCCAGGCCCAGCAGCTGGGCGTCGCGACGGTCGCCTACGACGGGAAGATCTGGCGCAAGTCCAAGTCCGAGGACGGCTGGCAGACGCAGACCTCGGGCACCTCGACCAAGCTCGTCCAGGTCACCCTGGCGCCGGTCGGCAAGGGCTGACGCACAGGTGTTCGGGTTGCCGCCGATCGGGTGATTCGGGTCAACGCCGGTGGACCGGCCGCCCGTTCCGGCGAACCAGGGTGGAGAACCGTCACTCCCCTTGGCCGGGGCCGGTTCGACGGCGTCCGACCGGGCCCGGCGGACGGCATCGTCGCAGTCGTACGATCCGATGGTCGGTCAGACATCTCCCTTGCCCGGGCCGAAACCTTCTGGCTTCTCAAGCGGTAACAACGTCGTCCGCCCGGTCGTCCACACCCGGTCCCCGGGGCGGACGGGACGGACCCAGACCCCTTCGAGGAGCCCCATGTCTCACTCCCTCACGCGCCGGATCGCCCAGGCCGCGCTCGTCGTGGCCGCAGGAGCGACCCCGCTGGTCGCGGCCGGCTCCGCGTCCGCCCTGGGCGGGGACGCCCTGCTGCCCAAGAGCGACCTCGCGGCACCGCTGGGCCAGCTGACCAACACCGACACCGGTTCCACCCTCCAGCACACCACCCACCAGCTCGGCCAGGCCGCCGGCAGCACCGGCGCGGCCACCGTCGCCGCGGGCGTACCGGCCTCCGCCGACGCCGCCGGCAACATCGTCGCCCAGCAGCTGCCCGAGGCGAACGAGAAGGCCGGCTCGCTGACCGCTCCGGTCGACCAGACCGCCGCGACCGCCGGCCAGCTCTCCTCGGTCACCCCGAGGGTCGCCTCGGCTCTGGCCGGCAAGCTCGGCGAGGCCGTCACCGGCAAGAGCACGGGCAACCGCAGCGCCCTCGCCGACACGGGCCCGCTCGGCGGGCTCACCCAGGCCGGCACGGTCACCCAGGCCGTGCCGGGCGCCGAGAACCTCACCGGGGCCGTCCCCGGCGGCACCGCCGTCGCCGACGCGCTGCCGGTCGGCGCGGTGCAGCGGGCGCTGCCGCTCGGCTCGGTCCAGCAGGCCCTGCCGGCCGACCTCCCCGCCACCGACGTGCTCGGCCTGGCCGAGCACGGGTCGGCCAACCGCCTCGGCGGTGCCGACCTCGGCCAGAACAGCCCGCTGTCCGGCCTCACCGGCGCGCTCGGCCCGCTCAGCGGCCTGCTGGGCGGCCTCAACGGCGGCGGCCTGAACGGGCTGCCGCTGTAGCTCACACGGCCCGGCCGGGCGCCACGGCGCCGGGCCGTGCTCCGCACCGCCGCCCGGCCGCGATCCGTACGGCCGGGCGGTGTTCCGCACCGGCGGGGCTCCGTGCGCCCGTACGGTGCTCCGCCCGGGTGTGCTCCCGTACGGCCGGGCCGGAACGGCCGAAGGGGCCGGTGTCCGTGACACCGGCCCCTTCGCCGTACGGCCCCTCAGGGAGGCTCAGCGCCCCGCGTTCAGCCGCTCCACGGCCGCGGCGACCCGCTCGTCGGTCGCGGTGAACGCGACCCGCACGAAGCGGTCGCCGGCCGGACCGTAGAAGTCGCCGGGCGCCACCAGGATGCCCAGCCCGGCCAGTTCGGCCACGGTCTCCCAGCACGGGCGGTCCTGGGTCGCCCACAGGTAGAGGCTCGCCTCGGAGTGCTCGATCCGGAAGCCGTACGCCTCCAGCGCCGCCCGCAGCGCCGAGCGCCGGGCCGCGTACCGCTCACGCTGCTCGGCGACGTGCGCGTCGTCCGCGAGCGCCGCGACGGTCGCTGCCTGGACCGGCGCCGGCACGATCATGCCGCCGTGCTTGCGCACCTCCAGCAGCTCCTTGACCACCACCGGGTCGCCCGCCACGAAGGAGGCGCGGTAGCCGGCCAGGTTGGAGCGCTTGGAGAGCGAGTGGATGGCCAGCAGGCCCTCGTGGCCGTCGCCGCAGACGTCCGGACGCAGGACGGAGACCGGATCGGCCTCCCAGCCCAGCTCCAGGTAGCACTCGTCGCTGACCAGCAGCGCCCCGTGCTCCCTGGCCCACTCGACGGCGCGGCGCAGCTCGTCGGCGCCCAGCACCCGGCCGGTCGGGTTGGAGGGCGAGTTCACCCAGAGCAGGCGCACCCGGGAGCCGTCCAGCTCGTCCACCGAGCCGTACTCGACCGGTTCGGCGCCGCACAGCCGGGCACCCACCTCGTAGGTCGGGTAGGCCAGCCGCGGGTAGGCGACCTGGTCGCCGGGGCCGAGGCCGAGCTGGGTCGGCAGCCAGGCCACCAGCTCCTTGGAGCCGACGGTCGGCAGCACGGCCTGCGGGCCGATCTCCGCGCCGAGCCGGCGGTGCAGCCAGCCGGCGATCGCCTCGCGCAGCTCCAGCGGGCCCCAGACGGTCGGGTAGCCGGGCGTGTCGGTGTGCGCGGCCAGCGCCTTCTGGATCACCTCGGGGACCGGGTCCACCGGGGTGCCGACGGAGAAGTCGCAGAGCCCGCCGGGGTGGGCCAGCGCGGTCCTCTTGTACGGCTCCAGCTTGTCCCAGGGGAAGACCGGGAGCTTGTCCGAAACGCGGCGCGCCGCCCCCGGGTGGCCCGGGAACGGCGCGCGCGTGCTGTTGGTGCTCACAGCTGTTCTGCCACCGATCGTCAGTGGTCGGCGTTCTGCGGCGGCAGAGCGGCGATGAAGGGGTGGTCACGCTCGATCAGGCCGAGCTTGGAGGCGCCGCCGGGCGAGCCCAGGTCGTCGAAGAACTCGACGTTCGCCTTGTAGTAGTCCTTCCACTCCTCCGGAGTGTCGTCCTCGTAGAAGATCGCCTCGACCGGGCAGACCGGCTCGCAAGCGCCGCAGTCGACACACTCATCCGGGTGGATGTAGAGCGATCGCTCGCCCTCGTAGATGCAGTCAACCGGGCACTCTTCGATGCACGCCTTGTCCTTCACGTCGACACAAGGCTGCGCGATGACGTAGGTCACGCTGTCTTTCCTCCTCGGAAGGGCCTGGTGGCCCGTTCTGTTCTGCTGCCGTGCGCGGTGAGCGCGGCGTCGTCGATGCCCGCCCCTAGTATCGCGGGTCGGAGACCGCAAATGCACAGGAGGTGGCCAGATGACGACGGGCAACCCGGCGGACGATCGTCCCGAGGTCCGGATAGATCGCTCTGACGTGGGACGACGCGTGTCCGTACGGCGCCTCTCGGAGTTCGTGGACGACCGGCCGGTGTTCCGGGATTCGATCGGTGTGCTCACATCGTGGGACGATCATGGGTTGACGATCGTCCCCCGCGCCGGCGATCCGGTGTTCTTGCCGGAGAAGCTGCTGGTCGCAGGCAAGGTGGTGCCGCGGTTTCCGGTCCGACGCGCGACCTTGCCGGTCACCACGCCGGTCGAGCTGCAGCGGATCGCGGGACGCGGCTGGCCGGCCGTCGAGCGGGAGCCGCTCGGCGAGTGGACGCTGCGCGCCGCGGCCGGGTTCACCCGGCGGGCCAACTCCGTCCAGGCGCTCGGGGAGCCCGGGCTGCCGCTGCCTCAGGCGCTGGCGGCGGTCCGCGCCTGGTACGCGGCGCGCGGCCTGCCCGCGTACGTCGAGGTGATCTCCCCCGGCTCGCCGGATCCGCTGGTCGCCGAGCTCGACCGGCTGGGCGCCGGGTACGCGCCCACCCTGGTCCGCACCGCCCCGCTGGCCGGCCTCTCCCGGGTCGGCTCCGGGCACGACCGGGTACGGCTGGCGCGGACGGCGGACGCGCGGTGGATGTCGGTGTACCGGCGGGTCGGCGGCGACCCGGCGGTGGAGGAGGCGGCCCGCCAGGTGCTGCACGGCGGGCCCTCGGTCTGGTTCGCCACCGTGCCCGGCGCTCCGGGACAGCCGCCGGCGGCGATCGGACGCTGCGTCATCGACGGCCCCTGGGCCTGCTTCGGCGCGATCGAGGTCCAGCCGTACGCCCGGCGGGCCGGGCTGGCGACGGCGGTCATGGCGGTGCTCGCCTCGCGCGCGGCCGAGGAGGGGGCGAGCGGCGCCTACCTCCAGGTCGAGGCGGAGAACGCGGGAGCGATCGCGCTCTATGACGGACTCGGCTTCGCGACCAGTCACACTTACCACTACGCCCTCCTTCCCCAGGGATAGCGGCCGCGCCGTCCCGCCTCCCCCGTCCGTCCGCCGCCTTGTCCGTCCGCCGTACGAAAGCCGTCGCCGTCACCGTGACCGAGCAGAGCAGAGACCGCTTCCGGACCGCCGCCCGCGCCGAACAGCCCGACCCGGTGCTGCTGTGCCTGCTCGCCGCCGCCGAGCACGGCATGGTGCCCGACCCGGACGACCCCGGCGAACCACCGGGCGTGGACGCACTGCTCGCCGCCTGCGAGGCCGCGCTGGAGCGGCACGCGGCGGCGGTCCGGCTGGCGGTCGCCGAGCGGGCGCCCGTCGGGCCCGAGGAGACCGCCGCCCTGCTCGCCGCGGTGCTCGGCGGACGGGAGCGCTTCCACGGGCAGCCGGCGGACTACCGGCGGCTGGAGTCCTCGCTGCTGCCCGAGGTGCTGCGGCGCCGGCGCGGGCTGCCGATCACGCTCTCGCTGGTGTGGATGGCGGTCGGCCGGCGGGCCGGGCTGACCGTCCACGGCATCGCGCTGCCCGGCCACTTCATCGTCGCGGTGGGCGGCCCCGCGGGCGGCGAGGACTACGTCCTGGCCGACCCGTTCCACGGCGGACGACTGCTCGACCCGGAGGACGCCGAGCAGCTGGTCGCCGCCGCAGGGCAGGAGTTCGGCCCCGCCCTGCTGACCCCGGCCCAGCCGCTCGACATCGTGCTGCGGGTGCTCGGCAACATCCGCGCCTGGGCCGCCGACCGCCCCGAACACGCCCGCACCCAGCTCTGGGCCGCCGAACTCGCCCTGCTGCTGCCCAGGCACCCCGCCCAGCTGCGCCTGGAGCGGGCCGAACTCCTCGTCCGCACCGGGGACTTCCTCGGCGGCTCGGCGGAGATGGACGCCTACGCGCAGATCCTGGACGCCTTCGACCCGGACACCGCCGCCAAGGTCCGGCAGGAGGCCAGGGCGGCCAGGCACCGGCTGAACTAGGTGTACTGACCACGGAGATCGGTGACAGGGCTCACGGTGCCGACGGGTCAGAGCCAGCCCTTCTCCCGGGCGATCCGGACCGCCTCGGTGCGGTTGCGCGCCTCGGTCTTCTGGATCGCCATCGACAGGTAGTTGCGCACCGTCCCCTCGGACAGGTGCAGCCGCCTGGCGATGTCCGCGTTCACCGCGCCGTCGGCGGCCGCGCCCAGCACGTCCCGCTCGCGCGGGGTCAGCGGGTTGGCGCCCTCGGCCAGCGCGGCGGCGGCCAGCGCCGGGTCGATCACCCGCTCGCCGCGCAGCACCCGGCGGATCGCCTCGGCCAGCTCGGCGGCCGGCGCGTCCTTCACCAGGAAGGCGTCCGCGCCGGACTCCATCGCCCGGCGCAGGTAGCCGGGGCGCCCGAAGGTCGTCGCGATGACCACCTTCGTCCGGGGCGCCTGACGACTCAGCTCGGCGGCCGCCTCGATGCCCGTCATCCCCGGCATCTCGATGTCCAGCACGGCGACCTGCACGTCGTTCGCCAGCACCGCCGCCACCACCTCGTCCCCGCGCCCGACCTGCGCGACGACGTCGATGTCCCCCTCCAGCCCGAGCAGCGCGGCCAGCGCCTCCCGGACCATTCCCTGGTCCTCGGCGAGGAGGACGCGGATCGAGGCCCCGTTGTCAGTGTCGTTCATGGCCACGACCTTAGAGGGCGGGGTTGAGTCTCCCCCAGGGGGAGACGCCAAGGTGGACCACATGGACGGCACGGACGGCACGGACGACACCGATGGCATCGGCGGCAGCGACGGCAGCGACGGCAGCGACGGCGCGGACGGCAGCGACACGCTCTACTCGATCGGCGACCTCGCCCGGCGCACCGGACTCACCGTCAAGGCCATCCGGTTCTACGCCGACACGGGCCTCGTGCCGCCCACCGCCCGCACCACCGCCGGCTACCGGCGGTACGACGTCCACGCGCTCGCCCGGCTGGACCTCGTCCGCACCCTGCGCGAACTCGGGCTCGACCTGCCCGCGATCCGCCGGGTGCTGGAGCGGCAGGCCCCGCTGCCCGAGGTCGCCGCCGCGCACGCCGAGGCGCTGGAGGTGCAGATCCGCACGCTGCGGCTGCGCCGGGCGGTGCTGCTCGCCGTCGCCCAACGCGGTTCCACCCCCGAGGAGATGAGACTCATGCACAAGCTCGCCAAGCTCTCCGACGCCGAACGCCGGCGTCTGGTCCACGACTTCGTCGACGAGGCCTTCGGCGGCCTGGACGCCAACCCGGAGTTCGTCGCCATGATGCGCTCCGCGATGCCCGAACTGCCCGACGAGCCACGGCCGGAGCAGGTCGAGGCCTGGGTCGAACTGGGCGAACTCGTCCAGGACCCGGACTTCCGCGCGGCCGTACGGAAGATGGCCGAACACCAGGCCGCCGAACGCGCGGACGGGGACCGCACCGGCCTGCACACCGAACTCACCGGGACGGTGACCTCCCGGGTCCGGGCCGCGCTGGCGGCCGGCGTCGCCCCGGCCTCCCCCGACGCCGGCCCCGTCGTCGCCACCCTCACCGCCGCCTACGCCGAGGCCTTCGGCCGCCCGGACGACGCCGCACTGCGGCAGTGGCTGTTCGACCGCCTCGGGACCGCCGACGACCCCCGCGCCGAGCGCTACTGGCAGCTGATGGCGACCGTCAACGGCTGGCCGGTCCAGGAGAGCCTGCGGGACGTATTCGAGTGGTTCACCGAGGCCCTGCGCGGCAGACTGGCGTGATGATCACCGTGGAACCGCTGCGCCCCGACCACGCCGACGCCCTGCTGGCCTTCGAACGCGCCAACCGCGCGTACTTCGCCCGCAGCGTCCCGGACCGCGGCGACGCCTACTTCGCCGGGTTCGCGGAGCGCCACGCCGCCCTCCTCGCCGAGCAGGCCGAGGGCACCTGCCGGTTCCACGTGGTGCTCGACGCGGACGGGGAGGTCGTCGCCCGGGTCAACCTCGTCGACCTCGCCGACGGCAGCGCCGAACTCGGCTACCGGGTGGCCGAGTCCGCCACCGGCCGCGGCATCGCCTCCGCCGCCGTGGCCGAGGCCTGCCGCCTCGCCGCCACCGCCTACGGCCTCCGCGCCGTCACCGCCGTCACCACCGTCGACAACCCGGCCTCGCAGGCCGTCCTCACCCGCAACGGCTTCCGACTCGCCCACGAGTTCCTCCTCGACGACCGCCCCGCCCTCGCCTACCAGCGCCCCCTCCCCGACGCGTAGGAGACCGAGCCGACGTCCCACGCCGAAGAGCGGTACCCGAACCCTCGCCGGCTCAGGCGATCGGCATCGGCCCCGCCCGCAAGGCTGCCGCCACCTCGATCAATCCGGAGCGTTCGAGGATCCCCAGGACGTCCTCGAAGGTCGTCGGCGGGTTGCGCCGGGCATCCGCGATCTCCTGGACGCAGGAGTACACGACCCGGTCGTCCAGTCCGATGAGGTCGAGGACGAAGTCATCCGGCGACTTCGCCTCGATCCCCCATTCCGCCAGGCAGCTCTCCGGGAAGCCCTTGAGGTTGGCCGTCACAGGAGGTCGCGCAGCGTGTTCGGGTACAGCACGCACGCGTCGTAGACGACAACGAATGCCATGGCTCAGTCCAGTCCCAACTCCTGGTCGAGGCGCGAGAGCTCGTCGGCGGCGTCCTTGCGCCGACGATCGTCCGCCCGCCGGTAGGCCGCCAGGTCGTCCAGACGGACCCGGCGGTGCCGCCCGACCAGCCGGTAGGGCATCTCCCCCCGCTCCAGAAGCCCGATCAGGTAGGGCCGCGAGACGTTCAGCATCTCGGCGGCCACCTGCGTCGACACCTCGGCGTCGACGGGCACCAGTTGGACACCCTGCCCTCCGGCCACGGCGGCGAGGATCGCCGCGAACATCTCGACCGTCGGACGGGGGAGCACCAGCACGTCGTCGCCGGTCTCGGTGAGGATCCGCACGTCCTCGTCGGGCCGCGCGGTGTGGGCCAGGTAGTCCTTGAGTCTCCGCAGCGCGCGCGCCGCGGATTCCGCGTCAACCGCACCCGGGGCGATCTTCCGGCCATCGGTCATGGATGACATGACAGCCTCCTCGCTCAATGAATTATTCGCAATATTCGAAGCAAACGCAACGAGTATCACCCATGCCAGGGACTTCGGCCTCGGTCATTGACGCCCGGGGTCCACGTCCTGCGGCAGCCGGCGCCGGGCGGCTTCGACGCTGTCGGTGATGCCGGTGTGGAAGACGAGGACGGCCCGGGCGGCGTCGCCGTCCGGGCCGGGGACGGCGTGCGGGTCGAAGCCGGGAACGAGCACGGCAGGCACGCCCCGAACGGCGGTCAGTCCGGCCTGCCGGGTTCCCCGAGCAGGTGGCGGGCCGCTTCGGCGAGGGTGAGTTTGGGGTCGGTCCAGGAGCAGACCTCCAGCCAGGAGAGGCGTCCGTCCTCGGCGAAGAGGAGGACCTCTCCGTCGCAGCCGATGACGGCCCCGGCCACGACCTCCGCGCGGGTGACGGTGCCGGGGCCGGTGAAGTACGCGGTGCAGCCGCAGGCGCAGCGGCACTCGATGCGCAGCCGCGGGACCTGGGCGCGCAGGGGGTGGCCCTCGGGGAGGAGGGCGTCGAGGACTCGGGTGACGTCGGCGGGGAGCTGGGTCATGGGCGGCGGCGCAATCGCTTGGTGAGGGCGGACAGTTCGTCGATCCGGAGGAGGTGGGCGAGCAGGAGGTACAGGACGGCGAGGGCCGCGGCGGCCGTGACGAGGCCGTACCTGGTGGCCCACCAGGCGGCGGCAGCGGCCGGGAGGGCGGCCAGCAGCGGTTTCACGTGGGCCCCGAGCACGCGCAGCGGCCCGAGCCGGCGGCGCAGCAGCAGGGCCGCGGCCAGGACAGTGAGCAGGAACGATCCGCCGTAGCACCCGGCCATCCCGGTGACGGCCCAGCGCAGCGGCAGCAACTGGTGGCAGAGCACCGCCCCGAGGGCCGTGGCGGCGACGGGCAGCAGGTTGAGCAGGAAGGGCGTGCGGCTGTCGCCGAGCGCGTAGAAGGTGCGGGTCAGCGCGTACGAGGCCGAGTAGAGGACCAGGCCGGGCGCGAAGGCGGTCAGCATCCCGGCGATGGCCAGGACGTCGGCCGGATCGGTGCGGCCGTGCCCGAAGGCGAGCGCGCACAGCTGCGGCGCGAGGACCGCGAACGCGCAGGCCGCCGGGACGGTGACCACCCCGACGGTGCGGACGGTGCGGGCCAGCAGCGAGCGGACGGCACGCGGGGAGTCGGCGGCGCTGAGCGCGGGGACGACCGCCGTGACCACCGAGACCGTGACCACCCCGTGCGGCACGATCCACAGCAGGTACGCGCTGCTGTACGCGGTGTACCCGACGCCCGGCAGCCCGGCCGCGGCGGCCTCGGCTCCGGCCGCGGTCGACAGCCTGGTCACCACCCAGTAGCCCACCTGGTCGCAGAGCACCAGCAGCAGCGTCCACCCGGCGGCCCGCAGAGGCTCGCCGAGCCCCGCCTGCCGCCAGTCCCAGCGGGGGCGCAGCCGTACCCCGGCCGCCCGCAGGCAGGGCAGCAGCACCAGGCTCTGGGCGACCACGCCGGCCGTCGTCCCGGCTCCGAGGACCGTCAGGTCCGCGGCGGAGAAGGAGTGCCGGCCGAGGTAGCCGCCGAACACCCCGATCACCACCAGGTTGTTGAGCACCGGGGCCCATGCCATCGGCGCGAACCGCTGCCGGGCGTTGAGGAGTTGGCCGAGCACCGTGAACAGCCCGTAGAAGAACACCTGCGGCAGGCACAGGTACGCCAGCAGCACCGTGTCGCCCAACTGCGCTCCGCCGTACGAGGTGTAGGCCCGCACGACGTACGGCGCGGCCGGCACCACCACCGCCGTCAGCACCAGCAGGGCGGCGACCAGAACCGTCACCAGCCGGTCGACGTGCGCCGCCCCGCCGTCCGCCGACTCCTTCGCGGCGCGCACCAGGTGGGGCACCAGCGCGGTGTTCAGCGCGCCGCCGATCAGCAGCACGAAGAGGATGTTGGGCACCGTGTTGGCCACGTTGTACCCGTCCGCGAGCACCCCCGAGCCGAGGACCGCCACCAGCAGCGCCGAGCGGACGAAGCCGGTGGCCCTGGACACCACCGTGCCCACCGCCATCACCAGGCTGGGCGGGAGCGTACGGCGCGGCCTGCGGTGCCGGGCGGGCGCGGCCGTGGCGGCTCTCCGGCCGCCGGCCGGGACGCGGGCCCCGGCAGCCCGCTCCTGGAGGACGGCCATCCCCCACCCCCTCTCGCTCGGGACACCGGCCCGAGGCGGACCGGCGAAATCGGCGAGAGCATGCACCCGCGCCCCTGAAGCGAGGCTGAGAAAGCTGAAGACCGCTTAAGGAACGGATCCGGCGCCGGTGGCATCCTGAGCCGCATGGAGATTCTGGTGGTGGAGGACGACGCCCAGGTGGCGGCGGCCGTACGGCGCGGCCTGGAGGCCGAGGGCTACACCGTCGACCTCGCCCCGGACGGCCTCACCGGCCTGCGGCTGGCCCAGCGGCACGCCTACCGGGCGATCGTGCTCGACATCATGCTGCCCGGCCTGAACGGCTACAAGGTGTGCGAGGCGCTGCGCGCCGACGGCGTCACCACGCCGATCCTGATGCTGACCGCCAAGGACGGCGAGTACGACGAGGCCGAGGGCCTGGACACCGGCGCCGACGACTACCTCACCAAGCCGTTCTCCTACCTGGTCTTCCTGGCCAGGCTGCGCGCGCTGATCCGTCGCAGCCAGAGCCCCGGCCCGCTGCTGCGGGTCGGCGACCTGTGGCTGGACCCCGCGGGCCGGCGCTGCGGCCGGGCCGGTGCCGAGATCACCCTGACCGAGCGCGAGTTCGCCGTCCTGCGCTGTCTGGCCGAGCACCCCGGCGAGGTGCTCTCCAAGCGCCGGATCGTCGACGAGGTGTGGGACATCGCCTTCGACGGCGAGGAGTCCATCGTCGAGGTGTACGTCAGCATGCTGCGCCGCAAGGTGGACACCCCGTTCGGCGTCCGCTCGATCACCACCGTGCGCGGCGCCGGCTACCGGCTGGAGGCCTGAGCGGTGCCCGGCAGGCTCTCCACCCGTCTGCGCACCTCGCTGGCGGCCGGACTGGCGGCACTGCTGCTGCTCGGCGTCGGCGCCTGGTGGCTGCGCGACCACATGTACGACGCCCAGCTGGAGGCCGCCGAGGCGGACGCCCACGCCCAGGCCCGCGAGATCAGCAACGGCTACAAGCACGGCCAGCAGCTGGCGGACCACGGGCAGCTGCCCTACCTGGTGCTGAACAGCGCGGGCCAGGTGGTGACCATGGGCGGCCCGCTGACCACCCAGCACCTGGCCGGGGGGCCGCCCGTCCTCGTACCGCAGCCGGCGCCGGACGACTGGCAGTCGGTGCAGCGGATCACCATCGGCCCGGCCGGGCCGGTCGCCGCCAACCGCTACTCGGGGCGCACCTTCACCGCGATGGGCAGCTGGAGCCCGCTGCTGTGGCCGTCGAGCGAGGAGAACGGCCAGCCGGTCAAGCCGAAGGTCGGCCCGGTCACGGTCTACGTGCTGGCCACCCCGTTCGCCGCCGAGGCCTCGCTGCGCACCATCGACCCGGTGCTGCGGCTCGGCGTGCCGCTCGCCGCGCTGCTGGTCGCGCTGATGGCCTGGACGGCGACCAGCCGGGCGCTGCGTCCGGTGGAGGCGATCCGGGCCCAGCTGGCCGAGATCGGCGAGCACCGGCTGGACCGTCGCGTCCCGGTGCCGCGCTCCGGCGACGAGATCACCAGGATGGCCAGGACCACCAACGCCACCCTGGACCGGCTGGAGCGCTCGGCCGCCCAGCAGCAGCGCTTCGTCGCGGACGCCTCCCACGAGCTGCGCAGCCCGATCGCCGCGCTGCGCACCAACCTGGAGGTGTCGCTGGCGCACCCCGAGCGGACCGACTGGCCGGCGGCGACCCAGGAGGCGCTCACCTCGGTCGAACGGCTCCAGCAGCTCACCGAGGACCTGCTGTTCCTGGCCCGGGGCTCGCACCCGGCGACAGCCGGCCGGCTCTCCTCCGTCGACCTGTCCGCCGTGCTGCGGGAGCTGGCCGACCAGTGCCGCCCGGCCCTCGGCGCCCGGGTCGCCCTGCGGGTGGACGCGCCGGAGCCGGTGCTGGTGCACGGCAGCCGGATCCGGCTGCACCGGCTGGCGCGCAACCTGCTGGACAACGCCCGGCGGCACGCGGCCGCCGAGGTGGTGCTGTCCGCCCGGCGGACCGGGCAGCACTGCGTCCTGGAGGTCAGGGACGACGGCCCCGGGGTACCGCCGGAGGACCGCGAGCGGATCTTCGAGCCGTTCACCCGGCTCGACGAGGCGCGCAGCAGGGACGCCGGCGGCAGCGGTCTCGGCCTGGCCATCGCGGCGGACATCGCCACCCGGCACGGCGGCACCCTGCGGGTCGCCCCCGCCCGGAGCGGCGCGCGCTTCGTGCTGGAACTTCCGGCGGGCTGACGGGACCCCGGGCGGACTCCGGACAGGTCCGCCCGACGGGCCTAGTGGACGCCCTGGTGGGGCTGCGGAGCGGCCGCGGAGACCGTCCGCAGCGGCACCGAGGCCCGCAGCCTGAAGCCCCTCCCGCGCTCCCCCGGCCCGGTCTCCAGCCGTCCGCCGACCAGCGCCAGCCGTTCCTCCAGCCCGGACAGGCCGTTGCCCGGCTGGGACTTGCCGGGCCCCCGCCCGTCGTCGGTGATCTCCAGGACGGCGTAGCGCTCGCCGCTCGTCTCCCAGCTCACGTCCGCCGTCACCGTGCAGACGGTGGCGCCCTCGCCGTGCCGGACCACGTTGGTGACGGCCTCGCGCAGCGCCCAGGCCAGTGCGCCCGCCTCCTCGTCGGCCAGCGACGGCCAGCTGTCCACCAGCCGCGGGGCGGCCTCCAGCCGGACCTGCGCGGCGGCCAGCGCGGTACCGGCGGCGGCCAGTTCGACCTGGAGGGTCGGCCGGCGGAAGCCGGTCACCGCCTCCCGGACGTCGATCAGCGACTGCCGGGCGACCTGCTCGATCTCGGCGACCTGCGCCCGCGCGGCCTCGTCCTTGCCGGCGTCCATGAACCGCCCGGCCAGCTCGCTCTTCAGGGTGATCAGCGACAGCGAGTGCCCGAGCAGGTCGTGCAGGTCGCGGGCCAGCCGCAGCCGCTCCTCGGAGGCGGCCAGGTGCGCGACCGTGGCCCTGGCCTCGCGCAGTTCCTTCATGGTGGCGACCAGCCGTTGCAGACCGGTCATCGCGACGCCGGAGAGGAAGGCGCTGAGCGCGAAGGTCGAGACGTTGTCGACGCCGGCCCCGATGCCCGTCCCGACGGCGGCGGTGAGCACCGCCATGGCGACCATCGCGCGCAGCGCGTGCCGGACCGGCGTGATGATCGCGACGCACACCGAGGCGTAGATGAACAGCGTCAGGAACGCGGCGCCGAGGACGACCGAGGCGGCGACGGCGAGCCCGACCATCGTCGTGACGATCACCAGGCAGGCCCGCGGCCGCATCCCGGCCTGCGAGCGGAAGATCACCAGCAGGACGTAGGCGATCATGAACCCGCCCAGGCAGCACCAGCCGAGCACCGTCCCGGCCGTGCTGTGGCCGCCGTTCAGCAGGTCGCCCGCCGGGTAGGCCAGGTAGAGCATCCACAGCATCATCCAGGCGACCTTGACCAGCAGCTGTCGCCTGCTCTCCACCGGGGAGCCGGGCACGTTCATGAAGGAGGCGCGCGCCACGCCCGCCTCCGACGGCTCGTCGGAACGGTGGGCCTGGCGCGCGTCACTCATGCCGGTCATCATGCCTGGCGGGTGTCACGGCGGTACAGCGCCGCCGCGGCGGTGGCGAACACCACGAGGAAGGCGGCCAGCCCGGCGACCGCGACGGTGTCCAGGGAGTGCCCGGGCTGGGTGAAGGTGGCCAGCTTGTTGTACAGGTACACCGGGTTGAACCGGGCGAACTTCTCCATCGAGCCGCTCACCGGGAACCAGGTGCCGCCGAGCAGCGCCATCGCCATGTAGGTGATCATCACGATGCTCTGCACCGCGTCCGGCGCCGCCGCGTACCCGAGCGCCACGCCGAGCGCCGCGAAGACGAAGCTGCCCAGCCAGAGCGCCGCCGCCAGTCCGGCCCACTGCGCCGCGGTGAGCGAGACGCCCTGGCTCGCGCCGACCGCGAAGACCACGGCGATCGCCGGCAGCGTGGTCACCGCGCTCGCCGCGATCTTGCCGAAGGTGTACGCCCGGCCGGGCAGCGCGGTCAGCCGCAGCTGGCGCACCCAGCCGCTCTTGCGCTCCAGCGAGATCCGCTGCGCGCTGCCGGTCAGCACCGCGCCGACCGCGCCGAAGGTGGCCATCGAGACCATGAAGTACGTCTTCACCGGCAGGCCGCCGGCGAGCTTGGTGGTGTCGTAGGCGTGGATGAAGAAGAAGTACATCAGCGCCGGGTAGGCGATGGTGAAGAGCAGGTAGCGCCGGTTGCGGAGGGTCCGCAGGATCTCCAGCTTGATCAGGGTGGTCATCGCACGCTCTCCTTCTCGGCGTCGTCCTCGCGGTCCAGCTCTCCCGTGATGGTCAGGAAGGCCTGTTCCAGACCCAGGCCGGTGACCTCCAGTCCGCGCGGGTACAGGCCCGCCCGGTAGAGCCCGGCCACGCTCGCGTCGGCGTCCGCGGTCCTGATCCGTACCGTCCGCACCCCGGGGACGCGGGCGGTGACGTCCAGCGACTGCACGGCCGGCAGGGCGCGCAGCACCCCCTCGTCGAAGGGCCGCCCGTCCGCGTCGTGGAGTTCGAAGGCGATCCGGCGCGCCCCGGCCCGCGCCTTGATCTCCGCGGAGCTGCCGTCGGCGATCAGCCGGCCCCGGTGCAGCACCAGGACGCGGTCGGCGATCGAGTCGGCCTCCTCCAGGTAGTGGGTGGCGAACAGCACCGTGCGCCCGGCGTCGGCCTGGGCCCGCATGCTCGCCCAGAACGCCTGCCGGACGCTGACGTCCATGCCGGTGGTGGGCTCGTCGAGCACGATCAGGTCGCTGTCGCCGGCGATCGCCAGGGCGAAGCGGACCCGCTGCTCCTGGCCGCCGGACAGCTTGTCGACCCGGCGGTCGGCGATCTCCGTGATCCCCGCGTCGGCCAGCACCTCCGTGACCGGCCGGCCGGTCGGATGCACGTCGCAGGCGAGCCGGACCAGCTCGCGCACCTTGACGTCGGACATCAGCCCGCCGCTCTGCAGCATCGCGCCGACCCGGCCGGCCTCGATCGCCGCCCGCGGGGTGCCGCCGAACAGGGTCACGCTGCCCTGGTCGGGGGCGCGCAGGCCGAGCAGCAGGTCCAGGCTGGTGGACTTGCCGGCGCCGTTCGGCCCGAGCAGGGCGACGGTCTCGCCCGGCCTCAGCACGAGGTCCAGCCCGTCCACGGCGCGCACCCGCCCGTAGCTCTTGCCCACGCCGCGGAATGCGGCCACCCCGGTATCCATCGCCCGGCTCCTGTCTCTGATGGTGTCACGCCTGTGGTGTCACAGCCGGTGCTGTTCGCACCACCTCAGAGTCCCGCGCGGGCGGGTCGCGGCGGCAGTGTCCGCCGTCGTGCCCTCGGCATGACGGATGTCATGCCGGCGGCCGGTACCCGCATCACGGGCACCGGCCGCCGGAGCCGCCGGTCAGGGACGGTGGTCGGGCCGTGGGGCCGGCCCGGCCCGACGGCCCGGCCGCCGGAGCCTTCCGCCGCTCAGATCCCCAGCGAGCGCTTCACGAAGTCGACCTGGAGCAGCAGCAGGTTCTCCGCGACCTCCTCCTGCGGGGTCATGTGGGTGACCCCGGACAGCGGCAGCACGGTGTGCGGGCGCCCGGCGGCGAGCAGCGCCGAGGACAGCCGCAGGGTGTGCGCGGCCACCACGTTGTCGTCGGCCAGCCCGTGGATGATCATCAGCGGGCGCTCCAGCCCGGCCGCGTACCCGCTCAGCGAGTTCGCGGCGTACACCTCGGGGCGCTCGGCCGGGTCGCCCAGGTAGCGCTCGGTGTAGTGGGTGTCGTACAGCTCCCAGTCGGTCACCGGAGCCCCGGCCACCGCCGTGTGGAAGACGTCCGGGCGGCGCAGCACGGCGAGCGCGGCGAGGTAGCCGCCGTACGACCAGCCGCGGATGGCGACCCGGTCGAGGTCCAGCGGGAACTCCCCGGCGAGCGCCTGCAGCGCCGCCACCTGGTCGTCCAGGGTGGCCCCGGCGAAGTCGAAGGCGATCGACTTCTCCCAGGCCGGCCCGCGGCCCGGGGTGCCGCGCCCGTCGGCGACGATCACGGCGAAGCCCTGGTCGGCGAACCACTGCGACTGCAGGTGCGGGTTGTGCGCCTGGTAGACGCGCTGGCCTCCGGGGCCGCCGTACGGGTCCATCAGGACGGGCAGCAGGCCGTCCCGCTCGCGGTCGTAGCCGGTGGGCAGGAAGACGGCGGCCGGGATGCGGCGCTCGCCGGCGAAGCGGAAGACCGGACGGGCCGT
Source organism: Kitasatospora sp. NPDC091335 (assembly GCF_044757205.1). Lineage (NCBI taxonomy): Bacteria > Bacillati > Actinomycetota > Actinomycetes > Kitasatosporales > Streptomycetaceae > Kitasatospora > Kitasatospora sp. NPDC091335. The sequence continues at coordinate 171,498 of NZ_JBIVUM010000004.1, read as the reverse complement.
GATGACCGGGGTCTCGGCGTACGAGGCGACGGTGGCGACGTCGTCGACCGCCAGGCCCTCGGGCAGGTCCCTGGCGACCTGGACCAGGGTGCCGGGCAGGTCGGGCTCGGCGGTGGCCCGGACGGTGATCCCGCCGCCGTGCACCGCGCTGGTGACGGAGGTGAACGGCCGTCCGTTGGAGGACTCCCAGCTCAGCCGCGTGCCGTCGTGGCTGATCCGGCCGACGGCGACCCAGCCGGGCTCGGGGTCGGTCTCCTCGGTGCCGCCGGAGGCGCTGAAGAACACCTCGTCCTCGGTGACCGCGACGACCGAGCGGACGTGCAGGTCGGCCCCGGTCACGGCGCGCCCGCCGATCACCAGCGCCCGCACGCCCTCCCGTCGCCCGCTACCACCCTTCTGAGGCGCTTCGCGCACCTCCTCGGTGTCGGAGATCCGGACCAGCTTGCCGTCCGGGGTCCAGGCCGGCGAGCCGGGGAACAGCTCCAGCCAGGTGCCGTCCTTCTCCTCGTGCAGCACCTCGGTGGCGCCGGTGGCCACGTCCAGGCCGAGGATCCGCTGGCCGCGCTGGTCACGGGTCTGGACCAGCAGCAGCGGGACGCCGCCCTTCGACCAGTGCACCCGGCCCAGGTACGGGTGGGCCCCGCGGTCCCAGACCACCTCGGTGCGCCCGCCGTGCAGGTCGAGCAGCCAGAGCCCGACCTCGGCGTTGGCGGCGCCGGCCTTCGGGTAGGCGACCTCGGCGGGCTCGCGGTCCGGGTTCGCCGGGTCGGCGATCCACCAGCGGCCCACCGGGCTGTCGTCGGCGCGCTCGACCAGCAGCCGGTCGCCCTCGGGGGACCACCAGAAGCCGCGGTCGCGGTCCATCTCCTCCTGGGCGATGAACTCGGCCTGGCCCCAGGTGACGTTCGGCCCGTCCGGCTCGGCGAGCACCCGGTCGCCGCTGCCGTCGGTACGGGTCAGCCGCAGCTCGCCGGCGGTGTTGGCGTACGCGACGCACGAGCCGTCCGGGGACGGGCGCGGGTCCAGCAGCGGCCCCTCGGCGGGCAGTTCGGCGGTGGCGCCGGTGACCGTGTCCGCGGTGAACAGGCGGCCGGAGAGGGCGAAGGCGGCCAGGGTGCCGGCCGCGTCCAGGGCGTAGCCGACGATGCCGGCCGAGCCCTCACGGCTGCGCTCGCGGCGGGCCTTCTCGGCCGGCGAGAGGTCCTCCTCGCCGCCGCCGAGCAGCGTCGCCGGGTCGGCGACGACCCGCTCCTCGCCGGTCGCGGTGTCGAGGGTCCAGAGCAGGTTGGCGCGGTCACGGCCCGACCGCGAGCGGAGGAAGACGACCCGCGAGCCGTCCGGCGCGACGGAGAAGGAACGGGGCGCGCCGACGGTGTAGCGCAAGGTCCGCGCGTACTGCCGCGGGAAGGTGTCGGCAGAGGTGTGGGAGGTCATGGCACCAGACCCTATGACGCCGGACCACCGCCCCCGGGAGCATGTTGATCACTCGTTCGGAGCATCATCGCCAAGTACGCCCCAAAGAGGTCGAAACCGCCTCCGACCGGCCCACGCGCCGCCCGGACGCCGCGCCGCCCGACCCGCATGGCCTCACTGAATGTGATGCTCCCCTTACTCATCGGGTATGACTTGTCCGGCGAGTGACCGTCGGCCCCGTCCCGTCCCGGACCGCGGCCACCCGCAGCCCCCAGTCCCGCACCGTCCCGCGCCGCCCTCCGGGGAGCGGCGCGCCCGAGAAGGGGTGTGAGCCGACATGGCCATGAACATCTCCGCCGCCGTGCTGATGCTGGTCATCGTGGTGGTGCTGATCCGCCGCTCCGGCCTGAAGCTGGCACACGCGATCGTCTGCGCGCTGCTCGGCTTCTACCTGGCCTCCAGCTCGATCGCCCCGTCGATCAGCCAGGTCACCAGCAACCTCGCCGGAATGATCAACGGCCTGAGGCTCTGACCCCCGCGGCCCGGTGGTCCAGGGCCTGTCGCCACACTCCCGTCTGCGGGGCGACGCTCCCCCAGCCTTCGGCCGGGAGGTACCCCCAGGGCACGCACCTCGCCGCGTTGTCGTCGGTCGCCAATGCTCCGCACGGACTCCCTCCTCCGCCTTGCGATGCACGCACCCCAACACCGCCCCGCCCACCCTCCAGGCGGACGACGGGAGTGCGGCGACAGGCCCTAGGCTTCCTCCCATGACCGCGACTACCGGCCGCCGCCTCCTCCTGGTCCACGCGCACCCCGACGACGAGTCGATCGGCAACGGCGCCACCATGGCCCGGTACGCCGCCGAGGGCGCCCGGGTCACGCTGGTGACCTGCACCCTCGGCGAGGGCGGCGAGGTGATCCCGCCGGAGCTGGCCCACCTGACGGCCGATCGGGAAGACACCCTCGGCGCGTACCGGATCGGCGAGCTGGCCGAGGCGATGCGCGCCCTCGGCGTCACCGACTTCCGCTTCCTCGGCGGCCCGGGGCGCTACCGCGACTCCGGGATGATGGGCGTGCCCGAGAACGACGTGCCCGGCTGCTTCTGGCGGGCGGACGTCGAGGAGGCGGCCGGCCACCTGGTCGCGGTGATCCGCGAGGTGCGGCCGCAGGTGCTGGTCACGTACGACGACGAGGGCGGCTACGGGCACCCGGACCACATCCAGGCGCACCGGGTCGCGATGCGCGCGCACGAGCTGGCCGCCGACCCGGCGCACCGTCCGGAGCTGGGCCCGGCCTGGCGGATCGCCAAGGTGTACTGGAACCGGATGCCCCGCACGGTGATCGAGGCCGGGCTCGCCGGGACCGCCGCCGAGGCGTCCTTCCCCGGCGTCGCCCGGCCCGCCGACGTCCCCGGAGTGGTCGAGGACGCGGTGGTCACCACCGTGCTGGACGGCACCGCGTACGCGGACCGCAAGGCCGCCGCGCTGACCGCGCACGCCACCCAGATCACCGTGGACGGCGCGTCCTTCGCGCTCTCCAACCACCTCGGCCAGCCGCTGCTCGCCACCGAGTACTACCAGTTGGTGCGCGGCCAGGCCGGGCCCGGCGAGCCGGAGGACGACCTGTTCGCGGGCCTCGCTCCGGAAGCCTCCGATGCCTCGCACGGCTCGCACGGCTCGCACGCCGAGGAGGGCGCCCGATGAGCAAGCCCGCCCCCCAGCCGCCGCGCCGCCCGTTCCCCGCCGCCGTCCTCGGCACCCGCGAGGAGCGGCTGGCCGAGCCCCAGCCCCCGCGCGCCGCCCGGATCGCGGCCTACCCGCTGCTCTTCCTGCTGGGCGTCGCGGTGTCGGTCTGCGGATCCTTTGTGCAGGCCCTGTGGCCGCCGGTCGGAGTCCTGCTGGCGCTCGGCGCGACCGCCGGCACCTTCTACGGCGGTCTGCGGATCACCGGCACCCGGCTCGGCGCGGGTGTGCCCGCGGCCGGCTGGTTCCTGGCGATGCTGCTGCTGATCGTGCCCCGGCCCGAGGGCGACAACGTGCTGTGGTCCAACGCCACCTCGCTGGCCTGGCTGTTCGCAGGCTCGGTGCTGGGCGTGATCTGCGCCACCCTGCCCACCCGCACCAGCTGGTTCCCCGGGGTGCCCGGCCCCCCGCGCTGACCCGGGTCGTGCACGGCGTACGGTACCTCGTACGACGCGCAGTCAGGAGCGTACGGCCTTACTCTCATACCGGAGGAACCGGACGTATCCGGATCTGTCCGAAGCCGTTCGCCGCTCAGTTCTTCCCAGTATGGTGGTCCCGCAGAACGCCGTACCCGACCGCCGCCCGCCCCAGTCAAGGCCCGGCGACCACGAACCGCGGTCGCGCCGCACGGCCCGCCCGCGAACCCGGAGCAGAGCAGCATTGAGCAGCCGCGAATCTGACAACGCCCACCCGACGCCCCGGCGCACGGGTCCGGACGCCTACCCGTCGGGCACCCCGCCCTACGGCACACCGGGGCTCCCCGGCGGCGACCGAACCGCGGCCGGCGCCGGCCAGGGCGCCGCGTCGGGCGGCGAGGACGACGGTCCGAAGACCGAGACCACCCTGACCACCCGGGTCCGGATCAACATCCCCGGCTCGCGTCCGATCCCGCCGGTCGTCGTCCGCAGCACCGTCAAGAACGAGGACGGCCCGGGCGATGACGCCCCGGCCGCCGCACCCGATCCGGGCGCCGCGCGGCACCGCTCCGCGCCGGCCTCGCCCGTCCTCGGCGTGATGGACGGCGGCGGCCGCCCGGCCGCCCCGCCGAACCTGCCGCCGGAGTGGCAGATCCCGCCGATCCCGCCGGCGACCTCCGAGTCGGAGTCCACCGGCGCGTGGTTCCGGCCCCGCCAGAAGAAGGCCCCGGCGGCCGAGCCCGCCCCGGTCGCCGTGTCGGCAGCCGCCCCCGCGACGGCAGAGGCCGCGGCCGGGCTGGATGCCGTCGCCGAGCCGCGCCCGCAGGCTGCCCGTCAGACCGCCCGCGCCAACGGTGCCCCGAACGGCCGTCCGGTGCCCGCCCAGGGCAAGCAGCCGCAGCCGGCCGCACCCGCCGCGCCGTTCCACGCCGAGGCCCCGGTGGAGGAGCCCGGCGTGTACGAGGCCGCCGACCCCTTCGCGCCGGTCACCGACCCGTTCGGCACCGCCGCCCCGGACGCCGGGGCACACGGCGGCCGTCCCCGGCAGAACGGCTTCCAGCCGAACGGCCACCCGGCGCCCGCACCGCAGGCCGGGCCGGGCCCCGAGGACACCTCGGTCGACGGCTTCGCGCCGATCCGCGACAACACCCCGCCGCCCGCCGGGATATCCGGCCTGCCGCAGAACGGCGCCCCGCACGGCGCCGACGGCCGTCCGCAGCCGGGCCTGTTCGCCTCGGCCCCGACCGGCACCGACCCGTTCGCCGCCCAGCGCCAGGCCGCCGCCGGCCAGGACGGCCTCGCCGCCCCGGCGGGCCCCGGCGCCCTCTTCCCCGGCGCGCCGGGCGCCGCCCCGCAGCCCGGTGGTCCGCGGCAGACCGGCCGCGACCCGGAGGCCACCGAGTTCACCCCGCTGCCGACCCCGGCCGCCGGCCCCCGGCCCGAGGGGTCCGCGGACGCCGAGGCCGCCGCCTCCCCCGCTCCTGCCCCCGCGAAGGCGAAGGCCGAGCCCGCCGCTCCCGCCAAGGCCAAGAAGGGCGGCGCCGGCAAGAAGCTGGTCAAGCTGGGCGTCTACGGCGTCTGCGCGGCGCTGTTCCTCGGTGCCGCCGCGTACGGCACCGGCCTGATGCTCAACCAGTCGGACGTCCCCAAGGGCACCGTGGTGCTCGGCGCCGAGATCGGCGGCAGCAGCCGCGACCAGGCGATCCACCAGCTGGACGAGTCGGTCGGCAAGGCCGGCCAGCAGCCGCTCAAGCTGAAGATCGGCGACCAGTCCGTGGACCTGGACCCGACGGTCGCCGGCCTGAGCTTCGACACCACCGCCACCGTGGACGGCCTGGCCCGGCACAGCTACAACCCGCTGGACGTCTTCAAGTCGCTCAAGGGCGGCACCAAGACCGTCGCCCCCGAGGTCAAGGTCGACAAGGCCAAGCTGAAGGCCGCCCTCGACACGCTCGCGGCCGGCTCCGGCCAGGGCCTCCAGGAGGGCTACGTCAAGTTCGGCGAGAACGGCGAGCCGATCGTCGTCCCCGGCCGGGCCGGCCAGGCGGTGGACTCGGCGAGCGCCCTGGACGTGATCGCGCAGGCCTACCGCGACCGCGCCGACGGCAAGCCCGAGCAGCCGATCGCCCTCGCCGTCACGGCCGCCCAGCCGAAGATCTCCACCCAGGCCCTCCAGGGCGCCGCCGACACTCTCGGCAAGCAGGTGGCCGTCGGCAAGGTGCACGTCGTGGCCGGCACCAAGTCCTGGGACTTCGGCCCGAAGACCGCCGCCAAGGTGCTCACCCTCGTTCCGGACGCCTCCGGCAAGATCGCGCCCAAGTGGGACCTCGACGCGCTCTCCGGCCAGCTGGGCAACGTGTTCGACAAGGTGAAGGTCAAGAAGAACGGCCAGGTCGCCGCGATCGCCCCGCAGGACGTCGCCGACGGCATCACCTCGGTGCTCGACAAGACCAGCGACAAGGACCGCACCTTCAAGTTCGCGATCTGACCCGTTCGCGTCCGACGCCCTCGCGTCCGACGAACCCGCGCCGACGGGGGGCGGGCCCGCATCCCGGGCCCGCCCCTCGGCAGTGCCCCCGGCACCCCCCTCGACAACGCCCCTCCCGGTCAGCAAGATGTGACGCCACACCATCCGTCACATCCACCCCGGGGAACACGCCGATGCGCCGCCGCCTCCAGCACCACGGGACGGCCCTGCTCGCCGGTCTCACCGCCCTCACCCTCTCCCTCGCGCTCTGCTCCTGCACCTCGGGGCAGGGCTCCGGCGCCCTGGCGTCCGCCCCCGCGTCGCCCAAGCTCACCTCGATCGACATCAACCCCCACGACCGGGCCGAGCTGCGCCAGGGCGGCACCCTGAACCTGGCGATCGCCCAGTTCTCCCGGCAGTGGTCGCCGATCCACACCGACGGCGGCGAGTCCTCGACCATCGCGGTCAGCAAGCCGCTGCTGCCGACCTTCTTCCGCTCGGACGCGGCCGGCACCCAGACCCCCAACCCGGCCTACCTCCAGGAGGCGCACGCCGAGGTCAGGGACGGCCGGCAGGTGGTCACCTGGACCCTCAACCCGAAGGCCCACTGGTCCGACGGCACCCCGATCACCTGGCGCGACATCGAGGCCAACTGGCGCGCCCTGAACGGGAAGGACCCGGCCTACCGGTCCTCCAGCAGCACCGGCTTCGAGCTGGTCTCCGGGGTCGAGCGCGGCAAGGACGACTTCCAGGCCGTGATGACCTTCGACCGCCCGTTCTCCGAGTGGCAGTCGATGTTCAACAGCGCCGGCAACGCCCCGCTGCTGCCGGCCTCCCGGATCTCCACCCCCGACCTGTTCAACACCGCCTACCTGGACACCATCCCGGTCACCGCGGGCCCCTTCAAGGTCGAGCAGCTGGACCGGGCCGGCCAGAGCGTCACCCTGGTCGCCGACCCCTCCTGGTGGGGCGACAAGCCGGTGCTGGACCGGATCGTCTTCCACGCGATGCTGCCCGACGCGATGCCCGCCGCCTTCGCCGAGGGCCGGCTCGACCTCGTCAACAACGGCCCCGACGTGGCCGGTTACCAGGTCATCAAGAACACCAGGGGCGCCGTGGTGCGCCGGGCCGGCGGCCCGGACTTCCGCCAGTTCACCCTGAACGCCCGCACCCCCGCGCTCGGCGACGCGACCGTGCGCCAGGCCGTCTTCCAGGCGATCAACCGGGACGTGGTGATCCGCGCCGACCTCAGCGGCCTGGACTGGCCCGCCGTCCCGCTCAACAACCACCTGCTGGTCACCAACCAGAACGGCTACCGCGACAACTCCCTGGGCCTGGCCCGCTACGACCCGGCCGAGGCGGCCCGCAAGCTGGACTCGGCCGGCTGGAAGCTGGACGGCGACGTACGGAAGAAGGACGGCCGCGAGCTGAACCTGCGGATGGTCATCCCGGCCGGCGTCACCCCGGCCCAGACCGAGGCCGCCGACACCACCAGGATGCTCAAGGACGTCGGCATCAAGGTCACCACCGTGACCGCCCCCGCCAACGAGTTCTTCGACAAGTACGTGAACCGCCACGACTTCGACATCGCCGCCTACTCGCTGCTCGGCACCCCCTTCCCGGCCAGCGGCAACCGCGCCAACTTCGTCCAGAGCGGCGGCACCAACCAGACCGGCACGGGCAGCCCCGCGGTGGACGCCGCGCTCGACCGGGCCGCCTCCGCGACCGAGGCGGCCGCCGTCTCCGAGGCGATCAACCAGGCCGACGGCGAGCTGTGGAAGGTGGCCGGCGTCCTGCCGCTCTACCAGCGCCCGCAGCTGTACGGGGCCCGCGCCGACCTCGCCAACATCGGCGCCCAGGGCCTGTCCGACATCGTCTGGGAGAACGTCGGCTTCGTGAAATAGGGCACCCCGCCGGCCGGTGGCGGGCCTCAGCCGTGCAGTGTCTCGCGCCAGTAGTGGCAGGCGCTGCGGCGGCCCGCCAGCTCCGCTCCGTACTCGCTCGTCACCGGCACCAGCGGCGGGAGTTCGGCCCGGCAGCGGTCCTGCGCCCGGTCGCAGCGGGGGTTGAAGGCGCAGCCCTCCGGGATCCGCAGCAGGCTCGGCGGCATGCCCTTGATGGCGTGCAGGTTCCGGCCCTTCTGGTCCAGCCGGGGGATCGAGTCCAGCAGGCCCCTGGTGTACGGGTGCGCGGGCCGGGCGTACAGCTCACGCACCGGGGCGGTCTCGACGATCCGGCCCGCGTACATCACCGCGATCTTGTCCGCGACGTCCGCCACCACACCGAGGTCGTGGGTGATCAGGATCAGCCCCATGTTGAACTCGGCCTGCAACTCGGCCAGCAGGTCCATCACCTGGGCCTGGACGGTGACGTCCAGAGCGGTGGTGGGCTCGTCCGCGATGATCAGGTCCGGCTCCAGGGCCAGCGCCATCGCGATCATGATCCGCTGGCGCATGCCCCCGGAGAACTGGTGCGGGAAGTCGTTCACCCGCTCCCGGGCCGCCGGGATGCGCACCCGCTCCATCAGCTCGACGGCCTTCTCCTTCGCCTCCTTGCGCGAGGCCCCGCGGTGCGCCCGGAACATCTCCCCGAGCTGGTAGCCCACGCTGAGCACCGGGTTCAGCGCCGACAGCGCGTCCTGGAAGATCATCGCGATGTGCCGGCCCCGCACCGAGCGCCTGGCGTTGGTGCTCATGGTCAGCAGGTCCTCGCCGCGGTACAGGATCCGTCCCGAGGTGATCCGACCCGGCGGGATGTCCAGGATGCCCATCACCGCCTGCGCCGTCACCGACTTGCCGGAGCCCGACTCCCCCAGTACCGCCAGGGTCTCCCCGGCCGCGACCGAGTAGCTCACCCCGTTGACGGCCCTGGCGACGCCGTCCCGGGTGTGGAACTCCACGTGCAGGTCGTCGACCTCCAGCAGCGGCGTCCCGGGCTCCAGGCTCTCCCGACCGCCGCCGATCACCTCCACCGCGTCCATGTGGGCAGCCCTCCTCAGCGCAGCGGCGTCCACCGATGGGCGCAGAGCAACTATCAAGGAACGGACCGCACTTGGCGAGCCTGCGGCAGATCTCTTTTCCGTCACGGAACAGGGCGCGCCCTCACCTGCGAGGACGCGCCCTGGTAGTGGACCGCTCAGTCGGAGCCCTGCCCGCCGTCCCGCTCCGGGGCGTCCTGCCCGCCGTCGCGCTCCGGGGCGTCCTGCCCGCCGTCGCGCTCCGCCGCGCTCTGCCCGATCTCGCGCTCCGCCGCGAAGTGACACGCCGAGTCGTGCCGCGCCGCCCCGCCCAGCCAGGACGGCGGAGCCAGCAGCGGCACCTCGACCTCGCAGCGCTGCTGCGCCTTCCAGCAGCGGGTGCGGAAGCGGCAGCCGGACGGCGGGTTGGCCGGCGAGGGCACGTCGCCGGTGAGCACGATCCGGTCCCGGGTCTCCCGCGCCGTCGGATCCGGCACCGGCACCGCGGAGAGCAGCGCCTGGGTGTACGGGTGGGTCGCGTGGTCGTAGATCTCCGCGTCGCTGCCGATCTCGACCATCTTGCCCAGGTACATCACCCCGACCCGGTCCGAGATGTGCCGGACGATCGAGAGGTCGTGCGCGATGAACATGTACGACAGGTTGAACTCGCCCTGGAGCTGCTCCAGCAGGTTGATCACCTGCGCCTGGACGGACACGTCCAGCGCGGACACCGGTTCGTCGCAGATGATGATCTCGGGCTTGAGCGCCAACCCCCGGGCGATCCCGATGCGCTGGCGCTGTCCGCCGGAGAACTGGTGCGGATAGCGGTTGATGTACTCGGGGTTGAGCCCGACCACGTCCAGCAGGTCCTGGACGGCCTTGCGGCGGTCGCCCTTGGGCGCCACCTCGGGGTGGATCTCGAACGGCTCGCCGATGATGTCGCCGACCGTCATGCGCGGGTTGAGCGAGGTGTACGGGTCCTGGAACACCATCTGGATGTTCCGCCGGACGGCCTTCAGGGCCGCCCCGGAGAGCCTGGAGATCTCCTCCCCCTTGTAGCGGACGGACCCTTCGGTGGCCGGCTCCAGGTTCATCAGCACCTTGGCCAGCGTGGACTTCCCGCAGCCGGACTCGCCGACGACGCCGAGCGTCTCGCCCTGCATCAGGTCGAAGCTGACGCCGTCGACCGCCTTGACCGCGCCGACCTGCCGTTTGAGGAGGACGCCCTTGGTCAGCGGGAAGTGCTTGACCAGGTCCCGGACTTCGAGGATCGGTTCGCCGCGCCGCACCGGCTGTTCGAAGGCGACCTCCTCCGGCAGCGCCGCGCCCAGTGCGCTGGCCCCGTCAACGGTCATGGAGGGTCTCCTTCCAGAAGAAGCAGGCGCTGCCGCGCCCCTCCAGTGGCGTCCCGTCCTCCTCGGTGACCGGGAACAGCTCCGGCACCTCGGTCCGGCAGACGTCCTGGGCCCGTGGGCAGCGCGGGTTGAAGGCGCAACCCCTGGGGATGCGCAGCAGGTTGGGCGGCAGGCCCTTGATCGCGTAGAGCTCCTGGCCCTTCTGGTCCAGCCGGGGGATCGAGTCCAGCAGGCCCCTGGTGTACGGGTGCGCGGGCCGGGCGTACAGCTCACGCACCGGCGCGGTCTCGACGATCCGGCCCGCGTACATCACCGCGATCTTGTCCGCGACGTCCGCCACCACGCCCAGGTCGTGGGTGATCAGGATCAGCCCCATGTTGTACTCGGCCTGCAACTCGGCCAGCAGGTCCATCACCTGGGCCTGCACCGTCACGTCCAGGGCCGTGGTGGGCTCGTCCGCGATGATCAGGTCCGGCTCCAGGGCCAGCGCCATCGCGATCATGATCCGCTGGCGCATGCCCCCGGAGAACTGGTGCGGATAGTCGTTCACCCGCTCCCGGGCCGCCGGGATGCGCACCCGCTCCATCAGCTCGACGGCCTTCTCCTTCGCCTCCTTGCGGGAGACCCCACGGTGCGCCCGGAACATCTCCCCGAGCTGGTAGCCCACGCTGAGCACCGGGTTCAGCGCCGACAGCGCGTCCTGGAAGATCATCGCGATCTTCTGGCCGCGGATCCGCCGCCGCTCGTCCTTGCCCATCGTGAGCATGTCCTGGCCCCGGAAGCGGATCTCGCCCCGCGGGATCCGGGCCGGCGGCATGTCCAGGATGCCCATGATCGCCTGCGCCGTCACCGACTTGCCGGAGCCGGACTCGCCCAGCACCGCCAGCGTCTCCCCGGCACTGACGCTGTAGTTGACGCCGTTCACGGCCCTGGCGACGCCGTCCCTGGTGACGAACTCGACGTGCAGGTCCCGGACGTCGAGCAGCGGGCCCTGGTACGGCGCCTCCCGCCGGCTCCCGGTGGTGTCCACCGCTGTACTCACGATGCGCTCCCCTCGCTCAGCGAAGCTTCGGATCGAGGGCGTCGCGCACCGCGTCGCCCAGCATGATGAAGGCCAGCACGGTGATCGAGAGCGCCACGGCCGGGAAGAACAGCACGTACGGCGCGGTCCTGATCACCTTCTGGGCGGAGGAGATGTCGATGCCCCAGGAGATGGTCGGGTCCTGGAGACCGATGCCGAGGAAGCTCAGTGTCGCCTCGGTGGCGATGTAGCCGCCGAGCGCGATCGTCGCCACCACGATCACCGGGGCGATCGCGTTCGGCAGGATGTGCCGGAACATCAGCCTCCCGGTCCCGGCGCCGAGCGCCCGGCCGGCCACCACGTAGTCGGACTGCTTCACGGTCAGCACCGCCCCGCGCATCACGCGGGCGATCTGGGTCCAGCCGAGCACGCCCAGCGCGATGACCACGCTCCACACCGTGCGGGTGGCGAACGCGTTCAGCAGCACCAGCGCGCCGAGCAGCAGCGGGATGCCGAAGAAGATGTCGGTGATCCGGGAGATCACCGCGTCGATCCAGCCGCCGAAGTAGCCGGCGACCATCCCGGTCAGCCCGCCGACCACGGTGACGGCGGCGGTCACGAAGATGCCGACGGTGATCGAGGCCCGGGCCCCGTACACCACCCGGGCGAAGATGGACCGGCCCTGGGCGTCGTAGCCGAACCAGCCGGTCCCGAAGACGTCGCCCCAGTCCGGCCGCCTGAGGTAGTCGTTCACCAGGTCGGCCTTGCGCGGGTCCGCGTCGGTGAACGCCCAGGGGAAGACCGCCATCACCACCAGCAGCAGGATCAGCACCGCCGAGATCAGGAAGATCGGCCGCTGGCGCAGGTCCCGCCAGGCGTCGCCCCACAGACTGCGGGCCTCCTCGCGCTTCTCCGCGTCGCGCTCGACCAGAGTCTCCTGCTCGACCGCCATGCCCTGCTCTCCCGCGTAGTCGAGGCGTGAGACGCCCGGCTTGGGATGCGGCTCGTACGAGTCCTCGTCGTGGATGTCAGGCATAGCGGATCCTCGGGTCCAGGACCGCGTAGAGCAGGTCGACGAGCAGGCTGGCGACCAGGTAGACGATCACCAGGACGGTCACGATGCCGACCACGGTGGGGCCCTCCTTCTGGTTGATCGCCCGGTACAGGACGTTGCCGATGCCCTGCACGTTGAAGATGCCCTCGGTGACGATCGCCCCGCCCATCAGCGCGCCGAGGTCGGTGCCGAGGAAGGTCACCACCGGGATCAGCGAGTTGCGCAGCAGGTGGCGGGAGATGACGGTCCGCCGGGGCAGGCCCTTGGCGACCGCGGTGCGCATGTAGTCGGCGCGCAGGTTCTCGCCGATCGACGTCCGGGTGAGCCGGGCGACGTACGCGAGCGAGAGCGAGCCCAGGACGACCGCCGGCAGCACCAGCTGGGTGAGGTCGTAGCTGTCCTGCACCGTCGGGGTGACCCAGCCCAGGTTGGTGGCGAACACCGTCTGCGCGATGTAGGCGAGCACGAAGACCGGGATCGAGATCACCACCAGGGTCATGATGAGCACCGCGGTGTCCGCGACGCTGCCGCGCCGCAGGCCGGAGACCAGGCCGAGGGCGAGGCCGGCGACCAGCTCGAAGACGAAGGCCAGCAGGGCCAGCCGGATGGTGACCGGGAAGGCGTCCGCCATGATGTCGGAGACCGGCCGGCCGGTGAAGCTGGTGCCGAAGTCCCCCTGGAAGAGGTTCCCCATGTAGTGCAGGTACTGCTTCCAGAGCGGCTGGTCCAGGTAGTACGTGTGCTTGATGCTGGCCACCACGGCCGGGTCGGCGGCCTTCTCGCCGAACAGTGCCGACACCGGGTCCCCCGGCAGCGTGTAGACCATCAGGAAGATCAGCAGCGTGGTGCCGAAGAACACCGGGATCATCTGTAGCACCCGTCGCAGCACGTAACTGCCCATCCGAGCCTCCTTCCTAGGTGTCCTGGATTGCCCGGCCGACCGGTGCGGTCGTCCGAGAGACCGCGCCCCGCCCTCCGTGCGGGGAGGGCGGGGCCGGCGCGCCGGTTCGGGGGCCGGGCCAGGGGCTCAGCCCTTGACCTCGACCTGGGTCCAGGCCGGGTTCCCGAAGGAGTCGAACTTCACGTTCTGCACCTTGGAGGAGTAGCCCGAGTTGGTGCGGTAGTACCAGAGCGGGATGGCGGGCATCCCGCTCGGCAGCACCGCCTCGGCCTGCTGGTAGCCGGTGACCGTGTCGGCGACGCTGGCCGCCTCGTCGGCCTTGGTGGCGGCCTCGTCGAACTGCGGGCTGCTGTAGCCGAAGTCGTTGGACGCGGCGCCGGTGCGGTACACGTCGGCCAGGAAGTTGGCGTTCAGCGGATAGTCCTGCACCCAGCCGGTGCGGAAGGCGCCGTTGAGCGTGTGCCCGGTGATCGCCGCCCGCGCGGTCTTGAAGTCGGGCTTCGGGTCACCCAGGCAGTCGACGCCGGTGTTCTGCCTGATCGAGTTGCAGACCGCGTCGACCCACTCCTTGTGGCCGCCGTCCGCGTTGTAGGTGATCAGCAGCTTGTTGCCGGGAGCGCCGCCGCCCTCCTGGATCAGCTGCTTGGCCTTGGCCGGGTCGAACGTGCAGAACTCGCCGCAGGTGCCGTCCTTGTAGCCCTGGACGCCCTCCGCCACCCAGGCGGTGGCGGGCTTGCGGGAGCCCTGGAGCACGGTCTTGGTGATGGTGTCGCGGTCGATCGCCATCGACAGGCCCTGGCGCACCTTGGCCTTGTCCGGCGAGGACCAGTCGGCCTGGTAGAGGGTGAAGCCGATGTTCTGGATGGCACCCTGCGGCTCGTCCACCGCGCGGTCGCCGAGGTCGTTCTTGTAGGTGGCCAGCGCGGACGGCGGCACCTGGTCCATCACGTCCAGGTTGTTGGACTGGAGGTCGGCGTAGGCGGCCTCGGACGTGGTGTACATCTTGAAGACGATGCCGCCGTTCTTCGGCTTGTCCACGCCCTGGTAGTCCGGGAAGGCCTTGGTGGCCACCTGGCTGTTGTGCGACCAGCTGACGAACTGGTACGGGCCGTTGCCCACCGGCTTCTGGCCGTAGCCGGCCGGGTCCTTGAAGAAGCCCTCGGGCAGCGGCGAGAAGGCGATGTAGCCGAGCTTGTACTCGAAGTACGAGACCTTGTGGTCCAGCTTGACGGTGAAGTGCAGGTCGTCGGTGACGGTCAGCCCGGACATCTTGTCCGTGGTCGGCGAGCCGGTGGCCGGGTGGATGTCCTGGTAGCCCTCGATGTCGGAGAACCAGGAGCTGTTGATCTGGTTGTTGGCGGGGTTGGCGCCCCAGTTCCAGGCGTCGACGAAGCTCTTGGCGTTCACCGGGGTGCCGTCGTGGAACTTCCAGCCGTCCTTCAGCGTGACCTCGAAGGTCTGCGAGTCGCTGGTGTCGATCTTGTCGGCGACCTGCATCCGGATCTTGGCGTTGCTCGGGTCGTAGTCGACCAGCCCCTTGAAGAGGTTCTGGAGGATGCGACCACCGCCGACCTCGTTCGCGTTGGCCGGTTGCAGCGGGTTCTGCGGCTCGTTGCTCTGGTAGCTGAAGGTCTTGCCGGCGTCCGACGAGCCGCTGCCTCCTCCGCTGTCGTTGTTGCTGCACCCGGTGGCCACCAGGGCCACGGACGTCGCAGCGGCGAGGACCCAACGAGCACGGGCGGCTACGGGCATGGAGGTTCCTCCTCAGGGGGGTGTGTGTCGCATCACACCCCATGAGAAGCGCGGCCCGGCGACGGCGCGCGTCAGGTGCACCCGGACGGGTGCCGTGCCCCCGTCACGGAGTTGACGCGGCGCCGGACCCGCGGACGCGGGAAGGGCCCGCGGCGCGAACGCCACGGGCCCTTCCTGGGTGTACGGGGGGATCAGGCCGCGGCCTGCTCCCTGACCTCGGGGAAGTGGCAGGCCGACTCGTGCGCGGCCGGGCCCTCCAGCAGCGAGGGGACCGCGAGCAGCGGGACCTCCTCGGCGCACCGCTCCTCCGCCTTCCAGCAGCGGGTGCGGAAGCGGCAGCCGGACGGCGGGTTGGCCGGCGAGGGGATGTCCCCGCTGAGGATGATCCGCTCGCGGGACTCGCGCGCCGCCGGGTCCGGCACCGGCACCGCGGAGAGCAGCGCCTGGGTGTACGGGTGGGTGGCGTTCTCGTAGATCTCCTCGTCCGAGCCGATCTCGACCATCTTGCCCAGGTACATCACGCCGACGCGGTCGGAGATGTGCCGGACGATGGAGAGGTCGTGCGCGATGAACATGTAGGAGAGGCCGAACTCGCCCTGGAGCTGCTCCAGCAGGTTGATCACCTGCGCCTGGACGGACACGTCCAGCGCGGACACCGGCTCGTCGCAGATGATGATCTCGGGCTTGAGCGCGAGACCGCGGGCGATGCCGATGCGCTGGCGCTGTCCGCCGGAGAACTGGTGCGGGTACCGGTTGATGTACTCCGGGTTCAGACCCACGACGTCCAGCAGGTCCTGGACGGCCTTGCGGCGGTCGCCCTTGGGCGCCACCTCGGGGTGGATCTCGAACGGCTCGCCGATGATGTCGCCGACCGTCATGCGCGGGTTGAGCGAGGTGTACGGGTCCTGGAACACCATCTGGATGTTCCGCCGGACGGCCTTCAGGGCCGCCCCCTGGAGCGTGGAGATGTCCTCGCCCTTGAAGAGCACCTGGCCGGAGGTGGCCCGCTCCAGGTTCATCAGCACCTTGGCCAGCGTGGACTTGCCACAGCCGGACTCGCCGACGATCCCGAGCGTCTCGCCCTTCTTGAGCTCGAAGGAGATGCCGTCGACCGCCTTGACGGCGCCGACCTGCTTCTTCAACAGGATGCCCTGGGTCAGCGGGTAGTGCTTGACCAGGTCCTTGACCTCCAGGATGTTCTCAGCCATGGAGGGTCTCCTTCCAGAGGTGGCACGCGCTGCGGCGGCCGGTGAGCTCCTTGCCGTCCTTGTCCGTCACGTGGTGCAGCGCCGGGATCTCCGTGCGGCACAGGTCGGTGGCGACGTCGCAGCGGGGGTTGAACGCGCACCCGGTGGGAACCTTGAGCAGGTTCGGGGGCAGGCCCTTGATCGCGTAGAGCTCCTGGCCCTTCTGGTCCAGGCGCGGGATGGAGCGGAGCAGGCCCTTGGTGTACGGGTGCGCGGGGTTCGCGTACAGGTCGTGCACCGGGGCGGTCTCGACGATCCGGCCCGCGTACATCACGGCGATCTTGTCCGCGACGTCGGCGACCACGCCGAGGTCGTGGGTGATCAGGATCAGGCCCATGTTGTACTCGGCCTGGAGCTCGGCCAGCAGGTCCATCACCTGGGCCTGGACGGTGACGTCCAGGGCGGTGGTGGGCTCGTCCGCGATGATCAGGTCGGGCTCCAGGGACAGCGCCATCGCGATCATGATGCGCTGGCGCATGCCGCCGGAGAACTGGTGCGGGTAGTCGTTCACCCGCTCCCGGGCGGCGGGGATGCGCACCCGGTCCATCAGCTCGATGGCCTTCTCCTTCGCCTCCTTGCGGGAGGCGCCCTGGTGCACCCGGAACATCTCGCCGAGCTGGTAGCCGACGCTGAGCACCGGGTTCAGCGCGGAGAGCGCGTCCTGGAAGATCATCGCGATCTTCCGGCCGCGGACCCGCCGCCGCTCCTCGTTGCTCATCTTGAGCATGTCCTGGCCGCGGAACAGGATCTCGCCCTGGGTCACCTTGCCCGGGGGCATGTCCAGGATGCCCATGATGGTCTGCGCCGTCACGGACTTGCCGGAGCCGGACTCGCCGAGCACGGCGAGGGTCTCGCCGGCCGCGACGGAGTAGTTCACGCCGTTCACGGCCTTGGCCACGCCGTCCCGGGTGTGGAACTCCACGTGGAGGTCCTTCACCTCCAGGAGAGGAGTGCCAACTTCGAGACGGTCGTTCTTCTGGTCGTTCTCGATCACGGTGGTCATCGGGTCGTCACCTCTTCTCTCAGCGGAGCTTCGGGTCGAGGGCGTCGCGCACCGCGTCGCCGAGCATGATGAACGCCAGCACGGTAAGGCTCAGCATTCCGGCGGGGAAGAACAGGGCGAACGGCGCCGTACGGATCACCTTCTGGGCCGAGTTGATGTCGATGCCCCAGGAGATGGTCGGGTCCTGGAGACCGATGCCGAGGAAGCTCAGCGTCGCCTCGGTGGCGATGTAGCCGCCGAGCGCGATGGTGGCGACGACGATCACCGGGGCGATCGCGTTCGGCAGGATGTGCTTGAACATGATCCGGCCGGTGCCGGCGCCGAGCGCCTTGGCCGCCGTCACGAAGTCGGCCTGCTTGACCGTGATCACCGAGCCGCGCATGACACGGGTCATCTGGGTCCAGCCCAGGGCGACCAGCGCGAAGACCACGCTCCAGACGGTGCGCGTGGTGAACGCGTTGAGGACCACCAGCGAGCCGAGCAGCAGCGGGATGCCGAAGAAGATGTCGGTGACGCGGGAGATGATCGTGTCGACCCAGCCCCCGAAGTAACCGGCCACCATGCCGGCGAGGCCGCCGAGGATGGTGACACCCAGGGTCACGCAGATGCCGACCACGACCGAGGCGCGGGCGCCGTAGACGACGCGGGCGTAGATGCTGCGGCCCTGGAGGTCGTAGCCGAACCAGTCCGCCTGGAAGAAGTGGCTGTAGTTCGGCTTCGTCAGGTAGTGGTTGCGCAGGTCGCCGGCCCGCGGGTCCACCGAGGTGAACAGGCCGGGGGCGATGGCGATGACGATCAGCAGCAGGATCAGCAGCGCGGAGATCACGAAGATCGGCCTGCGTCGCAGGTCGTGCCAGGCGTCCGAGCCGAGGCTGCGGGCCTTCTCCTGCTTCGGCGCCGGGGCGTCCGCGGCGCGCTGGGCCGGGACGTCCCCGGCGGTCTTCTTCTCGGTCAGGTCAGGCATACCGGATCCTCGGGTCCAGGACCGCGTAAAGCAGGTCGACGATCAGGCCGGCGGCCAGGTAGACGATCACCAGGAAGGCCACGAAGCCGGAGACCGTCGCGCCCTCCTTCATGTTGATCGCTTGGTAGAGCGCGTGGCCCACGCCCTGGACGTTGAAGATGCCTTCGGTGACGATCGCACCGCCCATCAGGGCGCCGAGGTCGGTACCGAGGAAGGTGACCACCGGGATCATCGAGTTGCGGAGCAGGTGGGTGCCGATCACCTTGCGCCGCGGCAGACCCTTGGCCACCGCGGTGCGGACGTAGTCGGCCTTGATGTTCTCGGCTATGGAAGTACGGGTGAGGCGCGCGACGTAGGCCAGCGAGAGCGAGCCGAGCACGAAGGCCGGCAGCACCAGCTGGGTGATGTCGTTGCTGTCCTGGACGGTCGGGGTGACCCACTTCAGGTTCTGCCCGAAGACCGTCTGGAAGATGAAGCCGAGCACCGGGACCGGGATCGAGATCAGCAGCAGGGTGAGGACCAGCGTGCCCTTGTCGAACATCTTGCCGCGGCGCAGACCGGAGTACAGGCCGATGCCGATGCCCAGGACGATCTCGATGGCGAACGCGAACAGCGCCAGCCGGACCGTGACCGGCAGCGCCTCGGTGATCTTGTCGATGACCGGGCGCTGGTCCAGACCGGTGCCGAAGTCACCGGTGAGCAGCTTCCCCATGTAGTCGAAGTACTGCTGGATCAGCGGCTTGTCGAAGCCCTGCTGGTGCTTCAGAGCGGCGAGCTGCACCGGGTCCGGTGCCTTGTCGCCCCACAGTGCTGCCACCGGGTCTCCAGGCAGCAAGTGCACCATGAAAAAGATGAGTGCGGTCGTTCCGAGGAACACCGGGATCATCTGGAGCAGTCGCCTTGCGACAAAGCGCCCCATCGTGCCTCCATGTATGGCCCTGCCGAGCCCGTCAACTCGGCAAGAGATAAGTCGGCGTGCCAACGGCCGGTGCCAGTCCTCGCCCTTGTGGGGATGGACGGGCACCGGCCGTTGTCACCGGGTCAGGCGGTGCCGACCGATTACTTCTTCTTCTTGACCTCGACGTCGGTGTAGACCGGGTCGCCGAAGGAGTTGAACTTCACGTTCTGGACGTTCTTGGAGTAGCCGGAGCTGGTCTTGTAGTACCAGAGCGGGATGGCCGGCATGTCCTTGGCCAGAACGGCCTCGGCCTGCTGGTAGAGCTCGGCGGTCTTCTCGACCGAGGTGGCGGCGTCCGCCTGCTTCGACAGGGCGTCGAACTCGGGGCTGGAGTAGCCACCGTCGTTGGCCGCGGCACCGGTGCCGTAGACGTCGCGCAGGAAGTTGGCGTTCAGCGGGTAGTCCTGCACCCAGCCGGTCCGCATCATGCTCTGGACCTGCTTGTTCGTGATGATGTCACGCGAGGTCTTGAAGTCGGGCTTCGGGTCACCGAGGCACTCGACGCCGGTGTTCTGGCGGATCGAGTTGCAGACCGCGTCCACCCACTCCTTGTGGCCGCCGTCGGAGTTGTACAGGATGCCGATCTTGCCACCGGGGACGCCGCCGCCCTCGGTGATCAGCTGCTTGGCCTTCTCCGGGTTGAACTTGCAGGCGTCGCCGCAGGTGCCGGCCTTGTAGCCCATGACGCCGGGCGCCACGAACGAGTCGGCGGGCAGGCGGTTGCCGTTCAGCACGGTCTTGGTGATGGTCTCGCGGTCGATCGCCATCGAGAGGCCCTGACGGACCTTCTCCTTGCCCGGGGTGTTCCAGTCACCCTGGTACAGCGCGAAGCCGATGTTCTGGATGGCGCCCTGCGCCTGGTCGACCGCGCGCTTGCCCAGGTCGTCCTTGTACTTCGGCAGGTCGGTCGGGTCGACCTGGTCCAGCACGTCCAGCGTGTCGGACATCAGGTCCTTGTACGCGGCCTCACCGGCGGTGTAGTTCCGGAAGACGACGCCACCGTTCTTCGGCTTGTCGATGCCCGTGTACTTGTCGAAGGAGGCCAGCGTGATGGCCTTGTTGTGCTCCCACGACACGAACTTGTACGGGCCGTTGCCGACCGGCTTCTGGCCGTAGCCCGCCGGGTCGGCGAAGAAGCCCTCCGGCAGCGGGAAGAAGGCCGAGTAGCCGAGCTTGTACGTGAAGTACGAGACCGGGCTGGTCAGTTCGATGGTGAAGTGAGTGTCGTCGACGACCTTCAGGCCGGACATCTCGGTGGCGGTCGGGTCGCCCTTGTCCTTGTCCGGGTGGACGGCGTCGTAGCCGACGATGTCCGAGAACCAGTCCGAGTTGATCTGGTTGTTCTTCGGGTTCGCCGACCAGTTCCAGGAGCTCACGAAGGACTTGGCGGTGACCGGGGTGCCGTCGTGGAACGTCCAGCCGGACTTCAGCGTCACGGTGTAGTTCTTGGCGTCGGTGGTCTCGATCTTGTCGGCCACCTGGTTGCGCAGGGCACCGGTCGCGGGGTCGTAGTCGACGAGGCCCTTGAAGAGCTGCTTGACGATACGGCCGCCCTGGTTCTCCATGGCGTTGGCCGGCTGGAGCGGGCGCTGCGGCTCCGCGCTCTGGTAGCTGAAGCTGGCCCCGGGGTCGACCGCGGCGCTGTCGGAGCTACCCCCAGAGGAGTCGCTGCTGCTGCACGAAGTCGCAGCGAGGGCGACAGCAACAGCTGCGACAACCCACTTGGCCTGGCTCGCACCGCGCATCGGTGTGCCTCCTGAATTCGACGTTGCAACGAGGAGGGCATCGCGGAACGGTTCTCACCGGGTCCGCCGTGCCGTCCGCGCTCGTGGTTTCGGCGCGCACCCCTGCGCGTTCACCCTTGACCCGAGCCTGACTGCACCCACTATCCGTCACGCACGGACACGAAAGTGACCAGTGACGATCTCAATTAGGTCACATGAACAGTCGGTAAGTTTCGAAAACCGGACATTTGAGACATAGCCAGACAGGCACCAAACGGACAGTCGTCACGGATGACGAACTGCCGCGTCCGCTCAGCGGACGCCTCGGCGTGATGAGCGCTATTCCGTTAATAGCGGCCCCGGCAACTTGGAGTAGTTGAAAAAGTTCGCCCCCCTCTCCATGGGAAAGGGGGGCGAATCATTCCGGCCAAAGGCCGTTCAGCGCGTCCGGATCACGCCTTCTTGGCGCGCGAGGCAGTGCGTCCGCGGTCCTTCTGGTCAAGGACGACCTTACGGATGCGAACCGTCTCCGGGGTCACCTCGATGCACTCGTCCTCGCGGCAGAACTCCAGCGACTGCTCCAGCGAGAGCTTGCGCGGCGGGACGATCGACTCGGCCACGTCGGCGTTCGCGGACCGCATGTTGGTGAGCTTCTTCTCCTTGGTGATGTTCACGTCCATGTCGTCGGCGCGCGAGTTCTCACCGACGATCATGCCCTCGTACACCTCGGTGCCCGGCTCGCAGAAGAGCACGCCGCGCTCCTGGAGGTTGGTCATCGCGAAGGCGGTGACCACACCGGCCCGGTCGGCGACCAGCGAGCCGTTGTTGCGGGTGGTCAGGTTGCCGAACCACGGCTCGTGGCCCTCGTGGATCGAGTGGGCGATGCCGGTGCCGCGGGTGTTGGTGAGGAACTCGGTGCGGAAGCCGATCAGGCCGCGGGACGGCACGACGAACTCCATCCGGACCCAGCCCGAGCCGTGGTTGGACATGTTGTCCATCCGGCCCTTGCGGATGCCCATGAGCTGGGTGACGGCACCCATGTGCTCCTCCGGCACGTCCACGGTGAGGCGCTCGACCGGCTCGTGGGTCTTGCCGTTGACCTGCTTGGTGACGACCTGCGGCTTGCCGACGGTCAGCTCGAAGCCTTCCCGGCGCATGGTCTCGATCAGGATGGCCAGCGCCAGCTCACCGCGGCCCTGCACCTCCCAGGCGTCCGGACGCTCGGTGTCCAGCACGCGCAGCGAGACGTTACCGATCAGCTCGCGGTCCAGGCGGTCCTTCACCTGGCGGGCGGTGACCTTGCGGTCCACCTTGCCGGCGGCCTTGGCGTCCGCGCCCTTGCCGCTGCCGCCACGGCCGACCAGCGGGGAGGTGTTGGTGCCGATGGTCATCGAGATGGCCGGCTCGTCCACCGTGATCAGCGGCAGCGCGACCGGGTTCTCCGGGTCGGCGAGGGTTTCGCCGATCATGATCTCGCCGATGCCGGCGACGGCGCAGATGTCACCGGGGCCCGCCACCTCGGCCGGCTTGCGGGTGAGCGCCTCGGTCATCAGCAGCTCGGAGATGCGGACGTTGGAGGTCGTGCCGTCGCGCTTGATCCAGGCCACGGTCTGGCCCTTGCGCAGCTCGCCCTGCTCGACGCGCAGCAGCGCGATGCGGCCGAGGAAGTTGTCGGCGTCGAGGTTGGTGACGTGGGCCTGGAGCGGCGCGTCCTCCTCGTACGTCGGGGCAGGGACGTGCTCCAGCAGGGTGGAGAAGAACGGCTCCAGGCTGGTGCTGTCCGCGGGGACGGTGCCGTTCTCCGGCTTGGTCAGCGAGGCGACGCCGTCACGGGCACAGGCGTAGACGATCGGGAACTCGATCTGGTCCTCGTCCGCGTCCAGGTCCAGGAACAGGTCGTAGGTCTCGTTGATGACCTCGTCGATCCGGGAGTCCGGACGGTCGGTCTTGTTGATGCAGAGGATGACGGGCAGCCGCGCGGTGAGCGCCTTGCGGAGCACGAAGCGGGTCTGCGGCAGCGGGCCTTCGGAGGCGTCGACCAGCAGGACGACCGCGTCCACCATCGACAGACCGCGCTCGACCTCGCCACCGAAGTCGGCGTGGCCCGGGGTGTCGATGATGTTGATGGTGATCGGTGCGCCACCATCCTTGGGGTGGTACTTGACCGCGGTGTTCTTCGCGAGAATGGTGATGCCCTTCTCGCGCTCCAGGTCGTTCGAGTCCATCATGCGGTCGTCGAGGTGCTGGTGGGCGGCGAAGGCGCCGGCCTGCTTCAGCATGGCGTCGACCAGCGTGGTCTTGCCGTGGTCGACGTGGGCGACGATGGCGACGTTACGGATGTCGTTGCGCGTGGGCATGCCTTGCTGATTCTCCCGGAATCGTGGGTTGCGGCGCCCGGCTGCGTGACGCGCACTTGCGATCCCTGTCGATCGCCGCCGCCCGTTCCGCCTGCTACTACCGGTCCACCCGCCGGGCACATGGCCATGCCTCGGCTTCCTCCTATCGTACGGGGAAGCACCGAGGTGGGCAGAAACGAGCAGGTCGGGCGGGATCAAGATCACAGGTGGGTCATGCTCCCTTCACCTGGCGGCCGGACTCCGACACTCTTCCGTTCGTGATCCGACGACTCCGGGCCTCGCTGCCCCGGCTGCGGCCGCGGCCGGAGCCGGAGCCCGCGGAGGCGGCGCGCTAGCGGCTCCAGCCCACGTCCTGGAAGCGCGGCCACCCGAAGCCGTACGTGCCCGCGCCGACCACCCCGGTCCTGACGCCGGCCAGCTCCGGCCGCTGGTAGAGCGGCACCGAGTGCCCGAGCTGCCAGATCCGCAGGTCCGCCTCCTGGAGGAGGTCCAGCCGGGCCGCCGGGTCCAGCTCGGCGGCGGCCCGGTCGAACAGTCGGTCGATCTCCTCGGTGCCGCTGCGGCCGAAGTTGCCGCCCGGGTCGAGTGCGCCGTCGGCGTCCGGCCGGGGCTTGGCGTACGCGGGGCGCTGCTCGCTCGCCGGGCTGGGGCCGACCGGCCAGGAGAACAGCGCGAGGTCGTAGTCCCCGGCCGCCAGGTGTTCCCCGAGGAAGGACTCGGCGGGCGCGGCCACCGGTCGCACCACGATCCCGGACTCGGCGAGGACGGCGGTGAGCGTGTCCGCGGTGCGCTGGGCGGTCGCCGAACCGGCCGGGACGAGCAGGGAGAGGGCGAGCGGCCGGCCGCCCTTCGTCCGGGGGCCCCCGCCGGCGGACCGCATCCAGCCCGCCTCGTCCAGCAGCCGGCCCGGGTCCGCGGAACCGGCCGCGGCGCTGTCGTCCCGGTAGCCCTCCTGGTCACCCGCGAGCAGGTGGCTGCCCAGCGGCTCGGCGGGCAGGCCGAGCGGGGCGAGCGCGGCCTCGGCGATCCGCCGCCGGTCCACGGCCTTGGTGAGGGCGCGGCGCACCACCGGGTCGGTCAGCGGGTCGCGGGCGGCGTTGAGGGTGAGCTGGGTGAGCGAGGCCGCGGCGGCCCGGTGCACGGTGACGCCGGGCAGCGACTCGGCCCGGCGCAGGGCGAGCGCCGCCGCCTCGGGCGCGGCCGCGGGCGGCGGCGCCGGGGAAGCTGAGGGGGACGAGGAAGGGGAAGCGGCACGGGACGAGGAAGGGGAAGGGGAGGCGGCCGGCACCGCCCGGTCCACCGCCGCGGTGAGCGGGGCGACGTCCAGCCGGTCCTGGTCCAGCGCGTCCAGCCGCTGCCCGGGCGGGACGGCGAGGAAGTCGATCCGGTCGGCCTTCGGCGGATCGCCCCACCAGAGCGGGTTGCGCACCACGCTGACCTGCCCGCCCTCGGCGTCGTACCTGGAGAGGGTGTACGGCCCCGCGCCCGGCCGGCCCCCGCCGGTCAGCGCCCGCTCGAAGGCGGCCGGGGTGGCCGTCTCGGCGGCCGGGTAGAGCGGCCCGAACAGCGAGCGCCACTCGGCGTACGGCCGCCGGAAGGTCACCCGTACCTCGTGCGGGTCCGCGCCCTGGGTGATCGAGTCGATGGCGTCGTACCCGGCCGGCCGGGCGCCCCGGTAGGCCGGGTCCAGGCCGGACAGCGCGGCCCGCTGCGCGTCGAGGTCGGCGGCCGAGAGCGGGGTGCCGTCGCTCCAGACGGCGCGCGGGTTGAGCCGGTACGTCACCACCTGCGGCTGCTGCCCCGCCGGGGTGGACTCGGCACCGGCCAGGTAGTCCGGGTCGGGGGCCAGCCGGCCGTGCCCGTCGGGCCGGAACAGCGAGGGGTAGAGCGCGTGGGCGAGCAGCGCCGAGTCGGCGCTCGCCGCGCCCTGGTAGACGTTCAGCGTGGCCGGGACGCCGTCCAGGGCCCAGCGCAGCGTGCCGCCGTCCCGGACGGCGGTGCGGTCGGCGGGCCGGACGTCCCCGGTGGTGGCGGTGGGCTCGGCCGGGACGGGCGCGGGGGCCGGGGTACGGGCGGGGCCCCGGTCGGCGGAGCAGCCGGCGGGGCCGGCGGCGAGCAGCAGCGCGGCGGCTGCGGCGGTGAGCTGGCGGACGCGCATGGCGGCCATCGAACGCCGCGCCCGGTGCCCGGCCCGCGCCGACACGGCGGGCGGCCGGGCGACAGCACCCGTCCGGCCCACCGCTCCGGACGGCTACAGCCCCAGCTCGAACCAGACGATCTTGCCCTTCGGCGTGCGCCGACTGCCCCAGCGCTCGGCCAGCAGGCTGACCAGTTGCAGGCCGCGCCCGCCCTCGTCGGTCTCCTGGGCACGCCGCTGCCTGGGCTGGGCGTAGCCGTCGTCCCAGACCTCGCAGACCAGGCTGCGCTCGCGCAGCAGCCGCAGCCGGATCTCGCCCCGCCCGTGCTTGAGCGCGTTCGTGACCAGCTCGCTGACCAGCAGCTCGGTGGTGTCGACCAGTTCCTCCAGCCCCCTGGAGAGCAGCCAGCTGCACGCCAGCTCGCGGGCCTTGGCCACGGAGGTGGGCTCGGGCGGCAGGAACCAGTTGCCGACGGCGTCCTCGGGGAAGGCGTGCACCTTGGCCATCAGCAGGGCGATGTCGTCCTCGCCGTGGTGCGGGTTGAGCTCGCCGAGCACGTGGTCGCAGAGCTCCTCCAGCCCCTTGCCCTCACCGGAGAGCGCGGAGCGGAAGGCCCGCAGGCCCTCGTCCAGCTGGTGCTTGCGGCTCTCCACCAGGCCGTCGGTGTAGAGCGCGAGCACGGCGCCGTCCGGGAGGGTCAGCTCGACCTCCTCGAAGGGCTCGCCGCCGACGCCGAGCGGCAGGCCGGGCGGTACGTCGAGCATCCGGGCGCTGTCGCCGGGGCTGAGCAGGACGGGCGGCAGGTGGCCCGCGTTGGCGAAGACGCAGCGGCGGGTGACGGCGTCGAAGACCGCGTAGACGCAGGTCGCCAGGTAGACCTCGCGGGCCTCCTCGTCGGCCGTCGAGGTGAGCCGCCCGTACTGGGTGGGCGGGCCGGCCGGCACCGAGTCGTCGCCGAGGCCGCGGGCGATCTCGTCCAGCGCGGTGAGCACCTCGGCCGGGTCCAGGTCGAGCATCGCCAGGGTGCGGACGGCGGTGCGCAGCTGGCCCATGGCGACGGCGGCGCGCAGACCGCGGCCCATCACGTCGCCGATGACCAGCGCGGTGCGGTTGCCGGGCAGCGGGATGACGTCGAACCAGTCGCCGCCGACCTCGGTGTTGTTGTTGCTGGGCAGGTAGCGGCAGGCGATCTCCAGGCCGCTGGCGGCCGGGTTGCCCGGGGGCAGCAGGCTGCGCTGGAGGATCAGCGCCCGCTCGTGCTCGCGCCGGTAGAGCCGGGCGTTGTCGATGCAGACGGCGGCGCGGGCGACCAGTTCCTCGGCGATCGCGACGTCGCGGGCGTCGAAGGGCTCGCTGCCGATCGCCCGGGAGAGCTGGACGAGGCCGAGCACCTGGTCGCGGGCGACCAGCGGGACTATCAGCGTGGAGCGCAGCAGCGGGTCGGGCCCGGGCTCGGGGATGACGCTGCGGCCGGTGCGCAGGGCCCGGGCGTGCGGGGAGCGGCGCGGGTAACAGAGGGTGCCGCCGGCCTCGGCGATCGGCAGGGCGGTGACCGAGCCGAGCACCGAGGAGGCGCCGCCGACCACGCTGGAGACGGCGACCCGGCGCAGTTCGCCGCTGCCGTCGGTGAGCACGGTGTCGCCGAGCCGGCCGGCGCTGGGGACGGTCTCGCCGGAGAGCAGCGCGGTGTAGAGGTCGACGGTGGCGAGGTCGCAGAACGGCGGGACGACGACGTCCAGGAGTTCCTTGGCGGTGGTCTCCAGGTCGAGCGTGGAGCCGATGTGGGCGCTGGCCTCGTTGAGCAGCGCCAGGTTGCGGCGCACGCCGTCGGCCTCGCGCTCGGCGACGTGCCGGCTGGTGACGTCGGTCACCTGTCCGGCCACGCCGACGGTCTGCCCCGCGGTGCCGTTCAGGCGATACAGCGAGACGGCCCAGAGCCGGTTGCCCTCGCGGGTCGGGACGGCGCCGTGGAAGCGCAGGTCGAAGACGGGCTCGCCGGTGGCCAGGACCTTGCGCAGGGCGGCGGTGAGCCGGTCGGCCTCGGACGGCGGGAAGAGGTCGTGCGGGGTGAGGCCCTCCAGGTCGGTGGGGACCAGGCCCATCCCGGAGGCGAAGGCGTCGTTGACCCGCTGCAGCCGCAGCCGGCCGTCGAACAGCACGAAACCGGTGGGCGTCTGCCCGAATACGGCCTCGGAGGCGGCCAGGTCGGTCTCGATCCGGCGCAGCCGTCCGAGGTCGACGGCCAGGCAGGTGGCGCCCGCGGTGGGCAGGGCGCTGTCGGGCATCAGGTAGAGCTCGGCGAGGCCCTCCCCGCCGGCGGCGTCCTGGTACGGGGTGGTGCCGACCCACTCCTCCCCCGCCAGGGTGCGCTCCAGCCGGGCGCGGCCGCGCTGCCAGAGCTCGCGGGGGACGAAGGTGGTGATCGGGTCGGCGCCGACGGCCTCGGCGGCCGGGACGCCGAAGAACTCGGCGGCGCGCTCGCTCCACTGGCTGATCCGCCCGTCGGGGCCGATCGCGAAGGTGGCGACCCGGATGTAGTCGTAGATCGATCCGGGGTCACCGGCGCCCCGCGACCGGTCCTCCGGTACCGGATGGTGGCCGCGGCTGGTGGCCCGGCCGCCCGGTACGGGCAGGTGCGAGGCACCGGCCTGTCCGGGCACGGCGGCATGACCGCTGCTGCTCTGCGCGCTCCGCGCCGGAGTGCTGTTCAACGGACCGACCCCTCCAACCCGCGACCGTCCGGATGTCGAGAAGACCGAGTATTCATCATCGAGGGGTACGTTCACACGCCCTCAACATCACAACATCAGATCGGGCGAAGGTTTTTGTCCTACCGCCCGCGCAACCACAATGCCACGCTCGCGCCCCCTTCCGAGTCGCGCGCTCCCCCTGGGCTCCCGACGGCATGTGCGGCACGGCTCTCCCGACGTTCGTTCCGATCACGATCCGTCGGGCTCATTACCCGGTAGTGCCTGCTCGAACCAGACCACCTTGCCGATGCCCTCGGCCCTGGCGCCCCAGCGCAGGGCCAGCCGGTGGACCAGTTCCAGACCGCGCCCGCCCTCGTCGGCCTCGGCCGCGTGCCGCTCCCTGGGCGGGTCGGGCAGCGGGTCGGAGATCTCGACCAGCAGCGTCTCACCGAGCGTCAGCCGTACCCCGATGGGGGCGCTGGCGTACCGGACGGCGTTCGTGACCAGCTCGCTGACCAGCAGCTCGGCGGTGTCGGTGAGCCCCTCGACGCCCCACTCGGCGAGCGCGGCGCGGACCAGCCGGCGGGCCCGGGAGACGGCGGTGGGCTCGGCGGGCAGGGTCCAGCCGGCCGTCGGGGTGCCGGCCTGGCCGTGGCCGAGCCGGGCCAGCAGCAGCGCCACGTCGTCCGGCTCCCGGCCCTGCTCCATGGTGTCCAGCACCGCCTCGCAGGCGGCCTGGATGGAGGCGTGGGAGTCCTGGAGCACGGTGACCAGCCGGCCGAGGCCGACGTCCAGGTCCTTGTCGCGGGACTCGACCAGGCCGTCGGTGCACAGCGCCAGCAGGCTGCCCTCGGGGATCTTCAGTTCGACCGACTCGAACGGGACTCCGCCCACGCCGAGCGGGGCGCCGGAGGGCAGGTCCAGGATGCGGCCGGTGCCGCCGGGCAGCGGACCGCCGGTGCGGGTCGGCTCCGCGCCGTCCGGGCCGGGCACCACCAGCACCGGCGGGATGTGCCCGGCCTTGGCGACGGTGAGCCGGGCCGTCGCCGGGTCGAAGACCGCGTAGATGCAGGTGGCCAGCAGCGCCTCGTCCGGGCCCTGGGCGAGGTCGTCGGCCAGCTCGTGGACGTGCCGCAGCAGGACGTCCGGCGGCAGGTCGAGGGCGGCCAGCACCCGGACGGCGGTGCGCAGCCGTCCCATGGTGGCGGCGGCCCGCAGGCCGTGGCCCATCACGTCGCCGACCACCAGCGCGGTGCGGTCGCCGGGCAGCGGGATGACGTCGAACCAGTCGCCGCCGACCTCGGTGCCGCTGCTGCCGGGGACGTACCGGTAGGCGACCTCGACGCCGGTGGGCTGCGGGACCTGCTGCGGGAGCAGGGTGCGCTGGAGGGTGAGCGCGGCGGTGCGCTCGCGGGCGTAGAGGCGGGCGTTGTCCAGCGAGCTGCCGGCCCGGTCGGCCAGCTCGACGGTGAAGGCCAGGTCGTCCCGGTCGAAGCCCTCGCGGTAGCCGGCCCGGCTGACCAGCAGCAGGCCGATCACGATGCCGCGGGCGCGCAGCGGCACGACCAGCATCGAGTGCACGCCGAGGTCCCTGGCGGCCTGCATCTTCGGATCGCCGGGGTAGGTGACGTCCTCCAGCCGGTCGGCGCCGGACAGCAGCTCGGGCACTCCGGTGCGCAGCACCCGGCCGCAGGTGGAGTCCTCGGCGAAGGTGATCCTGGCGCCGCGGCGCAGCATCACGTCCACCTCGGGGCCGTCCTGGACGGAGGCGGTGCCGAGCTGGAGCAGCGAGGTGCGCCGGTCGTGGCCGTGCCGGGGCAGGTCGTCACCGTGCGCGACGGCCTGGAGCAGGACCACCGCCGAGTGGTCGGTCAGCCTGGGGACGACCGAGCCGGCCAGCTCCTGGGCGATCCTGGAGGCGTCCAGCAGATCGCCGACCCGGGAGCCGAACTCGTTGAGCAACGAGAGCCGGCGCCGGGCGTGCTCGACCTTGGCGACCGCCCGGTAACGCTCGGTCACGTCCATCACGGTGCCGGAGATGCCGAGCACCCGGCCGGAGCGGTCGGTCATCCGGCTGTAGGAGATCGAGCGGTAGCCGGCCCTGGTGGTGACCGGGGAGGCCAGGGTGACGTCGATGACCGGCTCGCCGGTGGCCAGCACCTGGCGCTGGATGGCGGTGATCTCGTCGGCGGCCCGCTCCGGCAGGGTCTCGCCGGTGGTGCGGCCGACGTGGTCCTCCAGGGCGACGCCGTTCATCTCGGCGAGGGTCTGGTTGACGGCGGTGTAGCGCAGGTCGGTGTCCATGATGGCGATGCCCAGCGGGGACTGCTCGAACAGCGCGTCACGCACCGCGAGGTCCCGCTCGACGGCCCGGACGGCGGTCGCCTCGGCCATGTTGACCTGGAGGAACGGGGTGCCGTCGCCGTCCACCAGGAGGGAGATCCTGGCGTCCACGGCGACCGGCGCGCCGTCCCGGTCGCGCAGTTCGGCGTAGCCGGCCCAGCGGCCGTGCCGCAGGGTGTCCTGGATCGCGGCCCGGATCCGGGCGACCTGCGTGGGTTCGGGGATCAGCTCCTCGATCCGGCGGCCGACCAGCAGTTCGTTCGGCCAGCCGAGCAGTTCCTCGGCGGCCGGGCTCCAGAGCACCACCCGGCCCGCGGTGTCCAGGATCGCGATGGCGACCTTGAGCATGTCCAGCAGGCTGCCCTCGGCGGGCGATCCGGGGCCCGCCTGGCTCTCGGCGGGACCGCCGGGGAACGGCCGTCCGGGACGGCTGCGCAGGCCGGGCGCGGTGCCGGCCCCGGACACCGCCAGGGTCGGCGCCGGCTGGGCGGGCCGCGCGGCGTCGGGGGCCTCGACAGCGCCGCCGCGGCGGCCGGAGGGCGGCTGGGGGGCGGCCGGACGGGCGACGCGGCGCAGTCGGGCGCGGGCGGCGGCGCTCCCCGCGGAGCCTGCCCGCCGCTCTCCCCCGCCACCCTTCCCGGTACTCGACACCGACGTGGCCTCCGGCTCTGGTCGGGATCGGCGTCGCCGGCTGGGGGCGGCTCACCGATGGTGACGAATAGTGCCGAAAAGTGACATACCCAGCAGTTCCCAGGCTATCCCGGAGGCTGGGTCGTCTTGTCCGATTGACCTACCCGGCGGACTGCGCGTCGTCACCCGCGGGTGCGCCGTCCGCGGCCGCCGCCCCGCCCTCCGCGAGCAGCCGGGCGACGTGCGGCAGCACGTCACGGTCGTGGTCGATCCAGTCCACGGCGTCCAGTTCGCCCGGGCCCAGCCAGCGCAGCGCGTCGTGGTCCTGGAGTGCGCGCGGCTCGCCGGCCAGCAGTTCGGCGGCCCAGAAGTGCAGCTCCAGACCGGGGCGCACGGCCCACGCGCCGGGCAGCCGGGTCAGCGCGCGCGCCCGGACGCCGAGCTCCTCCAGCAGCTCCCGCTCCAGCGCCTGCGCCTCGGTCTCACCGGGCTCGGCCTTCCCGCCGGGGAACTCCCACCGCCCGGCCACCGCCTCGGGCGCGTTGCGCCGGGCGGCCAGCACCCGGCCGCCGCGGACCAGCGCGCCGCCGACGACGATCCGGGGGGTGCCGGGGGTGCCGGGTGCGGGGTGGGTGGGGTGGGTGGCGTGGGTCGCGTCCATGGGGCCGACCCTACGGGCTGTCGCCGGCGGGCCCTGGCGGCTCAGGCGTTCCGGACGGTCCGATCCGCCGGTTCCGGCCCGGCCTCCCCGTCCGCCTCGACCCAGTACAGCTGCTTGTGGCCGCGGGACTCGAAGTCGGTGGCCAGCCGCCGCGCTTCGGCCGGGTCGAGGCCTCCGGCGACCAGGAAGCGGTTGCCGTTGTCGTCCTGCCGCATCACCCGGTAGGTGTCCATGCCGGGAGGGTACCGGGGGCCGCCGCGGGCCGTACGGCTCCGTGGCGGGCCCGCCGGCCCGCTGCGGCGGGTCGACGCCCGGGCACCGCTCGCGCGGGCGCTCAGACCCGCAGGTCGGGCGCCTGCTCGCCGGTGGACAGGCTCAGCCCGCGGCGGATCTCCAGGGTGATCGGCGCGGTCTTGGCGACCAGGGCCCTGGCCCGGCGGACGTCACCGGCCACGTCGTCGCCGGAGGCCGCGGCGTCCCAGGCGGCGGCCGCCTGCGACTGGGCGTCGACCAGCTTGACGATGCCCGGCCGGACGTCGGCCGGCCAGGGCGCCCCGGGGTTGCCCAGCACCGCCGCCTCGGTCCTGGAGGCGACGGCCATCCGCCGGGCCCACGCCCGGTACTCCGGCCCGGCGACCGAGACGTCCCGGCCCGGCTGGTCCAGGTAGACGTCGTTGAAGCCCCGGACGGCCTCCAGGTAGGCCAACTGGGGGGCGGTCAGGCTGTTCCGGTCGGTGCGGACCGTCCCCCGGTGCCGGTCCTCGTAGTCCTCGAAGCCGCAGGTGACGTACCGCTCGCCGGACTTCCAGTTCTGCGCGGTCGGGTACAGGTAGACGTCGTCCATGCCGTCCGGCAGGGCCCACTGGTCCAGCGCGTACTCGTCCAGCACCTTGCGGCACAGCCGGGCGGCCGACTCCCTGGCCTCGCTCTCGCCCGGGTACGGGCCGTCGCCGCCGGGGATCTCGACGGTGCCGGCCACCTCGCCGTTGTGCGGCTCGGCGCAGGGCACCCGGTGCACCCAGGACACCGTCTCGTCGCCGTCCCCGCCCGGCGCAGGGACGCCCCCGGGGGAGTCGTAGCAGTCGCCGGTCTTGAGGTCGGACCAGTGCACCGAGCCCGGCGGCTTCTGGGCCTGGCCGAAGCGGCCGGCCCGCGCCGAGCCGAAGTCCGCCGCACCGAGGAGGAGGGCCAGCAGCACCGTGCCGATCGTGCCGAGCACCAGGCCGGTCACCGCCATCCCGGAGCCGCCCTCCTTGCGGCGGTTGATCTGGACCAGCGCGAGGATGCCGAACACCAGGGCCACCGGGGCCACCAGGAGCAGGCCGGTGACCAGGGAGCCGACGGCGAAGCCGTTGGTCGGGGCGGGCCCGGGGACGAAGCCGGGGGCGAACCCGGGAACGGCGGGGGCCTGGCCCGGGGCCGCGGCGTACGGGTGGCCTGGCTGGAGGCCCGACCGTTCGGCCGGGGTGACGGAGGCCCAGCCGCCGGCGGGCAGCGGGTACGGCGGCTGGGGCGGGGCGGCCGACGGCGGGACGGCCCGCGGGGCCGGGCTCGCGAGCGGGCCCGCGGTGACGTCGGGCGCGGCCCAGGGGTCGGCGGGGGCTTCGGGCTCGGCCGGCTCGGCGGTGTCGTCGGGGGTGACGGCGGGGGTGACGGCGTCCGGGGCGGCGGTGTGCTTGCGGAAGTCCACCCGCGGGTCCTGGCCGGCCGCCGGATCCTCCGCCACCGTCTCGGCAGCCGTCGCCTCGACAGCCTCCGCCGCCGGAGCCGCCGGGTCCGCGTCCGTACCGGCCCCCGCGGCCGCGGGCGACTCCGGCCCCGGGACGGGCGGCCCGGACTCAGGCTTGGACACGTGGACTCCCCCAACCCGCCGCGGCGGGCACTCGGCTCGGCACTCGGCACCATGGCTCGGACCCGAACGGGCCCGATCTGAACGGTCGCGCGACTTTACCCGATCTTTCCGAACGCCTGCCCGTCCTCCCCGGCCCGCCGTCCGCCCGCTCAGCCCCGGGCCAGGACCTCCCCGTGCAGCATCGAGAACCAGCCGTCCCCGGCGTCGCTCCACTCCCGCCAGCCGGCCGCGATCCGGTCCAGCTCGTCCGGCTCCGCGAAGCCCCGCTCGACCGCCGTCCGGCCCAGCGCGGTGCCGGTGACCCGGTCCGCCCACATCCCGCCCCACCAGGCGCGCTGCCCGGGCGTCGCGTACGTCCAGGTGGTGGCGCTCGCGGTGACCTCGGTGAAGCCGGCCGCCCTGGCCCAGGACAGCAGCCGCCGGCCGGCGTCCGGCTCGCCGCCGTTGGCGCGGGCGGTCCGCCGGTACAGCTCCAGCCACCGGTCCAGCGCGGGCACCTCGGGGAACCAGGTCATCGAGGCGTAGTCGACGTCCCGGGCCGCGACCACCCCGCCCGGCGCCGTCACCCGCCGCAGCTCGCGCAGCGCGGCCACCGGGTCGGCCACGTGCTGTAGCACCTGGTGGGCGTGCACGACGTCGAACTCGCCGTCCCGGTACGGCAGCCGGTGCACGTCGGCGCGCTCGAAGACGACGTTGGACAGGCCCCGCCCGGCGACGTACCCGACGGCCTGCTCCAGCACCTCGGCGGAGGTGTCCACCGCCACCACCCGCCCCTGGGGGCCGACCAGCCCGG
The DNA here is from genome assembly GCF_044757205.1 of Kitasatospora sp. NPDC091335. Classification (NCBI taxonomy): domain Bacteria; kingdom Bacillati; phylum Actinomycetota; class Actinomycetes; order Kitasatosporales; family Streptomycetaceae; genus Kitasatospora; species Kitasatospora sp. NPDC091335. The sequence continues at coordinate 137,061 of NZ_JBIVUM010000004.1, read as the reverse complement.
CCAGGTCCGCGGTGATCGTGCCCGGCCCGCAGCCGACGTCCAGCAGGGACTGCCCGGGCCGCAGTCCGGGCAGCAGGTAGCCGGCCGAGTCGGCGGCGGTGCGGGAGCGGTGCGAGCGCAGCACGGCCTCCTGGTGGCCGTGGGTGTAGACGGCGGCGGGCTGCGGTCCGGTCATGAGGTCCCCCTGGGCGTGGTCGGCTCCGATGTTCCGCGACGCCCTCGACGCTACTCCCCGTCCCGTATCCCGAGAAGATCTGTCTCAGATGTCGAATGCTGGGCGCCGGGGCGGGACCGGCCGGCCGTACCGTGGAGGCGCCCCCGACAGAACGGTCCCCGCCCATGCCCGGCCAGCGCCCCTTCGTCCTGCTGAGCGCCGCCGTCTCGCTCGACGGCCACCTCGACGACGCCTCCCCCGACCGGCTGCTGCTCTCCGGCGCCGCCGACTTCGACCGGGTGGACGAGGAGCGCGCGGCCGCCGACGCGATCCTGGTCGGCGGCAACACCCTGCGCGCCGACAACCCCCGGCTGCTGGTCGCCGACCCCGGGCGCCGGGCCGCCCGGCTGGCGGCCGGCCGGCCCGAGCACCCGCTGAAGGTGACGCTCAGCGCCAGCGGCTCACTCGACGGCGGCCTGCGGTTCTGGCACACCGGCGGCGCCAAGCTCGCCTACACCACGGACGCCGGGGCCGCGGCGCTGCGCCCCCGGCTGGACGGACTGGCCGAGGTGGTCGCGCTCGGCGGCGCGGTGGACCTCGGCGCGGTGCTGGACGACCTGGGCGCGCGCGGGGTGCGCCGGCTGATGGTCGAGGGCGGCGGGGGCGTGCACACCCAGTTCCTGGCCCAGGGCCTGGCGGACGAGCTCCAGCTCGCCGTCGCCCCGCTGCTGGTCGGCCAGGCCGAGGCTCCCCGGTTCGTCCGCCCGGCCGCGTTCCCTGGCGGCCCGGCCCGGCGGATGCGGCTGCTGGGGGCACGTACGGTGGGCGACGTCGTCCTGCTCAGGTACGCCCCGAAGGAGCCCGCGCCGTGACCGAGCCCGCGTCCACCGACCTCGCCCACCTGCGCCGGGCCGTCGAACTCTCCCGCCGCTGCCCGCCGTCCGGGACGGCCTTCTCGGTCGGCGCGGTGGTCGTCGGCGCCGACGGCACGGTGCTGGCGGAGGGGTACAGCCGGGAGACGGACCCGCACGACCACGCCGAGGAGGCGGCCCTGGCCAAGCTGCCCGCGGGCGACCCGCGGCTGCGCGAGGCGACCGTCTACAGCTCGCTGGAGCCCTGCGGGCAGCGCGCCTCGCGGCCGGTGCCGTGCGCCCGGCTGCTCGTCGCGGCGGGCGTGCCGCGGGTGGTGGTCGCCTGGCGGGAGCCCGACCTGTTCGTCACCGACTGCCAGGGCACCACACTGCTGGAGGCCGCCGGGGTCGAGGTGGTGGAGCTGCCGGAGCTGGCCGGGGAGGCCCGGGCGGTCAACATCCACCTGCTCGGCTGAACTTTTGTATCATCGGGAAACAAAGAGCTTCCGTTTCCGGCTCTCCCGCAGCCATTCTCCCCGAGGAGCCGTCCCATGTCCGCTGCCCCCGTCCGGCTGACCGCCCGCGCCGTCCTCCTGGACATGGACGGAACCCTGGTCGACTCCGATGCCGTGGTCGAGCGCTGCTGGAGCCGCTGGGCCGAGCGGCACGGCCTGGACCCCGCCGAGGTGCTCGCCGTCGCCCACGGCCGCCAGGGCCACGCGACCATGGCCGTGCTGCTGCCCGAGCGCCCGGCCGAGGCCAACCTGGCCGACAACGAGCTGATGCTCGCCGAGGAGCGCGCCGACACCGAGGGCGTCGTCCCGGTGCCCGGTGCGCCCGCCTTCCTCGCCTCGCTGGCCGGCCTCCCGCACGCCCTGGTCACCTCCGCCGACCAGCCGCTCGCCCGGGTCAGGATGGCCGCCGCCGGCCTGCCGCTGCCGCCCGTCCTGGTCACCGCCGAGTCCGTCGGCGCCAGCAAGCCCGATCCCGAGGGCTTCCTCAAGGGCGCCGCCGCCCTCGGCTTCGCCCCCGCCGACTGCCTCGCCTTCGAGGACTCCGGCGCCGGCATCGCCGCCGCCAGGGCCGCCGGCGTCCGGGTCGTCGGCGTCGGCCCGCGCGCCCTCCCCCACCGGCCGGACGCCCAGGCCGGCACCCTCGCCGCCGTCACCGTCACCGCCGGGCCCGACGGCCTGCTGACCGTCACCGTCGGCTGAGTCCGGCACCGGCCCAAGGCATCCGGCCGCCCGGGCCCCGTACGGACACGGGACCCGGGCGGCAGACGGCGAAGCGGACCGGGGCTACCGCTCCGCCGCCTCGATCATCCCGGCGGCGAGCGTCGCCCCGTCCTGCGGGTCGATGAGCAGGAACGAGCCGGTCCGCCGGTTCTCCCGGTAGTCGTCGACGGCGAGCGGCTCGGCGGTGCGGATCCGCACGCCGCCGATGTCGTTGACGGAGAGTCCGTCCTCGCAGGGCAGCCGCCGGGCGTCGGTGACGTCGATGCGGTGGTCGATCCGCTCCACCACCGCGGGGACCGTCCTGGTGGTGTGCTTGAGCAGGACGCGCTGCCGCTCGCGCAGCGGGCGCTCGTGCAGGTGGCACAGGTTCGCGGTGATGTTCCGCAGGATCCGGGGGGCCGGGCCCGCGGCCAGCATGTCGCCCCGGGAGATGTCGACGTCGTCGGCGAGCCGGACGGCCACCGACTGCGGCGCCCACACCCGGTCGGCCTCCTTGCCGAGCACGGTGAGGCCGGCCACCGTACTGGTCTCCCCGGACGGCTGGACGGCCACCGGGTCGCCCACCCTGAGCTGCCCGGAGGCGAGCTGACCGGCCAGCCAGCGCTCCACCCGGTCGCCCGAGGGGTGCCGGACCACGTACTGCACCGGCAGCCGCAGCGGCCGGCCGGCCGGCTCCGCTCCGAGCGGCACGCCCTCCAGGTGGGACAGCAGGGTCTCGCCGCCGTACCAGTCCATCCTGGTCGACGGTTCGACCACGTTGTCGCCGGTCAGCGCGGACATCGGGATGGCGGTGACGTCGGTGATGCCCAACTCGCGGGCCCGGCGGCCGAACTCGTCCACGATCCCGGTGAAGACGGACTCCCGGAAGTCGACCGCGTCCATCTTGTTGACCGCCAGCACGATGTGCGGCACCCGCAGCAGGGCCGCGATCGCGCCGTGCCGCATGGTCTGGGCGACCACGCCGTTGCGCGCGTCGACCAGGATCACCGCCAGGTCGGCGGTGGAGGCGCCGGTCACCATGTTGCGCGTGTACTGCACGTGCCCCGGGGTGTCCGCGAGGATGAACCGCCGCGCGGGCGTCGCGAAGTAGCGGTAGGCCACGTCGATGGTGATGCCCTGTTCCCGCTCCGCCCGCAGGCCGTCGGTGAGCAGGGCCAGGTCGGGGCTGTCCTGCCCGCGCCTGCGGGACACCTCCTCGATGGCCAGCGCCTGGTCGGCGAGGACCGACTTGGTGTCGTAGAGCAGCCGTCCCACCAGGGTCGACTTGCCGTCGTCGACCGACCCGCAGGTGGCCAGCCTCAGCAGGCCGCCCGAGGGCCGGCCGGTGGAGCGCGTCTGATCTGCCGCTTCCGCGACGCCCGTTGACATGTCTAGAAGTACCCTTCTCGCTTGCGGTCCTCCATGGCTGCCTCGGACAACCGGTCGTCGGCCCTGCTCGCACCGCGCTCGGTCACCCGGCTCGCGGCGATCTCCGCGATCACCTCGCCCACCGTCGAGGCGGACGAGTCGACCGCGCCGGTGCAGGACATGTCGCCGACCGTGCGGTACCTGACCTGACGGTCGACCACGGACTCGCCGTCCCTGGGGCCGCCCCAGTCGCCGGGCGCCAGCCACATGCCGTCGCGCCGGAACACCTTGCGCCAGTGCGCGAAGTAGATCTCCGGCAGCTCGATGCCCTCGTGCTCGATGTACTGCCAGACGTCCAGTTCGGTCCAGTTGGACAGCGGGAAGACGCGGAAGTGCTCACCGGCCTGGTGCTGGCCGTTGTAGAGCTGCCACAGCTCTGGCCGCTGCCTGCGCGGCTCCCAGGCGCCGAACTCGTCCCGCAGGCTGAACACCCGCTCCTTGGCGCGCGCCTTCTCCTCGTCGCGCCGGCCGCCGCCGAAGACCGCGCCGTAGCGGCCGTCCCGGATGGCGTCCAGCAGCGGAACGGTCTGGAGCGGGTTGCGGGTGCCGTCCGGCCGCTCGCGCAGCGTCCCGGCGTCGATGTAGTCCTGCACGGACGCCACGTCGAGCCGCAGGCCGTGCTTCCCGACGATCCGGTCGCGGTAGGCGAGCACCTCGGGGAAGTTGTGGCCGGTGTCCACGTGCAGCAGGGAGAACGGCAGCGGGGCCGGGGCGAACGCCTTGAGCGCCACGTGCAGCATGACGATCGAGTCCTTGCCGCCGGAGAACAGCAGCGTCGACCGGTCGAACTCCCCCGCCACCTCGCGGAAGATGTGCGCCGCCTCGGCCTCCAGCACCTCCAGGTGCGTCAGCGGGGGCGCCGGGTCCGGCAGCGGGCCGTGGTCTCCGGGGCGGTCGGCGGCCACCGGCCGCGCGGGGGCCGTCACGACAGGCCCCGGGCGGTGAGCAGCGCACGCACCTGCCGGACCGACTCGTCGACGGTCTGGTCCTGGGTGTGGACACGCAGATCGGGGTCGACCGGCACCTCGTAGGGGTCGTCCGCGCCGGTGAGACCGCTGAGTTCGCCCGCCGCCTGCCTGGCGTAGAGGCTCTTGACGTCCCGGTCGGCGCAGACCTCCAGCGGGGTCGCCACGTGCACCTCGGCGTAGCGCGCGCCGCGCGCCGCGTGCAGCTCGCGGACCGCCGCGCGGGACTGCGCGTACGGGGCGATGACCGGCACCAGCACGGTGACGCCGTGCTCGGCGAGCAGGGCCGCCACGTAGCCGATCCGCCGCACGTTGACGTCCCGGTCCTCCTTCGAGAAGCCCAGCTCGGCGGAGAGGGCGGCGCGGACCTCGTCGCCGTCGAGCACCTGGACCCGGTGCCCCTCGGAGCGCAGTCGCCCGGCGAGGCCCGTCGCGATGGTGGTCTTGCCCGCGCTGGGCAGCCCGGTCAGCCAGACCGTGCCGCCCTGCCACTCGGCGGGCGTGCCGTTCGGTTCGCTCATGTGCGGATCTCCCTTTCACGAGAGCTGTGGGTCGGCGTCCCCGCGTGGGAGATGTGCACCGTGGTGCCGGCCCCCGCGAGTGCCCGGCTGACGGGTTCGGGGGTGCGTCCGTCCGCGATGCGCACGGTGGCGACGCCGCCGGCGAGCGCTTCGCGCGCGGCGATGAGCTTGAGCGCCATGCCGCCGGTGGCGGACGGGTCGGGCGGGCCCGCCGGGGATATCCCGAGGGTGCTCCGCAGGCTGGCCGGGTCGCCGGAGTCGGCGAGGACCCCGGGGGCGCCGGTGAGCAGCAGGAGCCGCTCCGCGCCGAGGGCGGCGGCCAGGGCCGCCGCGGCGCGGTCGGCGTCGACGTTGACGGGCCGGTCGTTCTCGTCGATGGCGGGCGGTGAGAGCACCGGGACGAAGCCGGCCCGCAGGAGGGTCTCGGGGAGCGTGGTGTCGACCGTGTCGATCCGGCCGCTGTGGTTGTCGCGGATCAGCACGGTGCGGCCGTCGACGACGGCGCGGACGGCGGACTTCCGGCGGGCGCGGAGCATCCCGCCGTCCATGCCGGTGAGGCCGACCGCGGGCACCTTGTGGCGGGAGAGCTCCGCCACGAGTCCGGGCTTGACCGAGCCCGCCAGGGCGAGGACGACCACTTCGAGGGTGTCCGGGTCGGTGTAGCGCGCGGACACGTTGTCCGGCGCGACGAGGGTGCGTTGGGCGACGCCGAGTCGGCCGGCGAGGCGGCCGATCTCGCCCGAGCCGCCGTGGACGAGGAGGATCGAGTGGCCCTCGTGGACGAGGCCGGCGATGTCGGCGCAGATGCCCGCGGCGTCCACGGCCGGGTTGCCGCCGCATTTGACGACGGTCAGCGGTTTGGTGGTCACGGTCGCTCCGGTTGGCCGGGGTTACAGGGGGTGGAGGCCGGGGAAGGTCAGGCCGAGGTTCTCGGGTAGTCCCATGCGGATGTTGAAACACTGAAGGGCGTTGCCGGAGCCGCCCTTGACCAGGTTGTCCAGCGCGGCGATGGTGGTCAGCCGGCCGGTGTCCTCGTCGAGGGCGTAGCCCACGTCGCAGAAGTTGGACCCCAGCAGGATCTTCGGGTCCGGGTAGCGGAAGATGCCGCGCTGGTGCGCGACGATGCGGACGAAGGGTTCCCCGGCGTACTGCTCGCGGTAGGCCCGGCGCACGGTCTTCAGGTCCACGCCGGGGCGCAGGGTGGCGTGGCAGATGGTCTGGACGCCGCGGACCGCCTCGACGCCGGTGGCCGTCATCGCGGCCGACAGGCCGAGGTGCCGGGAGATCTCGGCTTCGTGTCGGTGCCCGGTCGGCGCGAACACCCGCATGGCACCGCTGCGTTCGGCGTGCAGGTTGGCCGGGCCGGCGGTGGCGCCCGAGCCGCTGGACCCGGTGCGGGCGTCGAACTGGGCCCCCCGGTCGAGGTCGATCAGGCCGCGGGCCACCAGGGGGTACAGGGCGAGCACGCCGGCCGTGGCCATGCAGCCGGGAACGCTGATCAGGTCCGCGGAGCGCAGGCCCTCGCGGTACAGCTCGGGCAGCCCGGGCACGAAGTCGCCCAGCAGGTGCGGGGCCCGGTGCTCCTCGCCGTAGTAGCGCCGGAAGACCTCGGTGTCGTCGAGCCGGAAGTCCCCGGTCAGGTCGACGACGACCTTGGAGCGCCGGGTCCACTGCTCGACCTGGGTCATCGCCACCCGGTGCGGCAGCGCCAGGAACACCGCGTCGCAGTCCGGGACCTCCTCGGCCGCGCAGAACGACAGATCGGTGGAGGACCGCAGGTTCGGGTGCACACCGTCGATCCGCTTGCCGGGGAAGCGGGACGAGACCGCGCCCACCAGCTCGACCCCGGGGTGTCCCAGCAACAGCCGCAGCAGCTCCCCGCCGATGTAGCCGGCCGCGCCGACCACCGCCACCCGCATCATGACCGCACCCCCCTCGCCGACATGCTCCGACCCACCACCACGACTCCCTCCATTGCGAACCGACCATCCGTCACAGGGAAACTACGTACCCGGCCGTACCTCTCGCGTCCGCGGCAAACGCATTCCGCAGGACGCACCGCACTGACGTCGCCGCCGCGCGGCTACACGCTCCGATTACTCCGGGTCCGGTGCCGTCGCCCGGACGCCGGCCGTCACCGCAGGGAGTGGACCTGCTCCGCCACCGTGGACGGATCGCCCGGCCAGAGCCGGAGCTCCCGCAGGTCCGGGCGCAGGACCACCGCCGCGACGGTCCGCTCGCGCCGGATGTCGCCGTTGTCGCGCACCAGGACCGGTGGCGTCGAGAGGAGCCGGTGATGGCCCGCGGTGTCGCCCGCGGCCGGGATGCCGGCCTCCCGGACGGCGTCCAGGCGCCGCCGCGACGAGTTCTTGGCGAAGACGTTGATCTCGTCCCGTCCGGCGAACCGCGCGTCCAGGAAGTGGTTGGTGTGCGCCGGATCGGCGTCTTCGAGGACGCTGCGCTCCCGGCCCAGGGACTCGACGCACACGGCCCGTTCCTCTCCGCACACCGTGAACGAGCGCGAACTGGCCAGCGGGAGCCCGCACAGCAGCTCGACCGCGTGGTCGACGCTGTCGGCGCTGTCCAGCACGTGACGGATCGCCAGGTACGGCGGCACTCCGGGCTCCCACTCCCCGCCGAGGACGAGGTTGAGGCCGACGGCGATCCCGGCGTCGTTGACACCGAGGTAGCCCAGGAGCCCGGCGAAGCTGAGCACCAGGGAGCGGTGCCGCGGCCCCGAGACCGCCAGGACGGCGATCTGGTCGTCGAGGTTCCCGTTCAGGTCGACCGTCTGGGCCAGCACCGGCCCGCCGCGGACCGAGGCGTAGGTGGTGCAGTCCCCGGCGGTGACCCGGCTGTAGCCCAGGAGTTCGCGACGCAGTTGCAGCAGCCAGGCCTCGTCGCGCTCGATGCCCGCGCCGGCGGCGAGGCCGTCGACCTCCTCGGCGAGATCGGGCAGCGTCGTGGCCACGACCTCGCGGTGGGCGGCGATGGACGGCCGCAGCGCGTCGAGGTCCATCGGCCGGTCGCTGAGGTGGCCGAGGCGGGCGAGCGAGTCGTCCAGGAAGCCGCGGAGCCGTCCGGCCAGCGCGCGCCCGTGGGCGAACCCACGGGTGTGCGGCGGGCCGGACAGTTCGAGCAGCGGCGCGCCGTTCACGCGCACGGGTTGACGGCCTTGCCGGCCCGGCTGAGCTGCTCCCCGACCGAGAGCCACTCGGCGCGGAGCACCGAGTAGTAGATGGCGTCGCGCCGCCGGCCCTCGGGCATCGGGTTGAAGCTGCGCATGACGCCCTCCTCGTACGCGCCGATGTTGCGCAGTCCGGCGCGGGCCTGCACGTTGAGCACGTCGGTCTTGAACTCGACGCGCTCGGCGCCCAGGACGTCGAACGCGTGCCGCAGCAGCAGGTACTTGACCCACCGGTTGACGCCCTTGCCCTGGAAGTCGACGCCGAGCCAGGACCAGCCGATCTCCAGGCGCCCGTCGGCCTCGGCGAGGTTGCCGTAGCTGGAGCTCCCGGCGACCTGGCCGGTGCACTTGTCGACGACGATGTAGACCGCGCGCCTGCCGGCGGCCTGGTCGGCGAGCATGGCGTCGAAGAACCGCTCGTAGTCGGCGTCGTTCCCGACCCGGGAGACGAAGTACGTCCAGATCCGGTCGTCGAACGCGATCTTGCGCAGCGGCTCCCGGTCGGCCTCCGAGATCGGGTGGAGTTCGACGTGCTCGTTCTCGAGGAGCGCGGAGGCCTGCCGGCTCCAGGTGGTGCTGTTCAAGGAAGTCATCCGTTCTGGGGGGCGTGGCGCCGGAGGGCGTCGACGACGTTACCGAGGGTGCGCATGCCGGCGAGGTCGTCCTCGGTGAAGTTGTCGAGACCGACGTCGGCCGCCCGGCACAGGGAGGTCAGGAACAGGACCTTGTTCAGGGACGTGATCCCGTACGTGTGGACGAGGTCCTCGGCCGGGTCGAGGGCCGTCGGATCGGGGTGGTCGCGCAGCACCCGGGATAGCTGTTCGCGGGCCAGGGTGTCGAGGTCAGTGGGCATGGATGCCTGCCTTCGGGTCGTCGATCCGGTCGCGGTGGCGGTCGGCGATGCGCTTGCGGATCGGCTTGAACTGGGAGGTGAGGAGCCCGTTGTCGACGGCGAAGGGCTCGTCGGCGACGATCACCCGGGAGATCCGCTCGTCGGGCTCGGAGGCGGCGTTGACCAGGGCGATCGCCCGGGCGATCGCGTCGGTGTCGACCGGGCCGGGGTGGGGGGAGACGACGGCGACCAGTCCGGCCGGGCTGGGGTGGTACAGGACGCACTCGGCCACCGCGCCGGTGTCCCGGAAGCGCGTCTCGACGGGCCTGACGATGACCTTCTTGCCGTTGTCGAGGACGATGACGTCGTCGGCGCGGCCGAGGATGTACAGGAACCCGTCCTCGTCGAGGCGCCCGAGGTCCCCGGTGCGGACGATGCCGCCGGGCCTGAACATCCGCTCGCTGTCACCGGGAGCGGCGTACGTGTAGGCCGTGTTGACCGGGTGGTCGCTGCGGACGCAGACGACGCCCTCCTCGTCGATGACGATCTCCTTGCCGGGCAGCGCCCGGCCCACGCTGCCCTCCCGGTGGGCACCGGGGTGGTTCTTGGTGGTGATGCAGGTCTCGTTGAGCCCGTAGCCCTCGAAGATCGGGAGCCCGAGCCCGGTGTAGAACCCGAGCGTCGCCTGGTCGGCGGGGGCCGAGCCGGTCCACAGGTAGCGGACGCGGTCGCCGAAGAGCTCGGCGGCGGCCTTGGCCGGCTCGACGCCGTCGGCGATGCTGCTTTCGAGGTGCCGCCTGGCGGTGTCGAAGAAGGCGGGGACCCCCATGACGACCGTGGGGCGCACGGTCGGCATCACGGCGAAGACGGACTGGTAGGTCGTGATGGTGATGTCGTGTCCCCAGTACAGCGCCGAGTAGAGCCAGTAGCGCTGCTGGAGGAGCGAGAGCGGAAGGAACGTCAGGACGTCGTCACCCGGGCGGTGTTCGAACAGGCTCTGGACGGCGCGCAGCGAGGAGTCGATGCTGCCGGCGGTGGCTTCGAGTCCCTTGGGGGCGCCGGTGGAGCCGGAGGTGAACTTGACGGTGGTGCACTCCGTGGCGGCCCACCGCTCCGGGGCCGGTTCCCCGGCGGCCCCGACGGCCCCGGCGGCCTCCTCGGCGTGGCCGGCGACGGTCGCGATCGACACGGCCTCGGCCGGGGAGCCGTCGGACAGCGGGACGTCGGTGTAGAGCAGGTCCAGGCCGTAGCGCTCGACCAGGTCGGCGTCGGGGCGGAACTTGCCCGGCTCGAACCCGGCGGTCTGCGCCTTGAGCATGAGGGCGGCGAGGTCGAGCAGCACCCATTCCAGCCGGTTGGCCGAGAGGATGCCGATCCGGTCGCCCGCGCGGACGCCCCGGCGGCGCAGGGCTCCGGCGACGGCCCTGGCCCGGTCGTGGAACTCGGCCAGCGGCATGGTGGTGCGGTGGCCCAGGCCGGTGACGGTGATGGCGCCGTCGTGCGAGGGCCTGGTGGCGATGATGCGGTTGATGATCGATTCGGTCATTGCTGCTACCGGTCCTTCGCGGCTGCGATGTGGTGGGCCATGGCACGCACCGTGCCGGGCACGGTCTCCTCGGGCGGTCGGCTCCTCGGGCGGTCGGCTCCTCGGGCGGTCAGCCGGTGCCGAAGAAGCGGGTGCCCGAGAGGGTGCAGCGGCTGCCGGGCTCGACCAGGTCGGCCGTGTCGGGCCAGGTCTCGATCGCCGGGATGCCGAGGGCGGCTGCCAGTCCGGCCGAGAAGCGCGGCATCAGGGGGGCCGAGACGGTGGCGAGGAGGCGGGCCGCGGCCAGTTCGAGGGCGACGGCGGTACGGGCCTCGGAGCTCCACCGGTCGATCCCGGCCAGGGCGGACTGCCGGCGGGAGAAGGTCCGGACGTCGGTGACGATGCCGTCGAGCACGGCCGCGGCGGACCGCAGCGAGAACCCCTCGGGGTTGAGTGCGGCGGTGGCCTCGTCGAGCCGCAGCGACAGCCGGGCCAGGAAGGCGGTGTGCTCGGCGGTCCAGGTGCCCGCGTCGGGGACGACGCCGTCGAACCGGGCGTCGACGCGCTCGCCCAGGCCGGTCAGCCACTCCTGCCACTGGCCGACCAGGGTGTCGGCGCAGGCCCGGTCGAACTCGGCGCGGCGGAAGTCCGTGCGCTCGCCCTCGGGGCGGGTCCCGGAGAGGTAGTAGCGGACGGCGTCGACGGTGTCCGGGGTGAGGATCTCCTTGCCCCAGATCGCGTGCCGCCGGCTGGTGGAGAACTTCTGGCCTTCGAGCAGGTAGAACTCGTTGACGTGGTAGTCGATGTCGGGGTTCCACTCCGGGAAGGCCAGCCGGTACAGGACCGGGTAGAGGATGGAGTGGTAGAAGCTGTTGTCGTAGCCGAAGAAGTGCACGATCTTCCAGTCGGGGGACGGCACTTCGCGCGACCAGTCCTCCCCCAGTCCGGCGCCGAGCCGCTCGATGCCGTGGAGGAAGCCGTAGCTCATCTCCGGCCAGACCCAGATGACCTGGCCGTCCGGGTCGTCGCCGGCGGGCCGCACGCCCCAGTCGGAGGGGTGGGAGACCGGCAGGTCGAGCGTCTCGCGGGCGAAGACCCGCTGGGCCAGCTCGCGCAGGCGGGCCGGGACGCGGCCGAGCCCGTGGTGCTCGGCGACGGCGTCGGCGAACTCGTGCAGCGGCAGCGTGTAGCGCTCGGCCTCGTCCTGCTTCGGCGCGGTGCCGCTGATCCGGGAGGCCGGGTCGACCAGGTCCGCGACCAGGTTGGGCTCGCCGCACTCCTCGCAGATGTTGCCGCTGGTGCCGTGCGCGCAGCCGGGGCAGGCGCCGCCGACGTTGACCTCGTAGAGGTACGCGCCCGTCTCGGCGTCGAAGAGCGCGGGCGTCGCCCTGGGGCCGACGCTTCCGGAGTCGACCAGCCGGGAGAAGAAGCGCCGCAGGCCCTCGGCGTAGCCCTCGTCCTTGTTGGTGACGGAGTACTGGTGGACCTCGATGTCCATCGCCTTCAGCGTCGCGGCGATCTCGGCCGAGTAGTGGGCGGCGACCTCGGCCGCGGTGGTGCCCTCGCGGGTCGCGACGGCCTCGACGTAGCTCTGGAAGTCGTCGCTGCCGGTCAGGTGCCAGGCCCGGTTGCCGTTGAGGCGCTGGTAGCGGACGTAGACGTCGGCGCCGAGGTAGGGGCCGGAGAGGTGGCCGAGGTGGAGGTCGCCGTTGGGAGTCGGCGGGGTGGAGAACACGAACTGCGGGCGCTCGGTGAGGTTCGGGCGGACCCGCGACTGCGCCGAGACCCGGGCGCGGGCCGAGTCGCGCCAGTACTGGGTGAGGAAGACCAGGTCCGTGTCACCGGTGTTGGCGAGGATGTGGGACTCGAACGGCTCGAACAGCACCACCGTGCCGGGCCCGGCCCGATGGGTGCGGCCGTCGACGGTCAGCTCGCCCGTACCGGCGACGATGACGAAGAACTCGGTCTCGTCGTGCCGGTCGGTGTGGGTGGAGGCACCGGGGGCGACCCGGCCCCAGCCGGCGCCGACCCCGAGGCCCTCGACCGAGGACATGTCGATGCCGAAGGCCGCGGTCAGTTCGGACTCGCTGTAGTGGTTCAGGATCATGACTGCCTCTGCGGTGGCTGGGAGAGGGTGCGGACCGGTGCGAGGTCCAGGGCGGCGACGGTCTCGGCGGCGATGGCGGGGGCCAGGCGGTAGCCGGAGCCGCCGGCGGCTCCGGCGAAGACCAGGCCGGGCCGCAGTTCGGCGACGACGGGTTCGCGGCGCGGGCTGTACGCGTCGCAGAACACCCGGCCCGAGGTGCACCGGGCCGCCAGCCCGGGCGCGAAGCGGCCCAGGACGGCCCGGGCGTCGTCGAGGTCGGAGCGCTCCAGCCCGGGTTCGAGGTCGTCGGGGGCGACGTCCCAGCGGTCGCAGGTGTAGCTGAACAGGTAGTGGCCGCGCTCGTGGAGGGGCAGCAGGAAGGCGTCCTCGTCGTGGAAGACCGCGAGCGGGGCGTCCGGCGCCGGGGCCGATTCGAGGTGGGTGGCGACGACCTTCTTGACGCGCAGGCCGAACGGGGCGAGCAGCTCGGCCCAGGCGGGGTGCGCGATCCACGGGCCCGGGGCCAGCACGACCCGGCGGGCGAGCAGTTCCTGCCCCTGGCCGAGGGTGATCCTGTGGTGCCCGTCCTCGGCGGCGAGCGCCGTGACCTCGGCCCCCTCCAGGACGGCCACCTGGTCGCGCAGCCGGGCCAGGACCCGGCCGGTGACGGCCTGGACGTCGGCGTAGTGGCACCCGTCCAGGGTCCAGGCGCGGGCACCGGCCGGAGCCGCCCAGCCGCGGGCCGGGTCGGCCGGGGCGGTCTCCCCGCCGAGCCGCAGGTAGCTGGTGGGGACCGCGTCGCCGGCGCCGGTGGCGACGACCGTCGCGGCCACCTCCCGGATCGGCAGGTCGAGTTCGGCCGCCAGGCGCTCCCAGACCCGGTGGGAGTGCTCGGTCATGGACCGGACGCGCTCGGTCGCACCGCGCGGGAAGTGGACGCCGGCCGAGCGGCTGGAGGCGCCCTGGCCGACCAGGCCGCGTTCCAGGACGGCGACGGACAGGCCGGGGAAGGCCGCGACCGCCTCGTGGGCGATGAGCGCGCCGATGACTCCGCCGCCGACGACGGCGAGGTCTACCGTGTCCACTGGGTGCCCCGCCCGCTCTTGGCCGACCAGTCGATGAACGACATCGCCAGCTCGGGGGCGGTGCTGCCGCGCAGGGAGTTGACGATGCGCTGGGCCCGCCAGGCGTTCAGGCTCAGGTTCACGTCGGGCAGGCCGCGCTGGCCGCGGACCGCGTTCTGCATGAAGATGTTCCGGTCCGGCGGGCCGTCCCAGCTGACCGCGAAGTCCTCGTTGACCCTGACCTCGCCGTTCTCGGTCTCGATGCGGCCCATCAGGGGCTCCAGGAAGGTCTTCGGCGCGGGGCGGAAGCCGGTCGCCCACACCACCGCGTCCACCGGCAGGCACTCGCTCTGGCCGGACTCGTCGTTGTGGCGCAGCATCACCTCGAACGCCCCGCTCGCGGTGCGGTCGGCGGACACCACGTTCCGGTTGGGCAGCAGCCCGAACCGGTGCTCGTCCCGCTCGATGAACTGGAGCCGGTACAGCACCTGGTAGATCGCCCTGAGGGTCGACTCGGAGATCCCGTCCGAGCTCAGCAGGTGGGCCGAGTTGAGCTCGGCCCGCTTGGACTCGGACAGCCGGTAGAAGTACTCGGAGTACTCCGGCATGTAGAAGTCGTTGGTGAACGTCGAGTCGTCGATCGGGAAGTAGTTGCGGCGCCGGGAGACCCAGGAGACCCAGGCCGGGCGCTCGGCGTCGGACCGCGAGATCAGGTCCAGGAACGCCTCGGCCCCGGACTGGCCGCCGCCGATGACGGCGACCCGCTTGCCCGCCAGCTCCTTCGCGTGCCGCAGGTACTGGCTGACGTGCAGGTGGCCGGCGCCCAGGTGCGGGACGGCGTAGTCGGGCACCCACGGGACCGTGCCGACGCCCACAGCGATGTTGTCGGCGGTGACCTGGCGGCGGTCGGTGGTGACGCGGAAGACCCCGTCGAAGTCGACCCGCTCGACGGTCTCGGAGAAGGCCACGTTCTCGTTGGTCTCGGCCGCCCAGGCCAGGTAGTTGCGGAACTCGGTGCGCGGCACCTCGGCGAACTGGGCGTTGAGGAAGTGGTACATCCGGCCGTGCTCGTGCAGGTACGACAGGAACGAGAAGCGGTTGGTCGGGTCGGACAGGCTCACCAGGTCCTTGAAGATCGACACCTGGAGGGTCGCGCCGGTGATGAGCTGGTCGTCGTGCCAGGTGAAGCTCGGCTTGCGGTCGAGGAACAGGTTCGGCTGCTCCGGGTCACCGTGCAGCAGTGCGGCCAGACTCAGGTTGGCCGGGCCCGCCCCGATGCCGACGAGCCGGAGGTGACTGGGCTGCTCGGCGGCACCGGACGCCGTCGTTGGCTTCGGTACAGGTCCCACGTCAGGTCCTTCCTGTGGTGGTGCAGGCTGTTGGGCTCGGTCCCGGTGCCGGTCGCACCGGTCGTTCACAGGGCGTCGGCGATCGTCATCTCGATCACTTCGGACGCCCCCTCGTAGATGCGCAGGGAGCGGACCTGGCGGTAGAGCCGCTCCATCGTGCTGCCGGCGACGATCCCGGCGGCGCCGAAGATCTGGACGGCGCCGTCGACGATCTCGCCGGCCGCCTCGGTGCCGTAGAGCTTGGCCGCCGAGGAGTGCCTGGCGTAGTCGAGTCCGGCGTCCATCGCCCAGGCGGCGCGGGCGGTCAGCAGGGAGGCGGCCGAGAGCTTGACGTCCATCCGGGCGAGCGAGGCCTTGACGAGCTGGAGGTCGGCGAGCCGGCCTCCGTAGGCCCTGCGGGTACGGGCGTGGCCGAGGGCGAGCCGGAAGGCGCGCCTGCCGAAGCCGATCGCCGCGGCGGCCACCGTCGCCCGGGCCCGTTCGAGCGCGTCGAGGGAGACCACGAGGCCCTGGCCGCGTTCGCCGAGCACGGCCTCGGGGCCCACCCGGAAGTCCGTGAACGTCAGTTCGGCCCACGAGCGGGGGGCGATCGCCCCGACGGGCTCGGCCTTGAAGCCGGGGGCTGAGCAGTCGACCACGAAGGTGGTCAGGCCCAGCGGGCCCGGGCCGTCCCCGGTGCGGGCCAGGACGACGCACACGTCGGCGATGTCGCCCTGGGCGATCCACGCCTTGGTCCCGTTGAGGACGAACCCGTCCCCGTCGGGGGTCGCTTCGAGCACCGCGGCGGCGAGGTCGGACCCCGCGCCGGGCTCGGAGACGGCCAGCGCCCCCGCACTGGTCCCCGCGGCCAGGCCCGGCAGGTGGCGGCGACGCTGCTCCTCGGTGCCGTGGCGGGCGATCGCGGCGGCGGTGAGCTCCTGGATCGAGTAGGCGAAGTCGGCCAGGTCCTCGTGGTACGCCAGGGCCTGGCGCCTCAGACACAGGGACCTGAGGTCGGAGTCGGGCCGGTCGGGGTCGAGGTGGCTCAGCCACCCCGACCGGCCGAGGTCGGCGAGCACGGCCCGGCCGGTGGCGGCCGGATCGGTGGTGTCCAGGCCCGCCCACGCCTCGGCCCGGTCCCCGCACCACGTCACGATCCCGTCGGCGAGGGCGCGGTGCGCGTCGTCGTACAGCGGCAGGGCGAGGACGCCGGGATCGAACACTTCGGAGAGACTCATCGTGATCCTCACTCGGGTGGTCGGCTCGGTGGTCGGCCCGGAAGCGGGCTCCAGCCGGTCGACCGGGTCGGTGTCGAGGGAGCGGGCGGCGGAGGCCCGGCCGTGCCGGGCGGATCCGCCGCCGCGCCCCTTCCTCGCCGCTGTGCCGTGCCACGTCGTCGAGGTGGACGCTGCCGGTCGCGGAGGCCGGCGTCCGCCCGACGTGGGACCGGGCCTACCGCGAACCGGCCTACCGCGGGACGGGGTCCGTCTCCGTCAGCAGAATTCCAGGAAGAACATGTCGCGGTACCCTTCCGGATTCGGCGCGAGCACCTCCACCGGGGAAACCGAGTGCAGGCAGGTCTTGTCGTCCAGGAATATGTAGTCGCCCGGGTCGGCCAGGGTGCGGCTCAGAATCGACGACTCGGCGTTGTCGTAGAGCGTGCTGACCCCGCCGGCGATTCCCTGTCGCGCGACCAGCATCATGACGATGTGTTCGACGCCGTCCCGGTGGATTCCCTCCGGGGTCGGGTTTCCGGCCTCCCCCTCGGTGGCGACGATGCGGTGCTGGTGGATGTTGACGTGCCGGACCCTGGGCACCTGTTCGCCGTCGGGCGCCGCCTCCTCGATGCGGGTGGCGAAGTGCGCCAGCACCCGCCGGAACACCGGGGTGTCCAGCAGCGCCGGGTCGACCGGCTCGAAGCGGCGGACGACTCCGCCGTTCAGCTTGTTGATCTCCTTGCTCTGCAGGAAGCCCTCCTGGTCGACCACCCGGACGGTGTCGGCGTCGAGGTCGTAGGAGATCGCGGAGTACTTGCGGCGCCGGTACACGCCGCCGTCCCCCATGTGCGGGTCCAGCGGCAGGTTCTCCCAGAACCGGCCGAACCTGTCCCAGTCGTCGCTTTCCTGGAGCAGGTCGTCACGCACGTTGCCGAGCGAAAAGTTTGGCTCTTCCATTCTTTCGGTCTCCTCCGGACGGGATGTCGAGCCGGACGTCCTCGGCGAACGCCCGCTGGGAATTCGGTCTGCCACGTCGAAATGGACGATACGGGTGCGCCGGTATTCCGGGCGTCCGCTGCCGGTTCACTTCGACGACGCGATGCGTTGACTTCCGTCCTCCGCATTTGCGCATTTCGCTTACCCGGCCGGCGCGACCGTTCCCGGCCGGCCGCCGGGGCCCACTACGCGGCCGGCCGGCGCGCGTCGATCAGCGCGGCGAGGTCCGCGACGGGTGTCTCGCCGACCAGCTCGCCCATCTCCACGGTGACCGAGGTCTCCTGGAGGACCCGGAACTGCACGGCGACCACCTGTAGGGATCCGGCGCCGAGCTGACGCAGGGTCCGCCGGTCGACGTCCTCGGACTCGGGCAGCTGCACGATCTCGCGGACCAGGGTCCGCAGCCACTCCAGCGTGGCCCGGTCGACGCCGGCGGTCCCGGGCCCGCCCGGTGCGGCGCTCACTGCGCCCCGCCCTGGTCGGCGCGGGCCGTGACGGTCAAGTTCTGCACTTCGGTGACTCCTTCGTGGATGCGCGACGGCCGGTCCGCCGGCGCGGCCGTCCGGTCAGGCCGCGGGGTCCGCGGAGTCCGCGCGCAGCAGGACGCACACCCGCAGCCCGGACACGCTGGACGCCAGCAGGTAGAGCCCGCCCGGACGGACGGCGCCGGCGGACTGCCGGTCGACGAGGTTGATCAGCGGGTCCGCGGCGAAGCAGTGCCCGACCCTGGCGATGTTCGACGTGTCCAACTGGGCCTGGCGGAACCCGGCCTGGAGTTCCTTCATCGTCACGATCGGCAGGTAGATGTTGTTGTGCAGCAGGCCGTCGATCGCCTCGACCCCGATGCCGGTCCCGGCGGTCAGCCGCTGATTGGCCGCTCTGGCCAGATCGGCGCTGATCTCGTTGCCCCGGCCGAGCGTGGCCGGGTCCTGGGCGTACGCGTCGCCGACCCACGTGTAGGACTCCGGGGCGCCGTCCGACCGCCGGGTGACCAGGCAACTGGCCGCGCCGTCGCTGAACAGCGCGAAGTCGGCGATCCGCGCGGACTCGGCGGACACCCGGTCCGTCGTGATCACCAGCACGGTCCGGTGCCGGCCCGCGGCGACCGTCGAGGCGGCGGCCTGGAGTCCGGTGAGCAGGTTCGCGCACCGGTTCAGGGTGATCCCGGTGACCGGGACCGGCCCGAGCCCCAACCCGCCGAGAACCGACGCGATCAGCTCGCCGTGCGCCTCGACCTCTGCGGGGAAGGCGTTGGAGCACAGCACCAGCGCGTCGACCTCGCCCGGCTCGACGGCGGCCGCGCGCAGGGTCTCGCGGCCGGTCCGTACGGCGAGGGCGGCCAGGTCGAGCTCCGTGCGGTGGACCGCCCCCCAGCCCCACATCCCGGCGTCGGGCACCATCCGCTGCCGGTCGACGTACTCGGCGAACCCCTCGATGTCGGTGTGGTCGACCGGGGTCTCGCCGAGCACGTACCTGGGCGCGCGCAGGACCACGCCTGCGGTCTCGTCCGGCGCCATGTCACTTCAGCCGTTCGCGCAGGTACTCGGCGATCAGGTCCATCGCGTCCCGGGAGATCTCCAGGATCGCCGACATGGCCAGGAAGCCGTGCGTCAGGTTCTCGTACCGGTGGTAGTCCACCGGCACGCCCGCCCGGGCGAGCGCGTCCGCGAAGGCCTCGCCCTCGTCGTGCAGCGGGCAGTACTCGGCCGTCATCACCAGCGCCGGGGGGAGCCCGCCGAGGTCGTCCGCCTTGAGCGGCGAGGCCAGCGGGGAGTCCCCGTCGGCGGGATCGGCGAGGTACTGGCTCCAGAACCACGCGGACGAGTGGGCGTTGAAGAACATCGGGTCCTGGTTGTCCCGCATCGACTGCGTGTCCGCGGCGTTGTGGAACGGCGGGTAGACGAGCACCTGGGCGGCGATCTGCGGCCCGTCGTCGTCGGCCCTGGCCATCAGGGCCATCGCCGCGGCCAGGTTGCCGCCGGAGCTGTCCCCGCCGAGGGCGATCCGCGCGGGGTCGGCGCCGATCTCGGAGGCGTGCTCCGCCACCCACTTCACACCGGCGTAGCAGTCGTCGGTCGCGGCCGGGAACGGGTGCTCGGGCGCGAGCCGGTAGCCCACCGACACGACCACGCAGGGCGTCAGCTTGGCCAGCGCCCGGCAGATCGCGTCCGAGGTCTCCAGCGAGCCGACGACCCAGCCGCCGCCGAAGAAGTACACCAGTACGGGGAGCGGGCCGTCGCTCCGCGGGCGGTACACCCGGATCGGCAGCCGGCAGGCCGGGCCGTCGATCTCCAGCTCGAAGATCTCCTCGGGCTGCTCGTGCCAGTCCCAGGCCGTGGCCTCGGTCTCCGCGTCCGATCGCCTGGCCTCGTCGATGGACATCGTGTAGAGCGGCGTGAACCCGGTCGCGACGCGGTAGTCCCGGACACTCGCGATGGTCGGATCAAGCGGCATGCGAACTTCCCCAGTCCTTCGGCTCCGACGGTCTGTTCCGGACGCTCATCGGCCGATGAGGTGCTGCTGCGCCGACGGACGCATCCGCAGGCCGTGGATGCCGCCGTCCACGGCGAGCACCGTGCCCACCGAGGCGCCCGACAGCGGGCTCGCCAGGTAGGCGATCGCGCCGGCGATCTCGTCGGTCGTCACCAGCCGGCCCATCGGCAGGGTCTGGTTCATCGCCTCGCGCGCGGCCTCCGGGTTCGGCGTCCGGCTGAGCTGCCCGGTCACCCAGGGCGAGTCCGCCGCGCCGGGGGCGACGCAGTTGACCCGGATGCCCTCGCGGACGTGGTCCGCCGCCATGGCCAGCGTGAGCGCGTAGACCGCGCCCTTGCTGGTCGAGTAGAGGGCCCGCTTCTCCAGGCCGGCCCAGGCGACGATCGAGCAGGTGTTGACGATCGCGGCGGAGGGCGAGCGGCGCAGGTGCGGCAGCGCGTGCCGGGAGACCCTGACCATGCCGACCACGTTGATGTCCAGGACGCGCCGCCACTCCTCGTCGTCGTTCTCGGCGACGTTCCCGACGGCGGCGACGCCGGCGTTGTTCACCACCACGTCCAGCCGGCCGAACCGCTCGACCACGGCGGCCACGGCGGCCTCGACCTGGGCGTCGTCGGTGACGTCGGCCTCGATGCCCAGGATGTCGTCCGGGACGCCGTCCAGCTTGAGGTCGAGCACGGCGACGTCGGCGCCCCTGCTCTTCAGCATCTTCGCCGTGGCGAGGCCGATGGCCCCCGCACCGCCGGTGACGATCGCGGTCAGCCCTGTGAAGTCGCTCACTGGTTTCTCCTGTTCATTGCGGACGTTTGCGGACGATGTGCGGACGGTCTTGCGGGAAAAGGGGATGCCTCGGCGCGGCGTCACCGCGTGCGTGCGGACGCGCCCGCTTCGTGCGGCGGGACGTGGTCCCGGGTCAGGAATCCGGTTCGCCGGCCCCGGGGGCCGTCACCCGGCGGTCGTCACTCGGGGCCGTCACTCGGCCGCAGCCGCCGTGGCGGCCGGCCGGCGGAGCCCCAGACTGAGCTGGACGCTCAGCAGGCCCAGCACGGCGACCAGGATCCACAGCGCCCCCGGGCTGCTCGCGTACACGGCTCCGCCGACCACCGGGCCGGCGCCCGTGCCGACCGTGTACGCGGCGCCGTACAGCCCCTGGTAGCGGCCGACCAGCCCCGGCGGGGTCAGGCTCACCAGGTGGGCCTGGACGATCGAGGAGGACACCATCTCGCCGAGCGTCCAGACCAGCACCGTCGCCACCAGCGGGCCCATCCCGTCGGTGAACCCGGTCAGCGCGAGCCCGGCGCACGTGAACAGGTTGCCGGCGGCCAGCACGTACTCCGGCCGGTACCGGGCGACCACGCTGATCAGCGGCAGCTCCAGCAGCACCACCAGCAGACCGTTGAGCCCCATCAGGAGCCCGAAGTCACGCTCGCTCAGGCCCACGGCGGTGACGTGCAGGGGCAGGCCGACGCTGGTCTGGATGTAGACGAACATCGAGAACACGGTCATCAGCAGGAACCGCACCAGGGTGCGGTCGGCGAGCACCTGCCGGTACCCGACCGCCGGCTCCGCCACGGCCGGCTCCGCCGCCTCGTCGGAGCCGGACCCCTCCCCGGGCGCGTCCCGCAGCAGCACCGCCACGATCGCGCCGAACACCAGGAGCACGGCGGCCTCCACCAGGAAGAGCCCCCGGTAGGAGATGCTCGACACCACGCCGCCGAGCACGCCGCCCAGCGCCGCGCCGACGTTCTGCGCGAACCGGAGCACCCCGAAGGCGGCGAGCCGCTGCCCGGGCGCCACGCAGTCGACCAGCACCGCCGCCATGGCCGGCCGGTAGATCTGCGACACCACGCCGATGAGACCGACCACCACGACGACCAGCGGGAGCGGTCCGAGGAACGGCACGCTCGCCGTCAGCCCCGAGGTGGTCACGACCGACAGCAGGATGGCCGGCCGCCGGCCGATGGAGTCGGTGAGGTGGCCGCCGATGACGTTGCCGAGCACCCTGCCCAGGCCGGACGCGCCCAGCACCAGCCCCGCGGAGCCGGCGGAGTAGCCGCTCCTGGTCAGGTAGAGCACGATGAACACCGGCAGGAAGGTGCCGACCTGGAGGATCAGGTTGCCGAGGCTGATGATCCAGACCCGGTGGGGCAGGCCGCGCAGGGTGTCACGGAACCGCGGCTCGCCGACGCTCGACCGTACGGCTTTGTCGGACAACGTGACTCCTTACTCGGCGGCTTCTGCCCGGTCACCGGGGACGGGCCTCAGGGCCCCTCGGCGTAGAGGTGGTCGCGCTCGATCTCCCGCAGCTTCCGGTAGTCGGCGTCGAGCTGCGCCGGGTCCTCGGAGATGAGCAGGACGTACCCCACCTGGGTCGCGACGTCGATCGTCCGGGGCAGCGGCTGTCCTTCCGGGTGCCACAGGACGGTGCGGGCGTGGGACGGGAGCCCGCGGACGGCGGCCAGCGCCTCCTCGGACGGGACCACCCCGCGCTCGCTCGGGTTGACGAGGTGGACGAAACGCAGGCGTTCCAGCAACCGGTAGGCGGTGGTGGGCAGTCGGTCGAACCCGTCCGGATCCGTCACCGCCCGCACGACCAGGTCGACCTGGTTGGTGCCGAAGCAGCGGTCGAGGATCTCCGGGACCTGCCCCCCGCCGAAGCGTGCGGCGCACTCGACCAGCACCGGCCCCCTGGCGGTCACCATGACCTCGGTGTGGCCGGCCCAGTTCCTGATCTCCAGGGCGTCGAGCACCCGGTGGACGTAGGACTCCACCTCCTTGGCGACCGGATCGTCCGGCGCCAGGGGCTCGTTGTAGTCGTAGATGATGTTGCCGCCGGGCAGGCGGGTCTTGTAGTACCGCCAGATCTCCACGGTGTGGTGCCCGCCGTCCCGGCTGACCGTGTTGACGAAGTACTCGTCCCCGTCCAGGAACTCCTGCGCCAGCACCACGGTGTTGGGCATCGCGTGGCGGTCGGTGCTGGTCATGATCTTCTCGTGGACGGCGCGGACCTGCTCCGCGGACGTACACGCCACGACGTTGTCGGTGCCGGCGCTGGCGACCGGCTTCAGGACGACCGGGTAGCCCGCCGTCTTCTCGGCCCACTCGACGATCTCGTCGGCGTCGGACGAGACGATGGTGTCCGCGTGCTCCAGTCCGGCGTCGCGCAGGGCCAGGACCATGTCGTACTTGTTGCGGCGGGCCGTCGGCCTGCTCATCCCGTTGCCGGGAGTGCCGAGTTCGGCGGAGAGCCGGTCGGCCAGCTCGACGCCCGACTCGCCGGCCGCGATCACCCAGGCGACCTCCTGCTCGCGCAGCGCGGCCGCCGTCGCGTCGATGTCGCCGTCGTGCCGGATGTCGGCCACGAAGCCCTCGGGGAACGGCAGCCGGGCCATGTGGACGTCGGGGCTCGGCGACTGGACGTGCACGCACTCCATGCCGAGCCGGTGCAGCACGGGCAGGAGGTGGCGCCCCATCGAGAACGCGTCGACGAACGCCACGCGCCTCGTTCGCGCGCGGGAACTGGTTGGCATCGTCAGCTACTTCCCTTGTGAGTCGGAACGAACCCCGGACGGAGGTTCCTGGCGGGCCGGAGACCCGGTCGCGGCTGCGCACCGCCGACCCGCTTGCCGGGGAACCGGGGCGCCACCGCGCCCACCTGCCTGATCGCCTACTCGCCCCAGTCCTCTTCGACCTCGGGTGCGAGGGCGAGGACGGCCGGGCTCAGCGCCACGATCTCCAGCTCGCTCCGGCAGCCGGCGCAGTCGACGATCTCGTTGAGCCGCGCCGTTTGACTGATCTGCACCTCGTCCTCACACTCCGGACAGGCCAGCATGGTGCTCATGTGACGGTTTCCTTTCCATCGGTTGTTCCGGGGCGGAACGCCGTGTCGACGGCGGTGGGGACCGGTCCGCACCCTCGGTTCCGGTGGTGTCCCGGTGCGGTACCGGTCGGTCTGCCGCATCGAAAAGGACGGTACGGCCGGGTCGGCGCCGGGTGCGTCCGCGACAAGCTCATCCGTGGGGACGCACCGCGTTGACCTCGCCGTCCTTCGGCTACGTACCTCGCTTACCCCGGCGCGGACCCGCCCGTGCCACCCTCGTGCTGGTCTGGGTGCTTCTTTGCACCAGCCCTGGAACTCGGCCCGGAGGTCGCGGCGCGTGAAATCCGTACTCATCCTCTCCAAGTGGCAGGCCGGCGGCGTCCTCCTCGCCGCCGGACAGCTGCGGGCCCGCGGCCTGCGGTCGGTCCTGGTCTCCGAACTCGCGGACAACCGCCACCGTGACGACTGCGACGACCACGTCCTGGTGGACTGGGACGGCGAGGACGTGCCCGCGCTCGTCGCCCGGCTCGACGAGCGCGGGATCGTCCCCACCGCCGTCGTCAGCCTGATCGAGGCGCTGATCCCCTGGAAGGACGCGCTGGCCGCCCACTACGGCCTGCCGGGAGCCGGCGCCGGCCTGGAGGTGCTGGCCAGCAAGACGCTGGTCAGGGACCGGATGCGGGCCCTGGGGCTGTCCACCATGCGCTACTGCGGCGACCCGGCGGAGGTGGACTTCTTCCCCGCCATCATCAAGCCCGCCCGTGACTCCGCGGCCTCGCGGCTGGTCCACCGGGTCGACGGCCCGGACGAACTCCTCGCCTGGCAGCGCCACCTGGCCGACGGCGGGCACTCCGGCACCGAGATGGTCTACGAGGAGTTCCTGCCCGGCGTCGAGTTCTCCGTGGACGGCCCCGTCGTGGACGGCCGCTTCCACCCGGTCCTGGCGGTCGAGAAGCCCGACCACGACGACGTCAGGCACCACGACGCGGGGCTGCGGGTCCACCCGCCCCAGCAGGACCACGTGCGGGCGGGCGTGCGCGCCCTGACCGAGGCGGTCAGCGCGTTCTGCGCCGACCTGCGCCTCGACCAGCACTGGCTGCACGTCGAGGGCCGGTCCGACGAGGACGGCCGCACGGAACTGGTGGAGATCAACCTCAGGTTCGGCGGCGGCATGTACCCCACGGCGATCCGCGAGGTCAGCGGGATCGACCCGATGGAGGCGGTCGTCTCCATGGCGCTGGGCGAGTTCTCCCTGGACCGGCTGGGCCCGGTTCGCGACCGGGCGATCGTCGGCTGGGTCGACGTGGAGGCCGAGGAGCTCGGCCGGGTCGAGATGCGCACCACGGAGGACGACCTGCTCGGACTGCCGGGCGTGATCAAGGCGGAGCTGGTCGACGGCTACCTGGTCCACAGCCTGGAGCAGGAGAACTACTTCATCCGCTTCGCGATGACCGCCGACTCCGTGAGCGAGTTGCGGGCCCGGGCCGAGACCGTCCTGGGCGCGCTCGACTACCGCATCGTCCCGCCCCCGCACACGGACTGAACCGGCACCACGACGCCCCGGTCCCCACCCCGCCGCTCGGGGGTGGGGACCGGGGCGTCGTCCGCTCCGCCGGTCCGCGGGCACCCGGCCGGCCCGGAACGCCGGCAGGGCGTGCCCCGGGGGCCCCTTCCGGGTCCGCGGGACACGCCCTGAGGCACCGGCCACGCGCCGGTCCACGGGTCAGCACACCTGGATCAGCGGCTCCGCCTCCACCCGGAACGCCGCCGCGGTGCGCTGGACGGCCTCCTCCACGGCGGCCGTGGACGTGCCGCGGAAGCGGAACCTGCCGCCCACGTGCTCGTAGTAGGAGTCGGCCTCCGGCAGCACCTCGCCCGGTTCCAGCACCACCTCGGCGTACGGGCCGGGCGACCGCCCGAGCATGGACGTCACCGCGGTGATCCGGCACGGCCTGCTCTCCGGCGCCGGGACGAGCAGCCAGCCGCCGACCTCCTCGCCGCGCAGCGCGGGCAACGCCCGCGGGGGCAGGGCGAGTTGGTTGCGGAACGCGACCTCCATCAGGTCGAGTCCGTGGATCTCCCGCCACAGCAGCGGGATCTCCGCTCCCCCGACCCTGGCGCCGATCTCCAGGAAGGTGCACGTCCCCGCCGCACGGTCGACGAACACCTCCAGGTGGAACACGGTGGGCCGGTCCGTGAGCGCGCGCAGGACCCGCCCGGCGAAGTCGGCGACGAGCCGCTCCAGCGCCGGATCGCTCTCCTCGACGGAGCCCAGGACGGTGCCGCCGCGGAAGTCCATGCAGTTGTTGAGGTAGCGGGACGCCCGGACGACGGACACCGTGTCGCCGTCGCCGGAGCCGTCGACGTGGAAGATCGGGTTCGGGTCGAACGTCTGGACCAGGTACGGCCCGTCGTCGAAGCGCAGCCCGGCCAGCTCCTCGGGCGTGTCGATCCGGACGACGCCCGAACTGGAGCTGCCGATCGTCGGTTTGACGATCACCGGCCACCCGTGGACCCGCGCGAAGGACAGCACGCTGCCGGCGTCCGGGGCCGGGGCGAAGTCCGGGACGGACAGGCCCGCCGCGGCGACCTTGGCGACCATCACCAGCTTGTCCCGGAACGGCAGCAGCTGGTCGGTCCGCGGCCCGGGGACCTGCCACCGCTCGCGCAGCGCGGCCCCGGCCAGGAGGTCGTCCTCCTTGAGCGCGACGATCCGCTCGGGTCGCCCGTACCGCCGGACCAGGTCCTCGACGGCCGCGGTGACCTCGGGCAGGTCGTCGGTGGCCTTCACCACGGCGACGCCGGCCGCCGACCCGGGCACGGAGGCGAGCCCCACCTCGGTGCTCACGTACGTCACCCGGTGGTACCGGTGGTCGATGTAGCCGGCGTACTCCGCGTACCGCTCACCCCAGCGGTTGACCACGATGACGTGCGACGACGGTGGCAGCTCGGTCGTGACGGGCCCCGACTCCCGTGCCGTGGTCACGCGGTGACGTCCACTCGCTCGGTCCGCCCGGCGCGGGCCGCCGCGTCGAGGGCGGTGCGGACGGTCCGCACCACCCGCTCCGCGGTGAGGCCGTAGTGCGCGACCAGGTGTTCCTGGTTGCCGACCTCGTCGACGAACCGGTCCGGCATGCCCAGCCTCAGCACCCGGGTGGGCGCCTCCTCGGCCACCGCCTCGGCCACCGCGCCGCCCAGGCCGCCGCTGCGCCAGTGCTCTTCGAGGGTCACCACGAGCGAGGCCGGCCGGACGGCGGCCACCAGCGTCCGCGTGTCGAACGGCCGCAGCGTGTGCATGTTCAGCACGGTCGCCTCGATGCCCTGCCCGGCGAGGAGGTCCGCCGCCGCGAGGCAGGCGAGCACCGGGTACGGGCCGCAGCTCGCGAGCACCACGTCGCCGCCCTGCCGCAGCGTCTGCGCCTTCCCGATGACCGGCGGCGGGACGGCGGGCAGCGCCGGGGACGGCTTGCGGCCGAGCCGGAGGTAGAGCGGTCCGGCCAGCTCCAGGCTCTGTTCGACGAACGCCTCCGTGGCGGCGGCGTCGGCCGGGACCACCACGGTCATCCCGGGCAGGACCCGCATCACGGCGAGGTCCTCCAGGGCCTGGTGGGTCGGGCCGAGGTGGCCGGCGGCCAGGCCGCCGTGGGTGGCCGCGATGCGGACCGGCAGCTTGTTGTAGGCGATGTCGATCTTGATCGGTTCCAGGGCCCTGGACGTGGCGAAGGCGGCCATCGTGTTGACGAACGGCATCCGCCCGGACGCGGCCATCCCGGCCGCGATGCCCATCAGGTTGTGCTCGGCGATGCCGAGGTTGAGGTACTGGTCGCCGGCCGCGGCGGCGTGCTCGGCGCCGAACAGGCCGGTGTCGGAGTCGAGGCACATCAGCTCGGGGTGCCCGCCCAGCAGGGCGAGCAGCCTGTCCCGGTAGGCCTCTCGGGTCGCACGGCTCATTCGGCGGCCTCCGTGGAAAGGGCGCGGATCGCCCGCGCGTGGTTGCGCGGCGACAGCGTCACGTAGTGGCTGGCGCTGCGGCCGGCGAGGAACGGGAGCCCCTGGCCCTTGACCGTGCGGGTGATCAGCACGCTCGGCTTGCCCGGCTCCCACGGGGCGGCGGCGAGGTGTTCCGCCAGTGCGGCCGGGTCGTGCCCGTCCACGTCACGGACCGCCCAGCCGAAGCTGCGCCAGCGGTCGGCCAGCGGCTCCATCGGCGCGATGCCGTCGGTGGCGCCGGTCAGCTGCAGTCCGTTGCGGTCCACCACGGCGACCAGCCGGTCCAGCCGCAGCGACGCGGCCGCGATGGCCGCCTCCCACACCGAGCCCTCCTGGAGCTCGCCGTCGCCGAGCAGCACGAAGCTGCGCGAGGCGCGGCCGGCGTAGCGGGCGGCCAGCGCGAAGCCGCAGCCCAGCGCGAGGCCGTGGCCGAGCGATCCGGTCGGCAGCTCCACGCCGGGCACCGCCCGGACCGGGTGGCCCATCAGCCTGCTGCCGGGGCGGCCGTATCCGGCGAGTTCCGCGACCGGGAAGAACCCCCGTTCGGCCAGCGTCGCGTAGAGGCCGACGGCGGCGTGGCCCTTGCTGAGCAGGAAGCGGTCGCGGTCCGGGTCGTCCGGCCGCCGCGGGTCCACGTTCAGCACCGAGAAGTACAGCGCGGTGAGCACGTCGGCGCAGGAGAACGCACCGCCGAGGTGACCGCCCTCGGGGCCCGCGCACATGTCGACGACGTGCGCGCGGATGCGGGCGGCGACCGCCTCCAGCGAGTCCCGCTCCAGGAGCTGACCCGTGGTCACGACGCCGCCTTCGCGAGGGTGGCCACCATGTCGAGGTTCTGCCACACCTTCTCGAAGGCGTCCGCGTACAGGGCGAGCAGGTCCCCCGAGCCCGGGTGGAGGTGGCGCTTCTGGATGGTCAGGGAGTCGGCGATGACCGCGCGGGTCACCGGATAGCCCTCCCCCGCGACCGTGCCGGGCGCGCCGGTCACCGCCCACGGGTGGCCCGAGCCGAAGCCGACGCGGTCCACGAACACCTTCTGGTCGGGCAGCGGCATGAGCTGGTACTGCGACATCGGCACGCCCTCGGCGCGCAGCAGCCGCCGCACGGTCGAGCGCAGGGCCTCCGGCCGCACCCCGTCCAGACCGAACGCGGCCGGGTCGAACCGGAACCGCAGGATGTGCCAGGCGTGGGTGGTGTCGGGGAGCGCGGTCGGCACCCGGAGCCCCGGCAGCTTCGCGAGCCGCGCGAGGAACCCGGTGATGTTCCGCTGCCGCGCGCGCTCGTACTCGTCGAACCGGGCGAGCTGCGCGACGGTGAACGCGGCCTGGAGGGCGTTCATCTTGTGGTTCCAGCCCAGGCCGTACGAGACGTAGTCGCGCTCGCGGCCGGCCTCGATCACCTCGCCGAACTGCCGGCCCCGGCGCATCGCCCCGGCCAGCTCGTCGTCGCCGGTGACCAGCAGGCCGCCCTCGCCGCAGGTCGGGATGTTCTTGCTGACCTGGAGGCTGAACGAGCCCGCGTCGCCGATCCCGCCGACCGGCCGCCCGCGGTGGGTCGCCCCGGGCGCCTGGGCGGCGTCCTCGACCACCCTGAGGTCGTGCCTGGCCGCGATCTCGGTGATCCGGTCCATGTCGGCGGGCGCGCCGTGCAGGTGCACGGGGATGATCGCCCTGGTCCGGTCGGTGATCCGGCGCTCGATGTCGTCCGGATCGATGTTGAAGGTGACCGGGTCGATGTCGGCGAACACGGGCACGGCCATCTGGTGGACCGGGGCGAGCCCGGTGGCGATGAAGCTGAGCGCGGGCACGATCACCTCGTCCCCGGGCCCGACGCCGAGCGCGGCCAGCGCGAGGGACAGGGCCGCGGTGCCGTTGGACACCGCGACGCAGTGCCCGAAGCCGAAGCGCCGGGCCCAGCTCTCCTCCAGGATGGAGACGGCGTTCACGCCGTCCGTGTCGGACACCAGCCGCGGGCCGTCGAGCGCGTCGAGGACGGCCTTGCGGTCCTCGTCCTCGATCAGCGGCCACTCCACCCGGCGCCGCTCCCTCGGCACGGCCGCGGTACCGCCCAATGCTGCCAGCTTGCTCATCATTCTCCCGTCCAGAGCGTCACGGTGGTCGAACTGCGGGCGGTCACAGTCGCGCCGCCACGGCGCCGACGGCGTCGACCGCACGCGCGTACGCGCCGCGCAGCACCGTGGCGTGGTGCGCGATGTCGGCCGCGGCCGCACGGGGGTCCTGGAGGCCGTGCGCGCCGGTGAACCGCAGCCCGGTCCACGCGTGCGCGACGGCCTCGACGGCCCGTCCGGCGCCGGCGAGCGCCGGGTCGTCCCACTGCCGGCCGCAGCGGCGCAGCAGTTCGCCGTGCAGCGAGGCCTGCGCCTGCATCCCCCAGCCGAACGGGTACAGCTCGCGCAGCGCGCCGGCGTCCCCGGCCCGGCAGCGGTCGAGGAGTTCCGCGGCGAACTCGTCGTACCCGGCGAGGCCGGTACGGGCCGGGCCGGCCGTGGTGAAGCCCTCGACGTCGGTGCGCAGGTAGCCGCCGAGCAGTTCGGGGGTCAGCGGCGCGGGCGGGGCGTCGAGGCGGACGTCGAGGCAGCGCCGGCCGATCCGCGAGTCGCTGAAGAACGCGTCCTGGACGTCGGTCGGGTTCGCCGAGCCCCAGCTGCGCAGGAACTCCTCGATCGGGACGGCGCCGCGGAAGGCCGGCGGCATCGCGTCCGAGACGTACACCACCCCGCGGGTCTCGTCCAGGCCGTAGACCACCACCAGGTGGGCGGCGTGCACGTCGCCGTACGCGGGCCGGAACGGCAGGTGGAAGTTGTCCACGGCGGCGATGACCGGCCGGTTGCCGGCCAGCGACTCGCGGACCTCCCGCCAGACGTCGTCCTCGTCGGCGGGCTGCCACCAGCGCGAGTGCAGTCCGTGGTGCGGCGCCAGGGCGGCGCCGAGGTCGGGGCCGCCGGACTCCTGGTCGGGGCACGGGTAGTAGAACTCCTCGGACCTGACGTCCCCCGGCAGGTGCAGGAACCGCCAGCTCGCCCCGAGCACGGCCAGCGGGTCGGCGCCCTCCCGGACCAGGAGCGAACCGAAGGTGGCCTGGAGGCAGCTGACCAGGTCGCGGTACCACAACTCCGGTTCGGGGCCGGTGATGTGGTACGTCCGGGCCGTCGCTTCGACGGTCATGTCAGGGCTCCGTCCGCTGGAGGGTGACCGCGAAGACGTGCACCGCGACGTTGCGGGGCAGCAGGATGCCGGTCAGGCCGGCCCGCCGGGTGACCGGCACGCGCTGCGCCCACATGACCGCGGGAACGCCCCGCTGCACGTGGTGCGGGTAGTGCATGACGAGGCTCTCGAACGCCTTGACCTCGCCGAACCACGCGGGCGCCGCCCAGAAGTCGGAGATCCGCAGCGGTTCCGCGTCGACCGAGCCGTCGGCGAAGTTCAGCTCGACGGTGTCCTCGCAGCGCCGTTCGGACGCGGCCAGGACGTGCACCCAGTCGTAGCGGCCCTCGGGGACGCGGATGAACTGTCCGGCGCAGCGGACGTTGTCCGGTCCTTCGCAGACCGGAGGGAACTCGAAGGGGACTCCGTCCACGTGGACGAGGCTCTTGCCCTCCGGCAGGTACTCGGCGGCGAACGAGTTTCCCCACACATTGAATTTCCCCGCCCTGGTCTCCGTCGCCGCGGAGATGGCCGTGTTGTTGCGATGGCCGGATATGTCGACCGGTTCGCACAGTCCGGCTCGGGCGGAGGACACCGAAATGCCCGTCAAGTGACCCACCTCACTGGAAAGCCTTTTCGCATTCCGCACTGGATGACTGGCTCGCGGTGTCCGTCCGTCCCGCGATCGCCTTCGAATGTCCCGGCCGCCGGACCGGGACGGCCGCCGGGCGGTCCCGCCGGGTATTCCGGCCGGCCGCTCCCGGATTCACGACTTCGCACCTTCACGCCCTCACGGCCTCTCGGCTTCGCGGCCTTACGGCCGGAGCGCGGCGGCGCGCAGCTTCTCGTAGTACGGCAGGTGGAAGTCGCGGTGGGCCCGCAGCACCGGGTCCGCGGCGACCTTCTCGGCGCCGTCGCTGCGGCCGCGCGCGAAACCGGTGGTCTCGCTGGTCGACTGGTGCCACTTGCTGGTGGTCTGCCACTCCGACCGCATCCCCGCCCCCCAGTTGAGCGCCTCCGGGACGAAGGGGATGCCCACCGCCGCGCAGTACGCCCGCACGGTCTCGGCCGGCCGGTCGAGCAGGTCGTCGGAGTCGACCACGACCGGCGTGGTCCCGGTGGCGTTCTGCACGGCGGTGAAGATCTCGTACAGCCGGGCGAAGCCGATCTCGTCGCGGCCGAGGTCCGGGTTGAGCGCATGGTGCGACGCGATGGCCTCGGCCGGGTGCCGGATGATGAAGGTGTGGGTCGCGGCCGCGAGGAAGTCCTCGTCGGCGAGCAGCGCCGGGTAGTGGAAGTCCGTGGTGTCCTTGAAGAACACCGGCTTCTCCGCCGCGATGGCGCGCAGCCGCGCGAGCACGTCCTGCTCGGTGTGCGCGACCCGGTCGCCGACCTCGACCTCGCCGAAGTCGACCACCCGGGAGAACGGCTCGTGCACGACGACGCGGTCGTCCCGTTCCGTCATCATCCGCGCGAACGCGGTGGATCGGCAGCGCGGCGCGCTCCACAATGCGAGCACCGGTATCCGGTCCGATGTGTGTCCCACGATTTCCCCCTCGTCTCCGACGCGGCTGGACGCAGCCGAACGAAAAGCGCGCACCGGTCAATGCGGCAGGTATGCGAATCCGGTCCAGCGTGGCACGGGTGCGACCGGACCCGGGTAAGCAGACTTCGCAGTCGCCGGGGGTGAAAGTCATCACGGTGCGTCCCCGGGCCTGAACTTGTCGCGGACGCGCCCGGGGCCGGCCTGCTCGTAGTTTCCTATTCACGCGTCAGGCCGGTTGTACCGTCCGGTCAATCAGTGCCCCTAATACGGAGGTCACGTGTCAGCGACAGAGCGCCCGGGGGACCGCGGGATCGCGGTACTCGCCAGCAGGATCGGCGCGGACGAGAAACGGCTGTTCGACGCCTTCGACCGGCGCGGCGTCCCCTTCGAGCACGTCGACACCCGCCGGCAGTGGTTCCCGGCCGGGCAGCACGGCCTGCCCTGGGGGCTCGCGCTGAACCGGGAGATCGGCCAGGTCCGCGCCGAGTACGCGGCCCGCTGCCTCGACGCCGCGGGCGTCGAGGTGGTCAACAGCCCGGACGCCACCGAGGTCTGCGGCGACAAGTGGCGCACCACCCTGGCCTTCCTGACGGCCGGGGTGCCGACTCCGCGCACCGCGCTCGGCCTCACGCCGCAGGCCACGCTGGAGGCCCTGGACTCCATCGGCTACCCGGCCCTGATCAAACCGCTGGTCGGCTCCTGGGGCCGGCTGGTGGTCCCGCTGGCCGACCGGGCCACCGCGGAGGCCGTGCTCGAGTACGTCGCCGCGCTGCCGGGCCCGCAGTCGCACCTCGGGTACGTGCAGGAGCTGATCGACAAGCCCGACCGGGACATCCGGGTGATCGTGGTCGGCGGTGAGGTGCTGGGCGCCGTCTACCGGAGCGGTGAGGCCCTGCGCACCAACGTGGCCCTCGGCGGGCAGACCCGGCCGTGCGAGGCGACGGCGGAGATCACCAAGCTCTCGCTCGCCGCCGCCTCCTCCGTCGGCGCGGACATCGCCGGTGTCGACCTGATCGAGGACCGGGACGGCCGGCTGCTGGTGCTGGAGGTCAACCACCGGGTCGAGTTCTCCGGCTTCCAATCCGCGCTCGGCGACCGGGTCGACGTCGCGGACCACATCGTCGGCCGCCTACTGGAGCGAGCGCAACGATGAACTGGGCGTTCACATCCTCCGGCAGCGTCACCGAGACGTACGCCGTCGGACTGCTGCGCAACATGCTGGAGATCCCCTCCACGTCCTACCAGGAGCGCGCGCTGGCCGACTACCTGGCCGAGGCGATGACGGACCTGGGCTTCCTGACCCACATCGACGGCGTGGGCAACGTCATCGGCGTCATCGAACGCGGTGACGGCCCGACCGTCATGCTGCTGGGCCACATGGACACCGTCTCGGGCCAGGTCCGGGTCCGCTCCGAGGACGGCCGGCTGTACGGCCGCGGCGCGGTGGACGCCAAGGGCCCGCTCGCCGCGATGATCTGCGCCGCGGCCGGCGCGGTGGACTTCGCCGGCCGGCTGGTGGTGATCGGCGTCGTCGAGGAGGAGACCCCGCGCTCCCGTGGCGCGATGGCGATCCGGGCCGCCCACCAGCGGCCGGACGCGCTGGTCATCGGCGAACCCAGCGGCTGGTCGAGCGTGGTGCTCGGCTACAAGGGCAAGCTCGACCTGCGCTACACCGTCAAGTGCCCCGCCACCCACCCGAGCAACCCGGCGCCGAAGGCCTCCGAACTGGCCGTCGCCTGCTGGGACGCGCTGGTCGACCTGCTCGGCCCGGACGCGAGCCACGGCGTGTTCGCCCAGCCGGGCGCGACGCTCTGCCGGCTCAACGCCGACATGACCTCGGCGACGGCCGACCTCAGCATCCGCATCCCGCCGGGATTCGACGTCGACGCCCTGGTGGGCGCGCTGCGCGAGCGGCTGACGGCCGGCGACCTGGACGTGGTGAACTCGGTGGCGGCCTGCCGGGTGGGCCGGTCCGACCCGGTGGTCCGCGCCCTGGTGTCCGGGGTCCGGCGACTGCACGCCCAGCCGCGCCTGGTGGTGAAGACGGCCACCTCGGACATGAACACCCTGGCCGAGGTCTGGGACGTCCCGATGGCCACCTACGGCCCGGGCGACAGCAGCCTCGACCACGCCGACGACGAGCACATCGTGCTGTCCGACTACCTGCGCGGCATCGACGTGCTGACCCTCGCCGTCACGGAGCTGGCGCAGCTGCCCGTGCGCGCGGACGCCCCGGAGGCCGCGGCGCCCCGGCCCGAGAGGAGCCTGCGGTGACCGACCTGACCCAGCGCCTCGCCGCGCTGCCGGCGGAGCGCCGCACCCGGTTCCTCGCCCGGCTGCGGGAGCAGGCGCGCGCAGCGGCGGAGCGGGGCCCGACGCCGCGCGGCGACACCGGTCCGGTGCCGCTGTCGCCCGCGCAGGAGACCCTCCGGTT
Source organism: Kitasatospora sp. NPDC091335 (assembly GCF_044757205.1). NCBI lineage: Bacteria > Bacillati > Actinomycetota > Actinomycetes > Kitasatosporales > Streptomycetaceae > Kitasatospora > Kitasatospora sp. NPDC091335. The sequence goes on along the minus strand of NZ_JBIVUM010000004.1, from coordinate 102,246 downwards.
CCTCGACGGCCCGGCACCGGACGCCCCGGTCGGCGGAATGCCGCTGTGCCTGCGCCTGCGGGGCGGCCTGGACGCGCGGGCGCTGCGCTCCGCGCTGGCCGCGGTCGTCGCCCGGCACGACGCGCTGCGGACCGTGATCGTGGAGCGCGAGGGCGGCCCGATGCAGGTGGTCGTCCCCGAGGTCCCGGTCGAACTGCCGCTGGTCGAGGCCGAGGGCGCGGACCACGGGCAGCGGCTCGCCGCCGCGCGGGCCCTGGTGGAGGCCCGGAGCGGGGCACCGTTCGACCCGGCCAGGATGCCGGTCTGGCGCGCGCTGCTGGTCAGGGTGGCGCCGGACGACCACCTCTTCCTGTTCGACCTGCCCGACGTGGTGTGCGACGCCCGCTCGCGGGACGTGCTGGCCCGCGACCTCGCCGAGTGCTACCGCTCGCGGCTCGCCGGCGACGCCCCGCGACTGCCGGAACTCCCCGTGCAGTACCCCGACTTCACGGTGTGGCAGCGCGCCCGGCGGCGCACCGCCGACCTGGACGCGGCGGCCGCGTACTGGCGGGAGAAGCTGGCCGGCTCCGAGGTCCTGGAGTTCCCGACGGACCGGCCGCGCGGCGACGCCAGGACCTTCGCGGGCGGCGCCGACAGCTTCCCCGTCGGGCACGAGGGCGTGCGGCGGGCGGGCAAGCTGGCCGGGGAGGAGGGCGCGAGCCCGTCCGACGTCCTCACCGCCGCGTTCCTCACCCTGCTGCACCGCTACTCGGGCCTGGACGACCTGGTGATCGGCTCGCCCGACCCGGACCGGCCGCACGACGCCGTGTCCCCGGTGGTCGGCCCCTTCACCGACCTGCGGGTGCTGCGCACGGACCTCTCCGGCGACCCGACCTTCCGCGAACTGGTCCGGCGGGTCGGGCGCGTGACGTCCGAGGCGTACGAGAGGGGCGGCCTGTCCCTCGACAGGCTGGTCGCCGCCGCCGACCCGGTCCTCGACCCGTCCCGCTCCCCCGTCTTCCAGATCGTGTTCGGCGTGGCCTCCCCGGACCGGGACCAGGACCAGGACCAGGACCTCGCGACCGCCCTGCCGGGCATCGAGACCTCGCGCGAGAGCGTCCGCGTCCGCGGCTCCCGGTTCGACATGAGCTGGAGCCTGGCGGAGCGGACCGCTCCCGGCGCCGACGCCGTGCTGCGCGTCGAGTTCAACACCGACCTGTTCGACGCCGCGAGCGTCGCCAGGTTCGCCCGGCACTACGACGGGCTGCTGCGCACCCTGACCGCCGCCCCGGACACCCCGCTGTCCGCCGCCGAGGTACTGAGCCCGGCGGACCTGGCGTTCCTGGCCGAGGTCGGCCGCGGGCCGGTGCGGCCGATCCGCGAATCCACCGTCGTGGCCGAGTTCGAGGCCCGCGTCCGGGAGGCTCCGGACGCCGTGGCGGTCCTCGTCGACGGCGTCGAGACCGGCTACGCCGAGCTCAACACCCGGGCGAACCGGCTCGCCGCCCTGCTGCGCGGGCGCGGCGTCGGGCCCGGCATGCGGGTCGGCCTCTGTCTGCACAGGACCGTGGACGTGCCGACCGCGATCCTCGCGGTGCTCAAGACCGGCGCGGCCTACGTGCCGCTCGACCCGGCGCACCCGCCCGCCCGCGTCGCGGAGATCGCCTCCGACGCGGACCTGCGCGCGGTGATCGCGCACACCGGGACCGGCGGGGCCGTGGCCGAGGCCGGCGCGCCCGTCGTGACGCTGGACGACGTCCGCGAGGAGCTGGCGGCGCTGCCCGGCGGGAACCCGCCGCTCGCCGCGCGGCCGGACGACGTCGCGTACGTCATCTACACCTCGGGCAGCACCGGCAAGCCGAAGGGCGTGCTGCTCGAACACCGCGGCGTGGTCAACTTCGTCGACTCCACCCGGGACCTGTTCGAGCTGACCCCGGCCGACCGGGTGCTCGGGTTCGCCTCGGTGACCTTCGACGTCTCCGTCTTCGAGACGTTCTCGGCGCTGCTCACCGGAGCACGGCTGTGCCTGGCGACCGACGACGAACGGCTGTCCGTCGACCGGCTCCAGGCGCTGATGGAGCGGGCCGGCATCACCGTGATCGACCTGCCCCCGACCGTCATGCCGCTGCTGGCGCCCGAGAAGTTCACCGACCTGCGGATCGCGTTCGTCGGCGGCGAGGCGTTCAGCGGTGAGCTGGTGAACCGGTGGAACCCCGGACGTCGGCTGTTCAACGGCTACGGGCCGACCGAGTGCACGGTCACGGTGATCGTGGAGGAGTGCCCCGGCACCTGGGACGCCTCGCCGCCGATCGGCCTGCCGATGGCCAACCACGTGGCGCACGTGCTGGACCGCGACCTGCGCCAGGTGCCGGTCGGCGTGCCCGGCGAACTCGTGATCGGCGGCGCCGGACTGGCGCGCGGCTACCTCGACCGGGACGAGCTGACCGCCGAGAAGTTCGTCGCCGACCCGTTCGGCACCGCGCCCGGTGGACGGCTGTACCGGACCGGCGACCTGGTGAAGCGGCTGGCCGACGGCCGGCTGGTCTTCCTCGGCCGGCTCGACCAGCAGGTCAAGATCCGCGGCCTGCGGATCGAACTGGGCGAGGTGGAGTCGGCGTTGACCGCCTTCGACGGCATCGGACCGGTCAGCGTGCGGACCCGCGCCGACGACGGCGGGGACAAGTACCTGGTCGGCTACCTGACCGGGATCACCGAGCAGCAGGTGCCCGCGGTGCGCGAGCACCTCGGCACCCGCCTGCCGTCGTACATGATCCCGTCGTACTTCGTGGTCCTCGACGAACTGCCGCTCACCAGCAGCGGCAAGGTCGACTGGCGCCGGCTGCCCGCGCCCGACCGCGGCCGCACCGACGACCGCCCCGGCGACGAGTCGCTCACCGTGACGGAACGGCGGCTGCTGGACGACGTGCTCGCACCCCTGCTGCGCGGCGGCCGGATCGGCGTGCGCGACGACTTCTTCCTGGCGGGCGGCAACAGCCTCCAGGCCGTCCAGCTGATGTCGGCGATCGGCCGCAGGTTCGGGGTGGAGATCACGCTCGGCGACTTCTTCGCCTCGCCGACCGTCTCGCACCTGGCCTCCGTCATCGACGCCGACCGCGCCGCCCGGCGCGACGACGGCGACCCGCTCGACGCGCTGGCGGGCCTGTCCGGGCCTGTCGGCGCCGGGACGGCCGCGCGGGCGGACGACCGGGCACCGGTGGTGATGCGCGCGTCGGGCCCGGCCCGGGTCGTCCTGCTGCACCCCTCCGGCGGCGAGCTGTTCTGCTACATGCCGCTGGTCAGGGCGCTGCGCGCGGACATCGGGGTGGCCGGGTTCGCCGCCGACCCGCTGGACGCCGCCGTCGCTCCACCGGACGCCATGGCGGCCACCGCCGCCAGGATCGCGCGGTCCCTGACCGCGAGCGGTCTGCCGGGGTCGTTCTGCCTGGCCGGCTGGTCCTACGGCGGTGTGCTCGCCTTCGAGGTCGCCCGGCAGATCGAGCTGGAGACCGGGCAGCGCCCGCCGCTCGTCCTGCTGGACGCCGCGTACGACGAGGACACCGTCCCCCTGGACGAGCCGACGGTGCGGCAGCGCTTCGTGCACGACGTCGCCAGGCTGGCGGGCTGCACCGGCCCCGCGGTGCACGCGGTGCTGGACGACCCGGCCGCCGGGGTGGCCGCCGTCCGCCGGACCCTGACCGGGCTCGGCGTCGAACTGGAGCTCACCGAGCAGGAGTTGGACTCCCGCTTCGCCACCTTCCGGTCCTGCGCCCTGTCGATGCAGGAGTACCGCCCGCCGGCCTCGTACGGCGGCCCGGTCACGGTGCTGACCGCCTCGCCCCACCCCGCCATGGAGGAGCAGTGGCGGGCGGTGTGCACGGGCCCGTTCCGGGCCGGGAGCGTGCCCGCCGACCACTACACCCTGTTCACGGAACCGGCGCTGGACCGGGTCGTCGCGGCGATCGAAGAGATGCTCGCCCCTTGAGGAGACGCAGATGCGGTACGGGTTCACCGAGGACCAAGAGCGGTTCCGCGCGGAGGTGCGGAGGACGCTGCGCTCCCCCGAGGTGCGCACCGCCGCGGCGGCGGCCACCGGCGCCGACGGCGTCGAGCCGGACCAGCGCCCGCTCTACCGCCTGCTCGGGGAGCTGGGACTGCTCGCCGTGCACTGGCCGGCCGAGTACGGCGGAGCGGGCCGGCCGCTCACCGACGCGGCGATCGTCGCCGAGGAACTGGTGCGCGCGGGCGTCCCCGACACCCTGCACGTCAACACCATCCAGATCGTCGGCCAGTTCCTGCTGATGGCGGGCAGCGACGGGCAGAAGCGCCGGTACCTGCCCGCGCTGGCCCGCGGCGAGAGCTTCGCCTCGGTGCTCTACACCGAGCCGGACGCGGCGTCGGACCTCGGCGCGCTGCGGGCCGTGGCCGAACCGGACGGCGACGGCTACCGGATCACGGGCACCAAGGTGTTCAGCCTGAAGACCCGGTTCGTCGACCTCGGGCTGTGCGCGGCCCGCACGACGCCGGGCGCGGGGAAGTACCAGGGGATCAGTCTGTTCCTGGTCGACATGTCCGCTCCCGGCGTCGCGGTGTCGGTCATCCCCGGCATCGGCGACGAGCACTTCCACCGGATCGACCTGGACGCGGTCGCGGTGCCGGGCGACGCCCTCCTCGGGCCGCGCGACGAGGGGTGGCCGCTGCTCAACCAGGCGCTGGCCATCGAACGCACCGGCCTCGACTACTACCTCAAGGCCGAACACTGGCTGGAGGCCGCGCTGGAGGCCCTGGTCGACGGCGGGACGGACGACCCGCACGACGCGGACCTCGAACGGATCGGGCGCTGGTACGGCGCGCTCACCGCCGACCACGTCCTCGCCTGGGAGGTGCTCACCGGCCTGGCGGCGGACCGGGTCGACCAGGTCGCGGCCGCCGTCGCGAAGTACCACAGCAGCGAACTCGCCCAGAGCGTCGCGGCCTGGGCCGCCGGCGTCCCCACCCCTGAGCAGCGGGCCGACCGCACCCGAGCGGCGCAGACCCTGGACTCGGCCTTCCGGGAGGCGCCGGGGCTCACGCTGTCGGCGGGCACCTCCGAGGTGATGCTCCAGATCACGGCCGCCGCGTTCGACTCCATCGGACAGCAGGAGCACTGACATGGACCTCACCCCCGACCCGCTCTTCATCCAGCTGCGCAGGGCGCTGCGCACCGGCCTGGACGGCCTCCCCGCCCTGGACGGGATCCACGGCGCGCCGGTGGCCGACGGGGCCTGCGGCCCGACCCGGCCGGTGCTCGACGCCCTGGACGCGGCCGCCTTCGAACGGCCGGCCGCCGCCGGCGGCCTCGGCCTCGGCCTGACGGCCGGGGTGCTCGTCAGCGAGGAGCTCGGCCGCGCGGCCCGCGGGAACTCCTACCGGGCCGACGCGGTGGCGGCCGACACGGGCGCCCCGGCCGGCTCGGCACTGGCCGGCCTGGAGGCGCTGCCCGCCGGCGGCGGGGTCACCGCGACCCCGCGGGCCGGCGGCTGGGAACTGACCGGCGCGGTCACGGTCGACGACCCGGGCGCCGGGACGTTCCTGGTGGCCACCAGGACGGGCGACGGGCCGGTGCTCGTCGCGGTGCCGCGCGAGGCGGCCGGTGTCACCGCGGAGGGCGGGTGCTGGCCGCCGGTCGTCCGCTTCGGGGCCACCCCGGTCACCGCGGCGGACGTGGTCGGGCCGCTGGACGACTCGCCCACCGGTCCGCTCGCCAGGGCCCGGCTGCGGCAGGCGGGCTACCTGCTGGGCATCGCCGACGGCGCGCACCGGATCGCGGTGGAGTACTCCGGTTTCCGGCGGCAGTTCGGCACCAGGCTGCGTGACCTGCCCGCGGTCGCGTTCCCGCTGGCGCGGGCCGTGGTGGCGTTGCGCGCGACCGGGGCGGCGGTCTACCGGGGGGCCTGGCTGGCCGACTCCGAGCCGGACGCCGTCGGCACCGCGCCCCTGGTGGCGCTGGCGACGGCCGCCGAGACCGCCCGCGACGTGGTGCGGCTGGGCATGCAGAGCTGCGGGGTGCGCGCGATGACCCCGGAACTGGGCCTGCACCGGTACTTCCGGCTGGCCGCGGCCGAGTCCGCCCGGTACGGCGATCCCGCCGCGCTGTGGCGGACGGTCGGTGCCGAGCGCGTCCGGGCGGCCCGGAGCGCCGCCGGTACGGGACTTCCCGTCGCGGCGACGACCCGGCCGTAGGGCCCGGAGACAAGCCCCAGGGGCTCGGCTCGCGTGCGGGCCCCTGGGGCTCAGCTCGCGCGCAGGCCCCTCGGCGACACCAGCCTCCCGTCGCCGAGGGGCTGTCCCGCGGAGTGGATGAGTCCGGTCCGGTAGGCCAGCGAGACGAGTTCGGCGCGGTCCCTGACCCCGAGCTTGGTGCGCACCCGGTAGAGGTGGGTACGGACCGTCGCCTCCCCGATGATCAGTTCGCGGGCCACCTCCTCGGTGGACATGCCCCGCGCCACCATTCTGGTCACTTCCCGCTCCCGCGGGGTCAGTTCGGTCACCTCGGGGCACGACGCGGTCTCCTGGGGCTCCGGCTGCGCGCGGAACCAGGTGACCAGCCGCTGCGCGATGTTCGGCGCGAGCATGGTCTGCCCGGCGGCCGCCGCCTGGATCGCGGTGATCAGCTCCTGCGGGCTCGCGTCCTTGCCGAGCAGGCAGCTCGCGCCGGCGTGCAGCACGTCGCTCACCGTCTTGTCGGTGTCGGAGGCGGTGAACACCACCACATTGGGCGCCTCGCCCTCCTGACCGAGCCGGCGGATCATCTCCAGGCCGGAGATGGTCTGGAGGTTCAGGTCCGTGACCACGACGTCCGGCCGCGTGGTACGCACCAGGACGATGGCTTCCATGCCGTTGTGGGTCGTGCCGATCACGTCGATGTCCGGCACCGCGTCGAGGAGGGTCTTGAGACCGTCCGCGATGACCGGCAACTGGTCACAGATGAGCACCCGAATGGTCATTGTGTTCCCCCTCGATAAGGATTGGGCAGAAGCCGCGACGTCGTGAACGGGATGCAGACCGGGGCCACCGCGCGACGCGGTGGCGGCTCTCAGCTGTTCCTGGCGGCCCGGCCGAGGGGCCGCAACCCGCGGTTGCGGCCCGTCGGTTCAGCCGTTTCCGTTGTTGCCGTCGGTCCCGGAGACGACCGTGTTCGGCACCAGGACGACGGCGGCGGCGGTGTGCTTGGCCGGCTCCGGCACGTCGGAGACGGCGGTGAGACCCCCCAGCAGGGCACCGAGGGCGAGGACCGGGGCGGCGATGGGAATGACGCGCATGAGGTGAGCTCCTTTGGTGGGGCAGGCTTTTGTCGACTCCGCTGATGCTCCCGATTTGACTTCCCGGCCCGTTCCCCTCTCGACACCCGCCCGATACCCACACAACGCCGGAGCCTCCCCGGCCGTACCGGTTTCGGACGGTACGGCACGCGCTGCCCGGTCGCCGGCGCGCGGCACCCACCCTGCCGTCCCCGCCGTCCCCCTGCCGTCCTCCGCCCCGGGCCGCCCGCCCCGCGGCCCCTCACCGCGCGGTCTCCTGCACCCCCATCAGCGAGAAGAGGCGGCCCGCCGCCGCCCGGTGCTTCCTGGCCGCGTGCCGGTCCCCCTGGGCGTCGGCGGTCCTGGCGAGGTCCCACAGCGCGCTCGCCTCGTCGTGGCGCAGCTCCATGCGGCAGGCGATCTCGTAGGCCAGGAGCTGCTGGGCCCGCGCCGCGCTCAGGTCGCCGTGCGCGTACAGGGCGCGCCCGGCCGAGAGGTGGACGGTGGCACGGTGGATGTCGTCGGTGCAGCGGGTGGCCTCGGCGAGCGCGTGGGTGGCACTGCTCGCCGCCTCCTCCAGCAGGCCCATGCACACCAGCACGTCCGTCCTGCGGGCGAGGACCAGCGGCAGCACGGAGGGCATGCTCATCCGCCGGCACCGCTCCAGCGCCGCGTCGGCCCGGGCGAGCGCCTCGTCGTAGCGGCCCAGGCCCTCGATCGCCTGCGAGAGGTTGCTCAGCGCGTCCACGGAGAGCTGGATCTCCTGGATCGAGTCGAAGATGGCCACCGCCCGCTCCGCCGAGTCCGCCGCCTCCTCGAACCGCCCGAGCCGCACCTGGATGAGGCTCAGGGTGCTCAGCGACGAACCGTCGAGCCGGGTGAAGCCGAGTTCCTGGGCGGCGAGGTTGGCCTCCTCGCTCAGCCGGAGCGCCCGGTCCAGCTCCCCCAGGCTGTTGTACGCCTGCCCCAGCCGCGCCTTGCACTCCGCCTCGCTGTGCGCGTCCGCCATCAGCTGGGACAGGTCCACCGCCTCCTCCAGCCGGGCCACGGCCTCCCGCAGCTGGCCCAGCCGCCACTTGCCCATGGCCAGGTTCATGAGGTTCAGCCGGGTCAGCGGCCGGTCCCCGAGCTTCCGCGAGGCGCTCACCCCCTTCTCCAGCGCCGCGTTCGCCTGGGCGTCGTAGCCGCGGATGCTCGAATGGAAGCCCAGCTCGCGCGGCAGCCGCGCGGCGTGCCAGAACAGCCCCCTGTCGTACGCGGCGTCGACGGCCAGCAGCAGGCTGTCGCGGTGCTGGTCGAGCCACTGGAGCGCCGCCTCCTTGTCGGCGTACCGGTGGCCCCCGGCGTCCTCGCCGGTGTCCCCGAAGCGGCGCCGCCCGGGGAAGAGCACGTCGCACGCGTTCTCCGCCCGGTGCAGGTAATGGTCCAGCAGCCGCCGCACCGCCTGGGCGTCCTCCGGCGCCTTCTGGCTCTGCGCCACCCGGTGCACGAAGCTGCGCACCAGGTCGTGCAGGGCGTACGCCCCCGGCTCCCTGGCCTCCAGCAGCCGTACGTCCACCAGCTCTTCCAGCACGTTCTCGGCCGTCATCGGGTCGGTGTCCAGCAGCGCGGCGGCCTCGTCGGCGTCCAGGTAGCGCCCGGGGTGGTGTCCCAGGAGCCGGAAGGCCGTCCGCTGCTCCTGGGGCATGGACTGGTACGACAGCAGCAGCGCGCCCGCGACCCCCCGGCCCTCGCTGGCGAGTTCGTCCAGGCGCCGCTCGTGGTCCCGCAGCCGGTCGACGAGCCGCTGGACGGTCCAGCGCGGGCGGTTCGCCAGCCGGGCGGCGGCGATCCTGACCGCCAGCGGAAGCCCCCCGCACAGCCGCACCAGCTCGCGGGCCGCCTCCGGCTCCCGCTCCACCCGCTCGGCGCCGAGGGTGGTGCGCAGCAGCTGGTGGCTGTCCGGCTCGGGAAGGGCGCCCACGGTGAGCCACTCGGCCCCGTCCAGCCCGGTCAGCCGGGGGCGGCTGGTGATCAGGACCAGGCTGTCGGAGGAGGCCGGGATCAGCGCCCGCACCTGGTCGGAGGCGGCGGCGTTGTCCAGGACCAGGAGCATCCGGCGGCCGTGCATGTAGGACTGCCACAGCGCGGCGCGCCCGGCCGGCACCACGGGTATCTCGCTGCTGGGGATGCCGACGGCGGCCAGCAGGTCCCCCTGGGCGTGGAACGCGCTGAGCGGCGTCTGGCCCGGGGTGAAGCCGTGCAGGTCGACGAAGAGCCGGCCGCACGGGTACTGCTCGGCCAGTTGGTGGGCCGCGTGGATGGCCAGCGCCGTCTTGCCGCCGCCGCCCATGCCGTCGATGGCCAGGACCGTCGGCGAGCCCTCGGGGGCGTGCCCGGCCGCGTCCCGGATCCACTTCAGCTCGGAGGTCCGTCCCGAGAAGTCCGGCACGTCGAACGGCAGCACGTGCGGAGCCTCGGTGGCCGAGTGCCTGGCCCTGGACGCGGAGCGCTCCCGGCGGGAGAGCACCGGGTCCTGGCGCAGGATGCGCTCGTGCAGATCGGTCAGCTCGACGCCGGGGTCGATGCCCAGTTCGTCGGCGAGGTGGTCCCTGGCGCGGGCGAACTCGCTCAGCGCGGCGGCCTGCTGGCCGGAGTGGTAGAGGGCGAGCATCAGCCGGCTGCGCAGGGTCTCGCGCAGCGGGTGCTCGTCCACCAGGGTGCGCAGCTCGCCCGTGATCTCGGAGGCCTCGCCCGCCTCCATGCACAGGTCGTAGAGCTGCTCGGCGGCGGTGAGCCGCTGTTCCTCCAGGGCCGTCGAGGCGGCGTCGACGACGCGTCCGCCGGATCCGGCCAGCACCGGCCCCCGCCAGAGGGCCAGTGCCTCGCGCAGCCGCGCCGCGGCCCGGTCCGCCTCCCCCGCGTCCGAGGACTCCCTGGCCTGCCGCAACAGCCGCTGGTAGCGCAGCAGGTCGAGCTGTCCGGTGTCGACGACCGCGCGGTAGCCGGGCCCGTCGGTGACGATGGTGTCCGGTCCGTACGGGATGAGGCGGCGCAGCTTGGCGACCGTCTTGCGCACCTGGTGCTCGGCGCTGTCCGGCGGCTTCTCGTTCCAGGCGGCCGTCACCAGGCGGGAGATGGGCACGACCCGCCCCGCCTCCAGGAGCAGTACGGCGAGGACGCGCCGTTGCAGGGGCCCGTTGATCGGAACCGGTTCCGATCCGCTGCGGACTTCCAGTGAGCCGAGGACCGCGAATTCCGGTTTGGGACCGGTGGCGCCTCCCATGTCATCCGATGTCCCGGCCTGCACCCGATCCTCCCCCGTAGATGGGACGCACGTCCTCGTGAGAATAGGTCACCTCATGGAGTACATGCACCTGCCATGTTCGACTCCGGCGATCCATTTCCGTGCTTCCCCGCAGCTCCGGGAGGGGTCGAGGCCGCCCGGCGCGCTATTCGGTTGGCCGGATATCGGCGATGAGGTCCTCCCGCGCATTGGAGACCCGCTCCTGGGTGAGTTCCGGGCTATCGCCCTCCACGACGACATAGCCGCGCCGGGCGCGCGGGTCGCCGACGGGGGGGATCAAGTCGCCGACGGCGTACGGGAAGCGGGCTCCGCGAACCCACGGCGTCACGGCGATGTCCTCCGTACCGGTGTACGTCTCCAGCCTGCCCCCGGGCAGCAGGAAGAACCCGATCTCCGCGCACTGCGAGGCGCTCGGCACGACCGGGGGTCCGCCCAGGAGGGCCGCGAAGACCGCCGCCTCGAAGTCGAAGCCGCGCGCGATCTCCACGAGCAGCGGGATCCGGTCGGCGGCCAGGTGCGCCCGGCAGGACACGATCCGCGGCCCGTCGGGCAGCAGCGCCACCTGGGTGTGGGCCGGGCCGAAGCGGTACCCGCTCGCCTCCAGCCAGTCCACCGCCGCCGCCTCGATGACCTTGCGCTCGTCGTCGGTCAGCGGCGCCGGGTGGAGGTAGCCCGTCACCAGGAAGTGCGGGCGCCCCGTGGTGCGTTGGGCGGTCACGCCGACGACGTGGTGGTAGCCGTCCACGGTGAGCGTCTCGACGCTCAGCCGGGGAGCCTGCGCGGGGGCCCGTTCGCAGGCCTGGAGCCGCTTGTACGCCTCCGGCGGGTTGGGGGAGAGCCCGAGCCGCCACGCCTCCTCGGCCACCGGCAGGACGGAGTCGCCGTGGCCGCAGTGCAGCAGCGCGTCGATCCCGTGGCGGCGCGTGATCCGCGTGATGGTCTCGCGCAGCCGGTCCTCGTCGGTGAAGTCGGTGAGCAGCAGCTCTTCTGAGCCCTCCTCGATCCGCCGCGCGAAGTCGTCCTCCAGCTGGACCGGGTCCCATATCGACCAGATACGGAACCCCAACTCGGCCCCTCGTCGTACGAGTTGGTGGCTCGGCATCACCAGGAGCAGTCTGGATCGCGAACCCCTCTGGGAGTGTGCACACATACACGCCACTGTGGCCTGCGGTCTTCCCGCCCTGTTCCCCTTCCCTTCCCCACCACCCGGCCCCGCCCGGTGGGCACCCCCGCCCCCGGCCGACCGCCGAGGCGGCGGCAGGCCGTCCGCCCCATGCCGAAGCGGAATGTTCAGCACAGGGCTCTGGCCTGCACAGACGATCCCCTTGAGTGATCACGTCCAGGACCGATGCGGCACCGTCGGGGTTCATCCGACACACCGGGACGTTCGGGGCGAGGCGTCCTGCCACCACGATGAAACTCATTGTGTACACATGGGACACTTGGTACTCTTTGATGCATGACGCAGCCACTGCCCATAGAGTCCGTCCGTGCCGTGCGCGCACACCTGGCGGAGGTGGTGGAGCGCGCGGACCGCGACGACGTGCCCACGGTGATCACCCGGCGAGGCAAGGAGGTCGCCGCCGTCGTCTCCATCGAGATCCTGCGCAAGTACCAGGAATGGGAAGAGCGTGAGATCAACCGGATCATCGACGAGCGCATGGCCAGCCCGGCCCCCGGCATCCCGATCGAGGACATCATGAGGGAGACGCTGGCGCGCAGTGAGTGACTACCGAACCGTCTTCCGCCCTGAGGCGCAGGCCGAGCTTCGGAAGATCCCTCGCGACATGGCGCTGCGCATCCTGGCCAAGCTGACCGAGCTGGAGACCGACCCCCTCGGCTTCAACACCACCGCACTCGTCTCCCAGCCCGAGCGACGCCGCCTGCGCGTCGGCGACTACCGGGTCGTCTACACGATCGACAACGGGGAACTGGTGGTCTGGGTCGTTCACGTGGGCCACCGGTCCACCGTCCACGAGACCTGATCCCACTGCCACACCGTCGGAGAATCCGGCACCCATCCGGCGCGGTGACGACGAAGGGGGCGGACTCGACAGCGTCCGCCCCCTTCCGGCCCGCAGGTCCACCGCGTCAGCGACGTGGTGTCACCTCACCCGCTCACACGTTGAAGCGGAACTCGACCACGTCGCCGTCCTGCATGACGTATTCCTTGCCCTCGATCCGGGCCTTGCCCTTGGAGCGGGCCTCGGCGATGGAGCCGGTCTCGACCAGGTCGGCGAAGGAGATCACCTCGGCCTTGATGAAGCCCTTCTGGAAGTCGGTGTGGATGACTCCGGCGGCCTCGGGGGCGGTGGCGCCCTTCCTGATCGTCCAGGCGCGGGTCTCCTTGGGGCCGGCCGTCAGGTAGGTCTGGAGGCCGAGGGTGTCGAAGCCGACCCGGGCGAGGGTGGCCAGGCCAGGCTCCTCCTGGCCCATCGACTGGAGGAGCTCCAGGGCCTCGGCGTCGTCCAGCTCGATCAGCTCGGACTCGATCTTGGCGCTCAGGAAGATCGCCTCGGCCGGGGCCACCAGCTCGCGCTGGGCGTTCTTGAAGTCCTCGTCGGCCAGCTCGTCCTCGTCCACGTTGAAGACGTAGATGAAGGGCTTGGCGGTCAGCAGGTGGAGGTCGCGGATCGGGGCGGTGTCGAAGCCGGCCTCGAAGAGGGTCTTGCCGGTCTCCAGGATCGCCTGCGCGGCCTCGGCGGCGGCCAGCACGGGGGCGGTGTCCTTCTTGAGGCGCGCCTCCTTCTGGAGCCGCGGCAGGACCTTCTCGACGGTCTGGAGGTCGGCCAGGATCAGCTCGGTGTGGATGGTCTCGATGTCGTCCTTGGGCGACACCTTGCCGTCCACGTGCACCACGTCCGGGTCGGTGAAGGCGCGCACGACCTGGCAGATCGCGTCCGACTCGCGGATGTTGGCGAGGAACTTGTTGCCCAGCCCCTCGCCCTCGCTGGCGCCGCGCACGATGCCGGCGATGTCGACGAAGTCGACCGTCGCCGGGAGGATGCGCTGGGAGCCGAAGATCTCGGCGAGCTTGGCCAGCCGCTCGTCCGGGACACCGACCACGCCGACGTTCGGCTCGATGGTGGCGAACGGGTAGTTGGCCGCCAGCACGTCGTTCTTGGTCAGGGCGTTGAACAGGGTCGACTTGCCGACGTTCGGCAGGCCGACGATTCCGATCGTGAGCGACATGAAGCGCAGTCCCGTGGGCTTGGAGGAGTTGGGTCGGCACCGTACGGGCCGACCCCCAAGTCTACGGGCAGCCCCCGCCCCGCCTCACTCCTCGGTCGCCGCGGCCCGGCACGGGCCCGTTGATCATGGTGCGCCGCCCCGGCCGGGCCGGCCGGCCCGCCTGAGTGACGATCACATCACTACTCCGCCCGGAGACACGGGGCAGGACCTGAACGGTCCATTACACAGTGTGGCGATGATCGGACCGTACGTTGGGCGGGTGGAGCAGAGCATCCGTACCCAGCCGCCAGGGCCAAGACGCCGTCCGTCGACCCGCGCGGCCGCAGCCGCCGTCCCAGGCCCAGGCCGGGCTCCCGGGACCGCCGGAGCCCCCGCCGAGTCCTCCCCCGCCTCCCGGCTGCGCCCGGTGGCCGGCCCCTCCGCCGGCCGCCCGCCCGGCCCCCGGCTGCGCCTGCGCCTGCCGCTGCGCGGGCGCGGCGACGAGCAGCCGGACGGGCGGCGGCGCACCGGCCGGCCGACCCGGCTGACGGCCGTCGGCACCGGCGTGGCCGCCGTCCTGGCGACGCTCGCGGTGGCCGGCCTGGACCTGCTGCTGTTCGACGGCCTGGGCTGGCTGTTCGGCCTCGGCTACCTGGTGGTCTGCTTCCAGCTGGCCGTCCGGGTGCGCTACGCCGACCTGCTGGCCGCGCCGATCAGCGGGCCGATCGCCTTCGCCCTCGCCCTGCTGCTGCTCGAACCGGTGAACTCCCCCGGCGTCACCGCCCAGGTGGTCTCGCTCGCGACCGGGCTGGCGCTGCGGGCGGACTGGCTGTTCTCCGGCACCGGGCTGGCCACGCTGATCGTGCTCGCCCGGTTCGTCGCCCAGCGCCGGATCCACCGCTCCCGCTGAGGCCCGTCCCCGCCGGAACCGCCCCAGCCGGGGCCGGCCCTCAGCCCCCCGCCCTGGCCGCCGCCATGGCGGCCCCGACGATGCCCGCGTCGTTGCGCAGCTCCGCCGGCACCACCCGCGCCGCGCGCTCCTTCAGCCGCGGCAGGAACTTCTCGTGCTTGCGGCTCACCCCGCCGCCGATCACGATCAGCCGCGGCGAGAACAGCATCTCCACCAGGTCCAGGTACTCGTCGACCCGCTCGGCCCACTGCTCCCAGTTCAGCCCGTGCCGCTCCTTGGCGGCCGAGGAGGCCCGGCGCTCGGCGTCCTTGCCGCGCAGCTCCAGGTGGCCCAGCTCGGTGTTGGGCACCAGCACGCCGTCCACGAACAGGGCGCTGCCGATGCCGGTGCCGAAGGTGAGCACCAGCACCACGCCCGACTCGCCCCGCCCGGCGCCGTGCGTCAGCTCGGCCAGCCCGGCCGCGTCCGCGTCGTTCAGGACGGTCGCGGGCATCCCCAGCGCCTCCCGGAAGAGGCCCGCGGCGTCCAGGCCGATCCAGCCCTTGTCCACGTTGGCCGCCGTCCTGGTGCGGCCGTCGACCACCACCCCGGGAAAGGTCAGCCCGACCGGGCCCTGGTGGTCGAAGTGGCGGACCACCTCGCACACGGCGGCGACCACGGCCTCGGGGGCGGACGGCTGCGGGGTGAGCACCTTGTGGCGCTCCTCGGCGAGCGTGCCCCTGGCGAGGTCGACCGGCGCGCCCTTGATCCCCGAGCCGCCGATGTCCACGCCGAATACCGCCGTCATCACGTCCACCCTCCGCCGTCGGCCGCGGACCCGCTGGTCCACGGCCCGTGAATTGTCCACAGCCTGTGCACAAAGTTACGAGAGGGCGCCCGCCGACGCACAGCAGAGGGCCCGGTACCCCGCACGGGGGTACCGGGCCCTCCGGAGGATCAGAGCTTGCCCGCCGCCTCGGCGCGCAGGTCGCGGCGCAGCTCCTTGGGCAGCGAGAAGATCAGGTGCTCCTCGGCGGTCTTGACCGTCTCGACCGTGTCGTAGCCGCGCGCGGCCAGGAACTCCAGCACGCCGTCGACCAGGATCTCCGGCACCGAGGCGCCGCTGGTCAGGCCGACCGTGGTGACGCCCTCCAGCCACTCCTCGCTGATCTCCTCGGCGAAGTCCACCAGGTGGGCGGCCTTGGCGCCGTACTCCAGGCCGACCTCGACCAGGCGGACGGAGTTGGAGGAGTTCCTGGAGCCGACCACGATCAGCAGGTCGGTCTCGGGGGCCAGCTGCTTGACCGCGACCTGGCGGTTCTGGGTGGCGTAGCAGATGTCGTCGCTGGGCGGGCTGACCAGCCCGGGGAAGCGCTTCTTCAGCTCGCCGACGGTGGCCATGGTCTCGTCCACGGACAGCGTGGTCTGGGACAGCCAGACGACCTTGGACTCGTCCCTGACCTGCACGTTCGCGACGTCCTCGGCACCGTCCACCAGGTGGATCCGGTCCGGCGCCTCGCCCATGGTGCCGACGACCTCCTCGTGGCCCTCGTGGCCCACCAGCAGGATGTCGAAGCCCTCGTCGGCGAAGCGCACGGCCTCCTTGTGCACCTTGGTGACCAGCGGGCAGGTGGCGTCGACGGTGGCGAGCTTGCCGGCCCGCGCCTCGTCGTGGACGGACGGGGCGACGCCGTGCGCGGAGAAGACGACGATCGAGCCCTCGGGCACCTCCTCCGTCTCGTCGACGAAGATCGCGCCCTTCTTCTCCAGGGTCTGCACCACGTACTTGTTGTGGACGATCTGCTTGCGGACGTAGACGGGGGCCCCGTACTGCTCCAGGGCCTTCTCCACGGCGATCACGGCGCGGTCGACTCCCGCGCAGTAGCCCCGGGGGGCGGCGAGCAGGACACGGCGCTGCGCGGTCTTGGACATGGCTCCATCGTACGGGCGGCCACGAGTCGCGCCGCCCCTGGCGGGGAGCCGCGCCGATGGTGGGCGAATTCCGTGCAGACCCGGTCAACAGCGCTCAAAATATGGTGTCTATGAGCTCTGTGAGCGAGCAGGTGACGCCGAGCGGCCTGCGCCGCAGCCTGGGCGTCCGCGATCTGATGGTCTACGGACTGCTGTTCATCGCCCCGATGGCCCCGGTCGGCGTGTTCGGCGTGCTGGACGCCAAGAGCCACGGCGCCGTCGCCACGGTGTACCTGGCCGCGACGGTGGCGATGGGCTTCACCGCCTTCTCGTACGCCCAGATGGTCCGCGCGGTGCCGCAGACCGGGTCGGTGTTCGCCTACGCGCGGGCCGGGCTGGGCGAGGGGCCCGGTTTCATCGCCGGCTGGATGGCGATGCTCGACTACCTGCTGATCCCCGCGGTGGCCTACCTGTTCTCCGGGATCGCGCTGAACTCCCTGGTCCCGGACGTCTCGCGCTGGGTGTGGACGGCGCTCGCGGTGGTGGTGACCACCGCGCTCAACCTGGTCGGGGTGCGGACGGCGGCGGCGGTCGGCTTCGCGGTGCTCGCGATGGAGATCCTGGTGCTGGCGGTGTTCGTGGCGGCGGCCGTGGTGGCGCTGGCCCAGGGCGGGGCCCAGCGCGGCTGGGACACCCCGTTCACCGCCGTCGGGGACTTCTCGCTGACCGCGGTGATCTCCGCGGTGTCCGTCGCGGTGCTCTCGTACCTGGGCTTCGACGCGATCGCCACCTTCGTGGAGGAGGCGGTCGGCGCCTCGGCGGCGGTGGCCAGGGCGGTGCTCTGGTGCCTGGCGCTGGCCGGGGTGCTGTTCGTCGCCCAGACCTACCTGGCGGCGCTGCTGGAGCCGACCGGCCCGGAGCAGCTGGCCGCCGACCCGGTGGCGCAGGGCTCGGCCTTCTACGACACCGTGGAGAGCGGCGTCGGGCACTGGCTGCACGTGCTGGTGGCGGCCGGCAAGGCGGTCGGCGCGGCCTTCGCGGCGCTGGCCGGGCAGGCCGCGGCCGGGCGGCTGGTCTACGCGATGGGCCGGGACGGACGGCTGCCGCGCGTCCTCGGCTCGGTCGATCCGGCCAGCGCGGTGCCGCGCCGGGCGCTGCTGGCGGCCGCGGTGATCACCATGGCGGCGGCGGTCTGGGCGGCGAACCGGGACGACGGTCTGGACCAGCTCACCTCGGTGGTGAACGTGGGCGCGCTGACCGCCTTCGCGCTGCTGCACGCCTCGGTGATCGGCTGGTACACGGTGCGGCACGGCTCGCGGCGGTGGCTGCGGCACCTGGTCGTGCCGGTACTGGGGATCGCGGTGATCGGGGCGGTGGTGTACGAGGCCTCGGCCACCGCGCAGATCGTCGGGCTGGTCTGGCTGGCGGTCGGCCTGGTGGTGCTGGCCGTCCAGGGTGCCACCGGCCGGGGCGGTGGCCTGGGCCCCCGGGGCGGCGGCGGTGGCCGGACCGGCGGACGCCGGCAGCCGTAGCCGTAGCCGCGGCCGGGGCGGCGGCGACCGGCGCCGGACCGGAGGCCTCGGCGGTCTCGGCCGTGTCGGCGGACGCCGCTAGCCTCGTACGCATGGCCAACACCAGCTCCCCCGAAGCGCCGCTCCCGGTCGGCAAGGTCTCCGCGCTGATCGGCGGCTGGATCGACCGGCTCGGCGCGGTCTGGGTGGAGGGGCAGATCACCCAGCTCAGCCGCCGTCCGGGGGCGGGTGTGGTGTTCCTGACCCTGCGCGACCCGCAGGCGGACGTGTCCCTCACGGTGACCTGCTTCCGCTCGGTGTTCGACCAGGTCGCGGACGTGGTGCAGGAGGGCGCGCGGATCGTCGTGCACGCCAAGCCGGAGTGGTACGCGGCGCGCGGACAGCTGTCGCTGCGCGCCTCGGAGATCCGGCCGGTGGGCCTGGGCGAGTTGCTGGCCCGGCTGGAGCAGCTGAAGCGGCGGCTGGCCGGGGAGGGCCTGTTCGCGGCTGAGCGCAAGCGGCCGCTGCCGTTCCTGCCACAGTGCGTGGGGCTGGTCACCGGGCGCGACTCGGCGGCCGAGCGGGACGTGCTGGAGAACGCCAGGCGGCGCTGGCCGGCTGTCCGCTTCGAGGTGCGCAACGTCCCGGTGCAGGGGGTCAGCGCGGTGGAGCGGGTGAGTGCGGCCGTGCGGGAGCTGGACGAGCACCCCGGGGTGGACGTGATCATCGTGGCCCGCGGCGGCGGCAGCGTGGAGGACCTGCTGCCGTTCTCGGACGAGGGGCTGGTGCGGCTGGTCGCGGCCGCCCGTACGCCGGTGGTGAGCGCGATCGGGCACGAGCCGGACCAGCCGCTGCTGGACTTCGTCGCCGACCTGCGCGCCTCCACCCCGACCGACGCAGCCAAACGGGTGGTTCCCGACGTCGGCGAGGAGCTGGCCAAGGTCCGCCAGCTGCGGGACCGCGCCCGCCGGCACGTGCGGTCCCGGGTCGAGCGCGAGCAGCACGGGCTGGACGGGCTGCGCAGCCGCCCGTCGCTGGCCGCCCCGCACCGGATGCTGGACGGCCGCGGGCAGGAGGTGGACGGCCTGCTGGAGCGGGCCAGGCGCACCCTGCGGCACCGGCTGGACCACGCCCAGAGCGACCTCGGGCACACCCTGGCCCGGGTGGTCGCGCTCTCCCCCGCGGCCACCCTGGAGCGCGGCTACGCGGTGCTCCAGCGGGCGGACGGCACGGTGGTGACCGACCCGGCGCAGGCCGCTCCCGGCGAGGGGCTGCACGCCAGGGTGGCGGGCGGCGGCTTCGACGTCACCGTGGCGCCCGGGTAGCCGGCGACGCCGGGGGCTGGGGAGTGTCGGCCCGAGCCCCTACGCTGGCACCCATGGCAGAGCAGCGGGAACAGCAGGACGCGACGGCGGCACCGAACCCGGACGACGCGCTGGGCTACGAGCACGCCAGGGACGCGCTGCTGGAGGTCGTCCGGCAGCTGGAGACCGGCGGGACGTCGCTGGAGGAGTCGCTGGCCCTGTGGGAGCGCGGCGAGCAGCTGGCCAAGGTGTGCCAGCGCTGGCTGGACGGTGCCCGGGCCCGGCTGGACGCCGCGCTGGCCGCCGAGGAGGACGGGGCCCGGGGCGGCGAGTGACGCCGGGCGGTGAGTGACGTGGGTCACATCGACTTGGGGAATCGTTGAATATTCACCTATGTTGGTGGAAGTGAACGGCCACGGCCGATCACACCGACGAACCCCAATTCCGCTTGAGGTGCAGAAGCATGACCACCGACGCCCTGGTACTCGACGCCGCCGCTCAGGACCTGCTGTTCCGTGAGGCCCGCACCGCGAACACCTTCACCGACGAGCCCGTCTCCGAGGAGCAGATCCAGGCCATCTACGAGCTGGTGAAGTTCGGCCCGACCGCCTTCAACCAGCAGCCGCTGCGCGTCGTCCTGGTCCGCTCGGCCGAGGGCCGCGAGCGCCTCGTCCAGCACCTGGCGGACGGCAACAAGGCCAAGACCGCCGCCGCCCCGCTGGTCGCCATCCTGGCCGCGGACAACGAGTTCCACGAGGAGCTGCCGACCCAGCTCCCGCACTTCCCGCAGGCCAAGGACATGTTCTTCTCGGAGCGCAGCGTCCGCGAGCAGTCCGCCACGCTGAACGGCGCCCTCCAGGCCGCCTACTTCATCATCGGCGTGCGCGCCGCCGGCCTGGCCGCCGGCCCGATGACCGGCTACGACGCCGCGGGCCTCAACAAGGAGTTCTTCGGCGACGGCGAGCACTCGGTGCTGGCCGTGGTCAACATCGGCAAGCCGGGCGAGGAGGCCTGGTTCCCGCGTTCGCCGCGCCTGGCCTACGACGAGGTCGTCACCACGGTCTGACCCGTCCCGCGCGAAGGGCCCCGCACCGGTTCGTCCGGTGCGGGGCCCTTCGGCGTGCGCGGGAGGAGCGGCGCGGGGGCGGGGCTACTTGAGCGCCTGCGCCAGCTCGGCCAGCTCCTCGTAGGAGGCGGTGCCGGTGAGCAGGGTGGTCCCGGAGCCGGTCTGGGCGGCCAGCGCGCGGGCCTTCTCGCCCTGCACCCGGTCCCAGCTGCGGCCGGACACGTCGGAGGTGCCGTCCGGCTTGGCGCCCGTGACGTAGTCGGCCACCAGCGCGTCACGCTTCGCGTCGCTCTGCTCGATCGCCGCGTACTGGCCCGAGGGGGTCACGAAACCGAGGTGCCAGGCGTTGCCCTTGCCGTTGTTCATGTCGGCCGGCCGGTAGCTGACCGAGGTGGCCCGCCACTTGTCCGGCAGCCCCTCGGGGGAGAGCAGCGGATACGGCGCGGCACGCTTGGCCGAGGCCGCCGCCACCTTGTACTCGACCGCGTGCACCGGGTCGCCGCTGGCGTCGTGCGGGAGGAACAGGTATCCGATCCAGACGACGAAACCGACCGCCAGCATCGACAGGACCATGTCCCGTACGGTCTGCCGGCCCCTCATGCCCTTGCTGTCTGCTGCCACCCCCACATGGTGACTCATCCACATCACGCGACACTCACCAGGGGTGTTCACGCACGGGTGAAACGGAACGAAACGGTGGTTTCCGCCCGGGGCAGCGACCCGCGCCACAGACAGTCATCTCGTGGGCAGATACGATCGCAGGACCCTCACCACGGCGTTCGACCAGGCAGTAGTCGGGCGCTTACTGGCCGTCGCGTACAGAGAGGTAACGACGATGACCGCGCAGTACCCTCACCACCTTCCCAGTGCCCTGGAGGTCGCGCCGGAGGCTCCCGACCGGAACCTCGCGCTCGAACTCGTCAGGGTCACCGAGGCGGCCGCGATGGCCGCCGGCCGGTGGGTCGGACGTGGCGACAAGAACGGCGCGGACGGCGCCGCCGTCAAGGCGATGCGCACCCTCGTCTCGACCGTCTCGATGAACGGCATCGTCGTCATCGGCGAAGGCGAGAAGGACGAAGCCCCGATGCTCTACAACGGCGAGCGGGTCGGCGACGGCACCGGCGCCGAGTGCGACGTCGCGGTGGACCCGGTGGACGGCACCACGCTGACCGCCAAGGGCATGAACAACGCGGTGGCCGTGCTGGCCGTCGCCGACCGCGGCACCATGTTCGACCCCAGCGCCGTGTTCTACATGGACAAGCTGGTGGCCGGCCCCGAGGCGGCCGAGTTCGTCGACATCACCGCCCCGCCGGCGGTCAACATCCGCAGGGTCGCCAAGGCCAAGGGCAGCGCCGTCGAGGACGTCACCGTCGTCGTGCTCGACCGCCCGCGCCACGACAGCCTGGTCCGGGAGATCCGCGAGGCGGGCGCCCGGATCAAGTTCATCTCGGACGGCGACGTGGCCGGCGCCATCATGGCCGCCCGCGAGGGCACCGGCGTCGACCTGCTGATGGGCGTCGGCGGCACCCCCGAGGGCATCATCGCGGCCTGCGCGATGAAGTGCATGGGCGGCGTCATCCAGGGCCGGCTGTGGCCCAAGGACGACGCCGAGCGGCAGAAGGCCCTGGACGCCGGCCACGACCTGGACCGGGTGCTCACCACCGACGACCTGGTCAGCGGCGAGAACGTGTTCTTCGTCGCCACCGGCATCACCGACGGCGAGCTGCTGCGCGGCGTGCACTACCGCTCGGAGACCGCCACCACCAGCTCGCTGGTGATGCGCTCCAAGAGCGGCACGATCCGCGAGATCAACTCCACCCACAAGCTCTCGAAGCTGCGGGCGTACAGCGCGATCGACTTCGACCGCGCCAACTGAGGCCCGGAAGAACGCGCTTCGCGGCCCCGGCGGAATCCCCCTCCGCCGGGGCCGCGGCGCGTCCTCCGTCCCCTCTCGGACCCGCCGTCACCCGGCTATCCGGCGCCGCGCGGCCGCCGCCACCCTGGCCGCCTCGCGCAGCTCCGTGTCCCGGCGGCGGCGCCGGGCCAGCACCACCCGCCGCTCGGCGGCCGTCAGCCCGCCCCAGACCCCGTACGGCTCCGGCTGGGCCAGCGCGTGCTCGCGGCACTCCAGCAGCACCGGGCAGCGGGCACACACCTGTTTGGCCTGCTCCTCGCGCGACAACCGGGCCGCCGTCGGCTCCTTGGAGGGCGCGAAGAACAACCCCACCTCGTCCCGGCGGCACGCCGCGCCGGTGTGCCAGGGATTGTCGTCGCCCGCGGGGGCACCGGCCGGACCGCCCGGGGGCTGCGGCTGCGGCCGGACGCCGGGGCGGCGCTCCAGTACCTGCGCGGCGGCGACTGGCGAGGTGGTGCGGGACTCGATCGGATGCAGCACGGCCGTACTCCTGACGAGGCTCTCGGACACGGGGACCCCTCGCTCCGCTGCCGGCTGCGAGCCCCCGCTGTCCAACCCCGGCACGGCCGCTCGGCCGCCTCCGGTGCGCAGCCGTACAAGAAGCGATGTGCGGAAGGAACTACCCCGCCCGGCCGCGATTCATGCACACTGCACGCAAACGACTACGCAGCGCACCGGCCGCAACGCCGAGCGCCCGGCCGGGAGTTGCCCCCGGGCCGGGCGCCGTGCAGATCAACGGTGCTCAGTCGGTGCCGAGTTGGCGGCGCACCCACTCCTTCAGCTTCTTGCCGCGGCGCGGCTTGGCGGTGCAACCGCCGAACAGGGCAAGGCCCTTGACCCGGACAACCGGAGCGTACGGGTCCGCCGCGGTCTGCTCCCGGACGTCGAAGCCGCCGAACAGGCCGATCCCGCTGCCGTGCAGGCTGACGTTCTCCGGCACCCGGACGTCGACCCCGCCGAACAGCGCCATGACGGTGATCTCCACCTCGGGAGACTCGAACACGGCGTCGCCCAGGTCGATCTCCACCCCGCCGAACGCGGCGAAGGCGCTCAGCTTCGAGCCCACCCGCCAGCGGCCCTTGCGGGACGCGCCGCCGAAGACGGCCACCACCCACGGGGACTCCTGGCGCGCGGGCGGCTGCGGCGGCGCCTGCGGGGCGTTCAGCGGCGGCTTCTCGAAGGACAGCGGACGGGCCGGCAGGTCCCTGGTCAGCGGCGCGAGGTCCCCGAAGGTCTTCGCGGCGTAGGCGGCCTCGATGCGCTCGGCGTGCTCGTCGGCGTCCAGCCGGCCCTCGGCGTAGGCGTCCCGCAGCAGCTCGGCGACCTTCTCGCGGTCGGCGTCGGAGACGCGCAGCTCCGCCTCCGCGACCGGCGCGTGCGGCCGTGGCGCCGCCGCGGCCCCGCCCTCGGGCCTGAGCGCGGGCTTGGGTTCGGGTTTGGTCATCGGTACGGGCGCCGGCACCAGAGGCTGCCCCGGATCGTCCTGCGACGGCGAGTTTTCCACGGGGTCAGCCTAGTCGCTCGAACTGGGGCGCGAGTGAGCCCGGTCACGCAAGGCCCACCTGTCCGCATGCCGACTTCCGCCGGGTCCTACCCTGGATGGTGCTTCGCCGACGCAGCCGGACCAACTGGATACCTAAGGACCGCCCCCATGGCTCCCACGCCAGACTTCGAGTACAGCGACCTGCTCCCCCTGGGCGCTGACCCGACCCCGTACCGCAAGCTGACCTCCGAGGGTGTCTCCACCTTCGAGGCGGGCGGTCGCACCTTCCTCCAGATCGAGCCCGAGGCGCTGCGGCTGCTGACGGCCGAGGCGATGCACGACATCTCGCACTACCTGCGCCCCGCCCACCTCGCCCAGCTGCGCCGCATCCTGGACGACCCGGAGGCCAGCCCCAACGACCGCTTCGTCGCGCTCGACCTGCTGAAGAACGTCAACATCTCGGCCGGCGGCATCCTCCCGATGTGCCAGGACACCGGCACCGCGATCGTCATGGGCAAGCGCGGCCAGAACGTGCTGACCGAGGGCGGCGACGAGTCCGCCATCGCGCGCGGCGTCTTCGACGCGTACACCAAGCTCAACCTGCGCTACTCCCAGATGGCCCCGGTGACCATGTGGGACGAGAAGAACACCGGCAACAACCTGCCGGCCCAGATCGAGCTGTACGCCACCGACGGCGACGCGTACAAGTTCCTGTTCATGGCCAAGGGCGGCGGCTCCGCCAACAAGTCGTACCTGTACCAGGAGACCAAGGCCATCCTGAACGAGGCGAGCATGCTCTCGTTCCTGGAGCAGAAGATCCGCTCGCTGGGCACCGCGGCCTGCCCGCCGTACCACCTGGCCATCGTGATCGGCGGCACCAGCGCCGAGTTCGCGCTGAAGACCGCCAAGTACGCCTCGGCGCACTACCTGGACAACCTGCCGACCTCGGGCGACGCGAAGACCGGCCACGGCTTCCGCGACCTGGAGCTGGAGGCCAAGGTCACCGAGCTGACCCAGAAGATCGGCATCGGCGCCCAGTTCGGCGGCAAGTACTTCTGCCACGACGTGCGCGTGGTGCGGCTGCCCCGCCACGGCGCCTCGCTGCCGGTCGCGATGGCCGTCTCCTGCTCGGCCGACCGCCAGGCGCTCGGCAAGATCACCGCCGAGGGCGTGTTCCTGGAGCAGCTGGAGACCGACCCGGCGAAGTACCTGCCGGACACCACCGACGAGCACCTGGACGACGACGTGGTGCGCGTCGACCTCGACCAGCCGATGTCCGCGATCCGCGCCGAGCTGTCCAAGTACCCGGTGAAGACCCGGCTCTCGCTCACCGGCACCCTGGTGGTCGCCCGCGACATCGCCCACGCCAAGATCAAGGAGCGCCTGGACGCCGGCGAGGGCATGCCCAAGTACCTCCAGGACCACCCGGTCTACTACGCGGGCCCGGCCAAGACCCCCGAGGGCTACGCCTCCGGCTCCTTCGGCCCGACCACGGCCGGCCGGATGGACTCCTACGTCGACCAGTTCCAGGCGGCCGGCGGCTCGATGGTCATGCTGGCCAAGGGCAACCGCAGCAAGCAGGTCACCGACGCCTGCGCCGAGCACGGCGGCTTCTACCTCGGCTCGATCGGCGGCCCGGCCGCCCGCCTCGCCCAGGACTGCATCAAGAAGGTCGAGGTGCTGGAGTACGCCGAGCTGGGCATGGAGGCGGTCTGGCGCATCGAGGTCGAGGACTTCCCGGCCTTCATCGTCGTCGACGACAAGGGCAACGACTTCTTCCGCGAGACCACCGAGGGCCCGCTGATCACCAGCCTGCGGATCCGCTCCAAGGAGTAGCCCGCCCGGGAGAACACTCCCGCACGCCCCCTCGCCGCCCCGGCCGCCCCCGCGGCCGGGGCGGCCGTGTCTGCCGGTGCGGACCGAACGTGGGTACCGTGGACGGCATAGGTGGATCACCCACGTCATCCACGGAGGTGTACAGGTGAGCATGACCAACGTCGACGTCGACGACAAGGTTCTCGCGGAGGCCATGCGGCTGATGGGGACGACGACGAAGAAGGACACCATCAACAACGCCCTCACCGACTACGTCAACCGGCTGAAGCGGCTGGAAGCCCTGGAGAAGCTGTCCCGCCGGGCCGCCGCCGGCGAGTTCGAGCCGACCATACGGGTGTACGAGTCCCGCAAGCGGGCACAGCGCGAGGAAGCCGAATGATCGACAGCTTCCTCATCGACACCTCGGCCTACGTCCGGCTGGTGTCGGAGCGGGAACTCCGGTCGCAGTGGCGGGGGCACATCGAGTCCGGCTTGATCAGGATCAGCAAGTCGACCCGGATCGAGATCCTCTTCTCCGCCCGGAACTCGGCACACCGGGACGACTTGGAGGACGAACTCGCGGCACTGTTCGGCCCGGTCGTCAACGCCCCGAAGTCGATCTGGGACTGGATCGACACCGCCCAGTACAAGCTCACCCAGAAGAGCCAGCACCGGGCGGCCGGGCTGGCGGACCTGCTGCTCGCCGGCACCGCCGTTCACCACGACATGACCGTGCTGCACGTGGACGACGACTTCGCCACTGTCGCCCGGGTCGTCGGTGAGCTGCGCGAGCGGGACATCCGCCGGGCCGCCGCCGACTGACTGCCGCTGTGGCGCTCAGGCGTCGAAGTCGTACTCCAGGACGTACGAGGCGGAGTCCAGGATCATCTCGTTGAGCTCGACGACCTGGCCCTCGTCGGCGAAGGCGGTGCGGCAGATCAGGATGACCGGGGTGCCGGCGGCGAGCTCCAGCCGGGCGGACTCCTCCGCGCCGGGCATCCGGGAGCGGACCTCCTCGCGGAAGTGCACGGGCTTGGCGCCGATCTCGGCGAGCCGGGCGTAGGTGCCGCCGGGGCCGGTGTCCTCACGGGTGATGGCGGTGCCCGCGACCAGGACGGCGGGCAGGTACGAGGTCGAGAGAAGCACCGGCTTGCCGTCCAGGACGAAGCGGCGGTGCCGCACGCACATCGGGGCGCCGGGATCGACCCCGAGCACCCGAGCCACGTGCTCGGGCGCGCCCTGCTCGGTGACGGACACCTGGTCGACCACCAGGCTGCGGTTGTCGATGTCCGCCGACCATATCGACCGGCCCGAGCCCCACTGCCCCTGCGCCAGCCGCTGGATGCCGCGCCGGCGCAGCGGCCGGAACTCCCGGACGAACACCCCGGCGCCGCGGCGCGCCTCGGCGAGGCCCTCGCTCTGCAGCACGCCGAGCGCCTGACGGGCGGTCATCCGGGCCACGCCGTACTCGTCCATGAGGTCGTTCTCGCCGGGCAGGCGGTCCCCCGCGCGGTACCGGCCGGCGTCGATGGCCGTCTTCAGCGCTTCGGCGATCCGCTGGTACTTGGGCTGCTTGCCGCCACTGCTGCCGGTCATCTCCGCTCCCTCTGCCTGGGACAAATCGTAGGCGCGCCCACGGTCGCCGGTAAGCAGATACGACGATCGTTGACATCTCTAGAGATATTAGCTTCTCTAGAGATGCCGGCCAGTCGCCGACCAGAGCGAGGAGCAGCACGGTGAGCACCCGACAGCGGAACGCCCCGGCCTACCGGCCACACGTGGGTGAACTCGTCCTCGACCGGAGGACCGGACGCACCGGCGTCTACATGGACACCATCGGCGGCGAGCACTACCTGCGCCCCGAGACGGGCGGCCGGGAATGGACCGCCGAACCGCACCAGGTCGACCCCGCCCCCGGGCCCGGCGATTCAGCCGAATACGATCTTCTCCGTCGATTTCGGCAAAACGCAGGCAAACGGCAACATTCCGACCGCCGCAATCCCCCCGGGTGAATCCGGAATTCCGGAACGCCCCGTACCCGCCGTCGGGCACGTTACGGATATCGCCGGTCACCATGAGTGCACCACCGGCACGTTTCGGCCACCGGCGCGCCCACCGCGTGAAGCGACGCGCACATAACAGACGAGTGCCCCCGTCCCGGACGGGGGCACGGGGGCACTCGACCGGAAACGGCTTACGGGTGGCCGCCCACGACGCTCTCCGGCACGTACTTCTTGCCCGGCTCACCGGTGGCCGGCGCAGTCGGCTCCACCACGTGCTCGGCCTCGTCACCGAAAAGCCCGGACTCTATGTCCGCCTTCTGCTCGTCGGTCGGCGCGGCGTACTCGGCCGGGTTCGAGGCCGCGGTGACCGCACCCTCGACAGCCTTGCCCGCCTCCACAGCGGCGGCCGGGGCCTCGGTCTTCGCCTCGTTCTCGGGCTTCGACGCCACCGGGTTCTCGCTCTGGTCGTTGGCCATTGGGCGGCCGCCTTTCGGTCATCAAATGTGTCTTGCCCGGCCTCCATGGCACGGGCGCGGGGACAGTATCGTAGGGTTGATTAAATGTCCGATAAACATCGTGCGACTTGCGGTGCCGTCCGGCAGAGTCGGGCGTCCGCCTAAGCTGAAGCACCGCGGCGGACCGCCGAGCGCCCTTTCACGGAATCGACACCAC
Source organism: Kitasatospora sp. NPDC091335 (assembly GCF_044757205.1). Lineage (NCBI taxonomy): Bacteria > Bacillati > Actinomycetota > Actinomycetes > Kitasatosporales > Streptomycetaceae > Kitasatospora > Kitasatospora sp. NPDC091335. Next base: position 73,964 of record NZ_JBIVUM010000004.1, on the reverse strand, counting down.
AGGCCATCGGGGGACTTCATGGAGTTTCGGGAGACGCCGCAGGCCTCTGCGCTGCGCTTCCAAGTCCTCGGCCCGGTCCAGGCCTGGCTCGACGGCAACCCCGTCCCCCTCGGATCCCCCCAACAGCAAGCCGTTCTGACGGCCCTTCTGCTGCATTCCGGACGCCCGGTCGCCACGCAGGACCTGGTCGACGCGCTCTGGGGCGAACGGCCTCCGGCCCAGGCCGTGGCCGCGCTGCGGACCTACGTCTCCCGCCTGCGCTCCGTCATCGAGCCCCGCCGGGAGATCCGCCGGCCCGCCGAGCTGCTGGTCTCGGTCGCGGACGGGTACGCGCTGCGCATCCCGGGCGAGGCGCTCGACCTGACGGTCTTCGAACGGCTCTCCACCGAGGCCACCGCCGCCAGGACCGCCGGCGACAGGCACGAGGCCCACCGACTGCTGGCGCAGGCGCTGGACCTGTTCAGCGGCCGCCCGCTCACCGGCATCCCCGGCCCCTACGCCGACAGCCAGCGGCTCCGGCTCGCCGAACGCCAGGTGACCGCCGCCGAGGAGCTGTGCGCCGCCGCACTCGACATCGGCCTGCACGCGGAGGTCGTCGGCGAGCTGAACAACCTGACGGCCGAGCACCCGCTGCGCGAGCGCCTGCGCGAGCTGCTGATGCTGGCGCTGTACCGCTGCGGACGCCAGGCCGAGGCGCTCGGCGTCTACTCCGACACCCGCAAGCTGCTGATCGAGGAGCTCGGGGTCGAACCAGGCGCGGGCCTGTCCACGATGCACACACGCATCCTCGCGGCCGACCCTGCTCTCCTCCTCTCCGCCTCGTCCGCCCCCGTCGCCCGCGACGACGGCTCGGCCGCAACCCCGGCCCCGGCCCAACTCCCGGCTGACGTATCGGACTTCAGCGGCCGTACCGAGCTGGTGGGTGACCTCTCCGCGGTCCTGATGAACGCCACCGGGCAGGCCGTGGTGGTGACCTCGCTGGCCGGCATCGGCGGCGTCGGCAAGACCACCCTCGCGGTGCACGTCGCCCACCGGGTCCGGGCCGAGTTCCCCGACGGCCAGCTGTACGTGGACCTGCGTGGAGCCGGCACCTCGCCGGCCGACCCCGTCGTCGTCCTCGGTGACTTCCTGCACGCGCTCGGCGTCACCGAGAACCCCGACTCGCTCGAACAGCGCTCCGCCCTCTACCGCTCGCTGCTCGCCAACCGGCGGATGCTCATCCTGCTGGACAACGCCCGCGACGCCGACCAGATCCGGCCGCTGATCCCAGGCGTCTCAGGCTGCGCGGTGCTCGCCACCAGCCGCTCCCGGCTGGCCGGCATCCCGGGTGCACAGCTCTTCGACGTCGAGGAGCTGACCTCGGACGAGGCGCTGGCGCTCTTCTCGGCCATCGTCGGTGAGCAGCGGGTCGCCGCCGAGCCGGAGGCCGCCGCGGCAGTGATCACCGCCTGCGGCTTCCTGCCGCTGGCCGTCCGCATCGCCGCCGCCCGGCTGGCCAGCCGTCCGCGCTGGAGCGTCTCCGACCTGGCCCGTCGGTTAGCCGATCAGCGACGGCGGCTGGACGAGCTCCAGCTCGGCAACCTCGCCGTGGAGACCACCATCGGGCTCGGCTACGGACAGCTGTCCCCGGCCGAGGCCCGCGCCTTTCGGCTGCTCGCCCTGATCGACTCCCCCGACATCCCGCTGGCGGCCGCCGCGGCGCTGCTCGGCATGGACGAGTACACCGCCGAGGACCTCGCCGAGGCGCTGGTCGAGGCGAACATGCTGGAGTGCTTCACTCCCGGCCGCTACCGCTACCACGACCTGCTCCGGCTCTACGCCCAGCGGCAGAACGAGCGGATCGGGGACACCGAGGAGCAGGAGCAGGCGGTTCTGCGGCTGCTCGGCCTGCTGATCCCGACCGTGCGCAACGCGGCACAGGTCATCGAGCCGGACGACCAGCTGCCCGAACTGCTGACCACTCTCACCTCGCCCGGTCTCGACCTGCCGACGAGCCAGGCCGCCCAGGACTGGCTCGGCACCGAGGGTGCCCTGGTGCTCAGCGCGGCCGAGGCGGCGGCGAGCGGCCCCGGAACCCTGCAACGTGCTGCCATCGACCTGCTGAACTACCTGTTCAGCATCGACCCGGACCCGACCCGCGGCCCGCGCGTGCTCCGGGTCCTGGAGGCCATCGGCGAGGACGCCCAGCGCCGTGACGACTCCGCCGGGATCGCCCGGGTGTACTTCGTCCTCGGCACCCTCCAGTCCGTCACCAGCGACTTCCAGGGCTCCGAGCAGTCCTTCCGCCGGAGCCTGGAGCACCAGGCCTCGGACGAACCGACCGTCCTCCTCCTCGCCACGGCCAACATGCTGGGCGTGATCCTGAACGTGGGCAACCGTCCGGCGGAGGCGCTGCCGTTCCTCGAACAGGCCAGGGCCACCAGCCAGGCCGTCGCCGCGCCCGTCCTCGAGGCCAGGATCGTCAGCAACATGGCCCGGGTGCAGCACCGGCTCGGCATGACCGGGACGGCGATCCGCTCCGCCGAGGAGGGCGTCGCCGCCGCCAGGGCGTCCAGGAACGGTCCGCTGCTCGCCCAGACCCTCTACCAGCTGGGCGTGGTGCTCCCCGGCGGCGAGGCCGTGCCGCACCTGCGGGAGGCGCACCGGCTGTACCGGGCCCAGCGCAACTCGCTGTGGGAGGGCTACACCCTGGCCAGGCTCGCCTCCGCCCTGCTGGTCTCCGAGCAGCCCGCCGAGGCCGCCTCGGCGGCCGGCGAGTCGCTGGCGATCGGGCAGGAGATGGACTCCGCCTACTGCCAGGGGCTGGCGAACGCCACGCTGGGCGAGGCCCTGTTGACGCTCGCCCAGCCGGCCCGTGGACTCGCCTGTCTCCAGGAGGCGCACGCGATCTTCACTCGGCTCGGTGTGCCTGAGGCCTCCCCCGTGGCGGACCTCATCTCCCAGCAGCACACCGAGCCCCTCTCTCCCCCCGCGCCGTAAGGCCTCCGTCCCCCAACGGAGCACCTCCCCCGTTCCGCGCGCTGGCGCTCCCGCAGCCCCCCGGCTGCGGGAGCGCCCTCAACGCTTCCCCGGCGCTGGACTCCACTGTGCACCGGACCGATTGACGTTCGATAAACGTCAGATATTCAGCCCACGGATCGGAGAAACCGCAGGTCATCGACGCCCTCCAGGCGCGCCGTCCGGCGTGCGGGCTCCGGCGCACAACCCCGCCCGCACCCTCGTGCTTCCGCAACTCCGGCCACACCGGACCAAGTACGGCGAGTTGGCCGGAAAGGGACCCCATGGCGCAGTGATCACGCATATTCTCAGATGCCAGTACGCACACGAGTGTCTGCCGGAAACGCATCGGGGTGCAGTCCGTCCGTGTGGTACGCAGAGCGTGATGTACCGCCACCGGCAGCGGCCCGAGAGGCCGCGGAGGAGCCACCGGAGGCCACGGGTGGAAGGGTGCCTCGCAACGTGACGACCGGACAGATATCCGACCCGTTCCCCGTCGGCGAGGACGCCGGGGACGACGAGCCCGAGGTACGGCGCCGCCGGGCGGCCCGGGCCCTGCAGGCGGTCGCCTTCGACACCATCGGCAACGGGTACGGCGAGGCCTTCCCCGCCAAGGATGGACAGCTGGCCTGCGGCCGGCGGCTGCTCGCCGGGCTCGAACCCGGCGCCCGGGTCCTGGACGTGGGCTGCGGCACCGGTGACCCGACCGTCCGCCAGCTGGCCGCCGCCGGACTCCGGGTCACCGGTGTGGACCTCTCCGACGGGATGCTCACCCTGGCCGGGCGGACCGGCTTCCCCGGCGAATTCCCGCCGGTGTTCCATCGGATCGACCTGTACGATCTGGCCACCGAGCGCGCGGACCGGGTCTGGAACGCCCCCGGACTGGGGCCGGACGGCCGGGGCCGCTTCGCCGCCGTCACCGCGTTCTTCTCGCTGATCCTGCTGCCCCAGGACGAGATCCCTACCGTGCTCGGGCGGCTGCGCGAACTCCTGCGGCCGGGCGGACTGCTGGCGCTCGGTATGGTCGAGGCTGACCTGGATCACGTTCCGCTTCCGTTCCTTGGCAGAGAGCTGCGGATCAGTGGGTATCTGAGGGAGGATCTGGAGCGGGTTCTGGTCTCGGCCGGCTTCGCCGTCGAGGAGTGCTCGGGGCATCCGTACGCGCCGGCCAGTACCTCGCTGCCGCCGGAGGAACAGCTGTTCCTGTGCTGTCGACGCGTCGGCTGATCGAACCGGGACAGCAGGCCGCACCCGCGACCGCGCAACAGAACAGCTCACCGACCACACCGAATCCAGGACAGGCAGCCGTGCGCGACCAGCTCAAGACCGAGGCGGAGCAGCCGACCGCCGTCCCGGGCCAGCGCCGCCAGGTCCCGGCCCCGGCCCCGGCCGTGACACCGGCCCTGACCCTGGCCCCGGCAGCGCCTGCGGGCCCGGCGAGGCGAACGGCCGCGCGTCCGGAGCGCACCGAGATGGCGGACCGCCTGGCGTACCTCGACTCGGCGACCCGGCGGATCAACAGCGCCCTGGACCTCGCCGCGACGCTGCGCAACATCGGCCGGGTGCTGGTCCCGACCATCGCCGACGCCGCCGTCGTCCACCTGCGCGACCCGCTGCCCAACGTGGAACGCGAGCCCGGCTTCCCCGAGGAGCTGCGGATACACCACAGCACCGGCACCCGAATCGGCCGCCGCGGCCGCCCGAGCGGTCTGGACGACCGGCGGCGCTCCCGCTACGGCGCCCGCTCCACCGCCGACGGCGGCCCGGCCACCCCGGTGACCCGCGGCGGAGCGCTCGCCCACGCCCTGCTGAGCCGCCGCCCCGCCGAACCGGCCGTCCTCGGCACCCCGGGCGCCGCGCGCACCGAGGTCCTGCTCCGCGAGCTGTACGGCCCCCGCGGGGTGGCCCGGCTGGCGGCCGGCACCTCCGTCCTCGCCCTGCCGCTGCGCGGCCGCAAGGCCGTCCTCGGGCTGCTGATACTGATCCGCCGCCCTCCCGAACGCACCGGCCGCCCGGTCTTCGACGCCGCGGACACCGCGACCGCGGCGCACCTCGCCACCCAGGCCGGGCTGGCCGTGGACACCGCGCTGCGCTACGCCCGCGAGTGGGAGATAGCGAACGAACTCCAGCGCAGCATGCTGCCGCTGCGCCTGCCGCAGTCGCACGGTGTGCGGATCGCCCAGCGCTACCTGCCCGGTGAGCGCGGCGCGCAGGTCGGCGGCGACTGGTACGACGCCGTCCCGCTGCCCGGCAACCGGGTCGCCCTGATCGTCGGCGACGTGATGGGCCACTCGCTCACCTCGGCCGCGATCATGGGCCAGCTGCGCACCAGCGCCCAGACCCTGGCCGCCCTCGACCTGCCGCCGCACGAGGTGCTCTACCACCTGGACGAGCAGGCCCAGCGGCTCGGCCGCGAACAGCACCTGGCCACCTGCGTGTACGCGGTGTACGACCCGATCGCCAACCGGGTGGTGATGGCCAACGCCGGGCACGTCCCGCCGGTGCTGGTCCGCCCCGACGGGACGGCCGAGCTGGTGGAGCTGGACTCCGGGGCGCCGATCGGCGTCGGCGGGGTGGACTTCAACTCGGTCGAACTGCCCGCGCCGCCGGGTTCGGCGCTGCTGCTGTTCACCGACGGCCTGGTGGAGACCCGTACCCGCCCGATCAGCGACGGCCTGGAGCTGCTCCGCGCCCGGATCGCCGCGGCCCGCTGGCAGTCCCCCGAGCAGTTGTGCCAGGAGGCGCTGCGGATCCTGCCGCCCGGCGACCGCGGCGACGACATCGCCCTGCTCGGCGCCTGCTTCGACGGCATCCCGGCCGGGGACGTCGCGCACTGGTACCTCCAGCCGCGCAACGAGACGCCGGGCCGGGCCCGCCGGCTGGCCGCGCACACGCTGCGCCGCTGGGGGCTGGACCAGCTCTGCGAGGCGACCGAGCTGATGGTCAGCGAGCTGGTGACCAACGCCGTCCAGCACGCGACCCGGCCGGTCACCCTGAGCCTGGTGCGCACCTCCCGGCTGCGCTGCGAGGTCGGCGACGACAGCCCGCTGCTGCCGCGCCCGCGCCGCACCGGTCCCGAGGAGGAACGCGGACGCGGGCTCCAGATAGTCGCCCGGTGCGCGGACCGCTGGGGCGCGACCCGGCTGGGCACCGGCAAGGTGGTCTGGTTCGAGCAGCGGCTGCCGCAGCCGTAACCCCCCGGTCCCGGCCCGGGGCGCGACGGCGCGCCCGGCGGGAACGGTCCCACCGGGCGCCTCGTACGGGCCGTCGGCCCCCTCCGTCAGACCCCGGCCGTCAGCCCCTGTCCGTCAGATCCCGGCCGGTTCCTTCGCCGACGGCTCCTGCTCCTGCTCCTTCAGGCGGGCGATCAGCTGCTCGCCCTCCATGTCCACCCGCGGCACGACCTTCTCCAGCCGCTTCGGGAACCACCAGGCGGCCCTGCCGAACAGTGCCATCGCGGCCGGCACCAGTGCCATCCGCACCACGAAGGCGTCCACCAGCACGCCCACCGCGAGGGCGAAGCCGATCGGCTGGACGATCGGGTCGTGGCCGAAGACGAACGAGCCGAACACCGCCACCATGATCAGCGCGGCCGCGGTGACCACCCTGGCCCCGTTCCGCACACCGGCCACCACGGCCTCGCGCGGCGCCGCGCCGTGGACGTGCTGCTCCTTCATCCCGGAGACCAGGAACAGCTCGTAGTCCATCGCCAGCCCGAACAGCACGCCGATCAGCAGGATCGGCACGAAGCTCACCACGGGGCCGACCTTGGGCACGTCGATCAACCCGTCCAGCCGGCCCCACTGGTAGACCGCGACCACCGCGCCGAGCGAGGCGGTGACGCTGAGCAGGAAGCCGGCCACCGCCTTGAGCGGGACGAGCACCGAGCGGAACGCCAGCGCCAGCAGCAGCACCGCGATGCCGACGATCACCGCGAGGAACGGCGGCAGCGCCTGGCCGAGCTTGGTGGAGACGTCGATGTTGGCGGCCGTGGTGCCGGTGACGGCGATGTCCGCGCCGGTCGCCGCCTTCAACTCCGCCTTCCGGTCACGGATCTCGTTGACCAGCGCCCTGGTGTCCGCGTGGTCGGGACCGGTCCGCGGGATGACGGTCACCAGCGCGGTGCCGCTCGCCTGGTCGACGGCCGGCGGCAGCAGCGTCCCGACGCCCCTGAGGCTCTGGAGCTCCGCGGCCACGCCCTGCACCGCCTGCTCGGGCCGCGGCGCGCCCGCGGCGTCCACCACGACCACCAGCGGCGCGTTGAAACCCGGCCCGAAGCTGTCGCCGACCAGGTCGTACGCCTTGCGCGCGTCCGTCCCCGCGGCCTGCGAACCGCCGCCCGGCAGGCCCAGGTCCAGGCTCGCGGCGGGCACCGCCAGGGCGCCGAGACCGGCCAGTCCGACCAGCAGGACGGGCAGCGGACGGCGGACCACGAAGCGGCCCCAGCGCTCGCCCAGGGTGGTGCGGCCGCCGGTGCGCAGTGCCCGCTTCCAGACCGGCAGCCGGTCGATCCGGCGGCCGGCGAAGCCGAGCAGCGCGGGCAGCAGGGTGATCGCCACCAGGACGGCCACCACGACGGCGGCGGAGGCGGCCAGGCCCATCACGGTGAGGAACGGGACGCCCGCGACGGCCAGTCCGGCGAGCGCCACGACCACGGTGAGTCCGGCGAAGACGACGGCGCTGCCGGCGGTCGCGGTGGCCCGGGCGGCGGCCTCGTCCGGCTCCAGCCCCTCGTCCAGGTGGCGGCGGTGCCGGGAGACGATGAACAGCGCGTAGTCGATGCCGACCGCGAGGCCGACCATCAGGGCGAGCACCGGCGCGGTGGTGATGATCTCGAAGGAGCCGGAGAGCGCCAGGATCCCGGCCATCGCCACGCCGATCCCGACCAGGGCGGTCAGCAGCGGCAGCCCGGCGGCGACCAGCGTGCCGAGGGTGATCACCAGGACCACCCCGGCGACCACCAGGCCGACCGCCTCGGCGCCGCCCTCGATCTCGGCCATCCGGTTGTACGCGTCGCCGCCGAAGGCCACGTCCAGCCCGGCCGCGCGGGCCGGCTCGGCGGCGGCCTTCACGGCCTCGCGCTGCCGGTCGGTGACGTCGGCGAGCTTGTGGTCGAAGGAGACCAGGGCGATCGCGACCCGGCCGTCGGGCGAGACGGCTCCGGTCGCGTACGGGTCGGGCACCGCGGCCACGCCGGGGACGGCGGCGATCCGGCCGACCGCCTCGCCGATCGCCTCGCCCGCCTCCGGGGTGGTGGCGCCACCGGGGGCCGGGGCGGCGAAGACGACCTGGGCGGAGCCGTGGCCCTGCTCGGGGAAGGTGTCCTTGATCCGGTCCAGCGTGCTCTGCGCCTCGGTGCCCGGCACCTTGAACTCGTCGCTGGTCTTGCCGGCGAAGGCGCCGGCGGCGCCGCCGACCGCGATCAGCAGGGCGATCCAGACCGCCAGCACGGCGCGCCTTCGCCGGAAGCTGAAGTGCCCCAGTCGGTACAGGTAGGTGGCCATGGGTCCCCTCGGTCTGTCGTCGGACAGGCGGCTGCCTGGACGGAACCCGCCCCACGGTAGACGCAACTTTGTCAGTTGACAAAGTTGGACGACAAAATCGTATGACGCAGTTGCCCGACCATAGCGCTACCCTGGCTGGATGGCTCACGTCCCCGCCTCCGAGCGCCGACCCCAACTGGTCCAGGCCGCGATCGACCTGATGGCCCGGGAAGGAATCGCCGCCGGCAGCACCCGCGCCATCGCGGCCGAGCTGGGCGTGGCGCAGGCGACGGTGCACTACACCTTCGGCACCAAGAAGGACCTCTACCGGGCGGTCGTCGAGCAGCTGAAGTCCGACTTCGTCGGCGAGGTGCGCGCCGCCTCCCCCGGCGACGGCGCGTTCGGCGAGCAGGTCCGCACCCTGGTGCACGCACTCTGGGAGGCCACCACCGGCGAGCACGGACGCTGCGTGCTGCTGAGCGAGTTCGAGGCGCTGGCGATGCGCGACCCGGACATGCGGGAGATCATGCTCGGGCTCCAGCACGACATCGAGGGCACCGCCACCGAGATGATCGGCGCCCTCGCGGCCGCCCACGGCCTGACCCTGGCCGTGCCCGCCCACCGGATCGCCGTCCACTTCCTCAGCGGCTTCGACGGGCTGACGGCCCGCCACCTCGCCCTGCGCAGCCCCGGGAACCGGCCAGGACCGGACACCGTGGAGGCACTGGAGCTGCTGGTCGCGACGACCGTCGGACTCTGCCTGGGCACCCCGGCGGTGGGCCGGCCCACGCCGTAGCGCCCGCCGGGGACGGGCCTCAGGAGACGATCCGGACCGGAAGCTCCACCAGCACCTCGCGCAGCGCGGCCGCGAAGCGCTCGTACTCGGCGCTGCGGGCCGAGCCCGGCCGGACGGCCAGCCCGATCCGGCGGCCGGGGGCAGGGGCGGCGAAGCGGACGGCGGCCAGCCGGTCGGTGCGTCCGGCTTCGACGTCCAGCGCGGTGGCGGGCAGCAGGGTCACCCCGAGGCCGCCGGCCACCAACTGGACCAGGGTGGACAGACCGGCCGCGCGGGTGGTCGAGCCCGTCGGGTCGACGCCGACCTCGCGGCAGATGTCCAGCGCCTGGTCGCGCAGGCAGTGGCCCTCCTCCAGCAGCAGCACGTCCAGGTCGAGCAGCACGTCGCGCGGCACGTCGATCCGTCCGGCGAGCGGGTGGCCGGGCGGGGTGAGCAGCACGAAGTCCTCGTCGAACAGCGGGATGTCCCTGGTCGGCGAGGCCCCGCCGGCCGGCAGCGCGAGCAGCAGGACGTCCAGCCGCCCGGCGGCCAGGCCCTCCAGCAGCGAGGAGGTGCGCTCCTCGTGGACGTGCAGCTCCAGCTCCGGGAAGCCGTCGCGGACCAGCCGCAGCACGGTGGGCAGCAGGTAGGGCGCGACGGTCGGGATGACGCCCAGGTGGAGCGGCCCGGTGAACGGGCGGCGGGCGGCCTCGACCTCCTCGGTGAGGGCCTGGAGGGAGGCGAGCACCCGGCGGGCGTGCTGGTGCACACGCTCCCCCAGTGGGGTGACAATCACCTTGCGCGTCGTACGCTCGACCAGTTGCGCGCCGAGCGACTCCTCCAGCGCCGCGACCGCCCCGGACAGTGCCGGCTGGCTGGTCCCGGTGGCGGCGGCGGCCTCGCGGAAGTGCCGGTGCTCGGCCACCGCGACGAAGGCCCGGAGCTGGGCGACCGTCGGGGTGCGGGGGCTGCGGACTGTGGCGCTCGCCACAGTCGGGGCGGCCTTGGAGCCGGCCTTCCTGCGGGGACCCGGCCGCGACATGGGGGATTCGGTACTGATAGCAATCTCCGATCAGACACATCCAGTGTAGCTATTTCCCTGATCAGTCCACGATGTGGAACTGTGAGTGGTGTCCGGATTCCGGACAAATTCCCCTCACCTCACTTCAGGAGAAGCGAACGTGCTCACGATTGGTGACAAGTTCCCCGAGTTCGACCTCAAGGCCTGTGTCGACCTGGACGCCGCGAGTGCCTTCGCCGACATCAACCACAAGTCCTACGAGGGCAAGTGGAAGGTCGTCTTCTTCTGGCCGATGGACTTCACCTTCGTCTGCCCGACCGAGATCGCCGCGTTCGGCAAGCTGAACGACGAGTTCGCCGACCGCGACGCCCAGATCCTCGGCGTCTCCGGCGACTCCGAGTTCGTGCACCACGCCTGGCGCAAGGACCACAAGGACCTCCGCGACCTGCCGTTCCCGATGCTGGCCGACGTCAAGCACGACCTGATGCGCGCCTGCGGCGTGGAGGGCGAGGACGGCACCGCCCAGCGTGCCGTCTTCATCGTGGACCCGAACAACGAGATCCAGTTCGTCATGGTGACCGCCGGCTCCGTCGGCCGTAACCCCAAGGAGGTCCTGCGGGTGCTGGACGCCCTGCAGACCGACGAGCTGTGCCCGTGCAACTGGACCAAGGGCGAGGACACCCTCGACGCCCAGGCCCTGCTGGCGGGCTGACCCATGGCCCTCGACGACCTGAAGGCCGCCCTCCCGGACTACGCCAAGGACCTCAAGCTCAACCTGGGCTCGGTCATCGGCAACTCCGACCTCCCCGCCCAGCAGCTCTGGGGCACCGTGCTGTCCTGCGCGATGGCCACCCGCAGCCCCGGCCTGCTGCGCGAGCTGGAGCCCGAGGCCAAGGCCAACCTCTCCCCGGAGGCGTACACCGCCGCCAAGGGCGCGGCCGCGATCATGGGGATGAACAACGTCTACTACCGGACGCTGCACCTGCTCTCCGACAAGGAGTACAGCACGATGCGGGCCGGTCTGCGGATGAACATCATCGGCACCCCGGGCGTCGAGAAGATCGACTTCGAGCTCTGGTGCTTCGCGGTCTCGGCCATCAACGGCTGCGGCCAGTGCCTCGACTCGCACGAGGCCGTCCTGCGCAAGGCCGGCGTCGAGCGCGAGGTCATCCAGGCCTCGATGAAGATCGCCGCCGTCCTGCAGGCCGTGGCCGGCGTCCTCGACTCCGAGGCCGCCCTGGCCGCCGTCGACGCCTGACGCACCCCGGCACCCCGACGGGCCGCTCCCGGACACCACGTCCGGGAGCGGCCCGTCGTCGTTCTCCCGGACCGCGCCGCGCCTCGGGCCGGCGGCCCCGCCGCGGCGGGGTCAGTCGGCGACGGGCGCGGCCGGCGGGGCGGAGCGGGCGGGCCCGGGCTGAGTCGGCCCGGACTGAGCAGGCCCGGGCCGGGCGGGCCCTGGGTGGCCGGCCGCCGTCCGCTCGGCGGCCTCGCGGGCCGCTTCGAGCGCGGTGAAGACGGCCTGGCCCGCCTCGTTGCGGCGGCGCAGGTGGGAGACCACGGTGTTGGTGACGGCGATCAGCGGGACGGCGACGACCGCACCGCCGATGCCGCCGATGATGCCGCCGGCCGCGACGCCGAGGACCACGCCCAGCGGATGGACCCGTACGGCCCGGCCGAGGATCAGCGGCTGGAGGATGTGGCTCTCCACCTGCATCACCGCGACCAGCACCACCAGCACCATCAGCGCCGTCCACGGCCCCTGGGTGACCAGCCCGATCAGCACCGCGACGGTGCCGGTGACCAGCGCGCCGACCAGCGGGACGAAGGCGCCCAGGAAGATGATCACGGCCAGCGGCATCGCCAGCGGCACACCCAGCAGGTCGATGCAGATGCCGATGCAGACGGCGTCGATGAACGCCACGCAGACCGTGCCGCGCACGTACGCGGTGAGCGTGGTCCAGGCCTTCGGGCCGGCTCCGGCCATCGCGAAGCGGGAGCGCCTGGGCAGCCCGCGGATCAGCCAGGTCCAGATCCGCTCACCGTCGTAGAGGAAGAAGAAGGTGCTGAAGAAGGTCATCATCACCGCGGTCAGCACCTCGACGGCGATCTGCGCGCCGGTGAGCGAGACCGAGGTGAGCCGGTCGGTGTTGGTGGTGATGGCCTTGGTGATCTGGTCCGCGAAGTTGGTGATCTGCTGCTCGGTCAGGTGCAGCGGACCGGTGATCAGCCAGTCCTTCAGCTGGTTGACGCCGGTCTTGACCTGGTTGGTGACGACCGTCAGGTTGGTGGTCACCTGCCAGACCACGAACCAGCCGACCAGCCCGATCCCGGCCAGACCGCTGAGGAACACCCCGCCCGCCGCGAGCGAGCGCGGCACCCCGCGCCGCCGCAGCCAGGAGACCGAGGGCGCCAGCAGCGCGGTGATCAGCAGCGAGGCCAGCACCGAGAAGGCGACCAGCCGCAGCATGTCGACCACGTAGAAGACGACGTAGAGCGCGGCGCCGAGCAGCAGCAGCCGCCAGGTCGACTCGGCGGCCACCCGCAGCCCCCAGGGCACCGCCTCGGCGGGCGTGGCCGGGCGGCCGGGGTGGTACTCCCGTCCGAGCCCGGCGTGCGCGGTCGGTGCGGGCGCGACGGCCGGAGCCGCCGCGGCGGCCGGCGGGGCCACCTCCGCCGCCTGCGCCGCCTGGACCGTGCCGACCGCGTCGCCCGCCTTCACCGTGTCGACCGCGGAGCCCGTCGGCACCGCCGGGGTCGAGTCGCCCCGCGGAACCGGGACCGGCCCCGGCCGCTCGACGAGCGCGGGGACGCGCCCGTCGGCGAATGCCGGCACCCGCCCGTCGGCCGGCGTCGGGACGGCCGGGTCGTGCAGGTCCGCCGCCATCGCGGCACGGCGGCGCCGCTCGATCACGGCGGCCGTGCTCGCCACCACGGCCATGCCCTTGGCCACGGCCTTGAAGGCCTTTCCGCCCCGCGCCATCCTCGCTACCACCGCTCCCCTGCCGAACCCGCCGTGCCCGGCGGTACGCCGCGGGTCCTGCCGCGGCCGTCAGGGATGACGCTACCCGGCACGGGCGCGGCGAGTCCGGTCGCCGACCTGTTCGACTCGAACCGTCCATCCCGAGGACCGGACAAATCGCCAGGTTTCAGATGGTTTCGGACACACTTCGCTGGGGAGGAGTCGGGACGAGACCCCGGAGCCGAGTCACCGAGGTCGCCCCACGGCCAACCGCCGGCGGACCGGCCGGTGCGGGAAGCAACCAGGACCCCTTCCCGCGCCCCGCGTCCGCACCCGGGACCGCACCGCCCGAAGGCGCACTGGTCAGCGCAGCCCGGGCGGCGCGGTCCGCCTCTTCCCCGCGGAACACGCCCCGGCCCGGGAGCACTTCGGTCCGGGACACCCGGCCCGGGGCCGCCCGCTCCGGCAGACGCCACGACCCCCGGTCACCCGCCCGAACAGGGCGAGCGGCCGGGGGCCGTGGTGAACCGCGCCGCCGGAGCGGCGACTGTTCCTAGTACCAGTGGTGCGACTGCCAGAACGACCACGCGCCACAGGGGCTGCCGTAGCGGGAGTTCATGTAGCTGAGGCCCCACTTGATCTGGGTGCCCGGGTTGGTGCGCCAGTCGGCACCGGCCGAGGCCATCTTGTTGCCGGGCAGCGCCTGGACCAGGCCGTACGCGCCGGAGCTCTTGTTGGTCGCGGTGTAGTCCCAGCCGCTCTCGCGCTTCACGATCTGGCTGAAGCACTGGAACTGCGCGTCGTTGCCGACGATCTGCCGGGCCTGGTCCTGGACCGAGCCGGGGCTGACCGACACCGGCGGCGCGCTGTCCTCGACGGCGGTCATCGCCGAACGGGACTTGGAACGGTTGGCGGCGGCCTCGTCGGCCTTGCGCTTCTCGTCCGCGGCCTTGGCCGCCTTGTCCGCCTCGGCCTTCTCCGCGTCGGCCTTGGCCTGGGCGTCGGCCTTCGCCTGGGCGTCCGCGGCGGCCTGCTGGCGCGCGGCCTCCTCGGCGGCCTTCTGCTCCGCGGCCGCCTTCGCGGCGGCGTCGGCGGAGGCCTGCTGGGCGGATGCCTGCTGGCCGATGTTGTCACTGATGGTCTGCGCCTGGGCGCCAGAGGGGACTTCGGCAAGCAGGGTCGCGCCGGCGACGTCGACCGTCTGCGTCACCTTGCCCTCGCTGCCCGCGGCCATACCCACGACGGCACCGACAGCGGTGACGGCGGTGGCGGAGGCCACAGCGACTCCCCGGACCGAGATCCGAGTCACATGAATTCCTTCCAGCATCGCCCACGCGTGACCGTACGGGCGCAAGATGCCCCTTGGCACGGACCTCCGCACGGTGCTCTGGTCACGGGAGGTGCTGGCCCGGCGTCCGGCCGAGGTGAGGCGACCGGGCGTTGGAATTCGGGCGGCGTACGGCTCAACGGTCTTCAATTGTGCGCCCACCGACCGGAGTTGGTGGACCTTCCGGGGCCTGACTCCCGGAGTCCGGGAGCCCTGCCGCGCCGTACGCGGGGCCTGACAGAACCCTCACCATGCCGCACCGGACACGGTCGACGCAATTCCCGCCCGCGTGGCGCATGTCACATTCACCGTCCGGCGGTTTCCCTGACAGAAAGCACTCGATGTGATGAAACGGGTGGAGCCCGCTCCGTCAGGAACGGGCCCCAGGCCGCAAGTTGACCGTATTGTCCGACTATGTACCGGTCAGGGGCGGATCACGGGTGGATGTCCTCCAGCATCTCCGTGACCAGCGCCGCGATCGGCGAACGCTCCGAGCGGGTGAGCGTGATGTGGGCGAAGAGCGGATGGCCCTTCAGCTTCTCCACCACCGCCACCACGCCGTCGTAGCGGCCCACCCTGAGGTTGTCCCGCTGCGCCACGTCGTGGGTGAGCACCACCCGCGAGCCCTGGCCGATCCGGGACAGCACCGTCAGCAGGACGTTCCGCTCCAGCGACTGCGCCTCGTCCACGATCACGAAGGCGTCGTGCAGCGAGCGCCCCCGGATGTGGGTCAGCGGCAGCACCTCCAGCATCCCGCGGGAGATGACCTCCTCGATCACGTCCGGGGTGGTGACCGCGGACAGGGTGTCGAAGACCGCCTGCGCCCAGGGGCCCATCTTCTCCGCCTCGGAACCCGGCAGGTAGCCGAGCTCCTGGCCGCCGACCGCGTACAGCGGCCGGAAGACCATCACCTTGCGGTGCTGCCTCCGCTCCAGCACCGCCTCCAGCCCCGCGCACAGCGCCAGCGCCGACTTGCCCGTCCCCGCCCGGCCGCCCATCGAGACGATGCCGATCTCCGGGTCGAGCAGCAGGTCCAGCGCCACCCGCTGCTCGGCGCTGCGCCCGCGCAGCCCGAACGCCTCGCGCTCGCCGCGCACCAGCCTCACCCGGCCGTCCCCGGTGACCCGGCCGAGCGCGCGCCCGCGCTCCGAGGTCAGCACCAGCCCGGTGTGGACGGGCAGCTCGGCGGCCCCGTCGACGTCCAGCGCGACGTCGTGGCCGGCCGCGAACAGCGCGTCCACCTGGTCCGCCGGGACGTGCAGGTCGGACATGCCCGTCCAGCCCGAGGTGATCGCCAGCTCGGCCCGGTACTCCTCGGCGAGCAGCCCCACCGAGCTGGCCTTGATCCGCAGCGGCAGGTCCTTGGACACGACGGTGACGTCGTAGCCCTCGGCCTGGAGGTTGCGGGCGACCGCGAGGATCCGGGTGTCCGCCTCGCCGCCTCCGGAGCGGTAGCCGGCCGGCAGTATCGACACGTCGGAGTGGTTGAGCTCGACCCGGATGCTGCCGCCGAGCTCGCCGACCGGGATCGGCTCGTCGAGCCGGCCGTGGCGGACCCGGTAGTCGTCGAGCAGCCGCAGCGCCTGGCGGGCGAAGTAGCCCAGCTCCGGATGGTGCCGCTTGGCCTCCAGCTCGGTGACGACCACCACCGGGAGGACGACCTCGTGCTCCTCGAAGCGGGTCATGGCGAGCGGGTCCGCCAGGAGCACGCTGGTGTCGAGAACGTACGTGCGCCGGTCTGGTGTCCGGCGGCTCTTCGAACTGACCACTAGGCCTCCAGAGCGGATGACCCTGCGTCATCCGCGGCAAGCCGGCCCCGCTGCCCCGGTGGCCCCGGGACCGGACTGACTGGAGTATTCCCAGGCGGGGAGCGGTGCATTCGCGCCCCCGGCGAACTGACGGATCATTGCCGGTGAACGTTTGGCCTCGCGCGGCCGCCGGGTAGGCCAGGCCTACGGCGGTCATTTTCCCCGGACGGCCGGGGCAGGGCCCCGGGAGCGGGGCCCGCCTCCCCCGGCTACAGCCCCATCCGCCGGTGGCGCTGCTCGAACGCCCGCAGCGCGCGCAGGAAGTCGACCTTGCGGAAGGCTGGCCAGTACGCCTCGCAGAAGTAGAACTCGCTGTGCGCGCTCTGCCAGAGCAGGAAACCGGACAGCCGCTGCTCGCCCGAGGTGCGGATGATCAGGTCCGGGTCGGGCTGGTTGCGGGTGTACAGGTGCTCGGAGATGTGCTCGACGGTCAGGACCTCGGCGAGTTCCTCGATCGAGGTGCCGCGTCCGGCCTGCTCCTGGAGCAGCGAACGGACGGCGTCGGCGATCTCGTGCCGGCCGCCGTAGCCGACCGCGACGTTGACCGTTATCCCGTCGATCCCGGCGGTCTGGTCCGCGGCGCGCTTGAGCACGTCGGCGGTGTGCTGCGGGAGCAGGTCCAGCGCGCCGACCGGGTTGACCCGCCAGCGGCGGGCGGCGGCCAGACCGGTGACGGCGTCCTCGATGATGCCGAGCAGCGGGACCAGCTCGTCGGCCGGGCGGTCCAGGTTGTCGGTGGAGAGCATCCACAGCGTGACGACCTTGACGTGGGTCTCGTCGCACCAGCCGAGGAACTCGCTGATCTTGTCCGCACCGCGCTGGTGGCCGTACGCGGTGGAGCCGCCGGTCGCCTTCGCCCAGCGGCGGTTGCCGTCCAGGATCACGCCGATGTGGTGCGGGGTGCGCGCGAGGTGGACCTCGACCCGTCGGCCGTAGAGCCCGTACATCCCGCCGAGCAGGGTGCGCAGACCCGGCGTCCGTTCGACGACATCGCGCAGACCCATGTTTCGCGGCCCCTCCGTACTCGTTGCAACTGGTGCGTCACCGCCCCCGGCGCAGCCTACTCCGGCGCGCAGGTGCACGGTAAAGCCGCAGGTAGCGGTCTGGTCACGGTCCTGTACGAAGTCTGTCGCGACCGGCGTGTCGGGGGTCGTCCCGAGGGGTCACGGAAGCGTTCGGGGGCGCACGGGGCGCGGACACGGAACGGTCTCCGAATCCTTAACGGAACCGTAAGCCGTTCGTCCGATGCTTGACGACCAGCAATGGTCTAGTCCAGCTTTTGATCCGGGACGGAACGATCCTCCACTCCTCCGCCCCACAGGCTCACTTCGGACCTCCCCTCCCCCACACGCGGCCGCCGCGCCCCCCACCGCGGCGGCCGCTCCTCCCCCAGGAGCGTCACCCCATGGCCCGTACGCTGAACCAGCCTTCGCACAAGCGTCGGCGCAGCCCCCTCCCGGTCGTCGCGGCCGGTGCCACCGCCCTCGCCCTGGCCGGCAGCGGCCTCGCCCTCTTCGCCGGCGGCGCCAGCGCCGCGGTCGGCAACCTGGTCACCAACGGCGGCTTCGACGGCGGGCTCGGGGGCTGGGTCTGCGCCGGCGCCGCGACCACGGTCTCCTCCCCGGTCCACTCCGGCACCGGCGCGCTCCAGGCCACCCCGGGCGCCGGCGACACCGCCGAGTGCACCCAGACCATCAGCGTGCTGCCCAACACCAGCTACACGCTGAGCGCGTGGGTCCAGGGCCCGTACACCTACCTCGGCGCCCGCGGCACCGGCGGCACCGACCCGTCCGTCTGGTCGAACCAGAACAGCTGGAACCAGCTGTCCACCACCTTCACCACCGGGGCGAACGCCACCAGCGTCACCGTCTACCTGCACGGCTGGTACGGCCAGAGCGCCTACCTGGCCGACGACGTCGCGCTGATCGGCCCCGGCGGCACCGGCACCCCCTCGCCGACCGCCACTCCCACCCAGACCCCCACGGCCACCGCCTCCCCGACGGCCACCGCGACGCCCACCCAGACCGCGACCCCGACGCCCACCCAGACCGCGACGGCGACCCCCACCGCCACGCCGACCAGCACCAACCCGCCGGTCACCGGTCTGCCCGCCCACGTGGTCACCGGCTACTGGCAGAACTTCGACAACAACTCGACCGTGCAGCGGCTGAGCGACGTCCAGAGCGCGTACGACATCATCGCGGTGTCCTTCGCCGACTCCGTGCCGACCAAGACCGGCGCGATCAGCTTCACCCTGGACCCGGGCCTGTCCAAGGCGCTCGGCGGCTACACCGACGCCCAGTTCCGCGCCGACGTCAAGGCCAAGCAGGCGGCCGGCAAGAAGGTCATCCTCTCCATCGGCGGCCAGAACGGCGCGATCACCGTCGGGGACGCCACGGCCGGCGCCAACTTCGTCAACAGCGCCTACGCGATCATCAAGGACTACGGCTTCGACGGCATCGACGTCGACCTGGAGAACGGCGTCCAGGCCGGTCCGCTCGGCGACGCGCTGCACGCCCTGCAGGCCAAGGTCGGCCCCGGCTTCGTCCTGACCATGGCGCCCGAGACCATCGGGATGTACAGCACCTCCGGCGCCTACTTCCAGCTGGCGCTGAAGACCAAGGACATCCTCACCGTCGTCAACACCCAGTTCTACAACTCGGGCGGCATGAACGGCTGCGACGGCAAGGTCTACACCCAGGGCACCATCGACTTCATCACCTCCCAGGTCTGCACCCAGATCCAGGGCGGCCTGCGGCCGGACCAGGTGGGCATCGGCGTCCCGGCCTCCACCAGGGCGGCGGGCGGCGGCTACGTCTCGCCGACCGTGGTGAACAACGCGCTGGACTGCCTGGCCACCGGCAACAACTGCGGCAGCTTCGTGCCGCCGGCCAAGTGGCCCACCATCCGCGGCGCGATGACCTGGTCGACCAACTGGGACGTCAACAACGGCAACGCGTTCTCCAACGCGGTCGGCCCGTTCGTCCACAAGATGCCGTAACGGCACGAGGCCGAGGCCTCCAAGAGCTCAACTCCCCCGGCGCGCCGCTCCTTGAGGGTGGGGCCTGCGCGTCGGCGGCGGGGCCCGTCGTACCGAACCGGTACGACGGGCTCTTCCGTTCCCGCTGTCCCCTCTATTAGGGACGGCTCTTCGGGGCGGTCCCGCGGGACGGTCCCGCGGGGAACGGCTCCACTCGTGCCGGGCTCGCGCTCACCGCGCCAGGACCGCGGTGAGCGCGCCGAGCAGCAGGAACGGGCCGACCGGGAGGTCGAGCCCGCGCACCGGCCGGCGGCGGGCCAGCGCGGCGGCGGCCCGCAGGGTGGCCCAGAGCCCGGCGAGCACCATCGCGGCGAACAGCCCGCCGAGCGCCACCGACCAGCCGTACCAGCCGAGCAGCCCGCCCAGCGCGAGGCCGAGCGGGGAGTCGCCGGGGCCCAACGCGCCCAGCCAGACGGCCAGTTCGAGCACACCTCCGACCGTGAGCGCGACCAGCAGGCAGCGCAGCGGCACCCCTGGGCCCGCGGTCGGCGCCGCCGCCAGCAGCATCGCGGCCACCCCGCCGAGCAGCGGCAGGGTCAGCCGGTACGGCAGCCGGCGCACCCGCGCGTCGACGAAGCCGAGGGCCACGCCGAGCGCCGCCGCCCAGCCCAGCGCCACGGTCACCACCACCGGCCGGTCCGCCGCGTACCCCACCGCGACGGCGACCGCCGCCGCGACCGCCTCCACCGTCCAGGGGCCGGCGCCCAGCCGCTCCCGGCAGCCGGGGCAGCGCCCGGTCGGCGGCAGCAGGCGCGCCGGGCGCCCGCAGGACGGGCAGTCCTCGCACCAGGGTTCGCCCTCCGGCACCGCGAACCGGGCGACCAGTCCGCGCAACAGCGGAGCCACCAGGAGACCGACCAGCACCGCCGCGACCACGACCGGACCCACCCGCGCACCCCCTCCTCGATCGACGCACCGGCCACATCCTCCCGCGCCGGGCGGTGTGCCGTCCGTCTCCTTCCGCGTCACCGCGCGACGGCGCTCCTCGCGTACAGGAGCATTCCGGACATCCGACCGCCGGTTCGGAAGGCCGCCCGCCACCCCCGCCTGCCGATCCAAGGGGGCCGTTCGAGCCCCCGGAAGCACCCCTCCGGAGACCCGCCGCACGGCCCCTCCGTACCCCTAAAGTAGGCGGACATGCAGGTCATCCAGTCCAGCAAGCTCGCCAACGTCTGCTACGACATCCGCGGCCCGGTGCTCGACGAGGCGATGCGGCTGGAGGAACAGGGCCACCGCATCCTCAAGCTCAACACCGGCAACCCCGCCACCTTCGGATTCGAGGCGCCCCCGGAGATCCTCCAGGACATCCTGCGCAACCTCGCCAACGCGCACGGCTACGGCGACTCCAAGGGCCTGCTCTCCGCCCGCCGCGCGGTGGTCATGCACTACGAGGACCGCGGGCTGCACGGCCTCTCCGTCGACGACGTCTTCCTCGGCAACGGCGTCTCCGAACTGATCCAGCTGGCCATGACCGCGCTGCTGGACGACGGCGACGAAGTACTCGTCCCCGCACCTGACTACCCGCTGTGGACCGCCTCGGTCTCCCTGGCCGGCGGCACCGCGGTGCACTACCGCTGCGACGAGCAGTCCGAGTGGTACCCGGACCTCGCCGACATGGAGGCCAGGGTCACCGACCGGACCAGGGCCGTCGTGGTGATCAACCCCAACAACCCGACCGGCGCGGTCTACCCGCGCGAGGTGCTGGAGGGCATCGTCGAGATCGCCCGCCGGCACCGGCTGGTGGTCTACGCGGACGAGATCTACGACAAGATCCTCTACGACGACGCCGAGCACGTCCCGCTGGCCACCCTGGCCCCGGACCTGTTCTGCGTCACCTTCAACGGGCTGTCCAAGGCGTACCGGGTGGCCGGCTTCCGCTCCGGCTGGATGGTGCTCTCCGGCGAGCGGCAGCGGGCCCGCAGTTACATCGAGGGCCTGACCGTGCTCGCCTCGATGCGGCTGTGCGCCAACATGCCGGCGCAGCACGCGGTGGCCGCCGCGCTCGGCGGGCGGCAGTCGATCCGCGACCTGGTGCTGCCCGGAGGCCGGCTGCACGCCTCGCGCGACGCCGCGTACGAGTTGCTGAACCGCATCCCCGGGGTCAGCTGCGTCAAGCCCAAGGGCGCGCTGTACGCCTTCCCCCGGCTGGACCCCAAGGTCCACAAGATCAAGGACGACGCCCGGATGGTGCTCGACCTGCTGCGCTCCGAGCGCATCCTGCTGGTCCAGGGCACCGGCTTCAACTGGCCGGAGCCCGACCACTTCCGGCTGGTCACGCTGCCCCGGGCGGAGGAGATCACCGACGCGGTGACCAGGATCGGCGACTTCCTCGACGGCTACGTCCAGCCGTAGGGCGGGCCGCCGGGGGCGGAAAGCACCACGGCCCGGAAGACACTACGGCCGGAGTCCCGGCCCGGGCGATCTCCTTGGTCGGGGAAAGATCGCCCGGCGGAACTCCGGCCGTCCTGTCGCTCGGCGGGCGCGCGGTTCGTGCCGCGCGCCCGCCTCTCTCGCGGCTGAGGCTCAGGCTCAGCCGAGGCGCGCGACGAGGTTCCGGTACTCGTCCCACAGCTCCTTCGGGGTGTGGTCGCCGAAGGTCTCCAGGTGGGCCGGCACGAGGGCGGCCTCCTGGCGCCAGATGTCGGCGTCCACGGTGAAGAGCAGGTCGAGGTCCTCCTTGGACAGGTCCAGGTCGCCGAGGTCGAAGCCCTCGACGGTCGGCAGCACGCCGATCGGGGTCTCGACGCCCTCGCCGGTGCCGTCCAGGCGCTCGACGATCCACTTGAGCACGCGGCTGTTCTCGCCGTAGCCGGGCCAGACGAACTTGCCTTCGGCGTTCTTGCGGAACCAGTTGACGTAGTAGATCTTCGGCAGCTTGGTGGCGTCGGCCCGGGCGCCGACCTTCAGCCAGTGGGCGAAGTAGTCGCCCATGTTGTAGCCGCAGAACGGCAGCATCGCGAACGGGTCGCGGCGCAGCTCACCGACGGTGCCCTCGGCGGCGGCGGTCTTCTCGGAGGCGATGTTGGCGCCGAGGAAGACGCCGTGCTGCCAGTCGAAGGACTCGGTGACCAGCGGGACGGCGGTGGCGCGGCGGCCGCCGAACAGGATCGCCGAGATCGGCACGCCCGCCGGGTCCTCCCACTCCGGGGCGATGGTCGGGCACTGCGCGGCCGGGACGGCGAAGCGGGCGTTCGGGTGGGCGGCCGGGGTGCCGGACTCGGGGGTCCAGTCGTTGCCGCGCCAGTCGGTCAGGTGCGCCGGGGGCTCCTCGGTGAGGCCCTCCCACCACACGTCACCGTCGTCGGTGAGGGCGACGTTGGTGAAGACGGTGTTGCCCCAGAGGGTGTCGATGGCGTTGGCGTTGGTGTCCACGCCGGTGCCGGGGGCGACGCCGAAGAAGCCGGCCTCGGGGTTGATGGCGTACAGGCGGCCGTCGGCGCCGAAGCGCATCCAGGCGATGTCGTCGCCGATCGTCTCGACCTTCCAGCCCGGGACGGTCGGCTGGAGCATGGCCAGGTTGGTCTTGCCGCAGGCCGAGGGGAAGGCGGCCGCGACGTACTTGGCCTCCGGCTCGCCCGTGGCACCGGCCGGCGGGGTGAGCTTCAGGATGAGCATGTGCTCGGCCAGCCAGCCCTCGTCGCGGGCCATGGTCGAGGCGATGCGCAGCGCGTAGCACTTCTTGCCGAGCAGGGCGTTGCCGCCGTAGCCCGAGCCGTAGGACCAGATCTCCCTGGTCTCCGGGAAGTGCGAGATGTACTTGGTGCTGTTGCACGGCCACGCCACGTCCGCCTCGCCCTCGGCGAGCGGGGCGCCGACGGTGTGCGCGGCCTTGACGAAGTCGCCGTCCTCGCCGAGCTGGTCCAGCACGGCCTGGCCCATGCGGGTCATCACGCGCATGGAGACGGCGACGTAGGCGGAGTCGGTGATCTCGACGCCGTACGCGGCCAGCGGGGAGCCGACCGGGCCCATCGAGAAGGGCACGACGTACATCGTGCGGCCCTTCATCGCGCCGCGGAAGAGGCCCTGCTCGCCCTTGAAGACCTCGCGCATCTCGGCGGGGGCCTTCCAGTTGTTGGTCGGGCCGGCGTCCTTCTCCTGCTCGGAGCAGATGTAGGTGCGGTCCTCCACGCGTGCCACGTCCGTGGGGTCCGAGGCGGCGTAGTAGGAGTTGGGGCGCTTCTCCTCGTCGAGCTTCTTGAAGGTGCCCTGAGCCACCAGCAGGTCCGCGAGGCGCTGGTACTCCTCGGCGGAACCGTCGCACCACTCGATGCGGTCCGGCTGGGTGAGCTCGGCGATCTCGCTCACCCAAGCGAGCAGCTGCTTGTGGCGGGTGGGCGCGGATGCGCTGAGAGCAGAGATCTCGTACGACACGATCGCTCCGTTTCACGCCATCTCGGCGAGGAGACGGCGTCGCGGGGGTCTGAGGGTGCTTGCAGCGTAGCTCCGGAATTGGGGCCGGAACGCGGCGAAGCGTCGAAATTGACGCACCCTTTACTACTGCAAGTATGATTACTCATGAGTAACAAACCGCGGTCTCCCCCGACGGAGTGCGCGGCGCCACACTTCAAATACTCCAAAACGTCCAAGAGTGACGATCGCCACTTCCTACGCGTGAGTAACCTACGGATCCGTAGGTAGCGGGTAGCATGCAGCGCATGACTGCTGCTGCACTCGGGGAGAGTGCACTCATGGAGAGCAAGCCGAAGTGGCGCGGCTGGCTGCACGCCGGGATGTTCCCCGCCACGGTGGCCGCCGGGATCGTGCTGATCTGCCTGGCGGACTCCACGCCCGCCAAGATCGCCTGCGCGATCTACTCGGTCAGCGCGTGGCTGCTGTTCGGGGTCAGCGCGGTGTACCACCGCTTCGACTGGGGGCCCCGTGGGGACGCCGTGCTGCGCCGGCTGGACCACGCGAACATCTTCCTGATCATCGCGGGCACCTACACGCCGTTCACGATGCTGCTGCTCGAGGGCGCCGACCAGCAGCTGCTGCTCTGGGCGGTCTGGGGCGGCGCGCTGGCCGGCATCGCGTTCCGGGTGTTCTGGGTCGGCGCGCCGCGCTGGCTGTACACGCCGGTGTACCTCGCGCTGGGCTGGGCCGCCGCCTTCTTCCTGCCCGACTTCCTGCGCACCGGCGGAGTCGCCGTCCTGGTGCTGATGATCGTCGGCGGGGTGCTCTACAGCATCGGCGGCGTGGTGTACGGGCTCAAGCGGCCCAACCCCTCACCGCGCTGGTTCGGGTTCCACGAGGTGTTCCACGCCTTCACCCTGGGGGCGTTCATCGTCCAGTACGTCGGCGTCTCACTGGTGGCGTACAGCACGGCCGGCTGATCCCGGCGCACCCCGACGGGCGGTCGAACGGTCCACGGACCGGGCGACCGCCCGTTCCGCCGTCCAGGGCCGCTCGTACGGGGCCCGGATCTGCGGGCGGCGCGAATACGGCGGGTGATCGGCGGCGCCCGGCTCCGGCTGCGGCTCCTGGCCGTGGAGCGGCCCGGGCCCGTGCTGGTGCCCGGCGTACGCGTCGTGGTGTCCGCCGCGCAGGTGGTACTCACCGTGCGCGTGGTGCTGCTCGCCGCGCGACTCCCGGTACGGCTCCCACGACGCCCCGGCCGGCGCCCGGAACCCCGGGGACTCCGGCGTCCACGCCGCACCGGCCGCGCGGGCGCGCGCCTGCCGGGCGTCCAGCGCCTCGCGGGCCCGGCGGCAGCGCTCGCAGTGCGCGGCGTCCGGGATGCCCCGGCGCGGGCGGTGCCGGACCGGGGCGGGCCCGCCGCGCAGCGCACGCCAGCGGCGGGCGACGTAGAGCATGAGCAGCAGGGTCTCGATCCCGGCGACCCCCAGTACCAGCGGGGCGCCGTTGATCAGATAGGCCGCGACCACGGCGAGCGCGGAGCCCACCACCGTCACCGAACCCCACATCTGGGTGCTCGTCTGCCTGTCGTCCGCGTCGGCCACTTCGGTCCCCTTTCCCGGTGCCGGGCTCGTGGTCGGCTCCCGCCGCCCCACCCCTTCTCCGCTCTCGGCACGCGTCGGCCAGCACTGACCGATTGCCACATCGTATCTACCGACAGTCATGGCCGACTGCCCAGGGGCGGCGAACGACAGATCAACGTTGCGTCAATTCCTTGTGCGGAAGAAGCACTTCCAGGACACATCACGGAGCGTAACCACGGGGTCGTGTTGACGGTCGACACTTTTTGAGAGTTACTCTCATTTGAGAGAGACTTTCAATTAAGGGACCCGGAGGACACCGTGCCCGCAGCCCCGCCCGTGCCCGCGGCCACCGCCGCACCCGTCACCGCCGATCCGCGCCGGTGGCTCGCCCTGGTCGCCGTCACCCTGAGCGTCCTGGTGATCAGCTTCGACATGACCGTGCTCAACGTCGCCCTGCCCACGCTCGCCGAACAGCTGGGCGCCACCACCGGGCAGCAGCAGTGGATCGTCGACGCCTACACCGTGGTCTTCGCCGCCGCGATGCTCCCGGCCGGCCTGCTCGGGGACCGGTTCGGCCGCCGCCGCACGCTCACCACCGGCCTCGCCCTGTTCGGCCTCGCCTCCGCCGCCGGCATGCTCACCGGCTCGCCCGCCACCCTGATCGCCGCCCGCGCCGGGATGGGCCTGGCCGCCGCACTCGTGATGCCGATGTCGATGGCGGTGATCCCCGGCCTCTTCCCAGCCGCCGAGCGGCGCCGGGCCACCGCGATCCTGGCCGCCGCCATATCCCTCGGCGCCCCGCTCGGGCCGCTGGTCGGCGGCTTCCTGCTCCGGCACTTCTGGTGGGGCTCGGTCTTCGCGATCAACGTCCCGCTCACCGCGCTCGGCATCGCCGCCTGCGTCCTGCTGCTGCCGGAGACCCGCAACCCGGCCGCGCCCCGGATCGACCTGCTCGCCACCGTCCTCGCCGCCGGCGGCCTGGCCGGACTCACCTACGGCATCATCGAGGGCGCCGAACGCGGCTGGACCGACCCGCTGGTGCTCGGCACGCTGGCCGGCTCGCTGCTCGCCCTCACCGCGCTGGTGCTGCGCAGCCGCCGGCAGCGCGACCCGATGCTCGACCTCGGCCTGCTCGCCGACCGCACCTTCCGCTGGTCCGCCGTCGCGGCCACGCTGATCTCGCTCGTCCTGTTCGGCGCCTTCTTCGTCCTGCCGCTCTACTTCCAGAGCGTGCTCGGCACGGACGCCCTGGGCAGCGGGCTGCGGCTGATGCCGATGATGCTCGGACTGATGGTCGCCGCCAAGGCCACCGACCGCCTGGTCGGCCGGCTCGGCGTCCGAGCGGTGATCACCCTCGGCCTGGCCCTGCTCGCCGCCGCGCTGCTGTTCGGCAGCCGGACCGGCCCCGGCGACGGCTACGCGCGGGCCGCGATC
The DNA here is from genome assembly GCF_044757205.1 of Kitasatospora sp. NPDC091335. Classification (NCBI taxonomy): domain Bacteria; kingdom Bacillati; phylum Actinomycetota; class Actinomycetes; order Kitasatosporales; family Streptomycetaceae; genus Kitasatospora; species Kitasatospora sp. NPDC091335. The sequence goes on along the minus strand of NZ_JBIVUM010000004.1, from coordinate 47,181 downwards.
TGGCTCAGCGTGCTCGGCGTGGGCATGGGCCTGTCGCTGATCACCGCGCAGTCCTCCGCGCTGGTCACCCTGCCGCCGGCCAGGGCCGGCGTGGGCTCGGGGCTGCTCCAGACGCTGCGGCAGGTCGGCGGCGCGATCGGGATCGCCGCCTTCGGCAGCCTGCTGTCCGGGGCGTACCGCGGCGCGCTGGACACCGGCGGGCTGCCGGCCGAGGCCGCGCACCGGGCCGGGGAGTCGGTGGTCGCCGCCGACGCCGTCGCCCGGGGGGCGGGCGCGGGCGGGCAGGCGCTCAGTGCCTCCGCGCACACGGCGTACGTGCACGGGATGGGGGTGGTGCTGCTGGTCTCCGGGCTGGTCGCGGTGCTCTCGGCGGTGCTGGTCGCGGCCCGGATGCCGGCGGACACCCCGGCGGACGCCCCTTCGGGTACCCGGGCGGACGCCCCTTCGGGCACCCGCGCCGGCGCGGGAGATCACGGATAATCGGGGCATGACTCCCCAGCAGCCGACCGCGGCCCCTCCGGACGCCCCGACCAACCCGGTCCAGGCGATACTGGAGGCGCCGCTGTCGCTGCGCGAACGCAAGAAGCTGAAGACCCGCCAGACCATCCGCCGCGAGGCGTACCGGATGTTCGCCGGGCAGGGCTACGAGAACACCACGGTGGAGCAGATCGCCGCCGCCGCCGAGGTCTCCCCGTCCACCTTCTTCCGGTACTTCGCCACCAAGGAGGACCTGGTCCACTCCGACGAGTACGACCCGGCGATGATCTCCGCCCTGCTGGCCCGCCCCGCCGACGAGCCCTTCCTCACCTCCTGCCGGGAGGCCATCGTCGGGCTGATCCGCGCGCTGCTCCAGCACGAGCGCCAGGAACTGCTCACCCGGATGCGGCTGATCACCGAGGTCCCCGCGCTGCGCGCCGGACTGCACAGCGGCGGCAACAGCCCGCAGGAGCTCTACCTCTCGGTGCTGACCCGGCGGGCGGGCGTCGAGGAGCCCAGCTACGAGATGCGGGTGACCGCGGCCGCCATCGGCGCCGCCAGCACCGAGGCGGTGCTGCACTGGGCCGCGGGCGACGGACAGGAGGACATCGCGACGCTGGTCGACCGCACCTTCGCGCTGCTGGAGAGCGGGTTCGCCGGGGTGTGAGACCCCCTCGCCGGCTGCGCGGGCAGCTCGGTGACGGGTGCGAGCCGCTCGGTGACGGGTGCGGGGCGTGTGCGCGGTGCCCGACGAACGACGCGTGCGGACCGCGGGGCCCGGCCCGACCGACCGGGCCCCGCCTGCCGTCAGCCGCGGCGGACGCCCGTCGTCCTCCGCCGCAGCACGGCACCCGCGCCCACCAGCGCGGTGGCACCCAGGGCGGCCGCCGCCGTCACGGCCGGCAGCGCCGAACCGCCGCCCGCGGCTTCCGCCACGGCCGCCGGTTGCGGTCCGCCCCCGGGTTGCGGGGCCGCCTCGGCCTGCGGGGCGGCGTCCGCCTGGTAGCCGCCGCCCCTGCCCTCCCGGTCGTACGCCGAGCCGGGCAGCTTGTCCCCGTACCGCTGGTGCACCAGCTGCTGGTACGCGGCCAGCGTGACCCCGCCCGCGCCCACCGAGCGCCCGGCCTCGTCGTCCAGCGGCAGCACCCGGCCGTCGCGCAGCACGTACCAGGCGTTGACCTGCGGCTCGCGGAAGACGGTGCCTCCTCCGCTGCCCGCCGCCTTCGCCGCGTAGTCGCTCTCGTCACCGCCCGAGGCGATGTTGACCACCTTCCAGGCCCCGTCCTGCCGGACGGTCCAGACCGAGGCGGTCTGCCCGTCCGCCGCGACCACCTTGCTGGCGGTGAACTCGGCCTTCGCCACCGGCGCGCCCGGGCTGCCGGCCACGAAGCCCCGGTCCAGGACGTACACCGGCACGGTGTCGCCGGCCAGCCGTGGTGCGGCCGCGCTCGCCGCCCGGGCCTCCTCGGCGGCGCCGATGGTCAGCTGCTGTGTCGGCGGGACGCCCTTGCGGGCGAAGAAGTGGCCGACCTGGTCGAGGACGGCCGGGTCCTGGACCGCGCCGCGGGCCTGCGCCAGTTCGGCGGCCGGCACCGGGGACGGGACGGCGGCGGCCTGGGCGGCCGGTTCCGCGGCGTGCGCGGCCGGGGCGAGCGCCAGCGCGAGGCCGGCGGTGAGCAGGGCGGCGGCGACGGTGCCGGTGGCGGTGGTGGTCCGGCGGCGGCTCTTGGTCTCGGTCATGGTCGCCCTCACGCGCCGATCCGGTACAGGGAGTGGGTCCACGAGAACGTGCTGTTGTTCACGTAGTACCGGTAATCCGCCCAGTTGTAGCGGTAGTTGGAGGGCCATGGGTCGCCCCAGTAGACCCAGTTGTTCGCGGTGTCGTAGCCGTACAGGACGTGCATGTGTCCGCCGCCCGAGCTCCACTGGATGCGCGTCTCGACCGGGCGGTCGGCGTTCACCTCGGACTGCACGGTGCCGTAGTTCAGGTACCCGTTGACGTAGGAACCCGGGGTGATGCCGACCCGGCTCAGCCCGTTCTGCACATCGCCCAGCGTGGCCTGGCTGTTGGGGCAGCCGGAGTCGGCGGAGCGGCCGAACGAGACGTTGCAGAACTGGTTCTGGCTGTAGTTGTAGCCGTACCAGGTGGCGATGGTGTTCCCGCTCGCCGCCCAGCACCAGTTGGTCTGCTGTTGCTGCTGCATGGTGATGTTGAGCTTCTTGTACGTGCCGGCCAGGTCGGCCGTGCTGCCGGGCGCGGCGGCCCGGCGGACCTGGTGCACGGCCCGGTCCTGGGCCTGACCCTGGGCGGGAGCGGCGATCGCGGGCGCCGCCACCGCGGCGGTGAGCGCCGGGCCCAGCACGCCGAGGGCGAGCAGTGAGACCGCGCGGCGCAGCCGTATCCGTGGAACTGGCATGGGGGGATGCCTCCTTGCACGAGTGGAGCGAGGTGCTGTGTGGGGGCGCGGTCCGGATCGCGCCCCGAGCATCGCGCCTCGTCAGGGGCGGGTCAACGGCCCTCGGTGGGGCCGGGACCGAGGTGTGAACGGGCGGACCCGGATGTGAACGGTGCCCGGGAAACCTCCGCGTGGCAGGCCGGAACCGGTGACAAACCGCCACACCGATGTGAATATTCACGGTCAAACACCGGTGCGTCCGGGCGGTCCGTCCGAGCGGTCCGGGCGCCGGACCGCCCGCCCCCAGGAGGCCGCCATCCACCGGAGCGACCCAGCCGACCTCGCCGCCGCCCTGCGCACCGGCCCGTTCCACCTCGCCCTGCGCACCGCGATCTCCGCCCGGGGCCTCGCCCTGCACCGCATCCGCCGCCACCTCGCCCTGCGCGGCGTCACCGTCGGCCTCACCAGCCTCAGTTACTGGCAGCAGGGCCGCCGCCGCCCCGAACGCGCCGAGTCACTGCGCGCCGTCGCCGCCCTCGAAGAGGTCCTCGACCTCCCCGAGCACTCCCTCACCCGGCTGCTCGGCCCCCGCCGCGCCGCCGAGCCCGCCCCGGCCGGCCCGCCCGTGCTCCCGTACCGCGACCTCATCTCCCCGGCCGTCGCCGTCGACGGCCTGCTCGCCACCCTGGCCGGCCCGCGCGACACCGGGCTGCACACCATCACCCACATCGAACGCGTCCGGATCGGCCCCGACCGCCGGCTCACCCGCCGCGACTCCCAGCACGCACTGCGCGCCCACCGCGACGGCATCGACCGCTACCTCGCCCTCTACCAGGGCGACCCGGGCAGCGACATCACCCGCGTCGGCGTCCGCGCCGAGGAGAACTGCCGCCCCGGCCGCATCCGCCGCGACCAGGCCCACCACCTGCTCGCCGCCGAACTCCTCCTCGACCGCCGGCTACGCGCAGGCGACACCCACCTGCTCGGCTACGGCTTCGACGACGCCCCCTCCCCCGGCCCCAGCTGCGAGTACGTCCGCGGCCTCAACTCCGGCGCCGGCCAGTACGTCCTCCAGATCGCCTTCCACCCCGCCGCCCTCCCCGTCCGGTGCCACCGTTTCGCGCTCCACTCCCCCGGCGAGCTCCCGTACGAGACCGAGGAACTCACCCTCGACGGCCACCACTGCGTCCACCTGGTCGCCACGGCACTGCGGCCGTGCCTCCTGGGCATCCGGTGGGACTGGGAGTGACGGCCGGCCGGGCCCGCGGCGGCCGTCGGCCGGTGCGGGCCCGGCCGCCGCGGCGCCTCTAGGCCGGCCCGAAGTCCACGGTCAGGGCGTCCTCCACCGGCAGGTAGCCGATCTGCCGGTAGATGGAGTTGCTGGTCGGATTGGCGAGGTCCGTGTAGAGCAGGACCTCGGTGGCGCCGCGGGCGAGGAGGTGGGCCGAGGTGGCGGCAGTGACGGCGGTGCCGTAGCCGCGGCCGCGGCTCTCGGCGGGGGTGTAGACCGGGCCGACGCGGGACATGCCGACGAGGATCGGGCTGCTGCCGGCCAGGGCGACCGGGCGGCCTTCGTCCTCCCACAGGTGCAGGCAGCCGGCCGCGGTCCGCTCGTCCACCGCCCGTGGCACGTCGGGGAGTTCGACCCCGGCCTCGACCAGGAACTCCTCGTACCAGCGGATCGCCAGCTCGCGGTCGGCCGGTTCGGCCAGCCGGTGGCGGCCCGCGGGCGGGCGCGGCGGGTCGGCCAACTCGCCTAGCCGGTAGAGCCGTTCGTCGAAACGGACGGACTGCCCGGCGCCGGTGGCCGCCGTCCAGGCCCCGGCGAAGGCGCGAACCGCCTCGGCGCCCCCGCCGACCCCGGTGACCGTGGTGAACTCCGGCCCGGCTGCGGCCAGTTCGACCGCCAGCTCGGCGGCCGCGGCCGGTGGCATGAAGGAGAGCCGGGGGGCGAACGGCGGCGTCTGGAGGAAGGCGCCGCCGACCGGACCGTCCTCCTCGGCCCGCCACCAGCCGAAGACCGGCCGGTCACCGAACACGGTCAGTCCGGACTCGGCCAGCCGGTGCGCGATGGTGAGCAGAACGGTGTTCTCGGCGGGGCGGGCGGCCAGGAAGGCGCCCGCCTCCTCGCGGAACTCGTCGAGGGAGGTGGTGAAAGTCCAGGTCATGACCCATGATGACGCCGGCCCGGGTTCGCTCGCAAACGATATTTCGACCGATCTCGAAGTACCGCGAACGTCCGCCGGTCCGTCGAGCCGCCGCCGGGCCGCCGGCCGGGCCGCCGCTACTCGACCGCCGCGCCCAGCTTCTCCGCCAGCACCGCCGGATCGGTGGTCGGGGCGTCGCAGGCGAAGTGCCGGCAGACGTACGCCGCGGGCGCCCCGCCGACCAGCGGCCGGTCGGCCAGCAGTGGCACCTCGGCCTCCCCCGGCGCGCCGACCGCGACGACCGTCCCCGGCGCCGTCCCGAGCAGCGCGGCCCGCCGCAGCGCCGCGGTGGCCGGGTCGCCGTCCGGGCCGACCACCGCGACCTCGCGCGGCCCGTCGACCAGCGCCTCCGCGACGGCGAGGCCCCAGCCGATGAACCGCGGGGCCCGTCCGGCGAGCGCGCCGACCACGCCGAGGGCGCGCTCGGCGGCCGTGCGGTGCCGGTCGGAGCCGGTGTACGCGGCGTACGTGAGCAGGGCCCCGGCGGCCGCCGTCCAGCCGGACGGAGTGGCGTTGTCCGTCGGGTCCTGCGGGCGGCGGATCAGCTCCTCGGCGTCGTCGGCGGTGTCGTAGAGCGCACCGGAGGCCTCGTCGGTGAAGTGCTTGAGCACGGTGTCGAGCAGACCGCCCGCGAGCTGGAGCCAGGAGGCGTCGCCGGTGACGGCGTACAGCGCGAGGAAGCCCTCGGCGGTGTCCGCGTAGTCCTCCAGCACACCGGCGTTGGCGCCGGCCCGGCCGTCCCTGGAGGTGCGCAGCAGCCGGCCGTCCGGGGTGAGGTGGACGGCGAGCAGCAGGTCGGCGGCGCGTTCGGCGGCCTCGACCAGGTCGGAGCGCTCCAGCAGCGCGCCGGTCTCCGCGAGCGCGGCGACGGCCAGGCCGTTCCAGGCGGCGACCACCTTGTCGTCCCTGGCCGGGCCGGGCCGGGCCGTCCGGGCCTCGGCCAGCCGCGCCCGGATCGCCTCGTACTCGGCGAAGTCCTCGGGTTCGGCGAGGAGTTGGAGTACCGAGGTGCCGTGCTCGAAGGTGCCCTCGGCGGTGACGGTGAACAGCCGGGCGGCGGTGGCCGCGTCGGCGGGGCCGAGCAGGTCGACGAGCTGGCCGGGCTCCCACACGTAGTAGGCGCCCTCGGCGGACTTCCCGGTCTCCTCGTCCAGGCTGTCGGCGTCCAGCGCGGAGGCGAACGCGCCCTCGGGCGTGCGGAGTTCGCGCAGCAGGAAGTCTGCCGTGGAGAGCGCGACCCGGCGGGCCAGCGGATCGCCGGTCGCCCGCCACAGGTGCAGGTAGGCGCGCAGCAGCAGGGCGTTGTCGTAGAGCATCTTCTCGAAGTGCGGCACCACCCAGCCGGCGTCCACCGCGTACCGGGCGAAGCCGCCGGCGAGCTGGTCGTGGATGCCGCCGCGCGCCATCGCCCCGCCGGTGCGGACGGCCATCTCCAGCGCCGCCTCCGAGCCGGTCCTGGCGTGGTGGCGCAGCAGGAACTCCAGCACCATGGCCGGCGGGAACTTGGGCGCGCCGCCGAAGCCGCCGCGGTTCTGGTCGAAGTCGCGGCTGAGGGTCACCAGCGCCTGGTGCAGGTCGGCCTCGCCGGGCGGGTGGTGGGCGCCGGCCGAGTAGACGGCGGCCCGCTCGGCCAGGTCGGCGCGGATCCTCCCGGCGACCTCGCCGACCTCCTGCCGCCGGTCCCGCCAGGCCGCGTCGACGCCCTCCAGCACCTGCCGGAAGGACGGCATCCCGTGCCGGGGCTGCGGCGGGAAGTAGGTGCCGAAGTAGAACGGCTCCTTCCCCGGGGTGAGGAACACCGTCATCGGCCACCCGCCCTGCCCGGTCGCGGCCTGCACCGCCTCCATGTACACGGCGTCGACGTCCGGCCGCTCCTCCCGGTCCACCTTGACCGCGACGAACCGCTCGTTGAGGTACCCGGCGAGCCCGGCGTCCTCGAAGCTCTCATGCGCCATCACGTGACACCAGTGGCAGGCGGCGTAGCCGACGCTCAGCAGCACCGGCACGCCGCGCCGCTCCGCCTCGGCGAACGCCTCCGGCCCCCAGGGCCACCAGTCGACCGGGTTGTCGGCGTGTTGCAGCAGATACGGCGAGGTCGCGTCGGCGAGACGATTCACCCTGCCACCCTCTCACGCCGCCGCCCGTCCGTGCCGGACCCGCAGCCGGGTGGCCGGCCCCGAAGCGACCGGCCGGGACACGGGGACCTGCTCGTGCCGCCCGGGACATCACCGGCGGGCGGAGGCGGGCGGTCTAACCCGGGCTGTGTGTGCGCGTGCGGTCGGACCACCTCACGACGAGCGGTACGACCTGCCCGGCGACGAGGAAGAGCGCTCCCATGGCGAGCCAGCCCGGCGCGCCCCAGCCGATGCAGACCAGGCCGAGCACCGGCGGGCCGATCGCGTTGGACAGGCCCTGGCCGATGGCGAACAGGCCCGAGTACTGGCCCTGCGCGTGCTCGGGGGCGAGGCCGAAGGACAGCTCGAACGAGGCGGCGGTGTACCACAGTTCGCCCACGGTGAGGGCGACCACGCCGAGCACGACGACGACCACGGCGACCCAGCCGGGCGCGCCGCCCGCCGCCGCGATGAGGGCGGTGGAGAAGAGGAACGCGACCCCCGCGCGGCGCGCCGTGCGGCCGGCCGACGCGTTGTCGTCGACGCCGCGGCTGACCCGCACCTGGAGGCAGACCACGAGGGCGGTGTTGACAGCCACGCTCGCGCCGACGAACCACCGGGGCGCGTCGGTGCGCCCGATGATCCACAGCGGCAGGGCGAAGATCAGCACCTGGTTCTGGATGGACATGATGCCGTCCAGGACGGTGAGCACCACGTACGGCTTGTCCTTCAGGGCCGGCCAGCGGCTGCCTCCCGCCGGGACCTCCACCGGTGGCACGGACGGGACGCGGAAGGAGACGGCCGCGGAGACCAGGAACATGACGGCGGTGCCGAGGATGAGGCACACGTACGCGGTCCTGGTGTCCAGCTGGACGGCGACGCCGGCCGCGAGGGCTCCGCAGCCGACGGCGATGTTGTTGAGGGCACGGAGGTAGGAGCGGTAGCGGGTGGGGTTCGGGGCGCCCAGGGCGCGGGTCAGCGGGCCGCGGGCGGCCGTGCCGGCCGAGACGGCGAGCTCGGCCACGCACAGGCACGCGATCAGCGCCGGGAAGGAGCGCACGAACACCAGTCCCGCCACGGCGACGGCCTGCACCAGGAGCGTGAGCCGGAAGACCTCGCGCGGTCCGTACCGGTCGGCCAGGTGGCCCACGGGGATGCCGGCGGCGAGTCCGATCAGGGCGGCGGCGCCCAGGGCGAATCCGACCTGGGCGACCGGGAGGCCCACGGAGCGGGTGAAGAACAGCGCGGCCCCGGCGATGAAGAGGCCCTTGCCGATCTGGTTGACGAAGGTCGTGCCGGCGAAGGCCCGTTTGGGGCCCGTCTCGGGTATGAGGCCGCGGGCCACCAGCCAGGCCGACAACCCTCGCCCGGCGTCCTTCCCGGCCGGCGGCTCGATCCGTTCGCCGGGCTGGCGCTGACTGGTGGTGTCCAACTGACTGTCCCTCCGACTCCGTGATGGCTGTGCCCGGGCGCCCTCATGTGCCGGGTCCGCCGGGTCCGCCGGGTCCGCCGGGTCCGCCGGGCCCGATGGGCCCGGAGGACGAGGACGGTCCGCGCGTCAGGCGGTCTTGTGGCGGGCGCCGCCCTCGATGTGGATCGTCTCGCCGGAGACGAAGCCCGCCCGGAGGAGCCACATCACCGTGTCGACGACGTCGTCGGTCTCGCCGTGCCGCCCGACGAGGGTCCCGGCCGCGCTCTTGTCCAGCAGGGCGGCCTTCTTGTCGCCGAGGCGGTCCCACGAGCCCGAGTCCACGACGCCGGGCGAGACGGCGTTGACCCGGACCGGCGCCAGATCCGCCGCCAGGTGGCGCGCGGCGTACTCGAGCGCACCGTTCGTGACTCCCTTGACCAGCGAGCCAGGCCCGGGGCGCCAGCCGACCACGCCGGAGAACAGCACCAACGACCCGGTCGGCCGGAGCACCGGCGCGAAGTGCTTGGCGACCAGCATCGGGCCGACCACCTTCGCCGTGAACGCGGCCACCAGCTTGTCGCGGTCCAGCTCGGTCGCGCGGACGTCGTGCGGCGCCGAACCGGTCGTCACGATGTGGTCGACGCCGTCCTTCAGCCGGTCCGCCGCGGCCGCGATCGTCGACTCGTCCTGTAGATCGATCCGCACCGCCGTGGCGCCGATCTCGCTCGCCAGCGCCTCGGCCGCGGCCAGGTCGCGGGCACCGACGACGACGTCGTACCCGTCCTTCTTCGCCCGCCTCGCGACGGCCGCGCCGAGCGCCCGTGCACCGCCGATGACCAGGATCCGCTCCATGGTTCGCACTCCCTCTCGTAGGATCGGGTGCAACGGTATGGATTTGATACCGGTATCTTCAACGAAACCGGAGGCAGTGATGGGCAAGGCGTACAACGTGATGGCGGCGACCTGCCCGAGCCGCATGGTGCTGCACCGCATCGGCGCCCGGTGGACCGTGTTCGTCGTCAACGCCCTGGAGGGCGGACCGCGCCGCTTCGGCGAGTTGAAGGGGCACATCCGGGACATCACCCCGAAGGTCCTGACCGAGACGCTGCGCTCCCTGGAGGCCGACGGTCTGGTCAGCCGGCACGAGTACGACGAGAATCCGCCCCGCGTCGAGTACGCGCTCACCCCGCTGGGCCGCTCCCTGCTCGTCCCGCTCCGTGCCGTACGGCGCTGGGCCGAGGAACACGTCCCGGACATCGAGGCGGCCCGGGCCCGCCGGCCGGGTCTCTGACCCAGGGGTCGACGGCCCGGGCGCGAGAGTCGGCCGGGCGGGTAGTCACCGTACGGACACGCCGAACTGACGAGACGTCAGTCAGTGGCCCCGGCTGCCCTCAGGAGTCCTGGACTCCCGGTCCCTCGGTCAGGACCCGTGCGGCGCCACCGACTTCGACGCTCAGGTCCGGTCCCGACGTGGCGGTGACGGTGGCCGGGCTGCCGAGGGAATCGCCCATGTCGACGGCGATCCGGTGGGTGCCCCGGCCGGCCAGGTGCGCGGCGAGACAGGCCGTGCTGTTGGCGTTGGCGAGGTCCTCGGGAACGCCGATCGAGGGGGCGAACATCCGGGCCGCCAGCCCGCCGTCGGGCGAGGGTTCCGAGTGGACGTACGCGCCGAGCAGGCCGAGCCGGTCGCAGACCGCCCTGAGGCGGTCGAGGTCGGGGCGCAGCCCGGCGACCACGGCCCGGGTGGGGACCGGTACCAGGATGCGTTCGCGGCCCACGCCGGCGATCCGGAGGTTGGGCCCGGTCTCGTGCGGTGCGAGGCCGAGGGCCGGCAGCACGAGGGCGCGTTCCTCCTCGGTGGGTTCGCGCAGATCGACGGGGCCCGGGTCGAAGGCGGCGGTGATCAGCTCGCCGGACCGCTCGGCCCGCCCGGCGAAGACCCGGCCCCCGGCCCGGAGGGTGGCGCGGTAGGGCCCGGCGCCGCCGTGCCGTGCGGCGAGGAGGGCGAGGGCGGCGATCGTGCCGTGCCCGCAGGCGGGCAGTTCCTCCTCCGCGGTGAAGAAGCGCAGCTCGGTCGTGTCGCCGGCCCGACGTACGTACACGGCGTGCGAGACGCCGTGGGCCACCGCGGTCCGGCGCCGCTCGTCGTCGCCCGGCCGCGCGCCGTCCGTGCCCCCCACGTCGGCCGCCCCGTCCGCGTCGTCCGCGTCGTCCTCCAGGACGACGGCCGTGGGGCTGCCGCCCGCGCCGCCCCGCAGGCAGGCGCGGACGACCGTCACGTTCGGCGTGCTCACGGGGCTGTCACTTCGCCTCGTCCAGTGTGGCGTACCCGGTGGCCGCCGCGGCCGCGCCCTGGTTGGCGCCCTCCTGGAGCTGGAAGAGCGAGCCGAAGGGGCGCTCCGCGAGCGGGAGGCGCCACGTCCCGGCCTCCACCCGCGCCGTGTCCGACACCTTGCCGCGCAGCAGCTTCACGCCCGCCTCGTTGTGGCCGGCGTGCGCGCCGAAGTGGATCGGGTAGGCGTCGGCCGCCCGGTAGGCCGGGAGGAAGGCACGGCGGTACCGGTCGGAGCGGTTCGGGGAGGAGTAGTGCAGGAGCAGGGGGTGGATGAAGACCACGCTGCCCGCGGGTGCCTCGATGGCCACGGCCTGCGCCGGGTCGGGGGCGTCGGCGCCCACGACCTTGCCGCGGAAGAAGCCGTCGACGTAGTGGTCGGCGAGGCGGTGGTGGGAGCCGGGGACGGCCTGGAGTGCGGAGTTCTCGGTGGTGGTGTCGTCGAGGTAGACGAGGGCTGTCACCAGGTCGGTGTTGGTGTGCGGGTAGTAGGCGAAGTCCTGGTGCCAGTCCACGACGCTGCCCACCTGCGGGGCCTTGAGGTGGAGCTTGCTGTAGTGGAACAGGATGTCGGGGCCGATGAGCGCCTCGACGCGGTCGAGCAGCAGGGGGTGGGCGGCGGCCCGCTCGAACGCGGAGTGCTGCTTGGTGGGCGACCAGATCCGGCGCGCCATGCCGTTGTCGCCGGGCTCCACTTCGGCGACGGCGCCGATGTCGGAGACGTTCAGGATCTCCGTGATGGCGCTGTTGAGCTCGGCGACCTCACTCGGATCGAAGAGGCGTTCGGCGACCACGAAGCCGTTCTCGCGGTACTCCTTGACGAACGCGGCTGTGTCGGGTACGGACATGGCGGAGTTCCTCTCTCCTGCGTGGCGGCGGTGCGATGAGGGTGCGGCTGTCGCGGGTCCGCCGGGCGACGACCGCCCGGCGGACCCGCGACAGCTGGAGGGCGCCGTCGACCGGTAACCCCGCACGGGCCGGGGCGGGCGGCCGCGAGTGCCCCGGCCCGGGCACCGGAGGACCGCCCGCCGTGCCTCCGGTCCGGTGCGTCCGGTGCGTCCGGTGCGTCCGGTGCGGGGCCGCGTACGGTCCCCGTGGTTCCCCCGACCGGTTCACCCCGCAGGCGCCCGAGGTCCCCGCACGCCGGCCCGGTCGTCGGCGCGGGCCCTGGACGTACGGGTCAGACGGTGGCCCGCGCGTGCTTGGCGACGGTGTCCTCGTAGATCTCCCGGAAGAACAGCGCGAGGATCTCCTGGACGTCGTCGATGTACTTGAACACCTTCTGGAAGTCCTCCTCGCTGAAGATCAGCTGGTGGAGGATGTCCCACATCTCCTGGGAGTGGTCCTCGGTGGTGTCGACGTGGAGGTGGGCGGCCTGCCCCTTGACGTTCTCCTTGCCGAGCCGGTCCTGGAGGTTCTCGACGATGGCCGGCTGGAGCTTCACCTGGGTGTACTCCACCAGGTAGTTGGAGACGACCGGCGCGAGGACCGACTCGTGCTCCAGGGCGTAGTAGAAGAAGCCCTCCAGAAGACGGGTGGAGAGGTAGGGCTCGGTGGCGAGGATCTCCTCCTCGGTGACACCGGCGGCCTCGGCGTCGCTGACGTACAGCTTGTCGTGCAGCATCTCGTCGGCCTGGTACTGCGCGTAGTCGCGGGCGGCCCTCGGCGCGATCTGGGCGATCTTGTAGATGGCCTTGGACTGGCTGACCCGGGAGAGGCGGATCCGCCACACGTGCTCGATGAGGGTGCGGCGGTAGTACGCCTGGTGGAGCTCGGGCTCGGTCAGGTGGGACGCGAAGGGGACGGTGGCCTTCCACTCCGCCATCTTCTTGTCCATGTAGCGGTCGAGCTCGGCCTTCTTCAGACGGCTCTGCTCCTCGTTGTAGAACGGCTTCGGGTAGGTGATCCCGGAGTTCTGCACGCGGTTCATCGCGTTCTCCTTCACAAGAGGGTTCGCGTGGGACGTTCACGGAAGGGTCGGAGTGTGGTGCCGTGGTCAGCGGTAGCGGACGTGGAAGTGCTCCGTCGCGTGCCGGTCGAGGAAGGCGGTCTCGGCCTCCAGGTCGTCCGCCGCCACGTCCCACAGGGCGTCCATCAGGCAGATTCCCCGGTCGGACGCCTCGAGTTCGGTTCCCTCCGCCACGTGGACGCGCAGGATCCGGGGCGGACGGGTGGGCGGCTCGAAGCGGATCGCGTCGACGGTCCGCCCCTTCTCGCCGTACTTGCTGAGGAACACGGTCGCCCGGGTGGGCGCGCCGGTGCGCAGGGCCTCCAGCTGGGAGGCGCGGGTGAGCCGGTCGTGGAAGGCGTCCTGCTCGGCGTCGGGCAGCAGCAGGGACTCGGTCCACAGGTCCAGGAGGGAGTGGCCGGTGACGGTCCGGACGCTGGCGTTGATGAGGCTGCCGCCCATCCGGGGGTTGATCTCGATGATCTCCCAGCGCTTCCTCGACTCCCAGTACTTGACCTCGATGTGGAAGACGCCGGCGATCATCCCGTGCTCCGCCAGCGCGGCGAGGCAGCGGGTGACGTGGTCGGCCCCCTCCAGGACGAGTTCACGGTCGAGGCTCACCGGCGGGCTGACCGACATCCCCTCCAGGGTGGTCCGCTCCAGGCGTTCCACGCGGGCCTTCTCGTGGACGCACAGGTGGTGGACCCGGCCGTCGAGGACGAAGGTCTCGAAGCTGAACTCCGGGCCCTCGACGTACTCCTCGACGAGGAAGTCGTACCGGTCCATGAAGATCGCCTTCATCCGCCGGTCGGCGCGCATCTGCTCCTGGAGCGCGGGCAGGTCGGCCAGGTCGTCGACGTCGTCCAGGAGGAAGGTCGCGAAGGACGAGGCGCCGCGCACCGGCTTGACGAACCACCGTGTGGAGGGGTCGAGTTCGGGCTTCGCGCCGGGGGCGAGCCGGTGGAGCCTGACCTCGCTCAGCCCCGCGGCGAAGAGGTGCCGGCGCAGTTCGTACTTGTCGAGGCAGAGGCGCAGCACGGCCGCGGCGGAGTCGTGCGCGCCGAGCCGCTCGTTGAGCTCCGCCATCAGCAGCCGGTAGCCCTCGAAGCTGGCGATGGCGGCCTCGACCCGGTAGCCCCGGTCGGCGAGTTCACGGACGGCCTTGTCGAGGTCGCCGGAGCACAGTTCGGGTTCCTCGGTGACCACGCTGTCCGCCAGGTGGCGGCGGCTCGCCTCCAGGACCTCCGGCGCCTCCGGCCTGGAGCTGAGGGCGACCAGGGCCAGATCAAGCCCGGCGGTGGCCGCGGCGATCTCCTCGGTGTACGACTTGCCCTGGTGCATGAGGAGCAGGATCGCTCTCTTCATCGGTGCATCTCCTCGGAGTTCCGGGGCCGCTCTCAGCGCCGGCGGCCGGACAGCCGGTCCGCGGTCTCGCGCTGGTGGGCGCGCAGGATCTCCACGAGCCGGGCGGCGCCGCCCTCGCGGACCGGGTCGACGACGGGCAGTCCGGTGTCGGCCTCCAGCTTCTCGGCCTCGCGGCGGTAGTCCTCCTCGGAGAAGCCGAAGCTGTTGACGCTGACGGCGGCGACCTTGGCGGGCCGTTCGAAGACGGAGAGCTCCTCGTTCATACGGATGAGCTCGGGGATGGGGATGATGGGCGTGTCCCAGACCTTGGTGCGCTCGGCGCCGAGGCGGTGACAGAAGACCAGGGCGTGCGGCAGGGCGCCGTGCAGGATCGCGAGGGCGACACCGCTGAACCCGATGTGGTTGAGCGAACCCTGGCCCTCGACGACGACCCACTCGTTGCCGGCCGCGGCCTCCATGACGACCTGCTCGACGGCGCCGGCCATGAAGTCGCCGGGCACGCCGTCGACCGCGAAGCCGTGGCCGGAGATCAGCATGCCGCTCTGGCCGGTGGCGGCGAAGCCGGTGCTGATGCCGATGCGGTTGGCCTCGTGCCAGATCTGCAGGGCGGCGGTCTTCTTGCCGATGTTGGAGTCGCTGCCGCAGGTGTGGACGACCCAGGTGTCCAGGTCCAGGACCCGGGCCCTGTTGAGCCGCACCGGCGGGGTGTCCTTGGTCTCCCAGACGGTGACGCCCTTCTCCCGGAGGGCACCGGCGATGTCCGGGTCGCCGGCGAGGCGGTAGTGGATCGAGTTGATCAGGTGCAGGCCGTTCCGGACGGCGGCGAGGATGTGCGGCTTCCAGTTCGGGGGCAGGTCCGCGGAGTGCAGGCCCTTGCCGATGATCATGACCTCGGGGCCCAGGTGCAGAGCGTCCTCGACCCGGCTGACGATCGGGATCGCGCCGCCGTAGCCGAGGACGTCCTGCACGGTCCGGCCGGCCTGGAGGCTGTCGATCACGGCGACGCAGCGGTCCCCGTTGTAGCGGACCAGTGAGGCGGCGATCTTGCTCGTGAAGAGTCCGAAGCATTCTTCGGCGAACAGTACGAACTTCTTCTCAACCAGCTCCGCATGGCTCAACTGGCCCACGTCTTCCTCCATGGACTCGACGGTTCTACGGCCGGGGCACGCGATGGTTCGGGCGGTCTACGGGACGGGCTCGGCCGTCAGGCGGTACTGCGCACTCGCCTGGCGCACGGCCTCCTCGATCTGCTCCTGGGTGCCGCCCCGGAACAGGAAACGGCCGCCCTGGAGCGTGGCGTACGAGCCGGGCCTGGAGATCAGGACCTCACCCGGCCTTGGCACCAACTCGCGGTACACATACGGGATGTGACCCAGGAGCGAGGTGGCGGCGGTGACCTTCTGGGGCAGCGGCTTGGGCCCCTGGATGATCAGCCAGCCGCCGCTCAGCTCCGGGTCGGGGACCGGCAGGTCCACCGGACGGCCGAGCAGCACGTCGACCCACAGCCGCCACAGGTTCACGCCGTGGACGTCGTCGATGACATAGGACACGTCGGCACCCGGCACCCGCGCCCCGACCTCCAGGAACACCAACTCGTCGCCGGTGTCGAAGAGTTCCAGATGGAAGGCGGAGCTGCGCAGACCGAGCGCGACCAGGCAGCGCACGGCGAAGTCCTCGCAGCGGCCGCGCACCGCGGGGTCGGTCTGGAAGACCGAGCCGAGCGGCGCGCCCAGCACCTCGAAGTCCAGGCAGGTGGAGATGTAGCGCGAGGTGCACAGGAACAGCGGCTTGCCCTCGGCGTCCAGGACACCGTCGACGTGCAGGATCTCGCCCTGCACGAACTCCTCGATCTCCAGGTCGTCCAGGCTCCGTTCGGCGCACAGGGCCCGCAGTTCCTCGGCCGAGGCGATCTCGCGCACGCCCTGGCTGGACGCCCCTCGCACCGGCTTGACGATCACGGGGTAGCCGAACTCCTCGGCGGCCGCGAGGATCTGCTCCTCGGTGCGGCAGGACGCCCAGCGCGGCACGCGGAGGCCGGCCCGCGACACCCGCTCCTTCATGACGGTCTTGTCGCGGAACCGGGCGGTCTCCTCGATGCCGGAGCCCGGGATGCCGTACCGCTCGCGCAGGGTCGCCGCGAGGTCGAGCAGCATCTCGGAGAAGCCGATGACGTGGTCGAACGGGCCCTCGTCGCGGACGACCGCGTCGACGAGCCTCAGCACACCGTCCACGTCGCCGAAGTCCGGTACGACGTGCACCCGTTCGGCGTCGGCGGGCACTCCGCTGCGACCGCCCTCGTCGCAGAGGTACGTGACGCGGTCGGTCTCCGGGTCGAAGACCAGGTCGGGAGCGGCGAGGCGGTTCTCCCAGCGTCGCTCGTCCTCGTACAAGGGCCAGCGGGTCAAGAACAGGATTGCGCTGGACATGGATCGCCTCACGGTTCACAGGAAGCATGGATGCGCCCGGCCACAGGCCGGTTTGACAGCGGCGAACGGCGGGCCTTTCGGGCCCGAAGGACGAACCCGGACCTGAATCCCGGGAACAGCCCTCGACGTGTTGATCGCGCTGCCACAGCCTCGCACGGGACCGGCCTGGTCAGAATAGGACCTAGGTCCCGCCCCCCGGGGCCCGGTGATACCGCTGAGCACCGGCGACGGCGTCTTCCCTCGGCGACGAAGGACCCCGACCGCCCGGCACCGGAAACGCCATGGGCAGATGGACCTATTGCCGCACCCGCCGCACGGGACGCAGAATTCCCATCGTGCCCTCCACCTTCGGCGGAGGGCCGCCCTGCGCGCCGGGAGGGTTCCACGAACTTCCGCCCCGGCACCGAAGCGCCCGATCGAAGCGCCCGACGGTGGAACGACACGCTCCCGCGCCGCGGACAACGCCGATGCCGCACCCAGCGGGGACACGGCCCCGCAGCCGGGCTTCACATCCGGACTCAAATTCGCGGGACAGGTGGTGATGCTGTCGTGACGGAGCGAACGGAGACCGTACGGCGGGCGAGCTCCGAGGAATTCCGGTCGGCGATGGCCCGGTTCGCGGCCGGGGTCGTGGTGGTGACGACCCTGGACGACGGCGGACTGCCGCGCGGCTTCACGGCGAGTTCGTTCTGCTCGGTGTCGCTGGACCCGCCGCTGGTCCTGGTCTGTCTGGCGAACTCGGCCGACTCCTTCGCGGCGTTCGACTCGTGCGGGCACTTCGCGGTGAGCGTGCTTGGCCCCGAACACCGGCCGCTGGCAGAGCAGTTCGCGACCAAGGGTGCCGACAAGTTCGCCTCGGGCGGTCTGTCCCTGACGCCCGGCGGACTGCCGGCCGTCGCGGGCGCGCTCGTCGAGCTGGACTGCGAGATGTACGCCAGACACCCGGCCGGGGACCACACGATCCTGATCGGCCGGGTGTCGGGCGCGCGCCTGGAAGAAGGCACGGGAACGCCCATGATCTATTACGAGAAGTCCTTCCGGGTCCTGGCCTGAGAAGGCGGGGCTGCCCGGCGGCCGGAAACGCCATGGGTAGATGGACCTATTGCCGCCCCCGCTCCACGGGACACAGAATTCCCATCGCGCCCTCCACGCCGGCGGAGGGCTGCCACGCGCGCCAGGAGGGTTCTCCGAACTCCCGCCCCGACATCGAAGCGCCGAGCGGTGGGATGACCTGTTCTCGCTCCGCGGACAATGCCGGCCCCGGACGTCAAAGCGACATCGCCTGCAAGAAACCAGACGGCGAACGATGCGAAACGGGAGACATGAGGATGCTGCTGAAGGTTGATCCGATCGATTCCTTCTCCGGAACTTTTCGCGTCCCTTCTTCGAAACCGGAGACGCAACGGGCAATTCTGACCGGCACACTGGCCGAGGGAACGTCACGCGTCTACAACGACCTCCGTTGCGACGAGACGGAGACGATGAAGAACGCGTGCCGTGCCTTCGGCGCCGAGATCACCGAGCACGACGGGTTCCTGGAGATCCAGGGCATCGGAGGGGCTCTCCCGGACATCCGGCGGGTCATCCAGTCCCGCGGCTCGGGTCTGGTGTTCCGCGTCGTGACGGCGCTGGCCTCCGCGCTGCCGTCGCCGGTCGTGGTGACGGCCGACGCGACCCTGCGCAGGCGCGTGATGGAGCCCCTGCTGGAGGCGCTGCGCGAACTGGGCGCGGACATCGAGTCGATCGTCGACGAGAACAAGGCCCCGGTCGTCAACTGGGGAGGCGGCCTGAAGGGCGGCACCTGCCGGCTGCCGGGCGACATCAGCTCGCAGTTCATCACCGCCATCCTGTTCGCCGCGCCGCTGGCCGAAGGCCCGGTGGAGATCGAGGTGACGGGCGAGGTCTACTCCCAGTCGTACATCCGGCAGACGCTGGCGAGCCTGACCGACGCCGGCATCAAGGTGTCCGCGTCGGAGGACATGCGTCACTACCAGGTGGAGCCCTCCTCCTACCAGGCCCAGGACGTCACCACGCACGAGGACTACACCTCCGCCTCGTACCTGCTGGCCGCCGCCGCGCTCTTCCCCGGCCGGACCGTCCTGACCAACGTGTACGGCGACAGCATGCAGGGCGAGTTCGCGATCGTCCCGATCCTGGAGCAGCTCGGGGTGAGCGTCACCTTCGACCGGGACACCCTGTCGCTGACCGTCGACAACCCGCCGGGCAGCCTGTGCGGCGACTTCGCGGTGGATGTGCGGGACTGCCCCAACATCGTGCCCACGCTCGCCGCCCTCGGGGCGTACGTGCAGGGCAGCCTGCGGGTGACCGGCGGGCGCCTCACCCGGTTCCACAAGGCGTCGCGCATCGAGGCCATGGCCGCCGAACTGACCCGCGCGGGCGTGGACATCGAGGTCCTGTACGACGACGGGGTCTGCGACGGCTTCGAGGTCCGCGGCGCGCGGACGTACCCCGGCGGAGTGACGCTGTCCAGCTGGGGCGACCACCGCATCTTCATGTCGCTGTTCGTGGCCGGCCTGCGGATGCAGTCCGCCAACCGGTTCTCGGGCTACGAGGACGTCCGGCTGTCCTTCCCCAGCTTCATGGAGGAGTTCGCCAGGGCGGGGGTCCTGACCACGGCCGTCGAGGAGGAGGACGCGCCCGCCGGGGCCGCCGGCTGATCCCAGGGGTGTCGGCGCGCGGGCCGGATCTCCCGCCCGCGCGCCTCGTCGCGGCGCACGGCTCCCCGGGTCCGGGGCGCCCGGACTCCCGGATGAACGACGCCCCCGCACCACCGTCCGCTCCCCCGTTCAGGAAGTTCCCCCATGCCCTCTGCACCTGTCCCCCGGCTGCGCGCCGATGTCTCCGGGCTGCCGCGCTACGTCCCGGGCCGGGCCGCGCCCAGCGACCTGGTGGACAAGTTGTCGTCGAACGAGAACCCCTACCCCCCGCTGCCGTCGGTCGTCGCCGCGGTGCGCGAGGAGCTGGGACGCGTCAACCGCTACCCCGACGCGAAGAGCGGTGAACTGGTCGCGGAGCTGTCCGCGGCCCTCGCG
Source organism: Kitasatospora sp. NPDC091335 (assembly GCF_044757205.1). NCBI lineage: Bacteria > Bacillati > Actinomycetota > Actinomycetes > Kitasatosporales > Streptomycetaceae > Kitasatospora > Kitasatospora sp. NPDC091335. The sequence goes on along the minus strand of NZ_JBIVUM010000004.1, from coordinate 27,452 downwards.
GTGCCCCCGGAGCACCTCGTGCCCGGCACCGGATCGCTCGGCGTCACCAAGGACCTGTTGTGCGCCGCGGCCGGTGACGGGGACGAAGTGCTGTTCGCCTGGCGCTCGTTCGAGGCGTACCCGATGCTCGTCTGGGCCACCGGGGCCACCCCCGTGCAGATTCCGCTGCGTGACGAGCGGCACGATCTGGAGGCCATGGCCGACGCGGTGACGGAACGCACCCGCATGGTCGTCGTGTGCAACCCCAACAACCCGACCGGCACGGCCGTGCACCGCGGCGAACTCGAGCGCTTCCTCGACCGGGTGCCCGGCGACGTGCTGGTGGTGCTCGACGAGGCGTACCGCGAGTTCGTCGACGACGCCGACGTACCCGACGGCATCGAGCTCTACCGCGACCGTCCCAACGTCGCCGTCCTGCGCACCTTCTCCAAGGCGTACGGGCTGGCACGGCTGCGCGTCGGCTACGCGGTCGCGCATCCGCCGGTCGCGGCCGCGCTGCGCGCCTGCACCGTGCCGTTCGGCGTCAGCGGCCTCGCCCAGGCCGCCGCGCGTGCCTCGCTGGCGGCGGAACCCGAACTGCTGGAGCGGGTCCGGACCCTGGTGGCCGAGCGCACCCGGGTCACCCGCGCCCTGCGGGCCGCGGGCTGGAGCGTTCCCGACAGCCAGGCCAACTTCGTCTGGCTGCGCCTCGGTTCGCACTCGCCGGCGTTCGCCGACGCGTGCGAGGCGGCGGGAGTCATGGTGCGCCCCTTCGGCGACGAGGGGGTGCGGATCACCATCGGCACTCCCGAGCAGAACGACCGGCTGCTGAAGATCGCGGGCGACTGGCGGATCTGAGAGGGACCCGCCGCGGATCCCGCGCAGCGGCCCCCGTTCGGCAGAACCTCGATAGCGCTCCTGCCGCGTGCTTCTTCGGGCTACCGTGAGGAGGACCCATGACACCACGCGCCGCCCCCGTGCCCCGTGTGCCCGTTCGAAGGACGTCGATGACCGAACCCGGCCGGCCGGCCCCGACCTTCGCCCGCGCCCAGGACGGCACCGCCTTGGCCTACCAGCACCGCGGGGAGGGGCCGCCGCTGGTACTGCTCCCCGGGCAGGCCAACGACCACCACTGGTGGGACGGCGTGCGCGAGGACTTCCACACCGTGCGCTCCACCGTCACCCTGGACCCGCGCGGCACGGGCGCCAGCGACAAGCCCGAAGGGCCGTACTCCGTCCGGCAGTTCGCGGACGACGTCGTCGCGGTCCTGGACGCGCTCGGCATCACGCGCGCCGACGTGTACGGCACCTCGATGGGCGGCCGGGTCGCGCAGTGGCTCGCGATCCGCCACCCGGAGCGGGTCCGCCGGCTGGTCCTGGGTTGCACCTCCCCGGGCGGTCCGCACGCCGTGGAGCGCGACGCGTCGGTACGGCGGTCCCTCGCGCGGCCGGATCCGGAGGCCGTCCGCCGCGAGCTGACCGACCTGATGTACTCCCCCGCCTGGCAGGCCGCGCATCCCGGCCCCTACCGCACCCTCGGCGACCCCCACATGCCCTCCCACGCGCGCCGCGCCCACCTCGTCGCCAGCAACGGGCACGACGCGTGGAGCGAACTGCCGGGCATCGGGGCCCCCACCCTGGTCCTCCACGGCGGCCAGGACCGGCTCACCCCGCCGGACAACCTCCGGCTGCTCGCCTCGCGCATCCCCGGTGCCCGGACGCACCTCTTCCCGGGCGCCCGGCACGCCTACTTCGAGGAGTGCCGGGACGAGGCGGGCCGGCTGGTGCGGAGGTTCCTCGTCGAGGAGGGATGACGGTGAGCGGCAGCGCCCTGCCGTCGACCGGCCGGTACGGCGAGACCCGGGCCGTGGTCCCGGCGTCGGCGTCGGCGGTGCGACGGCCCCGGGTCAGCGGACCGGCTCGCGACACCGACCCGACGCGACCGCGGAGGAACGAGCGCACCGAGCGGCAGCGGAGATCCCCCGGGGAGGAGGTCCGGCTGCGAGCCGCTCAGGAAGCGAGGCCGACGCACTGGGCGTAGAGCGCGGCCTGGGTGCGGTGAGCGGCGCCGATCTTCAGGTAGATGCTGCTGAGGTGGTTCTTCACGGTCTTCTCGGAGATGTCAAGTCTTCGGGCGATGACCCGATTGCTCAACCCCCGTGCCAGCAACCGGAGTACGCCCCGCTCGCGCGCGGTGAGGGCCGGGCCGGTCGGCGGCGAGCCCTCCTCGGGGACGGGATCGGACGCCGGAGCGGAGGCCGGGGCGGACGGAGTCGCTTTCCCCGGATCGGGCAGGCCGACGTGTCGGGCGTAGAGCGCGGCCTGCGTGCGGTCGGTGGCGCCGATCTTCAGGTAGATGCTGCTGAGGTGGTTCTTCACGGTCTTCTCGGAGATGTCCAGCCTTCGGGCGATGAGCCGGTTGCTCAGCCCCCCGGCCAGCAGTCCGAGCACATCTAACTCCCGGCAGGTGAGTTTTGTGGCCAGCGCTTCTTCCACGTCCTGTCTCCTCTTTCCTTCTCTCGAAGAGCATGAGAAAAAACGTCCAGGGGCTTCAATCACACGGCACCCCCGGCGCTGAGCGGTGAGCGGTGAGCGGTGAGTGCCGGCAGGTCACCCGGCGGCGGCGGTCACGGCAGGCGGCCCGACATCCGGCCCGGCCCCGACGTGCGGGCCGGCAGGACGTCGGAAGGGGCGGAGGGGGGCGGAGGGGGCCTCGATCCGGGCAAGGGGGCGGAGATTCCGGAGGGTGGCGTCCACGACGGTCTTCCGCCACTCGTCACCGGGGGGCACCGGCCGGGGCGGCGACCTCGCTTCCGGCCTCTCCCGGCCGGGCCGGGCCCTGACATCGGCACCGGCACCGGCACCGGCATTGGCACCGGCACCGGCACCGGCCAAGCCGTAATCCTGCCGGGTGGATAGAATTTCGCTGCCGGATCGACGGCTCCCGGATGGGGAGTACCGCCCTGAATACAGAAGCCCGGCGAATCGATGGGAAGTGCACATAGGCAGGACGTCAATGCAATCTCCCCCTGTGTGAGCGCACCAATTGTTCGCAGACGAAAATGGCAACGCTGTGAAGAATCGGTGGCTCGACCACGAAGCAGCGCTTCACGGTCAGGCGAAGGTGTCCCCCTTGATGCTCGCTCAAGACGCAGACTGAAACTGCTCAAACACATTCCAGGCTACACGCTGGTCCAATCGGTCGGCCAGTGTTCGCTGTCAAAATCCGGCGCCCACCCAAAGCCACCGGCACCCCGTCATGGGGCGAGGGGCGGTGGAACGGCGGATTCCACATCGGGCCGGCCTGGCGGGCCCATTCGCAGCCGACCGGGCTCCGGTGTCGGGCAGCCGTGGGATTGCCCGGAAGCCGGCGATCCGGTTTCGGCCGCCGGCCGGGCCCCGGTGCGGGTGGCGAATGTGCGCCGGCGGACGCATGCGACCTCGGGAAAACCGAGAAAAGCCCAGCTGACGGCATTGTCGAAGGAGAAATCCGTCGCGGCCCGGCCGCTGGCGTCACCGCCGAGGCAAGGCGCCCGCGTCGTCACCGGAGGTGGCCCTCGCGCGGGGCCGTGCTCCCGGCTCGCGTCCCGGAGGCGGCCTCGGCGGCTGCGATGGCGGCGGGTGCGCCGGCGGCAGGGGTCCGCCGGGCGCTCGGGGCGCCGGAAACAGGGCCCGCACCGTGGTCGAGGCGGCGGAACACGGCAGCGGTCGGAGCGGGTGGCCTCCGGAAGCGGTTCGTCCTGGCGAGGCGGGCGAAACGTTCGGAACCGCCGGGACGCACCCACACCCGGCAACCCGCCGGCACCCGGCACCTCAGGGCATCTCGACACCCGGGAAGGCACCGGCGCCGCCCACGCCCGCGCGCAGCGTGACCGACTCACGCTGCGCGGCGCTGGGGGCGCCGGCCCTCACACCACCTGCCCGGCGCGTTCGTGCCGGCGCAACAGCGGCAGCACCCGGGTGTAGAAGATCCGCATCTCCTCCTGCGTCGGCCAGCCCGAGAAGATGAACTCGCTGACCCCGGCCGCCTTGTACTCGTAGAGGTACGCCGCGACCTCCTCGTAGCTGCCCACCACGCAGAGAGCCGGCCCGCCGCGATACGCGACGGCACCGGAGAACAGCATGGGAGAAATCCAGTCGGATTCCGCGGTGTCGGCCAGCTGGAAGGACGTCTTCACCGCCACGGAATCGGAGGAGGCCACCGCGGCTGCGATCCGCTTCCGGTGCTCCTCGTCGGGATTGCCCATCAGCTCGGCGAGATCCGCCAGCGCTTCCTCGCGGCTCTCCCTCGCCAGCACGTGCATGCGGGTTCCCACCCGGCCGCCCTGCGTCAGCACGGACTTCGCCGCCGCGGCCATTCCCTCGGGGGTGTCGCCGTACCTCAGCCAGCAGTCGCCGTGGTCCACAGCGGTCTGCTGCGCCACCTCCGAGGCCCCGCTGATGTAGATCTCGGGACGGCCTCCGCCCTTGTATCCCAGGCCGATCTGCGCGTCCTTGATGCGATAGTGCTCGCCCTCGAAGGACAGCGGGGTCTCATTCCGCCAGAATCGGTGGAGAATGTCCAGGAACTCGTTGGAGCGCGCATAGCGCTCGTCGTGCGCGAGAAAGTCCCCGTAATAGGCCTGCTCGGCCGGGGAGGTGCCGGCGACCAGGTTGAGGGATATCCGCCCGTCCGACATCCACGAGACCGTGTTGACCACCTGGGCGAAGAGCGTCGGCGAAAGCAGTCCGGGACGGTAGGCGAGGAGGAACTTGACGCGCTTGGTCTCGCGGACCAGGGCGCCGAGCATCGGGAGCGGATCAGGCATGTGGAAGCCGATCCCCATGAGGAGCGAGTCCACGCCCAGGCTGTCCGCTTCCTGGGCGAATTCGACGATCTCGTCGAAGTCGAGCTGGCCGACCTGGTATTTCCCCGACGCCTTCCGCTGCCCGCTGAGCGGCGAGTTCCAGTGCACTCTCAGCTCGTTCGAGCCCGACTGCGGTTGGCTTGACAGGCCGCTCACCACCAAGACCCCACCTTCCGATTGCTCGAAATCCGATGCCCGGGCCGCGGTACGCGAAAATCAGTCGGCCAGTGAACGGATTCGGTCCTGGCGGATCCCCGGGTGGTTCCCCAACGTGTTGATCGCGCGGCCTCAGCCTCGCATGGTTCCCGCTTGGTCAAAATAGGACCTAGGTCCCGGCGCCCCGGCGTACGCCGGGGCGCCGGGAGATTATTCGATCTTGTGTGGTGTGACGACCGGCGGGCCGTGTCCAAGTCCTCGATGAGCACCCGAGCTTCGGCACTTCCGGCGTCCGCCGTGTCCGGCCGACGGCCCCCGGGCCGAGGCGGACTCGCATCCGTGGAGCGGCCGGAGCGGCCGCCCCGTACCCCGCCCAGCGCACCACGGTCTGCCACGGCCACGTCATGGCTCGGGATCCTACGAAGCCGGACGGGCCGCCGGGACCGCTTCACCGAAGGCCGGCCCCACGGACGGGGTCGGCCGCCGGCTCACTCCTTCGGGGCCTCCGGCTCCTCGACGAAATCGACCTTCTTGAACTGCCGGTTCATCGACTTGGCCAGGAACCAGGTCGCGACGCCGAGGGCGGCGAAGACGACGAAGCCGAGCAGGCCGGGGGTGACCTTGGCGTCGTCGACGGCGAGGTCAGCGGCGAGATGGACGAGGTTCACGGAGGCACTCATATCTCTATGGTGGCCCGGCTCACGGGGAGCCGGGCCCTCGGGGGGTGGTTCAGTCGCGCGTGTCGGCGGCCTCGGCCACCAGGGTGGGGGTGCGCAGACCGGCGAACAGGTCGTCCTCCGGCAGGTCCACGTCGACCAGGGTACGGGCGAGTTCGTAGTCCTCGGTGGGCCAGACCTCGCGCTGGACCTCCAGGGGAACGCGGAACCACGGGCCGTCCGGGTCGATCTGGGTCGCGTGGGCGATCAGCGCGCGGTCGCGGGTCTCGAACCAGTCGTCGCAGCGGACCCGGGTGGTGATCTCGCGCTCCTTGCGGCCGCTCTTCTCCCAGCCCTCGATCCACTCCCCGTACGGCGACTCGTGGCCGTGCTCGGTGAGGTACGCGTGCAGGGCCCGGATGCGGCCCATCGGGAAGCCGTGGTTGTAGTACAGCTTGAGCGGCTGCCAGGGCTCGCCGGCCTCCGGGTAGGCGTCCGGGTCGCCCGCGGCGTCGAAGGCCAGCATGGTGATCTTGTGGGTCATGATGTGGTCCGGGTGCGGGTAGCCGCCGTTCTCGTCGTAGGTCGTGATGACCTGCGGCCTGAACTCGCGGATCAGCCGGACCAGCGGCTCCGCCGCCTCCTTGACGTCCTGGAGGGCGAAGCAGCCCTCGGGCAGCGGGGGCAGCGGGTCCCCCTCGGGCAGCCCGGAGTCCACGAAGCCCAGCCAGGCCTGCCGGACTCCGAGGATCGCCCGCGCCTCGTCCATCTCCTTGCGGCGCACCTCGTGGATGTTCTCCTCGATGTACGGGTCCCCCTGGAGCTTGGGGTTGAGGACCGACCCGCGCTCGCCCCCCGTGCAGGTGGCCACCAGCACGTCCACGCCCTGCTCGACGTACCTGGCCATGGTGGCCGCGCCCTTGCTGGACTCGTCGTCCGGGTGGGCGTGCACCGCCATCAGTCGCAACTGCTCAGTCAACGCCTTGCGTTCCTTCCACACTCGTCGGGCGTTCCGCGGAGTCCGGGTCTGCCCACCGTACGAACCGCTCACTTCGGGACCGCGTCGCCGCGGGGCCGGGCCGCTGAACGTCGCCGGCGCGGCCGAGCCCTGCCCCCGCCGGACCGGCCGCGGGCGTGCCCCTCCTATAGTGACGGACTGGAGGTCCGTCGCATTCCCCCGCACCACCCCGCGCGGCCCCTCCCCCAGGAGAGGACGGAGTCCGATGAGTGCAGACACCACCGCCGCCCGGCTGCCCGAGGGGCGCTACGGCCGCGGCGGCACCCGTGACTCGGACCGCCGCCTGAAGGTGATCGGCGCGGTCTGCGGCCTGCTCGGCCTGGGCCTGATCGCCTGGCTGGGCGGCTCCTACCTGCTGCGCGAGTCGAAGATCAACGGCTCGGTACCGACCTTCCAGGTACTCTCCGACTCCGAGGTCCAGCTGCACCTCACCGTGCGCAAGGGCGACGGGCAGGCCGGCACCTGTACGGTCCGCTCGCAGGCCGACGACCACGCGGTGGTCGGGGTGGCCGACTTCCCGGTCCCGGCGGCCGGCTCCAGCTACGACGCGGTGGTCACCCTGCGCACCACCGCGCGCGGCACCACCGCCGAACTGCTGGGCTGCACCCCGGCCAAGTAGCGCGCACCCCGCGTCACGCCCCGGCGCCCCGACGCCACGCCCCTCGCGCCCCCCGCGCCACACGCCCGGCCGCGCGCCCCGCACGGCGCACCCGTCACCGGCGGCGCGCATATTCGATCCGGGGAGCGGGCATCCGTAGAGGGTTCCGCGCCCCGTTGCCGTACACCCCGGCGCAACGCCGCCGTCAATGGCGCGCGAACGCCTCTCCCGCATGTCGGCAGGACTTGTTAGGCTCGTGGTTTCGCCCCTTCCGCACCGGATGGTACGGGAGCGGGCGTTGCTTTGTAGTTGAGACCGATATCACCACCGACCCTGCTGACGACTCACACCCTCAGCACAGCCCCCCAGCACCTACGAGGAGCACCCGTGACCCAGACCAGTGAGAACGTGACCTGGCTCACTCAGGCCGGCTACGACCAGCTCAAGGCCGAGCTGGACCACCTGACCGGGCCCTGGCGCATCGAGATCGCCCAGAAGATCGAGGCGGCGCGCGAGGAGGGCGACCTCAAGGAGAACGCCGGCTACCACGCGGCGAAGGAGGAGCAGGGCAAGCAGGAGCTGCGCATCCGCCAGCTGACCCAGCTGCTGGAGCGGGCCAAGGTCGGCGAGGCCCCGGCCGACTCGGGCACGGTGGCCCCGGGCATGGTCGTCACGGTCGCCTTCGACGGCGACGAGGACGACCTCATGGAGTTCCTGCTCGCCTCCCGCGAGGTCGCCGGCGCCGACGACCTGGACGTCTACTCGCCGCAGTCCCCGCTGGGCCGCGCGATCGACGGCAAGCGGATCGGCGACGAGGCCACCTACGAGCTGCCGAACGGCAGGCCGGCCATGGTGAAGATCGTCAAGGTCGTGCCGCACGCCGGCTGATCCGGCGCCACGACACGAGGGCGGCCGCGGAGGTCAGGGACTTCCGCGGCCGCCCTCGGCGTTCCGGGCCGGGCCGGGTCAGGCGCTGGACGACCGGTACTTGCGCACCGCCAGCCACGAGAACACCGCGGTGATCACCACCGACCACAGCACCGACACCAGCGCCGCGTGCTGCATCGACCAGGCGCTGTCCACCGGGCCGACCTGGTTGCCGAACAGCACCCGGCAGGCCTGCACGGTGGCGCTGAAGGGGTTCCAGTACGCGATCCCCTGGAGCCAGCCCGGCATCGAGGTGACCGGCACGAAGGCGTTGGACACGAAGGTCAGCGGGAACAGCCAGATCAGTCCGGCCGAGGTGGCAGCCTCGGGGCTGCGCACCGACAGGCCGATCAGCGCGCCGATCCAGGAGAAGGCGTAGCCGAGCAGGAGCAGCAGGCCGAAGGCGCCGAGCGCCTTGAGCAGGCCGTCGTGGATCCGCCAGCCGACCAGCAGCGCGACCAGCGCCAGCACGACCAGGGTGAACGCGGTCTGGCACAGGTCCGCGAGGGTGCGGCCGACCAGCACCGCGGAACGGGCCATCGGCAGCGAGCGGAACCGGTCCACCAGCCCCTTGCTCATGTCCTCCGCGATGCCCGCCGAGGCACCGGCGACGGCGAAGGTGACGGTCTGGGCGAAGATGCCGGCCATCAGGAACTGGATGTACGTGTCCGAGCTGGAGTTCGTGCCGGGGATCTTGATCGCCCCGCCCATCACGTACGAGAACAGCAGCACGAACATGACCGGCTGCATCAGCCCGAAGACGACGATCTCGGGTATGCGGGTCGTCCGGCGCAGGTTCCGTTTGGCGACCACCCAGGAGTCGTGCAGGGCGGCGGAGACCCCCCGGCGCTGCCTGGGCATCGCCGGGCCGATGGCGTGTTCGGTGGCGGTGCCCATCTCAGCTCTCCTTCCCGGCCGTCACGGCCTGCTTGTCCGGCCCGCGGCCGCCCTTGCCGCCGTCCTTGCCCCTGCCCCGGCCGTCCGCGCCGGCGTCGTCGCCGTCCTCCTCCTCGGGCCGCTCCTCGGCGACGTGGCCGGTGAGGGTGAGGAAGACGTCGTCCAGGGTCGGGCGGCGCAGCCCGATGTCGTCGATCTCGATCCCGCGGGAGTCCAGTTCGCGGATCGCGTCGGCGAGCACCCGGGCGCCGCCGCTGATCGGCACGGTGATCCGGCGGGTGTTCTTCTCCACCGTCGGCTCGCCCAGCGCGTAGCCGGACAGCGCCGCGAGCGCGTCGGTGACCAGTCCTGGCTCGTGCACCACGACCTCGATCCGCTCGCCGCCGATCTGCGCCTTGAGCTGGTCGGCGGTGCCGCGGGCGATCACCCGGCCGTGGTCGACCACCGCGATGTCGTGGGCGAGGCGGTCGGCCTCCTCCAGGTACTGGGTGGTGAGCAGCAGCGTGGTGCCCTGCTCGACCAAGGTCTCGATGACCTCCCAGAGCGCGAGCCGGTTGCGCGGGTCGAGGCCGGTGGTCGGCTCGTCCAGGAACATCACCGGCGGCCGGACGACCAGGGCCGCGGCCAGGTCCAGGCGCCGGCGCATGCCGCCCGAATAGGTCTTGGCCGTACGGTCCTTGGCCTCGGCGAGGTTGAACCACTCCAGCAGCTCCAGCGCCCGGGCCTTCGCCTCGCGGTGGGTCATCTGGTAGAGCTCGCCGACCATGGTGAGGTTCTCGAAGCCGGTCAGGTACTCGTCGACCGCCGCGTACTGGCCGGAGAGGCCGATCAGGCTGCGGACCTGGTTGGGGTGCCTCAGCACGTCGACCCCGGCGACCACCGCGCGGCCGGAGTCGGGGCGGAGCAGAGTGGTGAGGACCCGCACGGTGGTGGTCTTCCCGGCGCCGTTCGGGCCGAGCAGCCCGAGCACCGTGCCCTCGGGGACGTCGAGGCTGACGCCGTCCAGGGCTCGTACGTCGCCGAAGGTCTTCACCAGGTTCTCGGCTTGGATGGCTGGCGCCATGGCCTGCCTCATCTCCTAGGACGTATGGGGCGATCTGTCCCACTCTGCCCTGTTTTCGGGCACGCGGGCGAGTCGGTACTCGACCCCTGGGACTCGAACGCGATGTATCGCGAGTCTCCCAGTACGCGATATATCGCGTCAAGGGATGGAACTCAGCCGGAGACCACGTACCCCGCGTCCCGCAGTTCACCGACCACCAGCGCGCAGTGCTCGGGCCCCTTGGTCTCCAGGTGCAGGTCCACCTCGACCTCGGTCAGCCCCAGCCGCGGGTCGGTCCGCACGTGCGCCACGTCCAGCACGTTGGCGTCCACCCTGGTCAGCACGCCCAGCAGGTCCGCCAGCGCGCCCGGCTTGTCCGCCAGCCGCACCCGCAGCGACAGGTAGCGCCCGGCCGCCGCCAGCCCGTGCCGCAGCACCCGCTGCATCAGCTGCGGGTCGATGTTGCCGCCGGACAGCACCGCCACCACCGGGCCCTCGAAGGAGTCCGGCCGCTCCAGCAGCGCCGCGATCGGGGCCGCCCCGGCCGGCTCGACCACCAGCTTCAGACGCTCCAGCCCGAGCAGCAGCGCCCGCGACAGCGCCTCCTCGGAGACCGTGCGGATGCCGTCCGCGAGCGTGTTGACCACCTCGAACGGGATGTCCCCGGGCCGCCCGACCATGATCCCGTCCGCCATGGTGGCGAACCGCTCCAGCGACACCGGCCGCCCGGCCGCCAGCGAGGGCGGGTACGCGGCCGCGCCCGCCGCCTGCACCCCGACCACCCGCACGTCCGGCCGCAGCGGCTTCACCGCCGCCGCGATCCCGGCCAGCAGCCCGCCGCCGCCCACCCCGACCAGGATGGTCCGCACCTCGGGGCACTGCTCCAGGATCTCCAGCCCGACGGTCGCCTGACCGGTGACCACGTCCCAGTGGTCGAAGGGGTGGATGAACACCGCGCCGGTCGCGTCCGCGTACCGCTGCGCGGCCAACAGGGCCTCGTCCACGGTGGCACCGTGCAACCGCACGTCGGCGCCGTACTCGCGGGTGGCCGCGACCTTCGGCAGCGGCGCCGCGACCGGCATGAACACCGTGGAGCGCACGCCCAGCAGCGCGGCCGCCAGCGCCACCCCCTGGGCGTGGTTCCCGGCGCTCGCCGCCACCACCCCGCCGGCCCGCTGCACCGGCGAGAGTCCCGCGATCCGCACGTACGCCCCGCGCAGCTTGAAGGACCCGGTGCGCTGCAGGTTCTCGCACTTCAGGTGGACCGGCGCGCCGATCAGCGCGGAGAGGTGCCGGCTGCCCTCCATGGGGGTCACCCGGGCGACCCCGGCGAGCATCTTCTGGGCGCCGCGGACGTCGTCGAGGGTGATCGGCCAGTTGTGCATGGCGCCAGACTACGGGGGGCTCCGACGGCAATCCGGGATGCCGGGCCTGTTCCCGGGCCCGCCCGGCCCGCGTACGCTGCTGCTCCTGAGCCTCCCTCACCGCACGACGATCGTGAGCCGCGATGACGACGACCTCGCCCCAGGCCACCGACCGCACCGACCCCGTGTACACCCAACTCCAGTACCAGCTGGCGCTGTTCGCGCGCCGGATGGAACAGGTCCGGACCTCCGGCGGCGACGTCGGGGCGCTCGACCGGGCCGCCTACCTGCTGCTCGACCGGCTGGACCGGCACGGCCCGGCCAACGTCAAGGCGCTGGCCGAGGCCCTCGGGGTGGACTCCTCCACGGTGACCCGCCAGGTCGCCCCGCTGGTCGCCGCCGGGCTGGTCGGCCGGGTGCAGGACCCGGCCGACCGCCGCGCCGTACGGCTCGCGCTGACCTCGCACGGCGCCGGCCGGCTCACCGAAGTCCGGGACGGCCGGGCCGAGTTGACCCGCCGCCTGGTGGCCGGCTGGCCACCGGAGGAACAGCGCGCGTTCTGCGCCCTGCTGGCCCGCTTCAACCTCGCGATGGAGTCGTACTCGGCGGACCGGCAGGGGCAGTGAGGGGCCGCCGGGGCCCCGGCCCGATCAGCCCAGCGCCTGCGTGAGGTCGGCCAGCAGGTCGTCGATCGACTCGATGCCGACCGAGACGCGCACCAGGTCGGACGGCACCTCCAGCAGCGAGCCGGCCACCGAGGCGTGGGTCATCCGGCCCGGGTGCTCGATCAGCGACTCGACGCCGCCGAGCGACTCGCCGAGGGTGAACAGCTGCGCGCGGTTGCAGACCTCGACGGCCGCCTCCTCGCCGGCGGCGACCCGGAACGAGACCATGCCGCCGAAGCCCTTCATCTGCTTGGCGGCGATGTCGTGGCCGGGGTGCTCGGGCAGGCCCGGGTAGAGCACCTGGCTGACCTTCGGGTGGCTCGCCAGCAGCTCGGCGACCTTCTCCGCGTTGGCGCTGTGCCGGTCCATCCGGACACCCAGCGTCTTGATGCCGCGCAGCACCAGCCAGGCGTCGAACGGGCCGGAGACGGCGCCCATCGCGTTCTGGTGGTAGGCCACCTCCTCGCCGAGGGCCGCGTCGGCCAGCACCAGCGCACCGCCGACCACGTCCGAGTGGCCGCCCATGTACTTGGTGGTGGAGTGCACGACCGCGTCCGCGCCGAGCGAGATCGGCTGCTGGAGGTACGGGCTGGCGAAGGTGTTGTCGACCACCAGCAGCGCGCCGGCGCCGTGGGCGATCTCGGCGAGGGCGGCCAGGTCGGTGATGCCCAGCAGCGGGTTGGACGGGGTCTCCACCCACACCGCGCGGGTGTTGGGGCGCAGCGCCTCGCGGACGGTGGCCAGGTTCTGGGTGTCGGCGACGGAGAACTCGACGCCCCAGCGGGTGAGCACCTTGGCGAACAGCCGGAAGGTGCCGCCGTAGGCGTCGTTGGGGATGACGATGTGGTCACCCGGCTTGAGGATCGTGCGCAGCAGGGTGTCCTCGGCGGCCAGGCCCGAGGCGAAGGCGAGGCCGCGGGCCCCGCCCTCCAGCGCCGCGAGGCACTCCTCCAGCGCGGTGCGGGTCGGGTTGGCGCTGCGGCTGTACTCGTAGCCGCCGCGCAGTCCGCCCACCCCGTCCTGCTTGTAGGTGGACACCTGGTAGATCGGCGTGACGACGGCCCCGGTCTGGGGGTCTGCTTCCTGACCCGCGTGGATGGCGAGGGTCTCGAAGCCCTGAGGAAGCTGGTGCTGGGTCATGGGTCCGAGCCTAGTGGGCGAATGCCGCCAAGCCCTCCCGAACCGGGAACCGGGACGAACCCGCAGGTGGGAGCGGGGTGCGGCGGGCCGTAACCACGGTGCGCCGAGCCCCCGGCGACCGCTACGATCTGCACCCGTCGTACACATGTTCACCATGCAACAACCGCGCGCCGTCCTGCCGTCGCGCCCCCGGGAAGGTCACCGCATGGACGCGCCCCAGCGTTCGACTGTCATGAACACATCTGCCCGAGCCGCCACCGCCGTGGCCCTGCTCATCGGCTTCTACCTGCTCGCCCTCGGCATCGTCGTGGGCCTGCTCGTCCTCGACATCACGTTGTACCAGGCCTCGGGCGAGCTCCGCCCGACCCTGATCAAGGTCTGGGCACTGACCGCCGCGGTCGCCTACCCGGTGGTCCGGGTGGTGTTCCTGACCCGCCGTCGCAAGGACGACGGCGAGGTGGCCGGCGTGCTCCTCACCCGCGAGCGGCAGCCCGCCCTGTGGGCCGTGGTCGACCGGATCTCCGAGCGGACCGGCGTCCGCGGACCGGCCGAGATCCGGCTCGTGCCCGAGGTCAACGCGGGCGTCCTGGAGGAGACCAGACTGCTCGGCCTGGTCCCCGGCAAGCGGCACCTCGTCATCGGCGCCCCGCTGCTGATCGGCCTCACCGAGGGCGAGCTGGAGTCCGTGCTGGCGCACGAGTTCGGCCACTACAGCAACCGGGACGTCAAGCTGGCCGCCGTCACGGTGGCCGGCCGCCGCGCGATCCTGCACACCATCGGCGGCCTCCACGAGCGCGCCGACGAGCACAAGGCCGAGGAGGCCGCCAAGCTGGCCGCCAAGGCCGAGAAGCGGCTGGCCAAGGGCCGCAAGCCGTCCGGCGCGGTGGCCACCGGCGGGGTCGACCGGGTCCTCGCCAAGCTCTTCACCCTCTACGCCAAGCTCTACTTCCGGGTCTCCGAGGCGGTCGGCCGCCGCCAGGAGTACGCGGCCGACCAAGTCGCCGCCCAGCTCGCGGGCCGGGACGTCACCGCCGCGGCGCTGCGCCGGATGCCGGTCCTGGACTCCGCCCAGGACCACTACCTCGGCAGCTACGCCACCATCGGCTGGGACGCGGGGCTGCTCCCGCCGGCCGGCCAGGTCTACGGCGGCCTGGCCCACCTGCTGGCCGATCCGAAGCGCCGGGAGGAGCTCGCCGAGTACGCGCTCGAACTGCCCTCGGAGCAGCCCGACCCGTACGACTCGCACCCGCCGATCGACCGCCGGGTCGCCGCGATCGAGGCGCTTCCCGACGACGGACGCGGCCCGGGTGCCACCGGCCCGGCCCTCGCCCTGCTGCACGAGGCCGAGCGGGTGCTGACCGAGCTGGAGGCCGTCTCGCTGGTCCCGGAGGCGGCCCGCAAGCAGCGGGTCGGCTGGCCCGAGCTGGTCCGCGCGGCGATGCTCGTCCACGCCCGCGAGGCGGCCGTCCCGGCCCGCGGGGCCCTGACCGCCCTGGGCCTGCCGCCCACCGTCCACGGGCTGCTCGACGCCGTCGACGCCGGCCGGGCCTGGGAGTTCACCGGCCGGTTGCCGAGGAGCGAGGAGGCCGCCGCCGCGACCGGCCGGGCCGCCCGCGAGTTCGCCCGCCCGGTGCTGCGGAAGGAGCTGGCGCACGCCACCGTCGTCACGCTGGCCGAGGCCGGCCTGGCCGGCTGGGAGCTGTCCTGGTCCGGACCGGCCGAACTGCACCTGCCGGACGGCTTCGCCAGGCGCTTCGACACCGCCCTCGACGCCGCCTGCACCGACACGCCGGACACCGAGCCGCTGCGGGCACTGCTCGCCGGGGCCGGCCTCCCGTCGTCCACCGCCCCGGCCGTCTGAGCCCACCGCACCGCACCGCACCGCACCGCACCGCACCGCACCGCACCCAGGAAGGATCTCCCTTGACCGGCATCATCGTGTTCGCCGTCGTCGGCCTCGTGCTGCTGTTCCCGGTCGTCATGACCCGGCTGGCCAAGCGCAAGCAGGCCCAGCTGGACCGGGCCAGGACCACCATCGCGAACCACGAGGCACGGCAGGCCGAGGAGGAGCGGGGGAGGGACACCGCCACCGCGTCCGGCCACGGGCTGGTGCCCGCCGAGGACCTGGTCCTGGACGGCGAGCCGGGCCCCGAGGAGGAGGCGGCGCTCGCCGCCGCGAAGGCGGGCGACTGGCGGCCGGCCGCCGCCCACCTCACCGGGGACGTCCGCGCCGACGTCCGCTGGCGGCGCCAGCGCGCGCTGGCCGAGCTGGCGGCCGAGGACGACGCCTGGCTGCTGGCCTGGCGGGCGGAGCACCCGCAGGACCCGGCCGCCGCCCTGCTGCACGCGGACGCCCTGGTCGTCCTGGCCTGGAACATCCGCAGCTCGGCCCGGGCCCAGCACGTCACCCGCGAGCAGTTCGCGGCCTTCCACCGGGTCCTGGGGGAGGCCGGGGAGGCAGCCGTCGAGGCGGCCGCGCTCGCCCCCGCCGGCGACCCCAACCCGTGGGTCGCCCAGGTCCCCGTCGCCATGGGCCTCGGCTGGTCCAACGACCGGTTCCGGGCGCACTGGGCCGAGCTGACCGAGCGCGACCCGCACCACTGGGCGGCGCACAACCGGGCCCTCCAGTACTGGTGCGCCAAGTGGCACGGCAGCCACGAGCTGATGCACGGGTTCATCGACGGGGCGATCGCCGCCGCGCCGGCCGGCAGCCTGCTCGCGCCGATGAAGCTGGAGGCGTACTTCGAGCAGTTCGGCCAGGACGGGGAGCGGCTCAGCGCCTGGAAGCGGCCCGAGGTCGGCGCCGCCCTGGACGCCGCGCTCGCCGACCTCGCCGCCGCCGACCCGGAGCACCCCCGGATCCGCACCGCCCGCGGCTGGCTCGCGTACACCCTGACCCTGGCCGGTCGGCCGGCCGAGGCGCTGGAGCAGTACCAGGCCCTGGGCCGGTACGTCCCGCAGCCGTTCAGCTACCTCGGCGACCCCCGGCAGTCCTTCGTCGACCTGCGGGTCAAGGCGGCCAAGGGGGCCGGCCGGAAGAAGCGCTGACCGACCCCGCGCCCGGCCCCGGCGGCCGCTCCCGGAATCCGGGGGCGGCCGTCCGCGTTGGACCTTGCGCCACCTTTCCCGACCCGCTGGAGCAGGCCGTGCTGTTCAACCGCCACAAGACCTCGCTCGTCCCCGCCGACCAGGCGCTGCCCGGCCGGCCGACCCCGGCCTTCACCCTGTCCGAGCCGCACACCGTGCTGGGCCACCCGCTGACCGGCCCGTACCCGGAGGGCCTGGAGGTCGCCGACTTCGGGCTGGGCTGCTTCTGGGGCGCCGAGCGCGCCTTCTGGCGGCTGCCCGGCGTGTGGACGACGCTGGTCGGCTACCAGGGCGGCCACACCCCCAACCCGACGTACGAGGAGGTGTGCAGCGGGCTGACCGGGCACACCGAGGCGGTCCGGGTGGTGTTCGACCCCGCGGTGATCTCCTACGAGCGCCTGCTGAAGACCTTCTGGGAGGCGCACGACCCGACCCAGGGCAACCGCCAGGGCAACGACGTGGGCACCCAGTACCGCTCCGCCGTCTACACCCACTCCCCCGCCCAGGCCGAGGCCGCCGCGGCCACCAGGGACGCCTTCCAGCCGGCCCTGACCACGCTCGGTCACGGCCCGATCACCACCGAGATCGCCCCGGCCGGGCCGTTCTTCCCGGCCGAGCCGTACCACCAGCAGTACCTGTCCGAGGCCAAGAACCCCAACGGCTATTGCGGCCTCGGCGGCACAGGAGCCTCCTGCCCGATCGGCGTCGCCCGCACCCAGGGCTGACCTCCCGCACCCCCGGGCCGCTCTCCGGCACCCGGCGGCGGCCACTCAAAGTGACCGTTCCCCGATCCGGGCGCAGACTGGAAGGGCCAGCAGGCCGGCCCGGCCACCCGCTGGTGACCGGGCCGTCCTCGTGGGAGAGGAGTGCGCCATGTCCGGTCTCTACCAGCGGAACTTCGACGATCCCGAGGAAGTCCGCCCCTTCGAGGCGGGCACCGGGGAACTGCGGCTGGTCAACCTGGACGGCGGCCCGGTGGGCCGGGCCGTGTTCCAGCCGGGTTGGCAGTGGTCCAAGCACGTGAAGCCGATCGCCGGGACCGACAGCTGCCAGGCCGCCCACACCGGGTACGTGGTCTCGGGCCGGATGAAGATCGTCATGGACGACGGCCAGGCGGCCGAAGTGGGCCCCGGCGACTTCATGGTCTGCCCGCCCGGGCACGACGCCTGGATCCTCGGCGACGAGCCCTGCGTGATCGTCGACTGGCAGGGCTTCGCGGACTACGCGAAGCGCTGAGCCGTCGGCCGGAGCGCGGCCGACGGCCGGGAACGCGGTGGACGGCTCCTTCGTGGCGCCGTCCACCGCGCCGCCGGGTCAGACGGCGCTGCCGGCCTTCCAGGCGGCCCAGCCCATGTTCCAGCCGTTCAGGCCGTTGTCCGGGGCCACCGTCTTGTCACCGGAGTTCAGGACCTCGACCACGTCGCCGACCATCGAGGACTTGTAGAACTTGTAGCCGTCCGAGCCGGTGTCCTGCGCGCCCTTGGTGTCCTGGAGGCCGATGCAGCCGTGGCTGGTGTTCTGGCCGCCGAAGATCGACGGCGAGGACCAGTAGTTGCCGTGGATGAAGGTGCCCGAGGTGCTGAGGCGCATGGCGTGCGGCACGTCCGCGATGTCGTACTCGCTGCCCAGGTTGACGGTCTGGGAGTTCATCCGGGTCTGGGTGTACTGCTCGGAGATCACCATCTTGCCGCCCCAGGTGGTGTGTTCGGGCGAGCCGCCGGAGATCTTGTAGACCGCGCTGACCTGGCCGTCGGTGGTGACGGTGAGCTTCTTGGTGGCGAGGTCGGCGACGCTGGTCTGGGCGCGGCCGACGGTGAAGCTCACGTCCTTGGACTGGGTGCCGAACACGCCCTTGGCGCCCTCGACGTCCTTGAGCCGCAGCTTGAGGGTGACCTTGGTGCCCTTGGCCCAGTACTCCTGCGGCCTGAAGTCGAGGCGGGTGCTGGAGAACCAGTGGCCGACGATCTCGACACCCGGCTCGGCCGTCACCGTGATCGCCTGCTGGACGGCCTTGCGGTCGGTGACCGGCTTGCTGAAGTTGATCGAGACCGGCATGCCGACGCCGACCGTCGAACCGTCCTCGGGGGTGAAGTAGCCGACGAAGGTGTTGGCCGGGGTCGCCGTGGTGAAGACGGCGTTGGAGTCCGCCTCCAGCTTGTCCTTGTCGAAGGCGGTGGCGGCGACGGCGTACTTGGTACCGCTGGCGGGGGCGGCGGCCGAGGTCCAGCCGGTGCCGTCGGCGGAGAGCTGGCCGGCCAGCTCCTTGCCGGTGGTGTCGGTGACCTTGACACTGCTCAGGGTGCCCTCGGTGACGGTGACCTTGACCGGCTCGCTGAAGCTCGCGGAGGCGGCCCCGTCGGCCGGGGTGACCGTGATGACGGCGGCCGAGGTCTTCGGGGCGGCGCTGCTGCTCGCACCTCCGGAGGCCGGGGTGCCGTTCACGGCGCCGGAGCCACTGCCGCTGCCACTGCTGCTGCTGCCGCCGCCGCTGTTGTCGTTGCAGGCCGCCAGCAGCAGGACGGGCGCACCGATCAGTCCCGCGAGGACCCCGCGCCGGCTCCAGTTGCTTCCGGCCGCCCGCCCCTGTCCGTCCCGTGCCGTCACGTCGCGTCTCCCTGCTGATCATCCCGGGCATTTACGGATACAGAAACGCAATCCGCCCGTTCACGGTTCCATCACCGAAGGGTAAGCGATCGTATGAGATGACCCAACTTCCGGACGGAGAGGGACGAAACGCCCGATCCGCGAGGCGGACCGGGCGTTCACGAGCGGTGACGGCGGAGGCCGTCACCCGGTGTTCCGTCCTACTCGGCGGACTCGTCCACCTGGTACTCGTCCCACTCCTCGGTCTCGGGGTCGAACTCGGTCTGCGCCGACTCCCAGGTCGCCGAGGCGAGCTCCACCCCGGGCACCTCGCCGAGCAGCGCGACGGGGTCGATGAAGTGGGCGAGCGAGCCCGACGGGTCCACCTCGATGGCCTCGACGGACTGGGCGCGCTCCTCGTCGTCGAGGTACTCGTCCGCGCCGACCGCCTCCAGGGCGGCGGCCTTGAGCGCGCCCTCGTCGGTGATCTCCGCGATGAGCTCGATCTTGACCCGGACGTAGCGCGGGGCGTCCTGGTCGGTCGTTTCAGTGCTGGTCATGCGTGCGAGGGTACGGGACGGCCACGCCCGGCGCGGCGCACGGGCGGCTGCCCGGAGCACGCTCCGGGCGCCCGGCAAGCCCATGGCGGACCGAAGGCCCGGGGCGGACGGAAGGGGCCGGTCCCTCGGAGAAGGACCGGCCCCACCGCTCCCCCGCGGGGGCTCCCCCACCCGGGAGCCGCGGGGACACGCGCCGTGGCCGGCGCGGTGCTGCCGTGGGAGCCGCCGCACCCTGTCAGCCGGCCGGAGCCGGGCAGGGGCGGGACGACGGCGCCTCCCACGGCGGGAGGACACGGCGGCCGGGTCAGGGCCACCCGATGTGTCCGGAGCCGACCGCGGTCGCCGGGGAGCCGCTCCCGGACGGTTGCCGTCGCCTCACTCGGCGTCCTGCCGTTGACCACCACGATGCCCGAGCCGTGTTAACCACGTGCTGCGGACAGGTGACGCCGGTGTACCACTTCCCCGTGGACGAATCCTCCGCATCCGCCCGCGACGAGGTGGCGGCGAGGTGGCGGCGACGCGGCGCGGCCGTGACGCCGCGTCAGTGCTGGCCGCGACCGGTCAGGAAGCCCAGCAGGTCCTGGCGGGTGACGATGCCCTGCGGCTTGCCCTCGACCAGCACGACGGCCGCGTCGGCCTTCTCCAGCACGGTCATCAGGTTGGTGACGGTCTCGCCCGAGCCGACCACCGGCAGCGGCTTGGACATCACCTTGTCCAGCGTGTCCGTCAGCTCGATCTCCTTGGCGAAGATGCCCTCCAGCAGCAGCTTCTCCACCACCGAGCCGATCACCTCGCCGGCCATGATGTCCGGGTGGCCGGCGCCCGGCGAGACCACCGGCATCTGCGAGACGCCGTACTCGCGCAGCACCCGGACCGCCTCGGCGACCGTCTCGTTGGGGTGCATGTGGACGAACTGCGGGACGCCGCCCTGCTCGATGGACTCCTTGCGGGCCAGCACCTCGCCGATGTGCGCCTCGTCGGTGGAGGAGGGCAGGAAGCCGTAGTCGGCCATCCAGTCGTCGTTGAAGATCTTCGACAGGTAGCCGCGGCCGCCGTCCGGCAGCAGCACCACCACGACGTCGTCGGGCCCGAGCCCGCGGGCCACCTCCAGCGCGGCCACCACGGCCATGCCGCAGGAGCCGCCGACCAGCAGGCCCTCCTCCTTGGCCAGGCGGCGGGTCATCTGGAACGAGTCCTTGTCGGAGACGGCGACGATGCCGTCCGCGACGCCGCGGTCGTAGGCGGTCGGCCAGAAGTCCTCACCGACGCCCTCGACCAGGTACGGCCGCCCGGTGCCGCCCGAGTAGACGGAGCCCTCCGGGTCGGCGCCGATCACCTTGACCTTGCCGCCCGAGACCTCCTTCAGGTAGTTGCCGGTGCCCGAGATGGTGCCGCCGGTGCCGACGCCGGCCACGAAGTGGGTGATCCTCCCCTCGGTCTGCTCCCACAGCTCCGGGCCGGTGGAGTGGTAGTGCGAGGCCGGGTTGTCGGGGTTGGAGTACTGGTCCGGCTTCCAGGCGTTCGGGGTCTCCCTGACCAGGCGGTCGGAGACGTTGTAGTAGGAGTCCGGGTGCTCAGGGGCGACGGCGGTCGGACAGACGACCACCTCGGCGCCGTACGCGCGCAGGGTGTTGATCTTGTCCGTGGAGACCTTGTCGGGACAGACGAAGATGCACTTGTAGCCCTTCTGCTGGGCCACGATCGCCAGGCCGACACCGGTGTTGCCGGAGGTCGGCTCGACGATGGTGCCGCCCGGCTTGAGGGCACCCGAGGCCTCCGCGGCCTCGATCATGCGCATCGCGATGCGGTCCTTGACCGAGCCGCCGGGGTTGAAGTACTCGACCTTCGCCAGCACTGTCGCGCTGATGCCCTCGGTGACCTTGTTCAGCTTGACCAGCGGCGTGTTGCCGACCAGGTCGATGATCGAGTTGTGGTACCGCACGGGGGTCCTCCCGGTCTGTGGGCATGCGAGTGCTTTCGGTACTGCAAAGCCTAGGCCGTGGCACCCGCCCCGCGGTTCCCCTCTTTCACACCTCCCCCAATGGCCCACCCCCACCGCTGCCCCCGGTACTCCGGCGCCCGGCGCGGGTAAGACCGCTGTGCAGGCATCGCCACGGCCCGGAGGGGCCGGCAGGAGCACGGCAAGGGGGCACCGGATGCCAGGGGCACAGGACTCGCGGGCCCGGGTGGCCCGCAGGATCGCCACCGCGGCGGCCTACGGAGGCGGCGGGCTCGGCCTGCTCGGGGTGGGCCTGGTCGGCGTGCTGCTGACCGAGAGCAGACTCGCCGTCCAGGCCATCGGCGTCCTGGAGACCCACCCGCCCAGGGCCGACGGCGTCTACGGCGAGGCCTTCGCCGACCGCGCCGCCGCCGCGCGGGCCCCGCTCGTGCTGGCCGTCCTCGGCGACTCCACCGGCGCCGGCCTCGGGGTGGCCCGGGCCGGCGAGACCCCGGGCGCGCTGCTGGCCGCCGGACTGGCCTCGGTGGCCGAGCGCCCCGTCCGGCTGGTCAACGTGGCCCGTTCCGGCGGCCGCTCCGCCGACCTCTCCGGCCAGCTGGAGCAGGCGCTGCCGCACCACCCGGACGTCGCCGTGGTCATGGTCGGCGCCAACGACGTGACCCGGCACAGCCCGGCCCAACTGGCCGTCCGCCGGCTCGGCGAGGCCGTCGCCGCCCTGCGCGCCAACGGCTGCGAGGTGGTCGTGGGCACCTGTCCCGACCTCGGGACGATCAAGCCGGTGCGCCCGCCGCTGCGCTGGGTGGCCCGCCGGCTGAGCCGGCAGCTGGCCGCCGCGCAGACCATCGCGGTGGTGGAGGCGGGCGGCCGGACGGTCTCGCTGGGCTCGCTGCTGGGGCCGGAGTTCGCCGCGCGCCCGGAGATGTTCGCCGCCGACCGCTACCACCCCTCCGCCCAGGGCTACGCGACCGCCGCGATGGCCGTGCTGCCCTCGGTCTGCGCCGCGCTCGGCCTCTGGCCCGAGGAGGAGCGTCCGGCCACGGCCGTCCCCGGCGGGACGGTGCTGCCGGTCGCGGTGGCCGCCGCCGCGGCGGCCGGGCGGGAGGGCACCGAGGTGGCGGCCGTGCCGGCGGAGGGTCCGGGCCGCCGCTGGGCCCAGTTGCGGCACCGGCTGCGGATCGGTCTGCCCCGCTCCGAAGGCGGGAAGGAAACCGGTACGGCCCCCGGGAGCACGTCGGCCAGCTCACACGCCGGAGCGGGTGACGCCTGATCTACCAGGCGGTAACTTTCCTCCCGGACGTCAGGTCCGCCGTTCACTCAGCGAGGAGCCCGTCATGCCCGAAGCCGTCATCGTCAGCGCCGCCCGTTCGCCGATCGGCCGGGCGTTCAAGGGCTCCCTCAAGGACGTCCGCCCGGACGACCTGACCGCCCACGTCATCCAGGCCGCCCTGGCCAAGGTGCCGCAGCTCGACCCGCGCGAGATCGACGACCTGATGCTGGGCTGCGGCCTGCCCGGCGGCGAGCAGGGCCACAACCTGGCCCGCATCGTGGCCGTCCAGATGGGCATGGACTACCTGCCCGGCGCCACCGTCACCCGCTACTGCTCCTCCTCGCTCCAGACCACGCGGATGGCACTGCACGCGATCAGGGCGGGCGAGGGCGACGTCTTCGTCTCGGCCGGCGTGGAGACCGTCTCGCGCAGTGTGAACGGCACCTCGGACGGCCTGCCCGGCACCATGAACCCGGTCTTCGACGAGGCCCAGGCCCGCACCAGGAAGCGCGCCGAGGAAGGCGGCGGCGCGTGGCACGACCCGCGCGAGGACGGCCTGGTGCCGGACGCCTACGTCGCGATGGGCCAGACCGCCGAGAACCTGGCCGCGCTCAAGGGCATCACCCGCGCCGAGCAGGACGAGTTCGGCGTCCGCTCGCAGAACCTCGCCGAGGCCGCCATCGAGGCGGGCTTCTGGCAGCGCGAGATCACCCCGGTGACGCTCCCGGACGGCACCGTGGTCAGCGCGGACGACGGCCCGCGCGCCGGCGTCACCCTGGAGGGCGTGTCCGGCCTGAAGCCGGTGTTCCGCCCCGACGGCACGGTGACCGCGGGTAACTGCTGCCCGCTGAACGACGGCGCGGCCGCGCTGGTCGTCATGTCCGACACCAAGGCCCGCGAGCTGGGCATCACCCCGCTCGCCCGGGTGGTCTCCACCGGTGTCAGCGCGCTCTCCCCCGAGATCATGGGCTACGGCCCGGTCGAAGCCTCCAGGCAGGCGCTCAAGCGCGCCGGCCTGACCATCGACGACATCGACCTGGTCGAGATCAACGAGGCCTTCGCGGCCCAGGTGATCCCCTCCTACCGCGACCTCGGCGTCGACCTGGACAAGCTGAACGTCAACGGCGGTGCCATCGCGGTCGGCCACCCCTTCGGCATGACCGGCGCCCGGATCACCACCACGCTGATCAACTCCCTCCAGTGGCACGACAAGCAGTTCGGCCTGGAGACCATGTGCGTCGGCGGCGGCCAGGGCATGGCGATGGTCGTCGAGCGCCTCAGCTGACCCCCGGGTCACCCTCCGAAGGGTCTGGACCACCCGTTTGGAGTGACGCAGCGTAATTGAGGCCCGGATCACACCGCGAGGTCGATCCGGGCCTCTTTTCTTTCGTTTTCGGCCCGGAAATCGACACTGCGGAGCGGATCAACTCCACTGCGTAGAACGGTGTTACCTAACAATTTGGGGACAAGAGCGAAAGTCCCGGAGGAATTGGACATTCGCCACTGCGGTAACAGCCCCGCATGCGGCAATGTGGACACGTAACCCCGTTCCGCTCCTCGCTAGGAGTACGTTCCGTGAGCGCCGTCTACACCATCCTGCTGCTGATCCTGATCGCCGTGTCGACCGCCGTGCTGCTCCACCTCAGGGGACTCTCCCGCCGGCTGGACGCGCGGGCCGCCGCCCGCGCCGTGCCCGCACCGGTGGACGAGGCCGCGATACGCCGGGCCGTCACCGAGGCGCTCGCCGCCGACCGCGAGCGGGAGATCACCGAGGCCCGGACGTTCTGGGCCGAGCAGGAGGCCCGCGCGGCCGAGGACGCGCCACTGTTCGACTCCCCGTTCACCGGAGCGTTCTCCGGATCGTTCTCCGGCACCGACGAGTGGCCGCTCTTCTTCCCCCGCCCCACCGGCCCGCAGGACGCCGTCGACAACGCCGGGACGATGGACCCGGAGTTCGGCGAGGCGCTGCGCTCCGCGCTGGAGGACCTGATCAACGAGGACGGCACCGCCCCGGCCGAGCCCGGCCCCGAGGGCGGCGCGCCGCTGCGCCCCGGCCACCCGGCCGGTGAGGCCACCGCCAAGGACGCCAAGGCCCGCCGTGAGGCCGACCTGCTGGCCACCGGACTGGAGGCCGGGCTGCTGGACACCGACCCGGTCGTCGAGGAGGCCCCGGCCCCCGCTCCCGACCCGCGCCGCCACCCCTCGCACCCCGACTTCGTCCCCAGCCAGGCGCCGTCCCGGGAGTGGACCGACGACCGGCTGGCCGCGCTCGCCGAGGAGGCCGTCGCCCTGATCGACGTCCGCCCGGGCCCGCTGGGCACCCTGGACGTGTACGCCTTCGCCGACGGCACCACGCTCTGCGTGGCCCCGGGCGACCGGGAGGCCGCGTACCGGCTGATCGACGCGGTCCGTGCCGGTGAGCACGTCCGGCTGCTCGGCGGCTCGCGCTTCTCCGGCTCGTACTCGCTGACCTTCTCCACCGACGAGGAGGCCGTCTACGTGCTCGCCGACCGGGTGGTCGCGAGCATCTGACACCAGCTCACCAGCTCACCAGCACGCAGGCGCCGAAGGCCGGCCGGGTCAAGGGGTTACCGACCCGGCCGGCCTTCGGCCTGTCCGCCTCCGTACGGGCCTGTGCGCCTCCGTACGGGCCCGTAGGTACACCTGCCGACGACGGGCTCGTACGGCCTCTCGACGGTGGGCTCGCTCAGCCGCAGAGCGCCGCCGTCTCCCGCACCGCCGCCACCGCCCGGGCCAGCACCTCGGCCACCGCCACCGGCCCGTCCGGCAGCGCCACCTCGGCGCCCCCGGGCAGCGCCGCGAGCGCGGCCGCCAGGTCGTGCCCGGCGACGGCCAGTTGGTCCCCCACCGCGAAGGCCCCGGCGTCCGGGAGTTCCCGCCACGGCCCGCCCTCCGCCGCCAGCGCCGTCCCGGCCAGCCGCCGGGCCAGCTCCAGCGCGGCCGCCGCCCGCGAGGCGTGCCCGGGCACGGCGCCCAGCAGCCTGCTCTGCGGCAGCGAGCGGAAACGATCCGCCAGGGACTCGACGGCTTCGACCAGGGGCTCTACGTCATGCATGGGTAGGAGCGTAAGCGAGAAAGCCGCCGGGCCCCGGAGCGAGTCGCTCCGGGGCCCGGCGGCAGTGGTTCACGACGGGAGGGACCGTCAGTCGTCGCCGCGCAGGATCGCGATCAGCCGCAGCATCTCCATGTAGATCCAGACCAGCGACACGGTGAGCCCGAAGGCGGCCCGCCACGACTCGCGCTGCGGGGCGCCCTGGGCGATGGCCTCCTCGATCGCCGCGAAGTCCAGCGACAGGAAGAAGGCGCCCAGGCCGATGCCGATCAGGCCGACCACGATGCCCAGCGGGCCGGAGCGCAGCCCCATGTCGGCGCCGAAGGCCATCGCGACCACGTTGACCAGCATCAGCAGCACGAAGCCCATGGCGATCGCGATGCCGATCCGCTGGTACCGCGCGGTGACCCGGATCCGGCCGCTCTTGTAGGCGAACAGCATCGCCGCGAAGACCGCCGCGGTGCCCAGCACCGCCTGGATCACGATGCCGTTCAGCATGGTGTTGAAGGCGTGCGAGACGGCGCCCATCATGAAGCCCTGGAAGGCCGCGTAGGCCAGGATCAGCGGCGGGCTCACGCTGCGCTTGAAGGAGACCACCATGCCGACGACCATGGCCACCAGGCTGGCGCCGATCGCGAAGCCGAAGTTCTCGAACGGCAGCGCGAACCAGGCCACCGCACCGGCGGCGACCAGGGTCAGCAGCGTCATCGCCGTGCGGGCGACCACGTCGTCGAGCGTCATCCGCCCGGTGGCCGCGGGACCGGCCGACGGGCCGTTGTACATCTCGTAGAGCTGGTCGTCGGTCAGCGGGGCCTGACCCTGCGGCTGCTGGGCGTAGGCCGTGCCCGCGTAGGGGTTGGCGCCGTTCGGACTCCCGGCCTGCGCGGTGTTGCCGAACCCTGCGTAGCCGGTGTCGCGGGTGAAGGACCCCTCCCGCGAGAAGACCGGGTTGCTGCTTCTCATTGCTCATTCCCTCCGTGGCGGCACTGCACCGCCCGTGTACAAGGGTAATGGCTTGGCAAAAATTTCGGGATACGCCGCGAGGAGGATCCCCTGAACGACCACCGGCGGGGACGCCGTCGGCGCCCCCGCCGGGATATCGGTGCCCGGAGCCGGACTCGAACCGGCACGGCCTCGCGGCCAAGCAGTTTTAAGCTGCCCGTGTCTGCGTTCCACCATCCGGGCGTCCTGCGAACCCCCCAGAGCCTAGTCGCCCGGCTCGTCCTTTTGCATGTTCCCGGCCGCGGAAGTTGTCATGTTTCCTTGCCATCTGACGAACCGTTTGGAATTCGGCCACGAAGGACAGCCTTCCGGCCATCCCCCCTGCCTCAGGGTTCGCGTCATACCGCAGGAGGAGGGGCCGACCCTCCCGTACGCCCAGCGGCGGTAGGCCCAACCGTCCGGCGGATCGACGCAGGACCATGATCACCTCGCGGAACATGGAGGTACAAATCCGCGAGCACAAGGAGCCCCCCGTGACCCCGTCGACCGCAACCGCCGTCCACACCGGCCTGGCGGCCGCCCGCGCCACCGGTCTCAACAAGGTCTACGGGGAGGGGGAGACCCGCGTCGTCGCCCTCGACAACGTCAGCGTCACCTTCCCCCAGGGCGAGTTCACCGCGATCATGGGCCC